>NZ_LMRY01000006.1:0-441127 GCF_001427935.1 Paenibacillus sp. Soil724D2
TTTTTTGTATTCGTCCACGAAAATACATCATATTATTCCTTATATAGGAAATTATTCTAACAATATTTTCATGTTAGGTTTGATGCATTTGTAGTGTGAAAAATATCCTTACAGCCTCGCTCAGCGCACAAAACTGCTTTTTTCTCGTCTGTAAGAATGAAAAACATCGTTACAGACACGATTCCAYTTCCCCCTCGCAYCTGTAACGATGAAAAATATCTTTACAGCCTCGTTCAGCGCACAAAACTGCTTTTTTCTCGTYTGTAAGAATGAAAAACATCGTTACAGACACGATTCCACTTCCCCTCGCATCCATAACGATGAAAAATATCTTTACAGCCTCGCTCAGCGCACAAAACTGCTTTTTTCTCGTTTGTAAGAATGAAAAACATCGTTACAGACACGATCCACTTCCCCCTCGCGACTGTAACGATGAAAAATATCTTTACAGCCTCGCTCAGCGCACAAAACTGCTTTTTTCACGTCTGTAAGAATGAAAAACATCGTTACAGACACGATTCCACATCCCCTCGCATCCGTAACGAGGAAAAATATCTTTACAGCCTATACACTGGCTGCAGGTTATTGCACGCTTTCCAACAATAAGAATTTGAATTGGCTACGTCAACTCTCATTGGAAAATATGCAGTATTCTAAGGGATGGGTATAACATTATGATCTGCAGATTGGATTATGTGCAATGGAATCATCTCAATCTCTCATACCTCAGAAAACTTATACCTTTCTTCATTCTTAAAAAAAGGAAGGAACCCAAACCAAGGGTTCCTTCCTCTTCTCCGCATCTTTATGGTAAGTTCGACGAACCCATCAAGTAACGATCTACTTCACGAGCCGCTGCGCGACCTTCGTTGATCGCCCAAACCACGAGGCTTTGCCCACGACGCATGTCACCGGCAGCGAAGACACCGTCTACGCTTGTCGCAAACTTACCGTAGTCCGCTTTCGCGTTGGAGCGCTCATCTTTGACGACGCCGAGTTGATCCAGCACCGTGTTCTCCGGTCCTGTGAAGCCCATCGCGATCAGTACCAGCTGAGCTGGGTATACTTTCTCGCTGCCCGGAACTTCCACAGGAACGAATTGGCCTTTCTCGTTCTTCTGCCACTCGATGAGCACCGTGTGCAGTTCCTTCAAGTTGCCATTCTCATCCCCCACGAATTTCTTCGTGTTGATTAAGTATTGGCGCGGATCTTCGCCTTGCACCGCAGCCGCTTCTTGTTGACCGTAGTCCACTTTGTGGACTTTTGGCCATTCCGGCCAAGGATTGTTCGCAGGACGTGTGTCCGGCGACTTGGGCATAATCTCAAATTGCGTAACGCTCTTCGCTTTGTGACGCAAAGATGTGCCCACGCAGTCCGTACCCGTGTCACCGCCGCCGATGACGATAACATCCTTCCCTTCGGCGGAAATGAACTCGCCGTCGGCATGCTCGGAATCCAGCAAGCTCTTCGTGTTCTTGCTCAGGAACTCCATAGCTAAGTGGACGCCGCCTAGCTCACGGCCCTCGATCGGAAGATCGCGGCCTTTCGTTGCACCGCCGCACAGAACGATGGCATCGAACTCCTCCTGCAGCTTCTCAATCGGGTAGTTCACACCAACGTGAGCGCCGGTAACGAACGTGATCCCTTCGGCTTCCAGCAGATCCACACGACGCTGGACGTACTTCTTATCCAGCTTCATGTTCGGAATCCCGTACATGAGCAGTCCGCCCACACGGTCTGCACGCTCGAACACGGTTACCCAGTGTCCGGCTTTGTTCAGCTGCGCCGCTGCAGCGAGTCCGGACGGACCCGAGCCTACGACAGCTACCTTCTTACCTGTGCGCACTTCCGGAGGCTCAGGTGTAATCCAGCCCTCATCGAAGCCTTTATCAATAATGGCTTTCTCAATGCTTTTGATCGTAACCGGTGTATCCTTCAGACCTACCGTACAAGATCCTTCACATGGCGCCGGACATACACGCCCCGTGAACTCAGGGAAGTTGTTCGTCTTATGCAGACGGTCCAGAGCCTCTCTCCATTGACCGCGATATACCAGATCATTCCATTCAGGAATGAGGTTATTAACTGGGCAACCAGCGGCCATGCCGCTGATTAACGCCCCCGTGTGACAAAATGGAATCCCACAGTCCATACATCTAGACCCTTGCGTCTGCAATTTATCTTCAGTCAGCGGCGTCGCAAACTCCTTCCAATGTCCAATCCGAACTAGGGGAGCAGCTTCAGTTGCCACTTCACGACGATGTTCTATAAAGCCAGTTGGTTTACCCATTTACGTTTAGTCCCTCCTGAGAGTTTTCGCTAGAAAACTTACTTCGTAAGCATGTGCTGAGTTCTTCGCTAGAAAAACTGGCATCGGAAGCAAGCGTCACATGTTTTGCTTATGCAAGACTTACTTCGTCAGCATCTGGTCTGATTCGTTAGTTTCCACCGACACGTGAAACATCCCTCATATTCGCCTCGAATGCAACCATGACGGCTTCTTGTTGGCTTAGTCCGGAGCGTTTCACCTTTTCGATAGCATCAAACATCCGTTTGTAGTCCTTCGGTATAACTTTCACGAACTTCCAAACGTACTCATCCCAGTGCTGAATAACTTGGTGGGCAACGCTGCTATCCGTAAATGTGGCATGATGCTGAATCATCGTTTTCAGTTCGTTCATTTCATACGTTTCTTCCAACTGTTCTAGGTAAACCATTTCTTTGTTCACCTTACTTGAGAAGTCCCCCTTCTCATCCAGCACGTAGGCGATACCGCCTGACATACCTGCTGCGAAGTTGCGTCCCGTAGAACCGAGAACAACAACACGGCCGCCTGTCATGTATTCACAACCATGGTCGCCTACACCTTCGACAACTGCTCGCACACCGCTGTTTCTTACGCAGAAACGCTCGCCTGCAATACCACGGATGTAAGCATCCCCGTCGGTTGCGCCATAGAACGCTGTATTTCCAATAATCACGTTATCTTCAGGAACAAAGTTCGACTTACTGGAAGGGAAGATAGCCAGCTTACCGCCGGATAAACCTTTACCAACGTAGTCATTCGCATCACCTTCCAACGAAAGCGTGATCCCTTTCGGTACGAAAGCACCGAAGCTTTGTCCCGCAGAACCATTAAAGTGGAGGCGGATCGTATCGTGAGGTAATCCGTCCACGCCGTGACGACGTGTAACTTCACTACCTACAATCGTTCCGACAACACGGTTGACGTTTTTAATTGGCAGGATGGCATGCACATGCTCCTTGCGCTCAATAGCAGGCTCACAAATAGCGAGCAGCTTCGTTACGTCCAAAGAGCGATCCAAACCATGATCCTGCGACATTTGGCAGAAACGGCCTACATGCTCGCCCATCTCTGGTTGGTGCAGAAGCGGCGATAAGTCGACGCCCTTAGCTTTCCAATGCTCGACAGCTTGCTTAGACTCAAGCACATCTGTACGGCCGACCATCTCTTCAATGGTGCGGAAACCAAGCTCAGCCATCATCTCACGCACATCCTGCGCGATGAAGGTCATGAAATTGACCACATGCTGCGGATCCCCGGCAAATTTCTTGCGAAGCTCCGGATTTTGCGTAGCAACCCCAACTGGACAGGTATCCAGATGGCACACGCGCATCATTACGCAGCCAATAGTAATGAGCGGAGTTGTAGCGAAGCCGAACTCCTCAGCCCCGAGCAGGGCAGCTACGACAACGTCGCGCCCCGTCATCAGCTTGCCGTCTGTCTCGACGACGATACGGCTGCGCAGGTTGTTGAGCACGAGCGTCTGATGCGTCTCCGCCAGACCTAGCTCCCACGGCAGTCCCGCGTGACGAATACTCGTCTGCGGCGACGCGCCTGTTCCTCCGTCGTAGCCGGAGATCAGGACAACGTCCGCTTTCCCTTTGGCTACGCCGGCAGCGATGGTGCCAACACCGACTTCGGATACCAGCTTGACGCTGATCCGTGCCCGCGGGTTGGCATTCTTGAGATCGTGGATCAGCTCTGCCAGATCCTCGATCGAATAAATATCGTGATGCGGCGGCGGCGAGATTAAGCCTACGCCTGGCGTAACGCCGCGAACCTCGGCTACCCAAGGGTACACCTTGGTTCCCGGGAGCTGACCGCCCTCGCCGGGCTTCGCGCCCTGCGCCATCTTGATCTGAATCTCGTCAGCATTGACGAGATAATGGCTTGTGACGCCGAAGCGGCCGGACGCCACCTGCTTGATTGCGCTGCGGCGAAGGTCGCCGTTCGCATCCGGCGTGAAACGCTCTGGATGCTCGCCGCCCTCGCCGGTATTGCTCTTGCCGCCGATGCGGTTCATCGCAATCGCAATCGTCTCATGCGCTTCTTTACTGATGGAGCCATAGGACATGGCTCCCGTCTTGAAGCGCTTGAAGATCGACTCAATCGGCTCCACCTCTTCGATCGGGATCGGTTGTCGGCCTTCCTTGAAGCTCAGAAGCCCGCGCAAAGCCATATATTTCTCATCCTCACGTTTGATGAGCTTCGAGAAATTCTTATACATCGTGTAGTTGTTCGTACGAACGGCTGATTGTAGGGCATGCACCGTTTCCGGTGTGTAGAGATGGTCTTCTCCATCCCGACGCCACTGCAAGTCACCACCGGTGTCCAGCACCTTATCGCGTCCCTCTTGCTCGGAGAAAGCACGGTTGTGGCGGATCAAAGCTTCCTTAGCCACAATATCGATACCAATCCCGCCAACAGGTGTGTGAGTCCATGTGAAATATGAATCGACGAGCTCTTGGCTAAGTCCAATCGCTTCGAAAATTTGCGCCCCACGGTAACTCTGGATCGTGGAAATGCCCATTTTCGCCAGGACTTTAACAACGCCCTTCGTTACCGCTTTAATGTAGTTATATGTCGCTTTCTCAATATCAACGCCAACTAGCTGCTTACGACCTATCATGTCCTCTAACGTTTCCAACGCGAGATACGGGTTAATAGCCCCTGCGCCATAACCGAGCAGCAAAGCAAAATGGTGCACTTCACGCGGCTCGCCTGACTCTACTAGCAAGCTCACCTTGGTCCGTGTGCCTTGGCGAATCAAATGGTGATGGAGTCCCGAAGTGGCAAGCAGCGCCGGAATCGGTGCCTTACGGCTATCCACACCACGGTCTGAAAGGATTAATAATGAAGCGCCCTCCACAATGGCTTGATCAGCAGCAGCATAAAGGGCTTGCATAGCACTTTCCAGACCCGCTGTACCTTCGGCCGCCTCGAATAGTGTAGGCAAGGTAACAGTTTTGAAGCCATCGCGATTAATATGACGCAGCTTCGCCAGCTCTTTATTGGAGAGGAAAGGCGATTGCAACCGGATTTGTCGACAGCTCTCCGGTTCAGGGTTAATCAGGTTGCGCTCAGGACCGATTGTCGTACCTTGAGCTGTAATGATTTCTTCGAAATTCGCATCGATCGGCGGGTTGGTAACCTGCGCAAACAATTGCTTAAAATAGTTATATAGCAGCTGCGGTCGATCGGAAAGCACGGCAAGCGGTGCATCTGTACCCATTGAACCAATAGGGTCTACACCCGTTTTGGCCATTGGCTCCAGTGTCTTACGCAGTTGTTCAAAGGTATAACCAAATGCATGCTGACGCTGCAGTACCGTGTCATGGTCGGAACCGAGAACGATTGGTGCATCTTCCAAGTCTTCAAGTGAGATAAGGTGCTCGTTCAGCCAATCGCGGTAAGGCTGTTCGCCAGCGATGCGGCTTTTGATTTCCTCATCCGTCACGATGCGTCCTTCTACCGTATCAACAAGCAGCATGCGTCCTGGTCTGAGACGATCTTTGTACAGAATACGCTCAGGCTCAATATCCAAGACACCCACTTCTGAAGCCAGTACGATTAAATCGTCGGTAGTTACATAGTAACGCGATGGCCGCAAGCCATTACGGTCAAGGATTGCCCCAATTTGACTGCCATCGGTGAAAGCAATGGCTGCTGGACCGTCCCACGGCTCCATCAGTGTACTGTGGTACTCGTAGAAAGCCTTCTTCTCATCATCCATCGTTTCGTGTTTGGACCAAGGTTCTGGCACCATCATCATCGCTGCATGCGGCAGCGAACGTCCGGAAAGCATGAGGAATTCTAATGTATTATCAAACATTTGTGAATCGGAGCCATCCGTATCAATAACAGGAAGAATGCGTTTGAAATCTTCGCCGAATAATTCGGTTTCGCACATAGCTTGACGGGCATGCATCCAGTTCACATTGCCGCGCAGGGTATTAATTTCACCATTATGAATCAAATAGCGGTACGGATGTGCACGTTCCCAGCTCGGGAATGTGTTCGTACTAAAGCGGGAATGAACGAGTGCGAGTGCGGTGTCTACTTTCTCATCTTGTAATTCAATGTAATAAGCGTCTACTTGCGCAGGCGTTAACATTCCTTTATATACAATCGTTCTGCTAGACAAGCTAGAATAGTAAAATTGCGATTCACGATGAGATAATTTGATAGCGTTTTCAGATAGCTTACGAATAACATATAGCTTACGCTCAAAATCCAAGTTGCTCGTAACATCTTCACTTTGACCGATAAAGACTTGACGAACAAACGGCTCCGCTGACTTCGCGGTATCTCCCAAAGAACTGTTATCCGTTGGAACGGTTCTCCATCCGAGGAATTGCTGCCCTTCTTGTTTGACAATTCGCTCAATTATACTCTCACATGCTTGGCGTGCCTCCAAATCCTGAGGTAAATAAACCATACCTACACCATAGCTGCCAGCAGCAGGGAGCTTTATATTCTCCTTCTCACAAGCGGACTGAAGATACGTATCCGGGATTTGCATCAATAAGCCTGCCCCGTCTCCCGTTTTCGGGTCACTGCCTTGACCACCGCGATGATCTAAATTACAAAGGACACGAAGCGCCTGCTTGACGATTTCATGTGATTTGACACCTTTGATATTGGCAACAAAGCCAATACCGCACGCATCATGCTCAAACCCCGGATCGTACAATCCCTGTTTGGGAGGTAATCCAATTTTAGTCATGTTGTGCAACCTTTCTTCCCTCGTTTTTGGTTGTACTCTTCGTCCTTGCCCGGACAATGGAGTCGTTTACCCTTGGACGCACGCGTTAAAGCGCTAAAAAGTGATGACACGCGAATGCCTATTCCATCTAAACCAAGCTAATTAATTAGATGAAATATTCTCAATATTTTTTATATTATATTAACACTTGATATCTTATAGTTCAATTCAAAAATAAATAATATGAAAAGGGTTTCATTATAATAGATTCCAGCGTGAAAATAGCAATGCCTGCACACTCCCTTAACGTATAGTACGTCAATGAGAGCGGACGAATCTGTACTGGCTCGACCGTCGATGTAATTCCTAGGCTTCTCGCCATCAGAGATGCCCGATAAGCATGGAAGCCATGCGTTACAATAACCGCTGTCCGATAACCTTTTTCCATCATAATCGCCTGACTGTTCTGCAAATTCTCCATGGTGCTTCGAGACTTCTCCTCTAAAAGGATAGCCCGCTCCGGTACTCCTTTCTCCATTAAATAACGTTTCATCGTTTCAGCTTCAGAGGGTTCACTGCCGCCTTTCCCCCCACTCGCAATAATACTCGGAGCTAATCCGCTCCCGTAAGCCTCTACCGCAATATCCAATCGTTCACGTAAAGCCGGACTCGGCTTGCCATCCCATACCGCAGCGCCTAGAATAATGATACAATCACTAGGAGTTCCATGGGAATGTTTCCAAGTATAGTTAACTTTCCAACTCATGAAAGAAAAGTAAAACAGGATGATTAGGAACAAAGCGACGAGTATCCAAAGCCAAGTTTTGAGTTTCTTTTTCATAGGCCCATGATAGCAAACTTTCTATGTTTCATGCTATGATAGCTTATACCGCTGCAAAGAACATACATCCAGATTCCACAGCCTAGGAGGAACTCTGTTTTGAGTATACAGCATACTTTTTCAACCGGAACGATCTGGGAGCCTCTTTATCAATGGCAAATGAATGCCCATCCGATTGAAGTTGAGCTTTTCCGGTCGCAGCCGGTTCGCCGTCTGAAGTTTCTGCATCACTTCGGGGCATCTGCGCTTTTTTCACCGATGACACATTCCCGTTATGAACATACCGTAGGCGTCTGGTCATTAATGGCTCACTTTTGCCCAGATGAACCTCATCTACGAATTGCTGCACTTCTACATGATATCGGACACTTGCCATTCTCCCATGCGGTTGAGAGAACACTAGGGTACGATCATCACCAGCAGACTGAGCAATTAATTAGGCGCGGCGTTGTTGCTGATATTCTTATCAAGCACGGCATTTCTCCACCATCAATTGTGGATATTTTAAATCAAGACAGCCCTCTAACGAATAAAACAACGCTTCTCGGGCTCGATCATCTGGATAGCTTTCTAAGGGACACTTATTATGCCGGACAACAAATACGGCCACCCTCTGAGATTGTCAAAGGGCTTCGCTTACGCGGTCATTATGTGGAAGCTGACGAAGATACGGCTGCTGCACTGGTTCATGCGGTCGTGGAGGACCACCGGCTCTTTCTGAACCCGCAGTTCCTTGCGATGGATGCTTTGCTGGCCAAGGCCGCTGCTCATCACTGCGAGTCGAATCCCGGCATGAAGGAACGTATTCCATCTCTTATGGATCACGAATTGATCCAGGAGCTTTTGCAAAGCAATAATGCGATTTCCAGGGAAATCATCCATGTGCTGATGTACGAGCCCCAACGGATTCAAATCACTGGGGAGCCTGTTCCAGGCAGTATAGAAGTCAAAATTCGAAAGCCTTACAAGAAACAGCCGCTGATCGGCGATAAGCTCGCTTCAGAAGCAAGCTTTCAATCCGCCGTCAAGCTGGCAGAACTCGATAGTATGACAGCCACTTACTTTTTCACCATATAACATTTATTACATCCGCAGAGGGGAATGGCCCAGCTTGGCAAAATTGTATTTCCGTTATGGTACTATGAACAGTGGTAAATCAATTGAAGTTTTACGAGTCGCACACAATTATGAAGAACAAGGAAAGAAAGTACTGCTCCTCACGTCCGTCGTAGATGACCGTTTCGGGGTTGGCAAAGTTGTCTCCAGAATCGGCATGCAAAAGGTCGCTACCGTGGTGGACAAGGACTTGGATATGATTGCACTCGCGAGCACAGAACGCCCAAACTGCATTTTGGTTGATGAAGCGCAGTTTTTGAATAAAGAGCAGGTTGCTCAATTAATTGAAATTGTGGACGAATTGGATATTCCCGTTATTGCTTATGGACTCAGAGCTGATTTCATGGGGCAATTATTCGAAGGAAGCGATGCCTTATTAGCCGTAGCTGACACGATCGAGGAGATCAAAACCGTCTGTTGGTATTGCGACAAAAAAGCAATTATGAACATGCGCTGCAAAGACGGGGAGCCGATCTTCCACGGTGAGCAGATTCAAATTGGCGGTAATGAAAGCTATGTACCTGTGTGTCGTAAATGTTATGCAGCTAAGCGGAAGTCTTCACAAATTTAATGGCTATACTTATAAATAGGTCACAAAGAAATGGTTTTACTAAGAAAGGTGAGTTCCTTGCGAAAAAAACGGATTTTGCTCTTATCCGAGGGCTTCGGGAAAGGTCATACGCAAGCGGCTCACGCGCTTTCAGTGGAGCTTAGGCAGAGCTCATCTGAGATTATTACACGCGTGATCGAGCTTGGCGCTTTTTTGCATCCTACCTTGGCACCTTGGATCTTTTCGGCATACCGCCGCACGGTTACATCACAACCCAAACTCTATGGTATGCTTTACCGTAATCAGTACGAAAAGTCGCCGAGTCGCGTCGCTGGGCTTGTTCTGCATCGTATCTTCTACTCCCAGACGAAAGCAATCATCAAGCAGCTAAGACCAGATATCATCGTTTGCACGCATCCTTTTCCAAGCATTATCGTCTCTCGTCTCAAAAGAGCTGGACTTCATGTTCCTCTCTTCACCGTCATTACCGATTACGACGTTCATGGCACATGGATTGATCCAGCCGTAGACAAATACTTGGTTTCAACACCCATGGTGAGAGAACGTTTGATAGGCCGCGGTGTGCCGGAAACGCATGTTGAAGTCACGGGAATTCCTGTGCATCCTAATTTCCGTTTGGAACATAGCAAAGAGCAGATTCGCCAAGAATTTGGTCTAAAAGCCATGCCCACTGTTATGGTCATGGGCGGCGGTTGGGGTGTATTTAAAAAGGAAGAAAAGGAAGAACTGCTGACGTATTTGGCAAGTTGGAGCAAGGATATCCAGCTTCTAATCTGCTTGGGTACGAATGAAAAAGCGCGTCAACAGCTACTCGAGGAAGACGTGTTCCGGCAGCCTAACGTACATCTAATCGGTTACACTAGCGAGATTAACAAGCTGATGGACATCTCCGATCTGCTCATTACGAAGCCTGGCGGGATGACCTGTACAGAAGCGATGGCCAAGGGCATTCCGATGCTGTTCTACAGCCCCATTCCAGGTCAAGAAGAGAAGAACTGCGACTATTTTCAGGAACAGGGTTATGGTCAGAAAATTATTTCGCTAGAGATGATAGATCACTGGTTCAATTTACTGCTTGAACAGTATCCCGAGCTTGTGAAACGTAGAACAGATATCCGCAACCATCAAAAATATACGGCGCAAGACTGCTCCGCAGCCATCATGCAATATTTAAAGTTATCGGAGAAGCGCCCCTATGTGCAGGCATCAACAACAACACCGCTCATACAATGGTATTAACCATGTATAGGGCGGTGTTTTATTTATGGATCCCCTTCACCGATTCGGCAAGCAGTTCATCTTCACTTATTTGCTTATCTGGTTCGTCGGAAGCCTCTGGATGATGGCTGTGCTTGGCAGCGGTTCTGTTCAGGGGAAACTGCTCGGAATTGACGTAAATCAGTATCACGAGTATGCGTGCTTTGGATTTGCAGGAGCTTTAGGCGGGGCGCTGTATGGACTGCGCATGTTTCATGAGCATTACCACGACCTCACCACACAGTGGGTGTACTGGTACCTGATGCGCCCGATACTATGCTTTGGATCAGCGATCATTACCATCGTCTTATTCGAGAGCGGCATCCTACTGTTGCAAGTCGGGGACTCGATGGCCGCTCGTATCAGTGTGGCGTTTCTTACCGGATATGGGTACGGGAAATTCATGGAGAAGATTCGTGCACTGACGACTACGTTTTTTAACGGAAATGGGAACAGTACCGGAAACGGTAGTAATGGCGGCGATCAGCCGAAGAACTAATAAGATGGTGCAAAAGACATGTTGCTGCCGCGACATGTCTTTTTTTTGCTCAAATTACCATAAGAGCTGAATCGAACCAAATTTATATTGAATTGGATTGGCTTTATTGGAGATTATAATTTTGTCACCCATTTATACAAAGGAGAACAACATGAGAATATTTATTATTTTGTGTATTTGTCTATTTTTGATGCAGCCTGCTGCTAATGCCGCCCCTAAGAAAGATCGAGCTTATTATGAGACACGCGGAGAAATCGTTTGGGAAATAACCACCGATGAGAAAGTCATTGCACTAACGTTCGACGATGGTCCTCACCCTGAATACACAGCTCAGATCCTGGAACTGCTCAAACAGTACGAAGCTAAGGCCACTTTCTTCGTTGTGGGTAATAAAGTAAAGCTTTACCCTGACGTTCTAAATCAAACTATACGCGAGGGCCATGAGATAGCTAATCATACATATAGCCACGCCTATCTAAGCAAAAAAAACAACATTAAAAAAGAAATTAATCAAACAGAGGAACTTATCTATGACACAACTGGAAAACGGTGCCTATTGTTTCGCCCGCCTGGAGGGTTTTATAACGAGCGGCTTGTAGCTACTGTACGGGCGGAAGGGTATAAGATGATTATGTGGAGTTGGCAATTGGATACAAAGGATTGGAGTACACCAGGGGTCAACAAAATTGTAAACCGCGTATTAAAGAATGCGAAAAACGGAAATATTGTGTTATTTCATGACTATATTGAAGGTCCTACACAGACCATTGCAGCCTTGAAGATCATTTTGCCGGAATTAAAAAGTAGGGGATATCAGCTAGTTACCGTTTCACAACTTCTAAATTATAACAAGGCTCTCCCTGCAAAAATTGATTAGACATAGAGATGCCTAAACCTAAAAAGAAATTTGAAATGGAGTGCTTTGCGATGGTACATTTTAAGCTGCGTTATTGTTTGATACTTTGTGCGCTGCCTGTTTTGTCCGGATTCACAGTATCTGCTGGCGATTCCGTCATGACCGAAATTATGAATGAAGCTCCAAAAAAGCGAATCTTACCTATTTCTGCAAAAATAGATCGTGTTGAGGGGGCTATCCCTGGTTACAATGGTCTGGAAGTCGATATTCAAAAGACATACGAAATGAACAAGAACAACCTTGGCGGCAGATCTATTCATTATGTTTATAAGGAAATACCACCGGAGATTCATCTTAATCAGTTGGGAGCAGCCCCTATTTATCGCGGCAACCCTCAAAAACCTATGGTTTCGTTCATGATCAATGTGGCATGGGGAAATGAATATATCCCTGTTATTCTCGATACACTGGACAAGCATCATGTGAAAACAACTTTCTTTCTGGACGGATCTTGGCTTAAAAAGAATGTGACCACGGCCAAACAAATCCTGGACCGCGGTCATGAATTATCCAATCATGCTTATTCTCATAAAAACATGAGCCAATTAAGCAACAGCCAAGCTTACCAGGAGATCTCGAAAACCGAAAAACTGCTCTCTCAAGAGCTGCAAGTAAAAAACCGCTGGTTTGCTCCCCCGTCGGGCGATTTCGATAAAGAGACTGTAGAAGTTGCTCAAAGTATGAAGCTGAATACGGTGTTGTGGACGTTAGATACGGTTGATTGGAGAAATCCAAGCCCGCAATCCATCATTCATAAAATTAGTACAAAAGCAGGCAATGGTTTCTTAATCCTCATGCATCCTACTCGATCAGCAAGTAAAGCCTTGGATGGCATGCTTACCGCTGTCAAGAATAAAGGATTGCACGTAGGGACTGTAAGCGATGTATTGTCTACAAATCGGGTACCAGTTGGTGAACAGTACTTTGGGACAGAATGACGTGGAACTTTGTGGGGAGTTACAGAACGCGCTTAGCCTTAACAAAGCGGTCTTTCCAAGAACCATTCAATTCAGATATCGTAACGCCAATGCCCGGGCGGAAGGTATGCAGCATAAGGCCGTTACCCAAGTACACTGCAACATGTCCGATACGGTCGATACCGCTTTTATTTTTTCTTTTGGGCGTGGTGAAAAACACGAGATCACCTTCACGCAGTTGATCCATAGACACCTCTGTACCAAGCTGACTCTGCTGCCTTGAATCTCGCGGCAGCGACACCCCTTGACTGATAAAGATGTATTTCAAGAAGGAAGAACAGTCGAAAGAGTCGGTTTGGTCCGACTTCGCCCCGAATACGTAAGGGGTTCCAAGGAAACCAAATCCTTTCACAATGAGATGGTCGGCTTTGCGTTTCCAACTTGGCTCCTTTTGATCCGAATGGGCAAGCTGTTCAAAATGCGCGACAACTTTAGCTATTTCGGCAGCGGATATCTTTACATTCTTCGCATTTGGGACTGGATCGTCTCCATCTTGCGTCATCTCTTGTGTGAGAGCGTTCTCATTCTCCTTCACGGAAGGCGCGCTGCTATCAGGAGTTGTCACCTGCTTATCGGTAGCAGCATCCTGTCCTGATAACTGAATAGGAGCGGTTGCTACCCATCGATTAGAGTGAGCATTCGAGAATGCAGCTGATAATTTCATGTTTTCAGGATTTTTCATGGTAAAACCGATTAGTACCAGAAAAGCAATGACTAGAGCGGATATCGCATATTTTTTGGCAAGCATGTATGACTCCTCTAGTAAGCAAGTTTACCTATACCATTCTACGGTCATTGGCTAGGTTAGGGGGTATAGAGGATGGAATTTCATGGGTGATGTAACAGCAAAGAAGCCTTTCCTTCAGCAGTACTCTGCTTCCAGAAAGGCTTCTTCGTTATTTCGCTGTATCAAACGTATGCACCTTGTTCCAATTAACACCACCGTTAGCGGTGGTGTACATGACGCTTGGCTGCTCATTACCATTCGTGATAAGCCAGCCTTGATTTATGTCTGCCATAGCCAGCAGCAGCTCACCAAAGCCTGTGAACGACTCCTTGCCGTTCACCCATGTCTTGCCGCCGTCCTTGGTCCATCCAACGGAGTTCGGCTTGTCGCAGCTCGGGCACTGCCCGCCCATATAAGCTACGTCTGGACTCACGACGTAGAGAGGTCCGGGCTTGGAGCCCGTATTCTTCGGCCCTGTGTTCTCACCAGCAGGGAAACCTGGAGCTGGTCCCCCTCCGGCGGTGCTGTTTGCCAGAACCGTCAGCCAGTTCTTCCCGCCGTCTTTCGTGTGAAACAACGAATACGAGGTTTGAGTCATCCCCGATTCCCCAATTAACTCGACCCACGCATCGTTCACACCTGCAGAACGAATAACGACTCCGGTTAGTGAGGCTTCTGTTTTACGCGACATCACCTTATTCCATGTCTTGCCGCCATCCTGTGTTCGTTGGACTTCGATAGTATCCTTGACTTGTCTAACAGCCCATCCATTACTTTTATCATGGAAATAGGCGTCCCCCTTCGTGCCCTCGGGTAAAGGCAAGGAAGTCCATTTCACTCCTCCATCCACAGTGTGTGCATTTCCGCTAAATGCTTCCGTCTTCGTTACAAAATGAAGGAACGCCTGATTCGGTACTTTACCAACGGATGTCCAGTGCTGGCCTCCATCGTTCGTACTTAGCAGTTTACCTTCATCACCGACTGAAGCCCAAGCATCTTGACTATTCAGAGCGAACAACTGCTTAATGTCGCCTGTCCCCTCGTATTGAACCTTCCATTTCACACCACCATCATCTGTTCGTGCGATCCAGCCTTTGCCGCCGATCCAACCAGATTTGGCATCAGCCAGCCTTACCGCTGTTACCCCGTTCATCGATACCTTCGATGGTGTTTCATTACCTTTATTGGGAACAGCTGTGGGACTAGGAGCCGGTGTTTCAGCGGCAGCTGTCGGTTGTGGCGTGATCGTTGCACTAGGTGTCGGTGAATTTGAAGCATTCACTGTCCCGCTTGTTGTTCCGGATGATTCACACCCTGTAAGTGCAAATAGCGTTATTGCCAAAAGCGTAATTGTTTTTCTCAACATGATGATAACTCCCTTCACTTCTAATCGTTCATCGATCTACCTTATAGACGTAACTTTCATCGGAAAAGTTGAGCCTCCAGACATATTTTGATTGGCAAATTTAGTATGTCCCATAACGGATCGCACTTATGTTGGCAGCGCCAATGGCCGACATCCTCTTTTTAGCAAAATAATAAATTAGGCATGACTCATCCCATAGACGAATACAATCGAATCAAGGAGGGGGACATTGTTACGGAAAGGAAGAGGATCGGTTGAAATTCATCTGGGGTAAAAAAGAACTCACCTTAATGATTATTCCGGGCGCCAACCACCGAACCGTAAGATTCAAGCTTCCGCACAGCAGTTTGTATATTGTGCCTAGCTTGATCCTGCTCGTGTTGATTGGATTTTTTGTCACGATTTACTTAATGAATATCTACTCCCATCAAACGAGAACCAGCATGCAGCAAACGTTCGATGGACAAGAACGCCAACTGGTTAATCAAATTACACTTAAAAATAGCGAACTAGAACAGCTTCAAACCAATTTGATTGACTTATCCCAGCAAGCGAGTGAATTTAAGGTGAAGTTAGAAGAAATTAAGAAACTTGATCATGTCATTCAGTTAATGAGCCAGACAGAAGGAACAAACCGGACAAGCAAAAAGATTTCAATGGAGAGTACAGAGACTCAGAGTGGCTTACGCTCTGACGTCGGCGGCAGTGAGATTCCTGTTACTTCGCAAGAAGTATCTTCTTTGGTCAGCAGCACCAAACAAGGACTTACTTCGTTAGTTGGGGATATTAACGCGCTGCTTGTGAATTTGAACGAATCCGAAGCTAGGCTGGAAGAAGCCGAGCGACTGCGCAGCATCACACCGACACTTTGGCCAACGACGACCCACCTTATTACATCAGGTTTCGGCATACGCAGAGATCCTTTTACGCTTAAACCGACCATGCATGCCGGGCTCGACCTCGATGGTGAGATGAATGACCCCGTATATGCCACTGCTGCAGGTAAAGTCGTAGAAGCCAGCTTTGACAACGAACATGGTAATCATATTATTCTCGATCATTCCCGAGGGATACAAACGGAGTACATGCATCTGAATAAAATGCTCGTCAAACGCGGAGAATCAGTAACGAAAGGTCAAAAGATCGGCCTACTCGGCTCCACAGGACGAAGCACGGGCTCCCATCTGCATTATGAAGTTCATAAGAACGGCGTCCAGATTGACCCCTCCCCTTATCTCATTACCAATAGAAAGGATGAACCCTAATGCTTGGAAGCTCTAAGTCGAAGCGAATTGATGCTAAAACAACCGATACATTGATCGGGGGCAGTACCATTTGTGAGGGTAAAATCATGTCCGAAGCCAGCCTTCGCATCGAAGGCCAGATGAACGGCGACATTGAGTGCGCAGGCGACATCACCATTGGTGAGAACGCTGTTGTGCAGTCCAACATCCAGGCACGCGATGTCATCGTTGCCGGCAAAGTGAAAGGCAATATTCACACCAAAGGCAAGCTCATCGTGACCAGCTCCGGCGTGCTGGTTGGCAATATCGATGTCCGTTCCTTCATTATTCAGGAGGGCGGCATTTTTCAAGGAAGCAGTGCGATGAGCCTCGCAGTTGTGAATGACAAAGGCAGCGGAAACGGCAAAGTCATCGATGCTAAAGCACATAAACAGCAGAAGAGCGAGCAGCAGGCTGCTTCTGGCGGGAACTAAAAACAGGGGAGCCGCGTGTGCGGTTCCCCTGTTTTTAAGTTCATAACTGGATTAGTGCTGCACACAATCCAGTTTCCTAGTTCAGTTCGAACTTTCCCTCAACGTTCGATTGCGTACAAATTGCGCGAGTAAACGGGCTCCGTAACCGGTCGCGCCTGCCGAATGCCAGCCTTGAGCAGACGAGACATCCTTTAGAGACGCCATATCGATATGGGCCCAACGCAGAGATGGCTGGACGAACTTACGCAAAAACAAAGCTGCCGTTGTAGCCCCTGCTTCTCCTACCCTGCTGATATTGCATATATCCGCATAATCGCTGTGTAGGTAAGCCTCGTACTCATCGACAAGAGGAAGCTGCCACACTTTTTCGCTTACTTGCTTCCCGGCTTGTGAGATCTCAGCCACAAAAGCGTCCTCCCCCCATATCCCAGCATACTTGGAACCTAGAGCGGCTCCGCAAGAATAGGTCAAGGTTGCAATATCAACGGCTTCCACTGCCCCTAAGCACTGGGCATGAATCAAGGCGTCGGCTAGCACCAAGCGGCCTTCCGAATCCGTATTGCCCACCTGAACCGATACACCATTCGGGTATTGCAGCAGCTCGCCAGGCAGCAATGCCTCACCGTCTGGCATATTTTCGGCAGCAGCAATAAGCACAACGACGTTCGCCTGCACGTCCCCAGCAGCAAGAATATCAAGAGCGCCTATCACGGCTGCCGCCCCAGCCATATCCATTCGCATATCGCTGATATCGAAGTCCTTCTTCAGACTGATCCCGCCTGTATCAAAAGTAATGCCTTTGCCAAATAGGGCCGTAAGCGGCAATGTCTCATCCGTACAATAGCGCAGCTCCAGAAGCGCTGGAGGATACTTGCTGCCTTTGCCCACGGCGATCAAGCCGACCATACCTTGCTGCTCCAGACGCTCCCCTTCATAAACGACAGCCTCGACCTTCGTACCGGCAAAATGTTCCACAGTCCTCTCGATGAGAGTCTTCGGACGCAGCATATTGGGGGGCTCATTCGCGAGATTACGGGCTAGAATCGCCCCTTCTGCATAAATGCGGCCCCATCGTACCGCTTCATTCAACACTTCGAATCTTGCTTCGGTGAGAAACTGCAAGCTTACTTCCGTATGTACGGTCTGTTTCTTTCGATACACCTCGAACGCATAGGTGCCGAGCTTCCAGCCCTCCACCCAAGCGGTAACTGCTTCCGCTTCGCTAGTGGGAACCGAATGTTCACATCGCTTCAGCAGCTCGCCCAAATTTATGCCTACTCGCTCTTTCTTGTGCTTATGAATCGCACGTCCTGCATTCCCCGCTGCCTCGCGGATTCTTTCCGTATCCAAGCGCGAGTTCTCTCCACAACCAACCAGCAGCGCGTCACGCTCTCCAATACGGCCATGAAGCCAAGTTAGCTCTCCTCGTTCTCCCATATGCGGCAGAAGTGAATAGGCTTGCAGCCATGAAGGAAGGCGTATCGCTCCCATCTCTTCGATGTCGTCCGAGCAGATGGGAACAATGAGAGTCTGGGCATCATTTTCTCCACCGACCGTAAACGTCATTTTAAGATACCTCCATCTTCTAACCGCTGCCATGTTTCAAAGGAATGCCTTCCTTCTTGCAGACGAATAACGCGGGCGCCCCGAGGTAAATCTCCATAGGTGCTGCAGCCTGTCACTCTGCCAAAACATAACCGAATATCATGCAGCGTACCACAGTAATCATTGTCATGATCATGTCCGACAAAGGTTCCCATCACATCGCCCATTTCCACCATGGCAGCAAATAACCCGCTGTTGAGTTTGGGACAACATACCTCTTCGTGCTTAGTACCGCTCACTTTCCCCAGTTTCCATACATCGTCGTATTCAGGAAGCGGGATATGGAAAAACGCAAGACCAGGCAATATAGCCCCGCTCCGTTCGCGGAGAGCAAGCGACTGCTGCTTATACCAATGCACCTGATCCGAGGCAATCCAAGCGTAACCGCCCACTGATTCTGGTGCCATCACACCGGAATCGAGAAAATAAAGAACAGCAGCCGGATTCCCGGATTGCACGCTTTGAATCGTATGCATGTAATTGCCAACGCCGCTGAGCTCTAATGGTCCTGCTTGCGAGTAGCAGGTCTTATGCTCCAGTGCAATCGCCATCAGTTCCTCACGTGTCACATCCGCCTCCGCATCATGATTACCGAATACGTGCGTCCAGGGTAAGCCAGACTCAACCGCTGGAGCAATAGCTCTGCGAAAGGATGCTGTAGAGTCAGATACGCCATAGCTTGAAATCAGATCGCCCGTATACACGATGAGATCCGGCTTCTCCGCCGCTAGCACTGCACTGACTAGAGCGAGCGTCCTCAAATCCTCCTCATTGTCCTTGTCGCCTCCTATATGCAAGTCCGTGAGCTGTACAATAGTAAATGTCCCGTCCTCCCGGAACCTCAGATCGTCTGCCATTCATCCATGCCCCTTTCTAATCACAGCTTCAAATATCTGAATAAGTTACTAAGAATGTATGCACAAACTCGGTAGAATGATGTTGTAAAAAGTGCAACAATTACTGCTTAGATCCCACCAATCTCCTTTGATGTTGCATGATAGAGTCAATTTCATAATTCAAAACCCTTGCTACATAAGGATTTATAGCGCATTCAAAAACAGTCACCTACCCAAGATATCCATTGGGTTCCAAGATTTCATGTTATTCTCAGTTTTAAGTACTACAAATAGGGCATTTAAGTGGATAAATCCCTTTCTGAATTCTGTAATTGTTTGAATCTCAATAGCTGGTACGATGTTTATGGCGCCTTATGGGAAAATAGTGCTTTAATAGTGAAATTAGCTCCTTAAGGTTTATCCGACGATATTTCTACCGAATCCACACTTCATTTGAACGTTAAGAGTCTTTAGGGACTTCTATTTATACATAATACGGTGAAAATGAAGAGATAGCAGTCTCTAAAGGCTCTTATCCGATTGTTTTTCTCCGAATTCACACTTTACTTGACGGATAAGAGCCTCTAGGGACTCTTATTTTTACAAAATACGCTGGAAATGAAGAAATAGCAGTCTCTAAAGGCTCTTATTCAACTGCATTTCTCCTGAATCCATACTAAATCGGACTTTTATTATGAAATTGACTCTGATGTACAACAATTAGTCCCCTTACAGGCCATTTCGCAACAAATGGGCTCGTTATACCACCTCAGAATGGTCAGATCCCTGTTCTTTATTTTGTCTAATAAAAGCTTCCAGCCCTTCCTGATCCGGGGTACCGGTGCTGCCGCCATAAGCTTCGACTGACATAGCTCCGCAAACGTTGCCATATAACAGGCAAGTCTCGACGTTCAGCCCTGTTAAGAACCCATAGATGTAACCGGCATTAAACGAATCTCCTGCTCCTGTCGTATCTAAGGCCTTGACGGAGAATCCGGGGCAAGACGATTGCAAACCGTCTTTCATCGCTACGGCTCCTTTGGGTCCGAGCTTGACTACAACATGCTTGCAGAAGCCCGACATATAGCCTAAGCTGTCATCTATGTGTTCGAAGCCCGTATAGTGGTGCGCCTCGGTTTCGTTCATCAGAAAGACATCTACATAACGCATCAATTCAAACACCCCGGAATACCATTCTCCGGTATCATCCCACCCTACATCGCAGGATAGTGTGACTCCCATCTCTTTCAACTTCTTGGCCATAGCAACGAATTCGTCATGGTTGCGTCGTCCTCTATAACCGGTTACGTGGACATGTCTGCCTGACGCTACTTGAGCTAAATCCAGCTCACTTACTTGCATCTCCGCGTTTGATCCTGCATAGGTAATGAAAGAACGATCCTGTTCCGGATTAATCGCTATCGTTATGCCTGTACGACTCGTTTGGCTAGTCAAGATCAGACTGGTATCGATACCATATCGACCAAACTGTTCCCGGATATAATGACCGTAGCCATCATCTCCAAGAACGCCGTTAAAGGCTACATGCAGCCCTAGCTTAGCTAACGAGATCGTGAATAGAGCCGCACCTCCGCCTACATGCATCAACATATCTTCAACAAAAATTTCTTGTCCAGGCAGAGGAATCTGATTACAGCCCACCACTACTAAATCAATATTGGCATCGCCGATGACAACCGCATCAAATTTGTTCATTCCGCACTTCCTCTCCCGCTCCGTTCTCTGTCCTATCTCTCAGTTTGATAGGCCCTGCAGCTGTCGCGCACGACAAGTTTATGTCCCAAGATCAAATCTTCCCTCGGACTGAATGTAGGATCTGAAATTAATTCAATCAGCGTATCCACCGTAATTTTCCCCATGTCCTGAATTGGCTGCTCCATGGAGGACAAGCGCGGACGAACGAGCTCCGTCAGTTGGCTTCCATCAAAGCCGATGATGGATATATCGTCCGGAACTTTTAGCTGATGGTCATGAATGCAGTTCATAGCTCCAACCGCCATATCATCACTTACTGCAAATAAAGCGGTAGGACGAGGCTCACAAGCAAGCAATTCCTTCATCAGATTGTATCCGCTCTGCGTCTTATAGTCGCCGAACCGGATATAGTCATTCACAATCTTGACCCGGTTATCTTTGAGGGCATTCCGGTAGCCTACATAACGGTTCTGCCCTGAGGTAATATCTCTCATATCCCCGCCAATAAAGGCAATTCGTTCATGTCCAAGCTCAATTAAATAACGGGTCGCATCATAAGCCGCCTCGTAATCATCGATAATGACAGAAACGAACTTATGATCTAAAGGTCTTACACTTGAAAAGATGACCGGGATATCCAATTTATTAATAAAACTGCGAATATCATCGCTTAATTTCTCATGCATAATAATAATGCCGTCTACACGCATCTCTTTAAACACATTCAAATATTTCAGCTCTTTATCCGTATCCTCGATAATGTTGCAGACCAGTAAGTTGTAATCATTCAAGCTCGCCGTTTCCTCGATACTGCTCAATATGGTGGAATAGAAACTTGATGTAAGATCGGGAACAATGACGCCAATCAGGTTCGTTTTCTTCCGTACCAAACTCCTCGCGATGTGGCTCGGTGCATAACCAAGCTCGTCAATAACGCGTTTCACTTTGGCCTTCAGATCGTCCTTCACGTATTTTTCTCCGTTTAACACTCTCGAAACTGTGGTTACGGATACTCCCGCTTTCTTGGCTACATCTTTAATTTTGGGCGCCATGATTATCATCCTTCCTTACTAGCAGCATAAACAATTTTCTCTGTTATTCGACAAATATCGGCTGAGCGAAAGCCCCGAATCCACCTTCCAAGTAGACAGCGATGCGAATATAACCTTCATCGCCTCTCACCGTATACTTCACCTGTTTGATTCTTCCTGTTTCCTCCTGAAGTATACGGCCTTCTTTACCGATCAATGTCACATATTTATACATTTTATCATATAATGGGCTTGATCGAAGATCATAAATAATTTGACCGTCTTCTACCCGAATTCCATCAAAACCATAGCCTGTAGAAACATAAAAGCTGCCCTCACGAATCGCGGTAAGAATAGCTCCATTCGTATTTTCTTCTGAAAGCACCATATTCCAGGCTCGCTTCTCCTGCCCGTAGACATGTGAGTCATCATTTCCGAAGCCCCATACCCTGCGTCCTGCGGACAATAGGTAATCCCATTTATCAAAAGCGATATCGTATTCCGGATTTCCATCCCCATTTACAACTTCAATGCCATTGTACCGCTGCATGCTGAGCATATCCTCATGCCGCCAATAATGGGAGAAAAAACGGTTCGGATGAGCCAGTATAGATAGGCCGCCGTTCTCTACACATATATCGGAAAGCCTTTGATAATTGTCAATCGAAAATTCATTGGAATAGCCATCCATGAGAGATCTCGGAGGGTGGACAAGCAGCATATGCGTTTGGGAACTGCTCACCTCAATGGCTTCAAATACGGTCCCAATCGTATGTTCATCCTCATGCTCAGTAATCAGATCATGATCGGATATGCCTAGAAAGTCATAATCGTGATACATGCGGTACACCGTAGAAAGCGGATGATGTCCGTCACTGTTAGTCGTGTGGTTATGAAAGCTGCCTCGCAGCCAGATACCTTGTCTGTCATACGGATTTGTTATTGCAGTCACTTACAACCTCTCCTCTTTGGCGTCTATTCTTTGACCGATCCAATCATCGCACCCTTGGCAAAATACTTCTGAATAAAAGGATAGGCAGCAATAATCGGTGCCACAACCACGATGATCGTCGCCATTTTAAGAGAATCTCCCGTAAGCTGCATGCGTTCAAGCATTTGATATTGCGTCGTACCAGCGGCCTGCATCAGGGATTCCCGAATCGCATCCTGTTTGGTTAACATCTCCTGCAGCAGGGTGGATAAAGGTCTAAGCGAAGCGGTTCGGACAAAAAATGCACCTGTGAACCAATCATTCCAATGAGTCACGGCTGTAAACAATGAGATCGTTGCCAGCACAGGCTTGCTGAGCGGCATGATAATCCGCATAAAAATACCAAAGTCGCTGCAGCCGTCCATCCTTGCCGATTCCTCCAGACTGATGCTAATCTGCTGGAAAAACGTCCGCATGATGATCAAATTCCACGCACTGTATAATCCCGGAAGGACATAGACCCAGATCGTATTGGTCAAATGCAGACTTTTGAGCAGCATATAATAAGGAATGATGCCGCCAGAGAACAACATCGTAAAAAAGACCATAAGCGTAAAAAATCGTACACCCGGCATCGTCTTGCTTTTTAGCGAATAGGCAGCCATAGCTGATAAAAATACGCCTGCAATGGTACCTAGAGCCGTACGAAATATGGAAATGGCAAATGCCTTGCCGATATTAGCCGATGTAAACACTTCACGATAATTTTCAAGCGTCCATACGCGGGGCCAGAAATAGATTCCTCCTCTTTCCGCATCCTTACCTGCGTTAAAGGAAAGTGCCAGTATATTAAGAAAAGGCAATATGATGGACAGGCATAGGAGAATAATGAGGGCATAATTAACGAACTTGAATATTTTTTCACCTGCTGAGAGCTTATAAAATTCATTTCCCACGTTAATCTCTCCCCATACTAAGAAGTGCGCCCCCCGCCATGATCTGGGGGAGCGCCCGCTTCCCTACTCATCTATTCATTATTTGAGAATAACCTTCGTCTTAGGATCGCTGTCCTTCTTCATAAGCAGTTCTTCGAATTTGTCCAAGCCAGCTGCCTGTAATTGCTTTTTCGATGCATCTAGAATTTTTTGCGCTTCATCCATGCTTTTGGCATAGAACGCGCGAATGACGCTTTCATTGTAGTTTGTTAAGGCTGTTTTTAATTCATTGCCTGTCGCAAGCTCATTAATAAATGAAAGCGGACGATAGCCATCGTTGATGATTGCGTTTTTCTTCTTTTCGTCATATCCCCAGTACTCAGCAACTTTCAGCGGTGTCGCATTGGCTTCCGGTGAAACAGCATCGCCATACTGAGCTTCGCCGAAATCAGCCAGTCTGTTGATATCCGTACTGCCGAGATAGCCTCCCCAGCTATTCCCTACTCCCTCAAAGCCAAGCTCCATAGCCGCTTTCGGATCTTTGTTCCGTAGCTCTAACACTTCTTTCTTGACCAAAGGATTGCCTTTGGCATCCAGCGTAAAGTCTCTTCCCTCTAGACCGTACTGCCAGAGAAGCTTGCCTTCACGACTGGCCAGGAAATCAGCGAATTTGACGATATCCTGCGGATTTTTCGTTGTTTTTGGAATCGACCAGGCCAAGGACCCACTCTTATAGTCAACGGACATTCGGTAGCTTCCATCCACAGAATTAATAGGTCCAAGCGGAAGATAGCTCATATCTTTATTGAAGTCCAAATAGCTATGCATATCGCCGATAATGCCAAATGAACCGTTAATAGCTCCTTCAGTCGCTTTGTTTTCCTGCATCGCATAATAATCAGGAGCCATTAGTTTATCCTTCAAAAGCTTCTGAACGAACTCAATACGCTTCATCGGATATTCCGTCTTGCTTTCGTGAACAATTTTACCTTCCTTGTTCTTTTCGAAGTGTTGGTCAGTCGCTCCCCAGGTCATATCATTGAACAGGGGTCCATTCTCGTGATTGCTATTGCCCCAATATCTAGGTCCAAGCGGGATAACCGCTTTTCCGTTTTTATCTTTGAAATTGCCATCTTTGATCTTCTGGGCCAATTCATACACTTGATCCGTTGTTTTAATCGTTCGAGGATCAACCTTCAGCGCTTCGGCGATATCTTTACGTATAAAAGGACCTCCGACATACTTGCGCTCTTCGTAGCCGCCCTCTCTTTGAATGTTCATATGGACAAAGTAACTGGAGCCGTTAAATTCCGGACGGAACATAACGCCGTTCTTCGTATCAAGCGGCAAATATTTATCATCCAAATATTTGCTGTATATCTTTGTACCTTTAATAAGGGGAGTCAGGTCAGTGAACATGTCTTCTTTGGCTGCTTTCAAAATGACTGGCATTTCTTGGCGACCGCTGTTATTCAGATAATAAACGATGAAGTCCGGTAAATCATTGGAAGCCAGCCCTGCAATCAGGCCGTCAATCGCATGCTGCGAGTTTACACCTTCCATTTGCAACGTAATCCCTGTCATTTCTTTCATCTTCTTGGCGATCTCCGGATTGATGTCTTTCGTTATATCATCGCTGTCAATAAACAGTAGTCCCTTGAGTGTTCTGTCTGCAATCCAAGTTGCGGGCTTGCCACTGCTAGCTGTGGTTGACGGTGTTGAACTAGCATTGTCCCCTCCACCTGCTGGTTGATTGGAACTTTCACAACCGGCTAGCAGCAAACTTGCTGCCAAAGGCATAGTAATCCATTTGACCCAACTTTTGCTCATACAATACTCCCCTTATCTTTCAATTTTTATGAATAACACCCGAGGGCGTCCTTCAACAGTTGAAAATTGGACATCATGGTAACGTTACCATACTGATTCGTCAAAAAACTTTTTGGAAGCTCGATTTGCCGTTACAACAAGAATCAGTCCAATAACACCCTGCATTAAACCAACCGCAGTCGCATAGCCGTATTGTCCATTTTGAAGGCCTACACGAATGATATAAGTGTCAAGAATATCGGCTAACTCCATATTCCCGGGTGTTCTCATGAGATAAATTTGATCAAATCCCGCCTGCAGAATGCTGCCCAGCGACAGAATAAACAGGATCGAAATCGTTAATCGAATGCCCGGCAAGGTAACATGCCAGATTTCATGCCATTTATTAGCGCCATCTATCTTGGCGGCTTCATGCAGCTCAGGATTAATGCTGGCAATAGCGGCCAAATAAATGATGGAATCCCATCCTATGCTTTTCCAAATATGGCTTCCAAACATGAGTGAATAAAAGTACTTGCTTTCCATCATGAAAAAAGTGCTTCCGTCTCCTCCGAAGAATCGGATCGCCTCATTAAGCAGCCCTGTTTCGGGAGCAAGCATCCGCTGCATAAGGCCAATGACGATAACCCAGGAAAGAAAATGCGGCAAATAAGATATGCTTTGTGTGATCCCGCGAAATCTTCGGCTTCTAACCTCATTGAACATCAGCGCAAGCAGAATCGGAAAAGGTAGCCCCAGAAATAATTTGATACTGCTGATAATAAGTGTGTTTTTAATCAACTTTCCACTTTGATAATCGTTAAAAAAAGCTTTGAAATACGTCAACCCCACCCAAGGACTACCAAGGATTCCCTTATTAAACTGGTAATCCTTAAAGGCTAGCATGAGTCCACCCATCGGGATATACGAAAAAATAACGAAAAATACAATACAGGGAAGGAGCATGAGATATAAATGCTTGTGCCCTAGTATTCTTTTCCCCAGATCAGCATTTTTCTTCTTCGCCGCAGCGCCAACTCTAGCTTGCGGCAGATTCGTTTCCATGTTATGACCACCTTCCTAAGGGTTTCTGCAAACTTTTCTGGTATCGATTCCATATTGCATGTGAATAAAAAATTCTGTTGAAAAATCGTCCGGTAAGCGTTTTCTGAAATCGCTACCATATACATCTGCTTTTAGTATAAATCCATTACCACCTTTTGACAATACAAAATTTCATTTAATATTCTTAATTTTCTGTAAATGACAGTTAGGATCATCGTGCACCAAAAACAAATAAGCGCGGAAAACGCGCTTATCCTTGCAGCCCCAGTAAATGAATGGGTTAATTTACAGCCTAAGAGTCGATTTCATTGGAGTAAATCCAATAGAAGTCTGTCTCCGGGCGATGAATCGACCATTTGGTTGGATAAATTCCAATAGAAATGCGATTTTCACAGCCTAATAGACTATTTCATTGGATTTACTCCAATGGTTTTGTGGTTCTCTATCTGAGGATCTAATCGGACGATAAATAAGGAGTAGGCTCCGCTTACCCCAAATTCTTACATGTGTACAAATAAGCACAGAAAATGCTTTCGGCGAGAACTGCCCGTGCAGAAGCTACGTTTCAAAATCGATAGCTCCTCTGCTGGTAAATTCGTTGACTACTAGTTTTATTCGACAAAGAGAAAAAAAGAGCCTGATTCATCCAGTAATTTGGATGAATCGGGCTCTTCTCTTTACCTACCGTTCTCGACTTCTTGCAGCATCGACAAATCAACGAATTTACTTAGATCGAGTTCCTCTTTGTTAATGCCCTTAATATAGCGAGCATCGATGGATACCTTCGCCATCTCCTCCATCACCTTGACGTCAACGTCAGTGGTGAGTTTCAAACGGCTCAGCGAGGCTTTGATTAAGCCCTTATCCATCCCTTTACCGCTATACTTTTTCAGTTGGTTGTTGATGAGATCATAGGCTTGCTCCGGACTGTTCTGGATGAACGCGATGCCATCCCTATTCGCCTTGATTGCACCCTTCACCATATCCCGGTGCAGGGCAATGAACTTGTCGCTTGCGACCATGATGACCGTCGGATAATCGCCGTTGTTCGGCGGGATCGCCTTCCAATCGACGACGACTTTGCCAAGTCCGGCCTTCTCGATCTGTGTCCCCCATGGCTCGGGGACGAGCGTCGCATCGATCTCCTTCTGACGGAAGGAGATCAGCGCATCCGACGGGGAGCGCACGATGAGGTGCGCACTTTCGGCACCTCTGCCCAAGCTCACACCTTCTTGCTGCAGCAGCATGCGCAGCGAGATTTCGTTCGTGTTTCCTTTGGACGGGATAGCAATCGTTTTATCTACTAAATCTTTTACAGTATTAATTCCCGAGCCATTACGCGCAACCAATACCGCGCCGCCGTTATTTGAACCGGAGACAACCCGATAGTTCTTGCTTTTCAAAAAGAAGGTTGTCGCGGGTCCAGGACCAACGAATCCGACATCGATATCCCCTGTCGCCATCGCGATAGATAGGTCAGAGCCGTTATCGAAGGCTGTGACCTCAATCTTAACTTCATTGCCCCATTCCCGGGCGAAATAACCTTTTTCTAGCGCAATGTACGCCGCAGCGTGCGTTACATTTTTAAACACACCGACCCTAACAACCTGAGCCTTGCCAGAAGAAGTCAACTTCTCCTCGCATGCACTCAGCACTAAAACAGCGACCAAAAGCAGCATCAGCACCCATGCCTGTTTCCTCATCCGGCCCACTCCCTACTCAAGACTTCGAGCCAGCGAGGCCGTAGCGCTCTAGCACTTTATCTTCGAGTTTCTTAAAGCAGAAGTGATCAGAAACTGTGCCCAGTACCGCGATAATAATGACAATACACAGCATCAGTGAGGTATCGCCCAGATTTCTTCCGTCCTGCAATAGCTGGCCTAGCCCAGCCCCTTTGGCAATAAGCTCACCGGCAACAAGCGCGCGCCATGCGAAAGCCCAAGCCGTGCGAACACCATTGATCAAATGCGGGAACGCGGCAGGGATCATGACCTGCACGAATAGATTAAACCCATTGCCCGTCCCCATCGTCTGCGCGGCGCGCAAATAAATAGGCGGGATGTTTTTGATACCGGTACGGCTGGCCAATGCCATCGTCCAGGTTGCTCCGAGTGTCGTAATGAAAATAACCGAAGATTCGTTAAGACCGAACCAAATAATAGCAAAAGGCAGCCAAGCAATACTTGGAATGGTCTGCAAAGAAACCACCAGAAATCCAAGTGTATCATCCAGCATTCTATAGCGTGCGAATAAGAACCCAAGGGTTGTACCAATCAGCAAAGACAATGCAAAGGAAACCAGCAACCTCGCCATACTCGCAAATGTCGCTTGGAGCAGTTCGCCGTGCACCAACCCGTCATAGAAGGCTTGTAAGGTTTGGGTTGGCGAAGGGAACTTCCATCCCCATCCGAATATTCTAAATCCCGCCTCCCAAGCTATCAGAAGCAGTACCAGAAAAATCGTTCTTCTTGATGCTGTACTCATCGCCAGTCTCCTCCCTTACCACTTTCTCCAGCTCGTCTGCCAGCGCGTCCATGATCGAATTCTCCACATGATGGAGGACGGTGTCTGCGCTATCCCGAGGTCTCGCCGCTTTCACGGCGAACTCCTTCTTAATCGTTCCGGGACGCGTGGACATCACGAATACACGATCCGAGAGGATTACGGCTTCACGAATGTTATGGGTAATGAAGAGGATCGTTTTGCGCGTACGCATCCAGATTTCTTCCAGTTCTTTATGCAAAATAAGGCGTGTTTGCTCGTCCAAAGCGGCGAACGGCTCGTCCATCAGCAAAATCTCTGGGTCCATGGCAAGCGCCCGGGCGATTGCGGCCCGCTGCTTCATCCCGCCCGAAAGCTCATGCGGATAGCGGTCTGTAAAACGGCTGAGATGCACAGCTTTAATCTGTTCCATCGCCAGCTCGTAACGCTCTTTTTTTCCAATACCCTTCTGCTTGAGACCGAAGGCTACATTGTCCAGCACCGTCAACCATGGGAATAGACCATGTTCCTGGAACACGACGACTCGGTCCGCTCCAGCGCCGGTCACCTTTTTCCCATTCACCTGAATAATACCATCGCTCTGAGTATCGAAGCCTGCGACCAAATTCAGTACGGTCGATTTCCCGCATCCGGACGGGCCCAGCAGGGAGACGAACTCCCCCTTTTCAATCGTTAAAGTGATATTATCCAGTGCCTGATAGCTGCCGCCTAATCGCTGAACAAACGTCTTGCTAACGCCTTTAATCTCGATCAAAATGCCTACCTCCACTCGGGCATGTCCCGTCGTTTTTCACCTAAAACAGCATTTTTAACCCTGCCAAGCCAAGTCCTATGATGAATCCGCATATCGCACCGTTGACACGGATCCACTGCAAATCATTGCCGAGCTTATCTTCCATCAACTGGGTCAGCTTCTCGTTCGTCAGCTTATCCAGGTTTTCTTTGACGAGTAAACCGATTTTGCTGTGATTTTGCTCCAAATAAGCAGCGATTTGCTCTTGAATCCAGCTCTCACCGCGCTGCAGCATATCCTCGTTTTCTTTCACCGAAACCAGCATTTTACGAACCACCGGAACCACATGCTGAGGCACAAAATCGGGCTGATCCACGAAATCCTCTGCCTTCGCCTTCAACCGCTCTAACAGCCCAGATAATTTCTCATCGAGATCGAATAAGCCCGGAAGCTTCGCTTTCAAACCTTCTAGCTCAGCCAAAAGCTGTGGATTCCGCTCAAGCTTGTTCAGTTCATTCCGAATAAAAGTAAGAACCGCTTCTCTGCGCGGATGATTCTTCGTTCGCATTTGTTCGATGTAGGAAAGAACGAAGTTCTGGATAATGCCCCCGATCTTCTCTTCATTCACCATACCGATGAACGCATTAACGGCAAATGCCATGAAGCCATTCGACTGCAAACCCTCGAACGCTTTGAGCGCCATAGCGCCCAGTTGATCGCGCGTATCCGCCTTAACGGCCCATGCTTCCACTTTATCGATAACAAAATCAAAGGTTTTGCCGTCATAACCGCCATCAACTATGCTGTCTACAATCGTGCTAACGAGTCGACTCGTATCCACGTCTTGGAGTGCTTTATGAATTTCCTCCGCTAAAAGCGGCGTTAATTTGTCCAGATCAATCGCGTTTAAAGCTTGTTTGGCAAGTGTCGAGAGACCTTTGTGAAGCGCCGCATTGTCCAGATGGCTCTCCGCCAGCTCAAGTCCGCGTTCAAGAAAACGAATTTGCTGCAAGCGAACACGAATGGTTTCTTTGGAAAGCAGTTCATTTTCAACCGTCGAGACAAGCGCTTTCGTAATCTTCTCACGATTCTTCGGCAATAGGGCCGTGTGCGGAATCGGAATGCCAAGAGGGTGACGGAAAAGGGCACTAACCGCAAACCAGTCAGCCAAGCCGCCTACAACGCCAGCCTCAAAACCACCTTGCAAAAAGGTTCCCCATAGGGTTGAAGATACCGCTGTGGGCAGCGTGGCCAGAAAGCCTGCTCCCATAACTCCTAAGGAAACCGTCGCTATATACTTTGCTTCTCTTTTCATTGTCATAACATCTCTTTCTGCTCGAAGTTAATGAATCATTCCTTCTATTTTATCACAAAATGCGACGAAAACCGTTCTCGAACCTTTTTTTGTTGAATACACTTCGTTGATACTAACAAATGAATGTACATGGCGTAAAGTTTAGTTATAGGAGGAAATTTTCCATGAGCCTAAATGAGACAATAACACCATGGCAGGAGCATTTATTCTGGGTTGAAATTTTACAGGATCATGCCATCTTTGTGGATGAGGCGCTCGCGAATGAAGAGGTACAATGGATCACGATTGCCAAGCGTTACATCGGTGCTTTTACAGAACTGCGGAACCGCATTTTGAAAACAGACCCAGTTCTGCCTGTCTCCTCGGAAACGATGATTCAGCTCTCAAAAGATATATACCCTGTTGTTCAAGGATATTATCAATTCGAGGGCTATTTGCAGCATCTGCGCATTCAAAATAAAATCGTTGTCTCCTTAACTCCCGTCTATTTCAATGGGACCCTTTTGGAAAACGGAGAGTATATACGCATTCTGCATTATTGGATGAATGGAGTCCCTTATGAGCCCCTTCCGCTCGTTACGCTGGTGGAAATGTGGCTTGAGGATCAACTCGGTCACGCTGTACTTCTTGCCAACCATTTGGACCCAACAGAAATGGAGCTAATCAAAACCACACAGCTATTCGCTCAACAATTCAGCGCTCACATCGTCAAAAACACAGCTATCCGCGGCTTCCTCCGCTTCACAGCGCCTAATTTCCCTGTTCAGCAAAAGTTTGCCCGGCAAGTGGCTGAAACCGTCATCCGTTTTTACCATGTCGTCGAGGGTGTTATTCGCGATTATCAAGAAACCGAACTTCTCAGCCGGTTGACACTACGGTTCCTTGAACATCATTTACCCGAAACGTGCTATTTCCTGCGCAAGCTGGCGGAATATAATGGGGAGATTGTGGGGCTGCCGGATTGTCCGCTGACGAAGCCGTCTTTTGAATAATGGCTGGTGGGGGGAACGATCTTACACATCACTTCTCCCAGCTCAATCAAACCTTTCTTCTGTGATTTGCAAGATCAGTAATCGAGCTGTGCAACGGTGCGAATAATAGCAAGATAATCTACGCATATGACAAAGAGAAGCGAAGTTGTACTTTATACAACAATTTGTCCCTGAAGGTGAGGATATCCTCTCCGGAGTTGTACAAAGTGCTACAATTCACCTCAAATCGAGCATCTTTGAAGCAAATTAGAACAAACTGTTGCACAGCGTACAACAGTTTTCATTTGGAACCGTGAAATCCCAAAATATGTTGTATGCTGTACAACAATCTTATCTGCAACCGCGAAAAGATCACAGCCTATCTCACCAAAAAAAGAGCCATCATTGGCTCTTTTTCGTTTGCTATCTCTCGCCTTCCCACTCCGCGTAAAAATGCTGGAGGTACTGCTCCATGAAACGGTGCCGCTCCTCGGCCAGCTGCCGGGCGTAGGCTGTGTTCATTAGCTCCTTCAATTTCAGGAGCTTCTCGTAGAAGTGATTAATCGCGGTATCTTTCCCAGCGCGATACTCGGCCTCCGTCATATGCTCACGCGCCATGACGGTAGGATCGTGAATCGGGCGACCTTTCCAGCCCGAATAAGCGAATACGCGCGAGATGCCTACCGCGCCTATCGCATCCAACCGGTCGGCATCCTGCACGACCTGACCTTCCAGCGTGCGCATTGGCGGACGCGCGCCGCCCTTGAACGACATCGTGCTGATGATCTCCAGCACGTGCTGCACTTGCTCCGCTGGCGTGCCGCTGGCAGCGAGCCACGCCTCCAGCTCGCGCTGCGCAGCGGCTGGATCGGCGTTCAGCTTCTCGTCGACGACGTCGTGAAGCAGCGCCGCAAGCTCGCAGACGAAGCCGTCGGCGCCCTCCTGGGCAGCGATGCGCTTCGTCGTCTGCACGACGCGATAGATATGCCACCAGTCGTGGCCGCTGCTATCGCGCTCCAGCTTCTCCTTCACAAGCGCTTCTGCTGCGAGTAGAATTCCCTCTATCTTCGTTTGTTCCTCTTCATGCTGCTTCATTTCTTCTTTCTCCTTTTTCCTTCGGCAGACTTTCCTTCACTAGACTTGCCCTCCAAAGCTCCCGTCGGTTGCGGGTCCATCCCCTTCACCTCGGTGTACTTCTGAATAATTTTCTTGAAGTTTTTGCCATATTTATCTTCCAGCTTAGCGCCCATATCCTGCTGCAGCTCGTGGATCACCATATCACGTAAGAAATTGTTCAGCAGCAGCTCCACCATCGCTGGATGCTCTGTCATCATCGCAAGAGCCGGCTCATCGCCGCCTCGTGTACCAACAATTGCCAGCTTGCGGTCGATCAGCAGTGTAAATTTCCGCCCATTGCGCTTCTGCCAACCCTCCTCGCGTCCATGCTGGAATTGATGAACCCCGCTCGGCAGCTCCGCTTCGCCAATCGTCGAAACTAGCAATCGCACGCCTTGCGCTGGCACTAGCCGAAGAGCTTCCTTCAGCAGCAGCGCTTCTTCCGACCATAGCTCACAGAGCGCCTCTTCCTTCGCTTTTTTCAGCTCAGTTCGTATACGCTCTATGACCTTAACGTCTCCCTCCAAGCTGAAGTACTCCGAGCGGTGCGCATCCTGCTTCGGCATATGCGCTTTCACATAGCGGATCGAGGCTTGCAGCTCCGCTTCAATCCGCTCGCCGATCTCCTCGATCGGCACGCTCTGATAATGCGTGGGCTCACCGTGACTCGTGAGCACGGCCCCCTTCTCCGCGAGCTTCTGCAGCGCGGAGTAGACGTTCGAGCGCGAAACGCCAAGCTGCTTGGCGATTTCGTAGCCGGTCTGCGTGCCGCTTTCGGCGAGCACGTGCAGGCACTTGGCTTCAAGGTCCGTGAAGCCAAGATTTTTTAAATGCAGATGAACATCCTCCATGCCAGCTCCCCTTTTCATCAACCCGTTATGATTTCTTGATCAATATTGTAACATGATTTTTCACTTCAAGTTGTGTAGACTTCTGCTTCCTATCCAGTACATTAGCTGGACTCGGTGCAAGATTCGCAGCTTCATCAGGTACTACGAGCTGCTTATAAAAAAAGACCGGATTGCGTCAAAAGCACATCCGATCCTACTTCTACTTGAATCCTACAAAGTCTCAACTTCCGCAATCTCAATATAATCCATACTTTTCAACTCATCATATACTTCCGAAGCATATTTCCTATCAATAAACACGATGAAATGCAGCTCTTGCTGCTCCTGGTTCAACTCTTTAATATGTACGCTTTTCATCTTGTAACCTTTGGCAATGATCGCTTTGATAATCGTAGTTAAGTTGCCGTCATGGGAGACGACGAGCCTCACGCGCAGATCCTTCATAATAAGGGGTCTTGGGCCCATTTTCTTAATATAATAAGGCAAAACTACAACGCTAATCATGATAAGCAGGAGCCCAAAAAACGCTTCTACAAAGAAGCCTGCCCCAACCGCAATCCCAAGTCCAGCCGCCCCCCAGATCATTGCAGCCGTCGTTAATCCGATAATGACATCATTGTGTTTGCGAAGAATCACCCCAGCCCCAAGAAAACCGATTCCGCTAACGACTTGCGCAGCTAGACGCATGGGGTCCATCACGTGCAGTCCCATGACGGCATATTTATTGGCCGATTCGATGGATACGATCGTCAGCAAGCAGCTGCTTAAGCAAATGACTAAAGAAGTCTTGAGTCCGAGCGGCTTATTCCTGATTTCCCGTTCCAGACCAATAATGAGACCAAATATAGCTGAGATCCCTAATTTCATTAAAATGTGCCAATCCACGGAAAGTATCATAGTTGTTGACTCCTCTTTATTAAGTAAGCTTTACAATATCTTAACATTACTTTGGAGTAAATGACCATTTGTTAATTACAAAATCATCATATAGACTCGTAAAACCGAGCATACGCCTAACGGTCGCCGATATAAGCGCGGAATACGCACTTTCGGCGGGTCTACAAAGCACTGTAGCTCAGACGAATAGGCGCTAATAACCTTTCGGCGGGTGTAACAAAAAGAGGCTGTCCCACTAAGTAGATAAATCTACTCGTGGACAGCTTAAGGTTTTTGGGACATTCGAATCGATATTCAAAACAAAATCCATACTTCCATTGGATTTTTCCAATGGAATCGACTCACAGGCTTCGAAATTCGTAGTTCTATTGGAATAACTCCAATAGAATTGACTTTTAGGGTGCCAAATCACTATTTCCACTGGATTAACTCCAATGGAAGTAGCAGGCAGACTGCAGAAAATGCATGAAGTAAGCTGAATTTTCCAAATAGACTTTTATATGAAAATGAATGAAATGGTGTCCGTCAGGCAATGTTGGTTTGGGACAGCCCCTTTCCCGTTAAATCCGAAACCGATATCCCGCTCCCCAGATCGTCTCGATGTATTGCGGGTACGATGGGTCTTGCTCGATCTTCTCGCGCAGCTTGCGAATATGTACCGTCACTGTCGCGATTTCCCCCATGGCGTCCATGCCCCATAGAAGGTCAAAAAGCTGCTCTTTGCTGTACACCCGATTCGGATTCATCGCGAGATGGGTGAGCAGGTCGAATTCCTTCGTCGTGAAGACGACTTCTTTCTCGTTTACAAAAACACGGCGCGCTGTTTTATCAATCATCAAACCGCGAATGCGGACTTCATCATTCCGCGTTTCGCGCCGCCCCATCAGTCGTTCGTAGCGTGCTAAATGGGCTTTCACTCTGGCCACCAGCTCGCTGGGGCTGAAGGGCTTGATCATGTAATCGTCAGCGCCGAGGCCGAGGCCGCGGATTTTATCGATGTCTTCCTTTTTAGCGGAAACCATCACGATGGGAATGTCCTTCTCACTGCGAATACGCCGGCAGATTTCGAAGCCATCCACCTTCGGCAGCATAAGGTCGAGAATAATGAGATCATAATCCGTAGAGAGGGCTCGCTGGAGCCCCTTGTCCCCGCTATTTTCGATATCGACTTCATAGCCGCTGATCTCCAAATAATCCCGCTCCAGCTCGGCAATACTTTGCTCGTCTTCAATAATTAAGATTCGACTCATTCTTCGCTCTCCCCCTGCTGACTAAGCGGTAATGCCATGTACACGGTCGTTCCCCGCCCAATGATGCTGGTTGCGCTGATTCTCCCGCCGTGCTCTTCCATAATTTGTTTGGCTATCGCCAGTCCAAGCCCGCTTCCTCCGGTAGCCGTGTTACGTGAAGGATCCGCCCGGTAAAACCGATCAAAAATATAAGGAAGCGACTCCTCCGATATGCCTTGACCTCTATCTTTTATTTGAATGACGGCATTGCCGTCGATCTCTCTCAACGTTAAGGTAATGTGGCACTTGCCTTCTTCACTATATTTTATCGCATTTTCGATAATGTTCAGCAGGACACGTCTGAGCTTGTCACGGTCTGCTGTTACATACAGCGGTGACTTCGGCAGCTCGGTGAGCGCGAACTGAACCCCTTTTTTCTCCATATCGAACTGCAGCTCCTGCGCGCAATCCAACACGTATTGTCCGAGATCTACCTTCTCGAATTGAAAGGGCACTTTGCCCAAATCCAGCTTGGAGAACAGAAATAATTCATCAATGAGCCGGTCCATATCAGCTGCTTTGTTATAAATGGTTCGAATGTACCGGTTCAGCTTGTCTGGTGAATTCGATACACCGTCCATAATCCCCTCGACATATCCCTTAATCGCCGTAACCGGCGTCTTCAGATCGTGGGAAATATTCGAAATAAGCTCTTTGCGGTTCTCTTCATATTGAAGCTGAACTTCCACGGACTTCTTGAGCTTACGACGCATTTCTTCAAATGCCGTACTAAGCTCACCAATTTCATCATCGGAATGCGGGATAATCTCAAAGTCGAGATTACCTTCCTTGATCTCCTCCGCTGCGCGCTTGAGCGCTCTTAGAGGTCTAATAATACTGCGAGAAACGAAGTAAGTCAGAACACCATTCGTCAACACGAGAATGAGAATAAACGTAACGATGACGGATTTTGAAAATTGGTGAAGATACTTTTGAAAGGGGCCTCCGTCCAGAAAAACGAATACAGAGCCTTTACTATTATCTGAAAATAAAAAATCCTGCTGCCTAGTTATCCACAGGGAACCTTGATTACGCTGAAATTGACCGGATGATGTGCCAAATGAAGGCAGCTTGGAGGTATTCTCAGCCTCACCCTGTTTAATATACGGTGAAACGTACGTAATCTCTTTATCCTTCCGGATGATGATGCCCATATTAATTTTATGGAATTTGGCCTCTAGATCCTTCACGAATGCGGGATCCAGAAAAGCATCCGGTTCCGTATCCGTCTTCGCTTTCATATAAGCGACATTTTCGAGTTCTTGATCAACAACACGTTTGATCGGATTGCCTTGGGAGAAATCGACCTGAAAGACGGACTTCAGATTCCCAAACGTTGCGACGCTGATTAAGATCACGGCTAGCACGGAGAGCACAAGCGGTACAAGCAGCATGGCTATATAGGAAAGTACCAGCCGTAAACGAATCGACATCCGAATCAAATCTCCTTTTTATCAAACAAATAATATCCTGCTGTAAAAAACAATATACTACACGCCATCAAAAACATAAAGATGCTGCTCATCTTGCCAATAGCCATCGAGCTGCCAATCCAGAGCATATGCCAATCTGTGTAGGCTGTTGGTGAGTAAGTTGCAATTTGCGGAATGAAAAAAGCAGCTACTTTAAACGCCAAATAAAGAAGAATGCTCACAGTCAATGCTGAACTGCTGCTGGAGAAGAACTGTGCGAGAAGCACGGCCGCAATACTAAGCACAAGCAGAGGAACAAAGGCCGAGCCATAAGCTAGGAACCAAGTAAATACTGTACTTACGCCTCCGAAATCTTGGAAAAATAAGGCAGAAACGATCGAAGCCAGCAAGGCCGCGATTAAATAAAGAACAATGTACACACCCAGCGCAATTTGCTTGGATGCGAAAACCTTAAACCGAGTGATGGGCCGAGTGAGCGTATTCTTCATCGTGCGTTCTCCCATCTCACCAGCGAATACATCCGCGGCACCCATGAAGACGAACAAAGGCAGGAATATACTCGTAAACAAACCGAGCATGACGATAGGGAAATCCCCCGATGCAATGGCTCCGATGCCGATGCCGCTTTGAAAGCGTGCAAGCAGTAAGCCTGCAATAACCGGAAGAAGCAGAGTAACAACTAGGAAGAAAATCGTCTTCTTCTTTGATGCGAGTTTGATCGTTTCGTTCCAGACGTTGGCGGTTAAGCTATGCATGGGCTGCTAGCCTCCTGACTTCATTGATTTCGCGCAAGTACGCTTCTTCCAGCGTCGCGCTGCCTTTGGCTAATTCGGATACGAGCCCCTCGCGAATAAGCCGCCCTTGATGAATGATGCCCATGCGATTGCACATCAGCTCCATTTCATGAATGAGATGGCTGGAGATGAGGAAGGTAATTCGCTCTTCACTCGCTAGGCGCATGATAATTTCCCGAATATGAACCATCCCTTCAATATCAAGCCCATTGGTCGGCTCATCGAGAATAAGCAATTCAGGCTTTGACAGCATCGCTGCCGCTAGTCCGAGCCGCTGCTTCATGCCCAGTGAGTAACCCGCAACCTTTTCATGCTGAAAAGGGGTGAGTCCGACAATCTCCAGTACTTCATCCACTCGCTGCTTGCCGATCCCAGGATAAAAGCGCGCCGCTAGCTCCAGATTCCGCTTGCCGCTCATATAGGTGTAAGCTTCCGCTGTTTCAATCAGCACGCCAACCTTCGCCATTGCCTGTTCATAATGCATAGACACATCATGGCCGAACAGCTTTACTTCGCCTTGCTGCGCCCTTGTTAAACCCGTCATGATCTTCATGACCGATGTTTTACCGGCGCCATTGGGTCCGAAGAAGCCATAGATATCGCCTTGCTGTACCGTCATATTCACTTGATGGATGCCGCGCAAATTTTTGTAAGTTTTCGTGAGGTTCTTAATTTCTACTACGGGTTTCATGAACGGGCCGCCTTTCAGAACGAATGAGGAGGTCAACGATCGTTGATGCCTCCCCTTGACTTTCTATTAATGTTTCTCTCCCCAGTTTTTGCGGGAATTTTCATCAAACTTCACATTTTCCACTTGTTTTCCTGTCAAATCAATCGTATCTGGCGTTGTGGAGTTCAGACTAGATAAAGTCATATCTACACTTAACACCACATCATGCGCAGCACCTTGAGCATCTTTACCGGAAATATGAATTTGTGCCGTTTGATTCGTAATGTGGTTATCCGCATCCACGCTTGCGTTCACTTCGACCTCATCCATTTTGATGTCTGTTACAAGCTGAGGCAGGCTGTTTTTGAGTGTCGTTACATCTACACCAAGGGTATCCGCTTTAGCCGGAATTGGACGGTGACTGTTCTCTGCAGTGCCGTGTTTAATAACTAACGAGCCAATTGTGTTCACAACAGGTGAAATCTGACTTCCAGACAATTTGAAATGAATGTCCTTTACGTTACCAGGTGCTTCACTCATGGTTACATAGTTTTTCAGGTTACCAACCAAGGCATCGACCACATTTTCCACTTCGCTAATCACTTGCGGGTCAGGTGTGTGGTTTGCTTGCTCATGCCCTTTGAACTTGCCCGGCATGCCATCACCTTCCAGTACTTTATACACCTCGGAATCCTCGGTTTTTACAATCTGCTTCCCATCTTGGCTGTAGAAGTGAATGGTTTGCTCATCCGTTCCGCTTTTCACTGTGACTACTGCGCTGCCAGCTTGATCGACACCACTGCTTTTAATTGTTGATTTCACATTGAGTAATGAAGCTCCATTGTCTTGTAAGGACACATTCACCTGGCGAGTTACATTCTTCACCAATGCTGTTTGTTTGAATGCTGATTTGAATGTCTCATACCCGGGAGCTTCTCCCACACCTGCATATACCGAGGTCACTAGCATCATGCTGCCTACCGCAACGCCTAATCCCAACATCGCTAACTTCTTATTCATATCTTATTTCCTCCGCGTATACATACGCTTTATCTAATTTGGATGCGTTCCTCGCTTCCATGTATTCATCTTATCCCCTCCGCATTAACTGCCTCTAAATCACCTATTAACCGTGCCTAAAACAATTCTTAAAACTTTATTAAAAAAAGCCTCTAAAACCGCAGAATTTGCGGAGATGAAGGCTTTAAATATGGGTCAATAGCTAGTACTGCTGCTCTTTTTCCCTCATCTTAAGCATCCCGGAGTGGGATAGGTGGATAACAACTTTTATATCGCCTAATTGATAATTTTCCAGCGGTTTCTCCCCGTTAGTTGTAAGCTTAGACCACTCCGGAAAAGCTTGCTTATATAATACATGCTCGAGCTGATAGATATCCGTATCATGGCTTTTCCCCTCCTTGCAGGTTTGCTCGATTTCCTCAGCGATTTGTTTGGCGATCTGTTTTCGCAGCGTATCTTCATCAATGTTCTCTAACAATTCGGCAACCACCGCCTCGGCTTCAATATGAATATCAAATAGGGGTTGATCTCCATTCATTCGCGGCGTAATGCTGGCTTTAGGCTTCTGAATAATAACAGATTGTTTTGCCTTCCCATTTATATAAACGACCATAGGCGTACGGGCGGTGCTGTTTTCTAACCAGCGTGCTCCTTTGAACTGATCCTCTGATAGCCATTCCACATGATTTTTTTTAGCTATCGCATAGACTCCGCTTACTTCTAATTTAGGATCTGGTTTTTCATTTTTCACCCACACATCCTTACGAATAGCCAAAGTGGGCATCATCACCGTGTACCCAGGTTCTCTAGATAGAGCAGCAAACCTGTACAATTTGAGCGGACGAATATAAGCTCGTTGATGGTAATTTTCTTCAGGCTGCATAAGAATAGAGGCCAAAGGGGAGACATTGAAGAAAGGGATAACCGAAAAAATCGTCTCTATCGGCTCATCCGTACTATAAACCCATGGGGTAAACCTTGTTTCCCCATAGCGTACTGAACTGTCCGTAAATTTACCCACACCTTCCTTTAGGGCCTCTCTTGTAAAAACATAAGCACCCACATGCCCCCAAAAGGCTCGCTGCTGTAAGGTTTTGTACAAACGGTCGAAAGCCGCATTAACCGTTTCCCCTTCCTCTTGTCCGACCCAAATCGCAGGGGAGTGCCCTCCTTTACCCCCTTCCTGTTTAGCCACGCTAGAGAAATCCAACATTTGAAAATACACCACATAGCGCCCTTTTTGATAATCGAAGCCTATCGCAGTAATGTAATTCGTATCTTGGATCGTCTTTATATCCCAACAGCCTGTCTGACTAACCAGAAGCAGCATTCCGATGACCAGTCGTCCTAACCCTTTCGTTATCATGAGGACTCCCCGCCCTGGCGTGTGTCATCCTTCGTATGTAATGCTTTCGGTCTTCGCTTCATTTTGTTCCACGGCTTGGCCAATATGGCAGGGATGATATCTCTGAACTGAGGCGGCGATAAGGGCGACAAGTAAGGCACACCGAATGATTCTAATGTTGATAAATATAAAACGAGCCCCATGAGGGATACCATAAATCCGAAAATACCGAAAATTGTGGATATTATCAAAATCATGATCCGGAGCACGGTAATCGTCCCCGCTAGCGATTGGTTCACTAGGGTGTACATCGATATCGTCGAAATGGAGGTCACTACTAATGTTGTAGGGCTCGTGATTCCCGCGCGTATCGCGGCGTCCCCAACAATTAGCCCACCGACAACAGTAACAGTTTGTCCTACTACCTTGGGCAGCCGCGCTCCCGCTTCACGAAACAATTCGAAAAGCAGCAGCATGATAATAAAATCCATCGGACCTGACAAGGGTAATCCTAACCTGGATGTAGCGATAGTGGCTACTAAGGGAAACGGGATTTGATCCAGATTAAATGCGGAAATTGAAATCCAAAAACCAGGAAATAAGGCTGAAACGATCAACCCGCCTATCCGCAAAACACGTTCGAATGCGACATAATAGTACGGGGAGTGCACATCTTCGGGGGATTTCAATATATACATCAAATTCGCTGGCGCAATAAGAACCATGGGGGAACCATCCACTATGACCGCGAATCGTCCGCGCAGCAAGCTATCAGCTACATAATCAGGTCTACCCGCATAATCCAAAAGGGGAAAGAATGGGTATTTGCGTCCTGACATCTCTTCTTCTAATTGCGAGCTGCTAATCAGGGCATCAACGTTAATAGCTTGAAGCCGCTGCTTTGCTTCCTGGAGGATATTAGCATTAATTACATCGCCTATATAGAGGAGAGCTACCGAGGTGTTACTTCTCGTTCCGATTTGCATTTTTTCAACACACAGACTGCGCGTCAGCAAGCGTTTGCGAACGAGCGCGATATTCGTAACGACGCTCTCGGTAAAGGCATCTCTTGGACCTTTGATGGATGTCTCTGTACTTGATTCCTCTGGTGAGCGGTTGGGCGGCGCAGAAATATCCAATGCATACAGCAGTTGCGTCTCTTCGAAAAATAAGATCAGCGATCCTGCATATAATGAAACCGTCATCGACTCTATGGCGTTAGAACCCGTAATTTCAATCAATTGAAGCATCGTATTCACATCTAGCTTAGACGCACTATCAAGTTCATTTTTGAATAAACCTTCAAGCTTAGGCAGTACGAGATTCTCGATATGATCCATATTGGTCATACCCTCACAGTACATGAGTAACACTCGCCCCTTCGGATGAGCTTCCGATAATCGATAAGATTTCACGATGACATCACCAGACAACGCAAACCAATCCCGTAAATCCTGCTCATGCATTAGGCATTCTTCTCCTTTCGTTTTCCCGGCAGGATAGACATCACAAGCAAAACAAGAAGCAAGCTTAAGCCTATTCCAAACATAATGGGATAATATCTATTTTGAATTAGATGCACCATCTGGTTGTCTGAAACTGGGTACAAGCTCGCCGCTAGGAACAACAGGCTGATCCCTATCAGGGTTAGAGTCCGTGTTCGCTTCTTTTGAATACCAATAACATCCACACTAAGAAACATGAGCATCGACGTCCGAACACAAGCCCCTGATATCCATTGGAAAATAGACAAGAAATCCAAGTGGGAAATATATTTCCCCAAGGTAACCATACGCCATTGTTCAAAAGCTGGATATCTTAAATCCGCGGCTTCAAAGGGGCCAAATATGGCAATGGAACCCGTTAACGGACCTATGGTAAGTCCGATCACACATGCCGCAAGAATCAATAAAGCTGGCAGCCGGATGCGTGTATCCACATGATGCTGGAGGAATACGATAGCTAGCAGTTCGAAGGAGGCGCCACAAGTTAACATGATGGATGCAAGTGTAGGTCCATAACCATGTGTAAATAAAGGTGTAAGAAGGCTGTAATTTTTATATTGGAAATTAGCTCCCATCACAAAATACCCAAGAAAAACGACAACCGGAAGTAGAATGCCTGAGGTAATTGCAATCGCTCGCACCCCTGATCTCGCCGCGAAAAAGCAAAAGATTATAAACAAAAGAGCAATCATGAAAGGCGGTGTTCGAGGTAAATAGGTCACATGTGTCCATGTCACCATTTCTTTTATGGTTATAATTGGTTGAGCAATACAAATGGTAATGAGAACTAGTTTGAATGGAAAAACGACCACTTTCCCAAATTTCCGTTGGATCCACTCCATCATATTCTGCTGTTTCGTGCGTTTAATAACGATATAAAGCAGACATACCCATAGGAGCATAGGAATCAGGGAGACCGCTGCGCCGAGCCAGGAATCACGTTTACCCCAATGCAGCAGCACCGGAATTAACAAGACATGGTTCGTAATGCCAATGGAGAGGATTAAGACAAAATATAATTGAAGTGCGGTAATTTTCTTGGTTCCGGACATAAGCTAATCTCCCGCATTGGTATTAGGTGGAAACTTTTTATAAGTTAAGATTTCCAATTCAAGTGGATTTATGCGGTGCGACAAATTAGATTTAGACACCTATCGAAATTAGGTCTTCCATCGATTGCAAAAAGAGAAGAGAGGGTGTAAATTTAATGAATAATTACATTGTACGTGAGCTTGGTGAAGGGGTGAGGTGAAGGTATGTTTACAGAAGAAGAAAAGGACGGTTTGTACAAGAGCATTTATACAAGACGGGATGTACGAACATTTTTATCGGATCCTATCCCAGAAGAAACAATAATGAAATTGCTAAATGCAGCGCACCATGGTCCTTCCGTTGGATTTATGCAACCCTGGAATTTTATAATCATTTCTACGGAAAAAGTGAAAGAGCGTTTGGCTTGGGCAGCAGATAAAGAGAGACGAGCTTTAGCCATTCATTATGAAGATACACGTCAAGATGAATTTCTAAATCTCAAGATTGAAGGGATTAAGCAGGCACCAATTACGATTTGCGTTACTTGTGATCCAACACGCGGCGGTTCTCATGTGCTAGGAAGAAATTCGATACCAGAAACCGATATCATGTCCGTTGCTTGCGCGATTCAAAACATGTGGCTAGCGGCATGTGCAGAGGGATTAGCGATGGGCTGGGTAAGCTTCTATAAGAAAAATGATGTGCGAGATATCCTTGGGATACCTCCTCATATTGATCCAGTAGCATTGCTATCCATTGGATTCACAGAAAATTATCCAGAGAAGCCCATTTTGGAGACAGCCAATTGGGAAAAGCGCAGGAGTCTGAATAATCTAATATTCAGCGAGACTTGGGGAAATCAAAAAGTTGATTAGTCATGAGGTCTAAAATAAGAAAAACGGCTTGCGTTGTCCTACAAAACTCCAACATTCGATTTTAGAGTCATTCAGCTTTCGTGAGGGCAAATGGACTATAGTAGTTACCAAAGTTGTAGTTTATACAACAATTTGCTCGCCCATAGACTGATTAGCAACTTGAAGTTGCAGTTTGTACACCATCATTCAACCGCGAACAGGATTCATTCATTAGCTACCTCATTACTCAGAGTATAGTTGATGATTGATCCCGATTTAAATTCATATTTATTAAGAAAGCCGCCCTCCGATCAATCGGAGGGCGGCTTTGTGCATCCTATTTTAATAGAATGTTGCAAGAATGATGACCAACAGAATGTACAGTACCAATACGATAGCTGTGCTAGAATATCCAACGCCTGACATGGCTATTCCTCCCTTCTGCCTGCAAGAACCTTTTCTTTGTTGTTGTTCGAGATATCCTATGTCGGGCAGGGCAGATAGGTATGGACGTATGTCTATTTGTTCAAAAGAAAAGGTGTTAATTCACCTAGATAGAACACGTCCAAGTGATGAAGGGCACGGGTGCAAGCGGTGTAAAACAGCTTGCGTTCCTTCGCCTCCGCGTAGACAGCCGCCCCGGCATCGTAGAGAATAACGGCGTCGAACTCGAGCCCTTTGGCGAGGTACGCCGGCAGGATCATGACGCCTGCCTCATAGTGCAGCGTCTCTTTGGTGATCCGCGCGAGTCCCGGCAGCAGCGGCTTCAGGCTGGCGTGCGCGCCCTGCGTCTCGCGCTCGGTCTTGCAAATGATCGCGACGGAGCTTGCGCCGCCGTCGCGTCTAGCTATTGCCGCCTCAGCCACGAGGTGGCTGAGCTCGGTCTCGCCCGCCGCGCGCAGAACACGCGGCGCCTCGCCGCTGCGGCTGAACGGCTCGATCGGCTCGCCGCCAGGCAGCACGCGACTAGCGAAATCGACGATTTCGCGCGTCGAGCGGTAGCTCTTGACGAGGCGGATGGTCTCCGTCTCGTCTTCCTTCATCAGCTCGCTAATGGAGCTGTACTCGCTCGTTTGCCCCTCGCCATCCGTACTGCTCGCGTTAGCATGCGTGAAGATCCCTTGATTCCAGTCCCCGAGCAGGGTGAACCGAGCACGCGGGAACAGCTTCTTCAAGTACGCATAGTGAAATGGCGAGTAATCCTGTGCCTCATCCACGAGACAATACCGAATGGTCCCTACGCGCAGTTGGCCCTCAACAAGGCCCTTCAAATAGACAAGAGGTGTCGCATCTTCGTAATGCAGCATTCCCCTAGCAAGCGCATCGGCCGTGAACGTGCTGATCGTATCCCAATCTGCAGGTAGACGCTGCTCCGAATGGTGCATAAGCTCTTGATGCAGTTCACTATTTGTATAAAGATCTTGGTACATCCCCAGCACGTCCACATAAGCGAGCTTGCGCGCTTTCTCCCTAAGTGGAGCAATCGCTTTATGCGCTTTGACCTTGCTCATCTTTTTCATCTCTGGCTCGGTGCCCAAATATTTCGGCTCCCGCACCATTTTACGATAAAACCTCTTCTGGACATCGGCTTGAAACTCATCCAGCTTCTCCAGCATCCACTCCGATAATTGTTCCATCCGTTCACCTAGAGCAAGAATCGAGGATTTGCTGTAAAATCGTTCGCTAAGCTCAGCGGCAGTAATCAATACTTTCTTACCGACTGATAAATCTTGGAAACGAATACCGCCGTTTTTCAGCTTCTCCCCGTAAGCCTCAATGACATTGAGGAAAGCAGCGGACGTTTTGTAATGAATGCTTTGCAGCCGCGCTGTGTAGGAGGGGTCTTGATCCGTCCCCGTAAGGATGAACTCCAATTGATCGTAGGGATCTTCCAGCGTCAGACCCGTGTCGCTTAATTTATGTGTTAAATAGTCTTGGAATGTCGTCTGCTGCATGGTAGCTTCGCCTAGCTCCGGCAGTACGTGAGAGACGTAGTCGCTGAACAGTGAGTTCGGCGAGAACAAAATCATGTTGTCGGCGCTTAGCGTCGTCCGATATTTGTAGAGCAGATACGCGATGCGCTGCAGCGCAACGGAGGTTTTGCCGCTGCCGGCCGCCCCCTGCACGACGAGCACCTTGTGCCGATCATCGCGGATGATCTGGTTCTGCTCGCGCTGTATCGTCGTAACGATACTGTGCATCTTCTCGTCGGCGCTGCGGCTTAGCATCTGCTGAAGCATCTCGTCACCGATGGAGATTCCCGTATCGAACACATCCTGCAGCACGCCGGCTTTGATGATGTACTGCCGCTTGAGCATCAGCTCGCCGCTGACATCCATCTCAGGTGTCCGATACGTCGCCGGGCCCGGCGGATAGTCATAGAACAGGCTAGCAATTGGCGCGCGCCAGTCATAGATAAGAATTTCATCCGTCTTGGCATCAATAAAAGATGTCAATCCGATGTAAATCTTCTCGCGCCCTTGCTCCCCGTTCTCCTTGAAATCAATGCGGCTGAAATACGGAGCATCGACAACACGCTGGAGCTTACGCAGCGCATCCTGCGCCAAGCGATAGCTGCGTTCTTGACCCTGCAGCACATGCTCCTGCTGGGCCATACTCGCTGCCGTCTCAATCAAATCATCCGCATTATCTGCATTGACCGAGATATCATCCCAGAAGCTGCGGCCAATCGCTGTTGCTTCCGATCGTCGCTCATCCACCGTTTGGCGCAGCTCTTCAATTCGCTGCTGTATATTAGTACGTACAGAGGCAACGCGCTGCGTCTCCCTCTCCCGTTCTTCGTTCTCTATAGGCATACGGTCTCACTCCATTTCTATCTATTTATATACACCATGAATTACCTCTTCAAACTCAGGCTCTTCCATGTGCACATCATCCATATCGCCCCAGCTGCTGACGATACGCAGGACTTCCATCGCTTTCAGCTCCTGGCGGTTGCAAGCGATTGTGAGACTATTCGCTTCTTGCTCCAACACGCGAAACGGAAGTTCCCAGCTCGCAGGAACTTGGATTTCACCTCGATAAGTGACCTTCATCATCGTTGGTAAGCCAATACGATCCCGCAGCTCATCGATCGACCCGTCATAGCCAATTTGCCCATGATTGATCACGATAACTCGTTTACACAATTGCTCGATATCATCCATATCATGCGTAGTCAGCAGAATCGTCTTACCGAAATCCCGATTTAAGGTCTGAAGAAAGCCGCGAATGTTTCGCTTGGCGACAACATCCAACCCGATGGTCGGCTCATCCAGAAACAAAATATCCGGATCATGCAGCATCGAAGCCGCCAAATCTGCTCGCATCCGCTGACCAAGGGACAGCTTCCGGACAGGCGTATCCATCAGCTCTTTCAGTTCAAGAAGTTCAGTCAATTCGCCTAACCTGCGGCGGGCTGTGCTTTCCTCCACCCGATACATCGCCGTAAGGATCTCATAAGAGTCCTTCACCGGCAGATCCCACCACAGCTGGCTGCGCTGACCGAATACAACGCCAAGCTGCCTTACGACTCGCCTTCGATGCTTCTGAGGACTATAGCCGTGAATCAACACCTCGCCGGAGGTTGGGTGAAGAATGCCGGTGAGCATTTTGATCGTCGTCGACTTTCCCGCTCCATTAGGTCCAATATACCCGACGAACTCGCCAGATTCAATCTCGAAGCTTACATCGCGTACCGCTTCCTTCTCTTTATAGGCTCGTGAGAACAAAGTTCGAACACCGGAGAACCTGCCTTCTTTGACTAGCGGAGTTTGAAAGGTTTTGCGCAAATTCGTTACGGTTATCATGTTTCTTATGATCCCTCCTTGTATGAAACCCTCGATTAACTTCCTGTGCTTTGATAGCGAGATAATCCTAGCTTCCAAAAGCGCATAGCCAGCCAAAGCGTAGCGAATGAAACAGCAATGGTTCCTAGGAGCATCCAGATGCCGCCTTGATGTCTCAGTAAATATAAGGTAGGTATGTAATTGACGAATCCTACTGGAACCAGTACCAATAGCGCACCCTGCAGCCACTTTGGATACAAGGAAAGCGGATAGCGCGCCGCGGTTTGGGAAGCGTCTTCGGTCATATTTTGCAAAGATTCGATCCGTGTCAACCAGAAGCCAGCAGCCGCAGTTGCTAAGCCAATGGCGAATAAAATAATGGCACCTGTTATGATAATTAACACCGTTAAAGGTACGGCTGACCATCCGATTTGCCCATTAGCCATTAAGGCTTTCATAGCAATAAAAAGTAAGATGATGCCCTGCCCTACTTCAGCAAATAAGAGACGAGCGTTTTGTGTCATCAGCGCCAGCAGCACGGGAACAGGCCGTGTGAGCAGCGCATCCAGATCACCAGAAACGAGATATTTCTCTAGATGATGCACATCGGAAGCCAGCGTGCGATAAATCGCTTTGGATATCATCATGACCCCATACAGATAGCACACCTCATAAAGGGTCCAGCCTTTGATATTGCCAAAACGCATCATCACAAGCGCCACCATCAGAAATTCTGAGATATGTACAAAAGAAGCCATCACGGTCGAAAAAAAGAAATTAAACTTATACTGCATTCGGCTTCGCAAGCTCGCCTTGATCAGCAGCATATAGAGCCTCACTGACATCATCCGCCCTGCACCTCCAGCTTTCTGCGTACCCCCTGCGTAACAGCCAGACAGACACAAGTAAACCCGATGCTCCAAAAAAGAGCGCCGAGCACAACAGTTCCTTGTTCAAGCTGCATGTAGATACGAGTTGGGTAATAGAGTAGATAGGGATATGGTGTGTAAAAGCTAATCGTGCGGAGCCAACCTGGCAACCATTCTAGAGGAATGAAAAAGCCGGAGAGCAGCGTACTGAAGGAATAATTGACCCAATAAAACCAACGTGACTCAGTGGTCCACAAAGCTGCAACCCCTATCAAAAAATTCGTGCAAATGGAGATATATGCCGCCAAGACGAGCGCAATCGCTGTCCAGCCATAAACCGAAGCGTGATGTGGAAGCTGTAAGGAGAAAATGAAGTAGTAGAGGGCATAAATCGGGATGAATTTATAAAGAAACTGATAATATACCTGGCCCCATTCACGGCTCATCGCCTGATAGAATAAGTGTACCGGCCGCATGAGATCGACCGCAATTTGCCCGGTGCGCACCGATTGCTCGAGCCCGAGTCCATTCGTTGTGAACTGCGTAATCCAAAGGATCGCTTGGTTAAAAGCAATATAACCTACAATCCCTTTCGCCCCGTACTCGCCGAGTGACGAGTCGGTCCCTAAACCAGTCCAGATGCTAGCATAAATGAAGCCAAACACCGCACTCACTGCATTGTGCAGCAGATGCGAACCGCGATACTGCAAATTCCTCGCATACGCCTTGCGCGCCAAAACCGCGAAAAGCATAAAACACCTCCTGAGCTGTTTTAATCCTTATCAACTAGCTTTTTTTGCAGCCGCCGCGTAGAGACGGAAGTCTATATTACCAAAGTTACCCTAACCATGGCAATGATTATTTTTTATCGCAGATGGTGCCGCCACGTAACGATGAAAAACATCCTTCCAGATCATTTCACACTGGGACCCAACCCTGATTCCGTTTAATTAAGCATGTTTATCATCGTTAAAGTGCTGCTTCACCTCTTTTCCCGCCACGTAACGATGAAAAACATTCTTCCAGCTCACCTCACATGCCAATCCACCCCGATTTCGCTTTCTTAAGGATGTTTATCATCGTTAAAATGCTGCTTCACCTCTTTTTCCGCCACGTAACGATGAAAAACATCCTTCCAGCTCACCTCACATGCAATCCTCTCTCCTTATCTCTTTGTCTCGCTTTTTCCCCAACACCACCAAAAACGAAAAAGTCCCCGTCTCGTCGCTCAAAGCAACAAAACAGGGACTTCTCTTACTGCGAGCTCACTGGCTTAGCCGGCGGGGAATTGCTGTTCACTCCCGCAGCCTGGGGAGGAACATTTCCTTCATTAAACTCAGCGTTATAGCTATCCTGAATGGTTTTGGTCAAATAGTCATGATCGATATGTTCAGCCAAGTACTGCTTGCCGAAAAGTAAATCGTACTGCACATTCCTGTAGTCATTAAGGAGTACTTTCGATGATTCGGGGACTTCAGCATGAAGTTCTTGGTTCTCATCAACAACAAGATTACTCAGTAATCCTGGCACTTGCGCCGCCAATTCGGCATTCAACTTGAAATTAGCCGGTTTTTCCATATGCAGCATATCCAGCACGTGGGCACCGAGGAAAGAATCACTAAGCAGTGGAATGTCCTGCTTCGGCATATCGAAGTTCGACCAAGTCACAAGCGGAATGCTGTGCATCTTCTTCACTTCTTCCAGCGACCAATCATTTGCGTTACTGCTTTGGATGAAGCCTGCTTCTTTATATACTTGATAATCTAATCCCAGCATCGGCAAATGGTCCCCATAGAATACGATCATCGTCGGTTCATCCGATTCTTTAAAGTGATCGATTAGCATTTGCAAGCTTTGATCCGCATCGTGTGCACCCTGCGCGTAGGTCTCAAGAATCGATTTTGCTTCTGGCGTCAAGTCACCTTGCGCTTTGAACTGATTTTCTCCGTACCGAGGTTCATCATAAGGTCCATGGTTTTCCATGGTTACTGTGTACATAAACATAGGATCCTCGGTTTTATCTACTTCATTTATAATGCTCCTAGACACTTCGGCGTCCGAGATAAAATAACCCTTCATTTCCGGATTCACGAAATGTTCACTGCTCTTAAAGCTTTGGAAACCTAACTCCTTATACACCGAATTACGGTTCCAAAACCATCCTTCATAGGAGTGAATTCCCATACTTTTGTAGCCCTGATCGGCAAAATAACTCGCCAAGCTCGGTACAGGTTTCGTTATATATTGTTGATACGGAATGGAGCCCCCTGGCAGGAAGCTCATCGAGTTCCCCGTTAACACTTCGAATTCTACATTGCTGGTACCGCCACCGAATTGGGGGGACAGCAGGTATCCGGATGTCGACTCCTTCTGCAAGCGGTGGATGGTGGGTACCGGATCTTCACTGAACTTCACATTCGTTAACAAAGTCGGATCCCAGAAAGCCTCACTCATAATGAAAATCACATTCGGCTTCTTCCCATTTAGAGAATTAGTATCTACAGACTTTTTCATTCCTGCTTTTTGCATGCCTACCTCTTGGAGATTAGCTGCAACGGTCGCAATACTTTGATCACTATACGTTTCTGGCTTTTGAACGATCGAATTTTTGACATTGAGGGTGAAAGCCAGGGCTAGTCCATTATTCGCATAGTTCTCTTTCTGATTCCACACAATTTCGTTTACACCCAAATGGTCAAGAATTTTGCCAGCTAACGGTGTTTTGATTGCAAATGCATATAAGGCATAGAGCGCGAACAGCCCTAAACCAATTCGACTGATAATAGAAAAAGATACGCGCGGGAGTATCCATTTCAATAAAAAGACAAAGATGACCGCGATGACCACAGCTCCGATTCGGAGAAGTGCGGCTTTCCCTGTTACAAGCGAAGCAATATCCATACTTTCTTTATTCAGCAAAATATCCCATGGGAAGAAGGGCTCCCCGATCATTTTCACCTTCATATAAGAAATCAGTGCCATAAGGCCAAGCAATAAGGTTGCGATGGATCCGGAAATAGCTAATGATCCTACAACCGCATAAATCAACGCTAATAAACAGAAGGATAGCCCTACATTTAATAGAAAAAGTGACTGGTTAGATGTTATCCATTGGGCCGTTTCATGCAAAGAACCGCGTTCAAGAAGTTCCATTCCTGCTACAGAAAGTATGGGTAAGCAAATCATAAATAATAAAAGCGAAATCGTCGCTCCCAGACGGTTTGGTCTCATCTTCTTAGGAAGATGGTTCCGGGGCTTCAAATTCAAGTGCATATTGCATCACTCTCCTCTTGCCCCTATTATAAACACCAATTGTGAAGGAATTATGTAGCTAACCTTAAAGGAACCTTAGTTTTACCATAAAAACCCATTATTTGAGTCCAGCCAGCCATGAGGCCAACGCCTTCAATTCTTCCTCTTTCAGTGCCACTTGGAACGGCGGCATTCCGCCACCACCCTTTTGAATGCGCTTTATGATCTCCGCTTCATCTAAACGTTCTCCAACTTTTTGGATATTAGGGCCTTGTCCGCCTTGTAATTGATTACCATGACATGAGATGCAGAAATTTTGATAAATCTTAGGAACGTCCACTTTTACCGCCGCCGACTGCGCTTCATTTTGTTTATTTCCACAGGCCGATAAGCCGAGGGCCAGAACAATTACACCAAACAGCTTTAATTTCATACGCGCGAAACTCCTTCAATCTGTTATATTTCTCTCATCATACCAGAGCATAGATTGTAAAATAAAGGAGTAGCGCTATTCACCGTTATTATGTTACTTAATGAGGCTATTTATCGGTTCTAACATTTGGAAAATCATTACGCAAATTGATTATGCGGGCTGGATAAAATAAAAGACATGGCTGGAGCGTTTGCCCAGACCATGTCTTATTTAGGTTTGTAAATATCTTTAAGCTAGTTTCAACCGAATGACGTTCCACGATGCTTTGCCAAGTATTGCCTGAATCTGGCTGTTTGACGATATGGCCGCATTACCGCCTGTGTGAGGCTTCACCCGATCCTGGGCATCCATTGTATTCGAGGCTTTCAGATCATCGTTTTCCAGAACGATATGCTCGATAACTCGGCATTCACCAAAACTGCGCAGATCCAGCTCCAGAGGAAGTGCTTCCTCCAGATGACGGTTAACTGCGAAGATCGTCACTTCGGACTTGTCTTCGTTATGAACGGCAACTGCTTCCAAGTAAGGCACATCCGTATAATCCTTCGCGTCATATTTCGGTGATTTGATCAGCGGCACAAGAACAGTCCCTCGTCCAAATACACTGGCGTGCATGTAAGGATAGTAGATTGTTTGTTTCCAGGCTGCTCCCCCATTCGCGGTCATGATCGGTGCGATGACGTTAACGAGTTGTGCCAAACAAGCCATCTTCACACGATCCGCACGCTTCAACATAGAGATAAGCATACAGCCAACTAACAAGGCATCTTCATGGTTGTAAATGTCTTCGAGCTGTGGCGGCGCGATGGACCAAGGCTCTATTTTGCGATCCGCATCGTTGGAGTGATACCACACATTCCACTCGTCGAAGGATAAGTTGATTTTCTTCTTACCGCGCTTTTTGGCCTGAATATAATCTGCCGTCGAGATCACTGTGTTGATAAACCGATCCATGCCCATAGATTGTGCAAGGAAATTGGCTGAATCCTTATCACGATTGCCATAATATTGATGCAGGGAAATATAATCAACGTGATCATACGTATGCTCAAGTACTGTCGCTTCCCAATCAGGGAAAGTCGGCATATTCAGACTGGAGCTGCCACACGCAACAAGCTCGATCGAGGGGTCGACCCATTTCATAACTTTGGCCGTTTCACAGGCTGCGCGTCCGTATTCCGCGGCAGTTTTGCTGCCTATTTGCCAAGGGCCGTCCATTTCGTTGCCTAGACACCAGGTTTTGATGTTATGAGGTGCCTTGTAACCATGCGTGATCCGTAAATCACTCCAGTAGGTACCGCCTTTGATATTGGAATATTCAATGATATCTCTTGCCTCATCCGGACCGCGAGTCCCCAGATTAACGGCCATCATGGCTTCTGTATTTGCTTTGCGGCACCAGTCCATGAATTCATTCAATCCAACTAGGTTTGGTTCAATGGTGCGCCATGCCAGATCAAGCCTCTTCTTACGTCCTTCTAACGGCCCAATGCCATCCTCCCAGTTGTAACCGGATACAAAATTACCACCCGGATAACGAACAATCGGAACATCCAACCCTTTTACCAGCTCTAGTACGTCTGCTCGAAAGCCTTGCTCATCCGCTTGCGGATGTCCAGGCTCGTAAATTCCGCCATAGACCGCACGTCCCAGATGCTCAATAAATGAGCCGTAAATACGAGAATCTACTTCTCCAATTTTAAAATCTTTGTCAATAATCATACTCGCTTTCATGGACATTGTATTCACCTCGTAGTATAATTAATAAAAATATGAATCGATTAATACATTTATTATGTTATGACTATATTAAACAATAAACAGCGGATGATTTCAAGCTTTTCTTCTGCTTTCTGTTGAATTCATATTTTCATTAATTAGTCTACTTATGAGGAGATTGTCCGATGATCCAAACGACAACAGACCGCAAATGGCTGCCTCTGTATGAGGCGCTGGCTAGCGATGTGCGGCTTAAGATACTGGAGCTGCTTGCTGAGCAAGAGATGAATGTCAAGGAATTAGCCCATATGCTTGAATTAAGCAGCGCCATTGTAACCATGCATGTAAAAAAGCTCGAGGCTGGAGGGCTTATTCAGACCGCTTTAATTCGTAAGCAAGGCGGTACGCACAAAATGTGTAAGTTGGCCATCTCCCTCATCGAAATGCGGCTCCCGCGGCCAATAGAGCAGCAGCGAGTTTTCGATGAAGTTGCGATTCCGGTTGGCCACTACACACGCTTCGAAGTTCATCCAACCTGCGGTTTGGCTACGGCTGACCATGTGATTGGTCAGTATGATGATCCGCGCTTCTTCTTCGAGCCCGAGCGGATGCATGCTAAGATTCTTTGGTTCGGCAGCGGCTTTGTGGAATATCGTGTTCCGAACTATGTACTGCCCGGTCAGATACTAGAGGAAATCGAGATTTCGCTTGAAATTAGCTCCGAAGCACCAGGAATTGAAGCGAATTGGCCGTCCGACATTCATTTTTACGTCAATGATGTGCTGCTTGGCTATTGGACGAGTCCCGGTGATTCGGGACATGGCCGCGGCCAGCTCACCCCTGCCTGGTGGCCGGATTCAATCAACCAATACGGTTGGTTAAAGATCATTCGGGTCACCGAACAGGGAACGTTTCTTGACGGACAGCAGCTATCTGCTGTCTCGATCAAGGATATCCCCATGTCCCGCAATGAGTGGACACTGCGGCTCGAAGTGCCGAGAGATGCGGCGCACGTCGGCGGTTTGACCTTGTACGGTGAAGGGTTTGGCAACTACAACCGCGATATTCTGTTTCGCACCTACCGCAGGTAGGGAACGAACCATATTTAAATAAGGGGCTGTCCCAAGCCACTTTTTGGGATTATGTCTTGCTACCCTTTACTTTATTATGTTAACTATTTGCCCCGAGGGAACGTCAATGCTCTATTTGGATGAAAAATACTTGAAAGCATGAGGAAGTGGAACGACGATGCGTTATTTCGCGTTTTTTTGCCTCCGGGTCGTTCATATGAACAAATAGAGCACCCACGTTCCTCTTATTCGGTTTTTAGCTCAGATTTCCTAAAATAACGAATCGACGTTCCGCTAACTAGAGTCGGGTGACTTACTATTGCAATCGGCCCTATGTGAATTTACACTACTTTCGGAGCAAACTCTTCTTTTAGAAACAATCATACGTCTACGACGGGACACCCAAGAATGAAAAAAATATGCTCCTCCGATGCAATGCATTTTATTTTCGTATAAAAGTGATGCAACGAAAAAAGAGCCCCTAGGCTCTTTTGAACTTGATGTGCTTCTTTTTTGACCTTCATCAGACCATCTTTTGACAGTCATTTCACAATTGCTGCTCTTAATCGATTCACACCAAATTCCAAATACCCCTTTAAGCAGCTCAACATATAAACCCAACCTTCTTTATTATCTATCAATTGACTGATTAGGTCCCCATCATTTTCATTAAAACCCTCTTCGTTAACTTCAATAACGGTGCTCGAATTATCCAACTCTTTCAGCGTAATCGTAACAACATGTCCATCATCCGTTGCACCCCACTGGAAAACAATTTTCTTATTTAACTCAATTTCCAATACGTTAATATCCACTTGTGCATCGTACTCATCATATCTCCAAGTAATCGTCTTGCCTTGCTCCAATCTTCCAGAACCCGAAGAAAACCAATAATTAGACATTTTTACTGGATCAATAAGAGCTTCAAATACTTCATTAACGGGCTTAACTATTTTAAATTTCGTTAGGTTGTTCATCTTAAATCAACTCTCTTTCGACGTAACTGTGATTGGTTAAAGAGAAATGGGTGGTAAAGTGCTGCCTGTTTCAAGTAAACTCTTTAAGTTGCTCAGAATGGCTGGCCATCCATTATTTAATCCCTCAAAGGTATCTTCTCTATCCACGATGTCCGCAGATGTCAGATTTTCATGCCTAAGTATTAGTTTGACAGTCGAATCCAGCGGTTTCAACTCAAAGGTAACCTGCGACGGCTGCTTACGAGTGGTTTTATCTCCTACCCTGTTCCATGTAAAAGAAAGTAAACGATGCGGCTCGCACTTTAGTATGATTCCATGATCGGTGACTTGTCCATTCCGCGAATAGGTGACGTTAGAGCCTTCTTGCCAGTCCGATTGAATCTTGCTTCCGAAGAAGTATTTTTCGGTAAAATCGCTGTTTGTCAAAGCTTCCCAAAGCTTTTCCGGCGTCGTCTTGATGTAAGTTACATAAACAAATGCTGCATCAGTCATTTTAATCCTCCATATAATATAGGGATTTTTGAGTTTGCTCAAAGTCTCTCCGCTATAGGGATCTTTGAGCTTGTTCAAAGCCTCTCCGCTTTAGGATCTTTGAGCTTGCTCAGAGTCACTCCGCTATAGGGACCTTTGAGCTTGCTCAAAGTCTCTCCGCTTTAGGGATCTTTGAGCTTGCTCAAAGTCATTCCTCTTCAAGCCGCTTTTTAAGCTCACGCAATGCTTCGATACGATCACGATCATATTTGCTGATCCAGCGGTCATAAATCTCTCCGATGGGTGCAACATTTAGATAATGAATTTTATTTCGGCCTTGCCAAACAATAAGAATAAGGTTCGCTTCCTCCAATATATTCAGGTGTTTAGTAACGGATTGGCGCGTCATCTCAAGATGTTCGCATAGTTCATTTAAGGTCTGACCATTTTTCTTGAAGAGCTCGTCAAGGAGTTGTCTTCGGCTTGAATCAGCAAGAGCTTTAAATACTTTATCCATGCCATCATTATATGCAACCTTTTGTCTGCATGTCAAGTTTGGTTGATTGATGAATGCTGCCTGAGCATTCCATTCTCGAAATACAAAAAGACACGGAAGAGCAATCCCGTGCCTTTCAAATTGTGTTGTTTGCCCAACTAACCTACGCATGCATGCCCATACCTGCAGCCTCACTGCTCCCTGAATCAGCAGCGCTCTTCTCCCGCTCCTCCGCCCGGCGCAAAAACTTCTGCTGGCGCCAACGGATGACGACGAGAATGCCGCGCAAATATTCGTCGCAAATCATGGCGACATAAATACCCGCCAATCCCCAGCCCATGTGCAAACCCAAGACATAAGAAAGGCCCGCGGCCACTCCCCACATCGAAAACAGGGAGATAATCATATTGTAACGGGTATCGCCTACAGCGCTCAGCGCATTACCGAAGCCCATATTAAGCATTCTCCCTGGCTGCAGGAAAAGTGTCAGCACCAGACATGAGAGTCCCAGCTTGATAATATCCGCGTCTGAGGTGAAGAAGCCGAGAAAGCTTTTGCCGATGAGAAAGAGAATGATACTGTTGAATCCAACCAAACCGAGTCCAATCCATGTTCCTCGATATCCGCTCTTATAAGCTTCCTTGATATTTCCGGCTCCATACAGATGAGCAATCTGAATTTGAACCGCTAAGGCAATGGAATAGCCTAACATAAAACAAATCGACTCGAGCGTGTTCATATACGTTCTTGCCGCCAATTCCTTAGCTCCCATCGTGGCTAGGAACGTGTAGATCGTCAACTGCGTCAATACCCAGGAAGACATGTTCACGCCGAGCGGCCAACCTATTTTCAAAATATCGCCAAACAGCTTTCGATTGAATACGATTAGATCCCTCCACTCCATCCTCCGCTCGAACGCAGAAACGAACATAAACAGCAGCAAACACGTCGCGAGCAGCCTGCTCACAAGTGTCGAAATGGCCACGCCTGTTAAACCCAGTTGAGGAAATCCGAGCTCTCCATATATAAATCCGTAGTTAAACACGATGTGTATAACATTCATACCAATCGCCGTTATCATCGGCCCCTTGGTGTTCCCTGTATTCCTAATCACGGTGCTGAGAGCAGCCGTCAAAGCCGTTAAAACCATACCACTCCCCACAATGGAGATATAGGTTTCAGCCAGAGGAAGCAGCCGCTCCCCCAAGTGGAAGAGATTAGCTAGAGGGCGAGCCTCCATATAAAGAATCACACTCAGTATACTGCCTATCACTGCGCTGACAGTTACTGCCATAATCGCAACGGTCCGTGCAGATTCATTCTGCTTGGCTCCTAATTTCTGAGCAATCAAAATCCCTGCGCCACTCGCAACCGTCATAAATAAGATCATCATCGCTTGGAACAGTTGGTTCGATAAACCTACCACCGCCACCGCATCATCCGATACACGGCTCACCATTAAGGTGTCGACGGCACCCAAAAGCAATTGCAGCAGCAATTCGACGAAAATAGGCCAAGCTAGAAGCCACAGTGTAAACTTATTTTTCTCTTTGACCATGTTTTTCACCATCCGATTATTATCTCTCTTTTTGTATAAATGAAACTTTGTTGTCTGCTCAAATTATAGATGCTATAGTTGACTCCAAGTATGAGTATTGCAACTTAAAGTTTCAAAATTCCAACCTCCATTCAAGAGATGAAAAGGTGACTCTGATGGCTTTTATCGAAATGACGGTCCCTCCGCTGCCGCACTACATTACAAGCGGTTTCAGCACAATATCCAAAGGCAGCAAACATCCGAGCAGACGCAATATCCAAGTATTTGATTTATTAATCACCACATCGGGCTGCTTCTATATAGGCGAGGGAGATGCTAGGTTCGAGGTAGCAGCTGGACAAGCCGTTATTCTAAGGCCAGACAGCTATCATTTCGCTACACAAGTCTGTTCCGAACTGACGGGTACTTATTGGATGCATTTCCACGCAGGAGGACCATGGGCTATGGTAGACCATACGGTCCAACCTATACCTCTGGAAGACCCAACACAAACCCCAATTGAGCCATTTGCTGTAGAGCCCTTTACGATTCGGATCCCCCAATATACAACACTTGTGCAGCCAGAAAAAACCTATGACCTGTTCGAACAGCTTCAGCAGCTGCAGCCAAGTGCTCATCAGAGCAGTGTCCGTTTTGCGCAGCAGCAGCTTTTTCATGAGCTATTGCGCCAGCTTTCTGCTTCCACGGACAGCGATCATCCATCACCTTCCAAGGCTTGTGCGGAAAAAGCGGCGGCCTATTTAAGGCAGCATTACAAAGCGTCTGTTTCAGCCAAAGAGCTCGGCGATCATGTCAATTTCCACCCTGTTTACATTGCACGCTGCATGCAAAAAGAGTATGGCTGCTCCCCTACGGAATACCTGCTTAGGTTAAGGATCCAGCAGGCTAAGCTGCTGCTGCTTCAAACCGATCTTCCCGTCGCGCACGTCGCGGAAGAGGTGGGTTTTGAACAGCCTGCCTATTTCGCCACCTGCTTCACCAGAATGGAAGGTATCTCTCCTCGCAAGTACAGGCAGCAGTTCTCACGGGGATAATGAACGAACAACTCGAAGGCATATATAGGCTAACTTCACAATACAGTTAACTTATATAACTCAGAGGGAGTTGACTTGATATGGAAGATCAGCAACATGCACCTGTCCTAAGTGTAAAAGATTGGATGATTACCATCCTGCTCCTTGCCATTCCACTTGTGAATATTGTGATGCTATTCGTGTGGGCATTCAGTAAGGGAGAAAACCCTACAAAATCTAATTATGCCAAAGCAAGCTTAATCTGGGCTCTCATCGGACTCGGTCTCTATTTTATTTTCTTTGTCCTCTTCTTCGGCGCAATGATTTCGAATATGAATCAATAAACCTTCTCCCCAGCAGCTATCCTCCTTGCGGCCGTAACCGCTTGGGGATAGCTCTTTTTATGTTATACTGGAAAAAAATGATAAGGAGTCTACGAACATGCCATCCCCCTTACATTGGAAAAAGTCACTATGGATTCTATGGGGTGCTAATTTCTCCGTTATGTGCGGCATGAATCTTGTTCTTCCTTTCCTACCACTATATATCGGAGAACTTGGGGTTCAAGATCTCGGCGAAATTGTACGTTGGACAGGCTGGATTGTCGCTGCACAGTTCATCACATCTTTTCTCACTCAGCCGCTTTGGGGCGCTATCGCGGATCGTCGCGGACGTAAAATCATGCTGCTTCGCGCCGGCTTTGGGATGGCGATTGTGACAGCACTTATGGGCATCGTCACGTCACCGTGGCAGCTGCTGTCTCTACGGCTGCTCAACGGTATCTTCTCCGGTTTCATCTCCATGGCGGTGTCTCTTCAAGCTTCCGTTACACCGTCGGAGCATTCGGGCAAGTCGCTCGGCACTTTACAAACGGGAGCTATCGCCGGGTCGCTCATCGGCCCTTTACTTGGAGGCTTGCTGGCAGGTTTCTTCGGTTACAGCCATGTGTTTTTCTTCACTGGAGGGCTCATGCTCTGCGCGAGCATCATCGTCATGATTTTCATTAAAGAGGAGCGTAAGCCTCCTTCTAAGAAAAAAGAACGACGGCGCACAGATTGGCGGCTATTTCGGCCTTTGCTCCCAGTCTTCGCTGCTTCCCTGATCACACAGATCGGCATGATGAGCATCGAGCCGATAGTGACGGTGTACGCGAAGACCTTATATTCGGGCAGCCACTTGGAGCTGTTCGCTGGTCTAATCGTTGCGATTACCGGCATCGCGAATTTGTTCGGCGCCCCATCCTTAGGGAGACTCGGCGACCGCATCGGTCAACGCAAAACACTTGTGATCGCCTTATCGATGGCGGCACTAGCCTTCATCCCGCAGGCTTTTGCCACTAGCATCACTATGCTCCTAGTCGGAAGGTTCCTGCTGGGGCTGTTCATCGGCGGCATGATTCCCTCTCTGAACGCGCTAGTCATGAAGCTAGCGCCTACTCAGATTCAGGGGACCGCTTACGGCTTTAATACCTCATCGCTGTTCCTGGGCAATCTTATTGGCCCCTTAATTGGCAGCCATCTTGCGGCAGCGTACGGTTTCACATCCGTCTTCTATGTCACGATGGGCATTTTACTGCTCTGTGCTGGATTCGTCTTTACGAATCGTAGTTTAGACCATCAACCCCATTCGAAACCAGCTTAACACTTATCACTACTTATAAAATTGGAGGATCACAATGAAACACGAAATTCTATACAAAGGCGCATTTCCTATGTTGAAGGTTGAGCTTGAAGCAGGCGAAAATATTAAGGCGGAAGCTGGAGCTATGGTCTCCATGTCCCCAAATATCGAACTCAAGGGAACTGTAGAGGGCGGTATCATGCGCGGTTTAGGCCGAATGCTGAGCGGCGAGAAATTCTTCTTCCAAGAATTAACTCCATCCAGAGGATCTGGCGAGGTTTTACTGGCACCTACTGTCATTGGCGATATTGAAGCCGTAGAGCTAGACGGATCCTACAAGCTGTATGTGCAAAAAGACGGCTTTCTTGCTGGAACATCCGGCATTCAGGTGAATACGAAAATGCAAAACCTGATGAGCGGCTTTATGTCAGGCGAGGGCTTTTTCATCGTTGAAATTAGCGGAAAAGGCACCGTCTTCCTTTCCTCCTACGGCGCTATTCATGCCATTAATCTAGCTCCAGGGCAAGAAGTGATCATCGATAACGGACATCTCGTCGCTTGGCCGGATTATACGCAGTATACGATTGAAAAAGCGGCCAAAGGCTGGTTATCCAGTTTGACGAGCGGCGAGGGCGTTGTCTGCCGATTCCGCGGCGAAGGTGTCGTGCTTATTCAAACGAGGAACCCGCAGGGTTTCGGCGGGTGGATTAAGCAGTTCATTCCGGGTGGCAGATAGGTGTAATGGAACCCAAGAAGTCATTCTAGGTGGCAGATAAGTGCCATGGCATCGGTTCTCGTACCTAGGGTGACTTGCTAGCTAAATCAGATAGAGTAACTTCGTCGATGACATGTTTGTTTAACAGATATTGGAGTCTTCTTTGGAGTCTGCATGGAGCCTACATTTAGGGCGTTCATTTGCAATGTTGTATTTTCTACAACTTTACACAAGCAAAACCATGCTATCTTGTCCAAATGTTGCAGAACCTACAACAATTCTGCCTATAAATAGCCGTTTAGCATAAAATCCTCCTAAATTGTTGTACAAGATACAACATCTCCAGCTTGGCGGGAAGAAATGAAGGAAATTGTTGTACGTTGTACAACATGCAAGTGCAGGTAACCTCATCTCCCCTTTCTACCAAGGATAAACGACTCCGTCGTCCTATATGGACAAGCGTGTTTGTCGAGGTTGATGCTAAGCAAAATTTGACCGCCGCCTTGCGGCTCTGCAGCGCATATCCAGGATCAACTGAAAAAAACGAGAATTCCTCACGGGGGGTTCTCGTTTTTTTGGCGATGATATGATAAAATGGTTCTATCACATAAACTTGGTTTTATATACAAAACCACAAAACGGAAATGCAATGTATTTGAACGATCGCTTTGCGAACAAGGAGGCCCTTACTTGGATGATAAATACCGCGTTCCGGCTATCGAACGTGCACACCTGATCCTTAAAGAAATCTCTCTGCATCCAGGTGAGTTGAAGCTCATCGACTTGTCTCGAACGCTCGCCATTAACAAAAGTTCGATGTACTCGTTGTTATTAACCATGGAGAACTTGGGATGGATCGAAAAGGAGACCGGAGAAACCTACCGGCTAGGAAGAGAGTTGTCTCGTTTCGGCCATGCCTCCATGCAGCAGCGAGACTTGAATGAGTCCTTCCATAAGGAAGCAGCCCTATCCAAGCTGAAGCTGGGCGAATCTTTCCAACTTGCCAAATTAGATGGCAAGGAAGTCCTCTATACCGCTAAAGAGGAAGCGCTTACGCCTGTTAGGCTCGCTTCTGAACCAGGCATGCGGTTGCCTGCACATGCCACCGCACTCGGTAAGGTCATACTGGCTGATCTGAGCGATGAGGAAATTGATTTGCTTTATCGTTCTGACCAAGAACCATTTCCACGTTTAACGGTTCATTCCATTACCTCTTTACAAGGATTAAAGCAAAGTTTAGAGCAAATCCGGCAACAAGGTTATGCACTAGACTTGGAGGAAGCCGTGCTTGGATTTAGCTGCGCGGCGGCTCCGATCCGTAATGCCCAAGGCCAGGTCATTGCTGCTGTCAGCTGCTCCATGATGCTGCCTCAATGGGAGCAGAAGAAGCAGTCATGTATAGAAGAAATTTGTAAGCTCGCTCATAAACTATCCGAATAAAAAGGAGATTTCACATGCGATTACAAGACAAAGTCATTCTCATCACAGGTGCAGGATCAGGAATCGGCAAAAGTACCGCTCTCTTATTTGGACAAGAGGGTGCGCAAGTCATCGTGAACGATCTCGATGTCGTCAAAGGGAAAGAGACTGCGGATGAAATTATCGGGGCTGGCGGAGCTGCTAAATACATACAAGCGGACGTTACTCAAGCAGACTCCGTCAGTCAGATGGTAGAGCAAATCATACAGGAACATGGCCGTATTGACGTGCTTTTCAACAATGCCGGAATTAGCGGCGTAGGCGCGCTTCATGAGCTAGAACCTGACGCCTGGGACCGCATCATGAGCGTTAATGTCAAAGGTGTATTCTTACCTTCAAAGTATGTCGTACCACATATGATGGAGCGCAAATCCGGTTCTATTATTAACATGTCTTCCTGTATTGCTGAAATAGGTCTGGCCCGCCGAGCATCTTACGCAGCAACCAAAGGCGCTGTCCTCGCATTGACCAAATCCATGCAGGTGGATTATGCCGCCTATGGCATCCGGGTGAATGCGCTGCTGCCGGGTACCATTTTAACACCATTCGTAGAAAACTATCTCCGCACTTCCTACGACGATCCTGAAGCAGCCATCGCCTCTTTGAAATCCAGGCAGTTAAGCAACGAAATGGGCCGTCCGGAGGACGTTGCGCTAGCAGCATTGTTCCTCGCTTCAGACGATTCCAAATTCATGATGGGTTCACCGTTATATATTGACGGAGGCGTGACTTTCGGCAAGAACGCTTAAGTAGACGGCCCGTATTCTGCATTTATTCATTTATTCATTTATTCATTTATTCATTTAATCATTCACTCATACATTCATTCAGGAGGTATTACTAATGAAACTGCTTACTTTCAGGAAAAATGATACGTTGACCCTGGGCGTCCAAACCGAATTTGGCGTGCTGGATGTCGTTCAAGCTGTCAAGCAGCTGACGCCAGCATTCACAGTCCCTGCCACTATTCACGAAGCCATTAATGGCGGGGTAGCCGCTACCGATGCATTACTTAACCTCGTTAATCTTGTTCTAGAGCACGAAGACCGTGCCTCCTTGCTGCACAGCGAAGAGACAATGATTTACGGCCCTTGCGTTACGCATCCTAACAAAATCATTTGCGTTGGTCTGAACTATCGCAAGCATGCCGAAGAAACGAATGCTGCTATCCCGCAATACCCGATTCTCTTCAACAAATTTAATAATACGCTTACCGGACACGGGCATGACATTGCACTACCTCGTGTAACCAAGGAAGTCGATTACGAAGCTGAGCTAGTCATCGTGATTGGTAAACAGGCCAAATATGTGCCCAAGGAAGAAGCCTTGGAGCACGTGTACGGGTACTGCTGCGTGAATGACCTTTCTGCGCGTGATTTGCAGATGCGAACTCCGCAGTGGCTACTGGGCAAATCGTGTGATGACTTCAGCCCGCTCGGCCCTTATCTGGTGACCGCCGATGAAGTCGGCAATCCGAATGACCTCAAGATCAGCACCACGGTCAACGGCAAAGTGCGTCAAAACTCGAACACGGCGGATATGATTTTCCACTGTGACGAAATTGTCAGCTATATTTCTCAGCATATGACGTTGTATCCGGGGGATATCATTCTAACGGGTACACCGGAAGGTGTAGTGCTCGGTGATCCAGTTGATAAGCGCGTATACTTAAAAGACGGCGATGTCGTGACGATTTCAATAGAAAAATTAGGTAGTCTGACTAATCGCATGGTTAGTGAGTAACTAGCTTTCGTTTTTAAACGGAATCCAAAAACTCATCTATACATCAAGAGCAAGCCGTAGGATCTGCGGCTTGCTCTTTTGCTTCTTCCATTTATACTCGCTCCACCAACATCGCTACGCCTTGTCCGCCGCCAATACATAAAGCAGCTACCCCCAGCTTGCCACCTCTCTTCTCCAGCTCATGCAGCAGCGTAACCAGAATGCGGGCTCCGCTTGCACCAATCGGGTGTCCAATGGCAATCGATCCTCCATTGACATTTAATTTCTCTGCTGAAACACCCAGCTCGCGTCCAACAGCTAAAGACTGCGAAGCAAAAGCCTCATTCAGCTCGAATAAATCAACGCTATCGAGTCGAACCTCCGTTTTACGGAGCAATTTACGAACAGCATCAACGGGCCCCATTCCCATCATAGATGGATCTAAGGCAGTGTTCGCATAGCCTTTGATGCGAGCTAAGGGCTTAAGCCCAAGCTCCTTAGCCTTATCCGCGGACATAACAACAAGCGCAGCGGCTCCGTCATTAATGCCAGAAGCGTTGCCAGCCGTAACCGTTCCCTCTTTTTTGAAAGCAGGACGGAGCTTGCCCAGCACTTCAGCTGTTGTACCCGCACGAGGAAACTCATCCTGCGCGAATAACACTGGATCGCCTTTTCTTTGCGGGATGGCAACAGGCACGATCTCATCCTTGAATCTGCCGGATGCAATCGCCTGCTCCGCCTTCAGCTGGCTCCACGCAGCAAACTCATCCTGTTCGGCACGTGTTACACGATGATGCTCCGCTATATTCTCGGCCGTGATGCCCATATGGATGTCGCACATCGCGCACCATAGTCCATCCCGAATCATCGAATCGACCATAGCGCTGTCACCAAGCCGCAGGCCCGAACGAGCCCCGGGCAGCAGATAAGGCGCCTGCGTCATATTTTCCATACCGCCTGCCACCACGATATCCGCATCTCCAAGGCTGACAGACTGTGCCGCCAGCATGACAGACTTCAGGCCCGAACCGCACACCTTGTTAATCGTCATCGCTGGAACAAATTGCGAATACCCCGCCTTGAGCCAAGCTTGACGGGCTGGGTTTTGTCCTAGTCCAGCCTGAAGCACATTACCCATGATGACTTCGTCTACTTGGCTGTCAGCCAGATTAGCTCTCTTCAGAGCCTCTTGGATAACCGTACTGCCTAGCTGCGGAGCGGATATGTCCGCCAATGCTCCTTGAAAGCTGCCAACGGCTGTACGAACTGCGCTAACGATGACGACTTCTCTACTCATAACGATCTCCTTTGCTCATTTGTGGTTCATTTTGAAGAAGAGGACTAATGGTAAAACGCGCCTCTGTGTTGGCGAGAACCTCTTCCATCGTTACACCTGGCTGTATGTCCGATAACACCATGCCCTCATCCGTAAAATCAAAGACGGCTAAATCCGTAACCAGACGATTCACTACGCCTTTGCCTGTCAATGGCAGGGTGCATGCCTTTTTAACCTTCGACTCACCTGCTTTATTCACATGTTCCATGATGACAATGATCCGTTTGGCGCCATTGACCAAATCCATCGCGCCGCCCATCCCTTTTACCATTTTTCCGGGAATCATCCAGTTGGCAAGGTCGCCATTCTCCGCTACCTCCATACCGCCCAGAATGGCCAAGTCAATATGACCTCCTCGGATCATAGCGAACGATTCTGCGCTGTCAAAAAAAGAAGCGCCCGCTACAGCCGTTACCGTTTCTTTGCCTGCATTAATTAAATCCGGATCTTCTTCTCCTACGTAGGGGTAGGCACCGATGCCCAGAAGCCCATTTTCCGATTGCAGCATAACCGTCATTTCTGGGGGAATATAATTGGCGACCAGCGTAGGCAGGCCAATGCCTAAATTGACGTACATGCCCTCTTTAATTTCCTCAACGGCACACTTAATAATCGTTAAACGGTCGTTTTTCATACCGATACCTCCTTACTTCGAACGGTGAGACGCTCAATCCGTTTTTCATAGGACGCACCCTTCACAATCCGCTGCACATAAATACCTGGCGTATGAATATCGTCCGGGTTCAGCTCACCTACCGGCACAATTTCTTCCACCTCAACGATCGTCACTTTCCCTGCTGCTGCTGCCAGCGGATTAAAGTTGCGCGAGGTTTTGCGGAACACTAGATTCCCCATCGGGTCTGCTTTCCAAGCTTTGACCAAGGCAAAATCACCAACAATCCCTTTTTCCAACAAATAAGTGCGTCCTTCAAATGTTTTGTGCTCTTTGCCTTCTGCAACTAAAGTGCCTACGCCCGAAGCTGTATAAAACCCTGGAATACCGGCTCCGCCAGCACGAATTCGTTCGGCAAGCGTTCCTTGAGGGACCAGCTCCACTTCGAGCTCCCCGCTTAAGAACTGCTGCTCAAACGTTTTGTTTTCTCCCACGTAGGAGGAAATCATTTTCTTGATTTGTTTGTTAGCCAGCAGCTGCCCAAGGCCGCAATCATCAACCCCGCAGTTATTGCTAACTACGCACAAATCTTTGGTCCCTTGTGCTTTAAGCGCTGCAATTAAATTCTCTGGAATCCCGCAAAGCCCGAAACCGCCAACAATCAACGTGGCTCCGTCACGAATATCCGCTATAGCTTCCTCTATGGAAGAACATATTTTATTCATGATGATCCATCTCCTATTCCTATCCCTAGGTTGATTTATCTCTACTGGGCCGTGTAACCACCGTCGATTAATAGTGAAGCTCCCGTAACCCCTCGTAATTTATCGCTTGCAATTAACATCGCATAGTCAGCAATTTCCTCAACCGCTAAGAGGCGTCTTTGTGGAACCAAAGGGTAAATAACTTCTTCAAGGACACTTTCCAAAGGAACATTGCGCGTTTTCGCCAAGTCCTGCAGCTGTCCTCTAACAAGAGGTGTATCTACATATCCCGGACACAGCGCGTTCACCGTAATGCCGTGAGCAGCACCTTCCAGTGCCGCTACCTTCGTTAAGCCAATCAACCCGTGCTTTGCGCTGTTATAGGCAGCTTTGCCTGCAAATCCAATCACTCCGTTGATCGAAGCCATATTAATGATCCGGCCAAAGCCTTGTTCCTTCATGATCGGGAAAGCATGTTTAATTCCGATAAAAGCGCCTGTCAGCATCACCTTTAGCATGAATTCAAACTTTTCTACAGGGAAATCCTCAATAGGTGCAACATGCTGCAGTCCTGCGTTATTGACGAGAATGTCCAGCCGTTTATAGGTTTGAACTGCGGTTTCAATAGCTTCGACAAATTGCTTCTCATGCGTTACATCACATTTGACCCCTATAGCTTCAAAGCCTTCTTCCTGCAACTGCTCCGCTGCCAGATTCGCTTGCTCACCATTGATGTCGGAAATGACCACCTTGGCTCCTTCTCGAGCATAAGTTCGAGCGATTTCAAGACCAATACCGCTTGCAGCCCCTGTTATCAAGGCAACTTTATTTTCCAAGAACCTAACCATTGCGCATACCTCCATCTTGAACTTAAAAAATCGATAAAATGATCGCGAGCACGAGAACTGTAACTGTTTTGATAACCGTAATTGCAAAAATGTCCTTGTACGATTGTCGATGTGTGAGTCCTGTAATGGCAAGGAGTGTGATGACTGCACCATTATGTGGGAGCGTATCCATACCGCCTGATGCCATCGAAGCAATTCGGTGTAGCAATTCCGGGCTAATCCCTGATGTAGTTGCTGCGGCCAAATATTGCTTACCCATGACTTCCAAGGCGATGGACAGCCCTCCTGATGCGGAGCCTGTAACACCGGCCAATATATTGACAGAAATGGCTTCCGAGATAAGCGGATGAGAACTTAAGCCTAGAATCCAACCTTGAATAGCTTTGAATCCTGGGAGGGTTTTGACAACATTACCGAAGCCTACCTCAGATGCTGTGTTAAAAATAGCAAGCAGCGCTCCCATAGCTGCAGCCGTCAAACCCGCTGCTAATTTACTTTGAACAACGCGTGCATTAATACAGATCGCAGACAGAATACCGATGAGCAAGGCCACGATCAAAGCCCATGAGGACGATACCGTTTTTACGTTGGCAATATTAAACGTTTTCAAAAGCTCAGCTGAATACCAGTTGTTTACCGTTAAGAAACCTCTGCTCAGCAAATAGTTAAATAGCAGGACCAGCACCAATGGGATGATTGACACCCAGAGATTTGGATATTTCTGATTGTCTAGCCCTTCAGGCTCGTTCTTATGTCCTAAACCATAGCCTTCACCAGCAGCTTCTGCTTGTTTGCGTCTACGTTCTAACCAGAACAGCCCCAAGCCAAATACGATAAGACCGCCGATAATACCAAGAATTGGAGCCGCATAAGAATCCGTTCCGAAATAAGTTGTAGGAATAATATTTTGAATTTGAGGTGTTCCTGGCAGCGCATCCATCGTAAACGTAAACGCTCCCAAAGCAATCGTACCGGGAATCAATCTCTTTGGAATATTCGCTTCACGGAAGATCGAAACAGCGAAAGGGTACACTGCAAACGCTACCACAAATAAAGAAACACCGCCGTACGTTAAGATACCGCAAGCAAGAACAACGGAAAGCATCGCCCTTTTGGAGCCCAATGCCTTCACTAGCGATTGCGCAATGGAGGATGCCGCACCGTTCAATTCCATCACTTTACCGAACACAGCTCCCAATAGGAAAATCGGGAAAAAGTTTTTCACATAATTTGCTGCGTTCACCATATACACTTCTGTATAGCTCGGCATTAAAGCAATTCCCGATATCAATACAGCCAGCAAGGTGAAAATAGGTGCAAACACGATGACAGGATAGCCTCTGTAAGCAAAAAACATCAGCAGGCCTAAGGATAACACAATCGCTACAATCTCAATAAACATGTTCTGCTCTCCTTTATCGTCATTTGTAAAGCGCTTCCAACTTGTTTGGTATGAATGAACTGTTTACATTACATTTGGATTAATTTCAGTTTACATGCAGATTCGCAAGAGGTAAAATTCATATTTGGAATGACAATCATGAAAAAATGTTATAGGTCGGGGAGGGATGATCCTTTGGATTTACGCCAGTTAACTTATCTGCTTGAAATTGCAAAACACATGAATTTTACCAAAGCGGCCGAAGCCCTTCACCTCACACAACCTACACTGAGTAAAATGGTGAAAAATATAGAAGAAGAACTAGGCGTTACTTTATTTGATCGTTCAGGTAAATATGTTCAATTGACGGACTCTGGAGATATCGCCATTCAACAGATTCAAGTCATCGTTCAGGCTGTCGAAGATCTTCAACACCTATTAGATGATGTCTCCAACCTAAAAAAAGGAACCATCACCATAGGGTTGCCCCCGGTAGTTGGTTCCGTTTTCTTTACAAGAGTAATCGCAAAGTTCCAAATTAAACATCCAAATATCCATTTCCAACTTGTCGAAGAAGGCGCTAAGAATGTAGAAAGCCTTGTGCAAAACCGCAAGCTTGATCTCGGTGTGGTGGTTGGGCCTGTAGACACGTCTAACTTTGAAACCTTGCCTTTTCTCTTTCAAAAATTAGCGCTCATCATCCATCGTTCCCATCCGCTAGCTGAGCAATCCAGCGTATCTCTTTTGCAGCTTAGAAATGAACCCTTTATCCTATTTCCTAGCGGCTATGCCGTTCGAAACCATGTCATTCATGCCTGTCGATCCATTGGATTTGATCCTTCCGTTGTCTACGAAAGCTCACAATGGGACCTATTGGCTGAAATGGTGGCTTCGAATGCAGGCATTTCTATCATACCCGAGACGATTTGCAGTAAAATCACTTCTCCCGAAGTACTTACGCTGCCTTTAACAGAGCCATCTATTCCCTGGAATTTAGTCATTATTTGGCCTAAGGATCATTACGTCTCTTACGCTATGCGTGAGTTTATTTCGTTTAGCCAAGGGCTGTCGGAGACAGAGAACTGACTCTGCTAACATTCACTTACTGTTGGGGTCTGAGGTCATTCGAAGATGAGTATTACTTAGTTACTTTTACAATCATCTTATCGCTGGATACGGCTCCTGCATGATTGACGAGCTCAGCGCGATACTCATAGGTGCCTATTGGTCTATTTGTTACGGTACCCATTGCAGATTGAGCAGTCGGTGTATTGCTTGTCATTGCTTGTGTATAGATGAGAATACCGTTTTCGTATAAATGATAGGTCGTTCCATTCGTTCCCCACCACATATTCATGTCAACTTTGAAATTCCCGTCGCCATCCCAGTTGTCATTGGAAAGAACCGGTTTAGCTGGTGTTGCCTGAGTAACGATAACGGTCATAATGTCACTTCTCGTTGTGCCAAAAGTATTGGTGAGTTCAGCGTAGTAGCGGTAGGTCCCATTCATCTTGTAGGTAACTGACGTTACGGTAGATTGGGCACTCGGTGAATTATCCGTAAGAATTTGGGTCTCGATGAGCACATCATTTTCATACAGCTTATAGATTCTACCGTTATCTCCCCACCACATATCCATTTTCACCCTGTAATTGCCGTCCTGAATGCCGGTATCATACCCATTGTCATTAGACAGATCAGGTTTTCCCGGCACTCCTTTGCTTTTCGTAATCATGTTGTTTACGGTTGCGGTCGCAGTGCCTTGATTGCCTGCATCATCAACAAATTCAAAAGTAAAACTGCCGTTCATGATGAACGAGTAGCTATTTGACCCTCCGTTGTTCGTGATCGTTATATGCTCGCTTGGCGTAATGGATGCTACTACAATATCATTGGTCGGTATTGTGCTGCTATATGCGACCGATGCAGCCGGCACTGTCATGTCAATATTAATTACACTTGTACGCTGCATCTCCACATTGCCGGCGATGTCTGTCGAACGGTAGCTCAACACATGTTGTCCATCCGCATTCACTGATAAGTGGTTTGTATAAATCTTCCATGTGATTCCTCCGTCCAGACTGTACTCTGTTTTCTCCACACCCGATCCATGATCGGTGGCGGTCAATGTTACCATTACCGGACTTACGTACCAACCATTTTGTCCATCCGGTTGCGCCGGAGACATTGAGGCTGTCGTAACTGGCGCAGCAACATCTGTAATGTCCACGATCGTCATCGAATAAGGCTGCAATTGGATCTGTCCGGCAAAACTTGAGACAGGTGCCTCTGGCAAAGGATTGACCTGAGGTGCGTCCAGCCAGCTCGCATTCGGATTGGTCAGGTAATCCGGCAAAGGATTTTCTCCCCCGTATATCCAATTCGTCTTGAGCGCCGCTCCTGGTACGGATACGTTAACCGGGTTCATCGTGCGGTTGGCAAATACGACCTTCTTAATGCCGCTTGCATCGCCGAATCCCCATGCGCCAACATCCGCGACATTATAATATACATTCGTTGCTATAAAGCGAAGTTTTTCATTTTGAACGTTGCCCTGTGCTAGATTGATCTTGTAGTAACTGCTGTTTGCGTCAAGCAAATCGCCTAATGCTTTAAATACATGAAAATTCGGTAATTTGACGAGATCGCCATTCGATGCCTGCTGCACGATTCCAAACCCCTGAGTATCCACCATCGCGTGAACGTCGGTAATCGTCACTGCGCCTGACTCGATCATTTGTAGTACCCGTTCCATACTGTGGATCGCAAATCCTGGTGTCTTCATGAACTGTTTGCGTGCCTTCTCGTTCAAGTCCGTCTCTCCGAAAATGACCGTCGGAAGCGAGGACCATTCCGTTACCCACATTTCCTTGCCCGGGAATTGATTTTTTTGAATGATGAGCCCTTCCAATGCGCTTTGGTTATACGTATACAAATAATCCATCATCTTGCTGTTCGTCAAATCATTCAGATACGGAATAGGGGAATACACATGGACGATGATCGCATCGTAGAAACTGGCGTCTTGCGCCAGGCTCTGGTTCCAAGCAGCAACCCGTCCCCCCTGCGTTGCTCCCCAGTCGACATTAGGATCTGGCTGATTATTGGGGTCAGCCGCGATCCTGTCTTCAAGGTCTTTCGCGACCGCGACAATACCAACTTTTATGGTTGGGTCGATGTTTTTGATGCCCTGATAAATCAATTTGCATTTTGCAATGTACTCGTTTACCGATAGAAACGCTTTATCAAAGAAAATTGAATATAGCTCATTGCCCATTTCCACATAAATAGGCTGGGTTGTCAGCTGCTTCATCTCCCGAATTTGAGTCAAAATTTCATCAACCGACTGTGAGATGACATTCAAGTCATATACGTACGGCACACCCAAAGTATTAGCCAGATGGTACGAATTCGCAAGGGATAGCCCAGGAAAGCCCGGCTTTAAGCTTACATTTTCAATAGCCCCGATCGTTTTATTTCCGTAAAATTGCTGATAACGCGGATCCTTCGAATTAATAAGGGTACCTTCGTTGTACATGTAGAAATCGGCGCCTGTTCCATCCGGACCACGCACGTTTTGCAGCTTGAGCTCCATGCCGAGATTATCATGGCTTGCAGGTTGAAAGTCGGTCACCCTGCCGATTTTTAAAACTTGTTCGTTATGCCCCCCTAATAGATAGGGCGGCAAGGCATGCTGAGTCGTATCGATCTGGAATTCCGCCGATGAAACGGTTTGACCCGGTATAGGATTCACCGTAACCTGGGTTGTGGCCGAAAATCCGCCGTCTACGGTAGTAACAGTAACCGTCGTCGTCCCAGCGGACAACGCTTTGATGGCTCTGGACTTGCTTGCTCCGCCGATCAAGCTTGCCACGGATGGGTCGCTGATTGACCATACGGCAAACGGGTTATCGGCATCAGTTGGAACGATCGTCGCCGTAAGCTCCTCGGATTCCCCAACATATAGCGAAGTACTGGCCTTATTTAGGGAAACGCCTGTTGGCCGTACATAGACGATAACGTCACTCTTATCTTGATAGGAACCATCATACGTTGCAGCGGTAATAGTAGCCTGCCCCTTTGCGACGGCTGTGACAACACCAGTTTGATCGACTGTTGCTACAGCATGGTTGCTTGAGCTCAATACGACACTTTTGCCAGTTTTATTGGTGATCGGAATAGGCGCGCTATTTCCTCTGGCGTAAGCGGCCAGCTTGGTGCCCATGACTAACTTCGAGCTTTCATGGTTCCAAATTTTAATATCATCAATAGTCGCCTTTAGATTGTAAGTAGTCAACTGCACCTTGCCAAATGAATACGCAACGTTGGAAATGGCTCCCGCAAACGTATAATCAGCATCCGCTGCGCTTTTTACATATACTTGAACCGAATCGTCCAAAGCAGCCAGTTTGATATCGTAATCTATCCCTTGATTAAATGCTGCGGAATAAAAAGACTGCTCCGTACCGCCTGCTTTAATATAGCTTAACCCGGTCCCCCTGATCAGCAGCCGTGTGTAATCGGATTCGCTCACATATCTAAGCTTAATGGAAATGAAGTTTCCGGCCAAATTGTCTCCACGATTAAACCGCATCGAAATCGTCTGATTTCTCCATAGTGCATTCGCCCCTTTGAGTTCAATCAGAGAGGAAGCGGTTGTTGTCGAAGATAAGCGGGAATTATCAACCATCCAAGTCCCCTGTACAGGATTCCATAGATTCATGCCATTGCTGAAATCGTCCTGGAACTGCAATACCCCTATGGAATCCACCGGATCTTTCACATAGATATCGAATTTCACTTGCGACAAATTGTCTGCCGTAGCGGCAGTAATAGTAACTAGTCCTCTGCTTAATCCGGTAACCACACCGTTTCCATCAACAGTTGCCTTCGCCGCATCGCCAGAAGTCCATATAACCGAATTTCCAGTCGCATTTATTAATTGCAAATTGGATTGACTTCCCACGTTCAAAGAAGACAATATGTTTCCGTTAGCCATAAAAGCCAAATCGCGCAAATTAACAACGCTTACATTATCGAGCTGCACTTTATCGTTGAAGGTTGAAAATCTGACCTTTCCGCTTTGAACGGGTATACCCGTAATCGTTCCTACACTCGTATAATTGGTTTCCGATTCAGTTTTTGCATATACGGTTACCGTGCTTCCCGATATATTCATCTTGATGTCGTAGTTACTGCCAACGGTAAATTTATAGCCGGAAAGGGACACCTCGCTAGACCCATTAATGGTATAACTTAACCCATTAGGCCGGATCATCAAGCTCAAATTGCTGGTATTGCTACTGTACCTCGTATATACTCTTGTAAATCCACCTCCTGGCGTTTCCAAGATTTTCAGCCTAAAATCAACGATTTGATCCTGCCAAACCGAATTCGTCCCTTTCATCTCAATATTGTTCGAGCTGGATGATGTAACGCGAAGTGCGCCGTTATCGACGACCCATGACCCGTTAATTCCATTCCACAGTGACATCCCTGCACTGAAATCATCCTGGAATTGAAGGACGCCTGTACTTCCGGCGGCAAATCCTTTAGGTAGCGGGAGTAACAACGAAATTAGAAGAGTACATAAAATGAGCCCCGACATTATCTTTTTATACATCATGCATCCACCCTTTCTTCATTATATAATTCAATAATGTAAGCGTTTCACTTTCAATCTAAAAAGAAAACAACAAGGTTGTTCCGTGCCGACTTGAACACAGAGCAGCCTTGCTGCCCCCTCCTACCAACTGCTTATTCCACAATCTCACATCGTAATTCATTGCCCCCCAAACGAATCGTTTGGTTTTGGAAAGAAATAAGCTTCTCCTCAGCGGAATCATTCCAGAATACGAAGAGTCTTCTCGCATGATGAACGTATTCCGTTTTGATGATTCCTTCAGGCAGCTCCATGTCGGTATCCAATGAAAAGGTGCCGTGATAGAAAAATTCAGAGTAGCGATCGCGTAAGGCGATCAGTTCCTTAACGTGGCTCGCATAGGCCGGAGCCGCAGTCACTGTTGCCCGAGAGCGGTAAATAGCAATGTCAAAGCGGTATCCATACACAAAAGCGAAGTGAAGCTGCTGTTTAAAATCGCTTCTCTCATCATGCATGTAGCGATTGGACATAATCGTCTCGGGGAACGTTTGCCGATAAAGCTCAGGGAACGACTCTTCGTCTTTAAAACTCGCGTATTGGCAACTATGATGGAAATCTAGGAGAGGCGCATAGCAGTCGACAACGAATTCAGAGCCGAAAGCTTTATCCCCTGTGCATAATTCACGCATTTGCTGCAAATTGCGCCGCCGATAAACCGTCTCGTTATCCCCCCGGTTTCCATGATCATGCGAAGCATCGAAACAGAGATGTGGAAAATGTCCAGCGATCTGATCGTAGAAAATGGAGTCCGGGTTGTAGCTTAGTTTTTGTTGACCGATCTGGGTAAGATGCTTATTCCATTCATCGGTCGCCTGACAGGCAGACACAAAGCTTTTGTAGCCAAAATTGCGCAGCAGCATGCCGTCATTGTTGAATTTATAATGCTCCCTGTACTCCATGCCATCAATATTTTTGCGGCAAATCCGATGTCCGGTTTCCTTGTAATAGTCTGATTTTACATCGATCAATACGCCATTTGTGTAAAGCGCAACACGTCCCCCCCGACGCTGCACTTCCGCAATCGCTGCTTTAAACCCTTCTTCTCCGCCAAGAGCAGGATCAGGTTCATAAACCGGATAACCGTTATCGAAGCCGCCTTTCCACCAACCGAAGAGCAGAATCATTTCCACCCCGACTGCCTTACCTTCCTCGTAGACTCGGGGTAAATCTTCATAACGGAAGTAAATTTTGCCGAACTGATGCTTCATAATGATTCGCTGCCAACCCGGGAGCTTCTGTACCCAATCGGGTTTCTGCGGTTCACTAAACCAACCGTCCGCCCATTGCCGGTAAATGGCCGAGCCTTGCCGCCAATCCCCGGGAACGAAGGCGACTACAGAGGTCGGGGAGGAAACTTCTTCTCCTCCTTGCACCAAAGGAAACTGAGAAACGGCTAGAACGAGTCGCGGATCGCTGTTGCGCGGGCCTATTCCTGCGGCCAACACACACGTAGTGAAGTTGTCATCATGCCTTCCTACATAAAGGAAATGCGAACCGCTCTGCACACCGAACCAAGCCATACTGCCGAAACTCGGATAGGTCATGTCGAGCCAAATCTCATGGTCATCACTGGACATGTATTCAGTATGAGCCTTGTCAATTGCCGTCCAAGGATCTGCAAGTCGGTGTCCATGCCCCTGACTGCGGTACAGGACATCGCGAGAACGCTGTTCATCTGCAACGACTGATACATCTACGAACGGAAGTTTGACCTCATTAACCCTTACTTCGCTCTGATTGGTTACCTTGTATGAGAAGTGAAATTGCTCTCCTTCTACGAGGACCTGCACCCGAAACAATACGGGATAGGTATTCCCGTCCTCTGCTTCGAGCTGATTGTATTGGACAGCCAATCCACCCTCAATTTCGGTTACCGTCCCGCTCTGAAGACTTGAACGAACGGACATGTCGCGAAACTCGCCGTCATCCAGTTGAATTCTCCAGAAATCCGCTCCTGCACTCTCTTGTAATAGAAGTCCCTCCGCCGACCATCGTACGGATCGTCCCTGCGGATCTACAGCAAACTGTAATTGTCCTGCCTTAAGTGAAAAAGTCATTTTCCCAATCTGTCCTTTCCTTATCGTAAATAAAGACCGCCGTTCACATCCAGAATAATTCCGGTAATGTACCTAGCCTCATCGCTGGCTAGGAATACCGCCGCAGCCGCAACGTCTTCAAGCTTCCCTAAGCCTAAGGGGACGGATTCCGTTAAACTCTTTACCTTCTCATCCCCATGCGTTTGAAGCAATAATTCGGTTTCGATGATGCCCGGAGCGATCGCGTTAACGGTAATGCCATAAGGAGCGGCCGTGCGAGCGAGCGTTTTTGTGAAGCCGATCTGTCCACTTTTACTAGCAGCGTAGTGAACATGGCCATACAAGGCACCCTGATGTCCAACGACCGAACTGATGGAAATAATCCTTCCGCTTTTTTGCGGCATCATGATGTCCATTGCATACTTCGAGCATAAAAAGGTGCTCGTCAAGTTGTTGTTGATGATTTCATTCCAACTTTGCAGCGACGTTTCGCCTATCGTTTCCGCCCTGGAAGTGCCGGCATTGTTGACCAATATATCGAGGCGTCCATACTTCTCTACCGCCACATGAAACAATCTCTGGACATCCTCTTCTTGGCTGACATTAGCTTGAATCGCAATGGCATCCCGCCCCATCGCCTTGACCTGCTCAACAAGTTGAAGTGCGCTTTCCGTGATCTCCAGAGCGTTAATAATCACATTAGCTCCCGCTTCAGCCATTCCTAAGATCATCCCGCGTCCGAGACCTTGCGATGACCCCGTTACCATGACCACTTTGCCAGATAAATCAAACATAACGATGCTTCACCTCGGTTTCTAAAATGATTTAAAAGTAATGCTCGGCAGCCGGTGGTCGAATTTGAATAAGTTGCCCGTTATAATGCCTTAAATCGCGCGGGACAAAAGGATATTTAATGGCTGAGTCTTCATACAGTTCAATGCCTAACCCCGGTTTATCCGGGATTGTCATGTAGCCATCCTCGAAATGCAGCTGTTCGTCCGTTATCTCTTTGCGCCAAGGCACATCACTTGCCATAATTTCCAGATAGAAAAAGTTAGGCGTGCAGGCAGCCAATTGAAGTGTAGCTGCGTTAGCTACGGGGCCGCTTGGATTGTGCGGGGCGAATGGAATATAGTTCGCTTCCGCCATTGCTGCAATTTTGCGGCATTCCATAATGCCGCCAGCATGGCTGATATCCGGTTGCACATAGTCCAGCGCTCTTCTTTTGAACACCTCGCTGAATCCTTGTCGCGTAAACAATCGTTCTCCGCCTGCGATAGCCACCGGAGATTTCCGTCTTACATCTACCATGGCATCCAAGTTATCTGGTGGAACTGGTTCTTCAAACCACACTGGCCTGAAAGCTTCAATCTCCTTAGCAATCTTGATCGCTGTAGGTACATTAAAACGGCCATGCCCTTCAATGAACAGATCCATATCATAACCGACAGCATCTCTCACAACGCCAATGCATGCGAGAGCCTTATCCATTTCCTCATTCGAGAGGGTCATGTACGCTTTGCCGAACGGATCCCACTTGAGCCCTTTGAATCCTCGCTCCATCGCTTCCTTGGCTTTTACACCAAAATCCTCTACGCAAGTGGCGCCGGCAAACCATCCATTGGCATACACCTTCACCTTATCGTGAACCTTGCCCCCAAGCAGCCTGTGAACCGGAACGCCCAGTGATTTACCGTTAATGTCCCACAATGCCATTTCCACTGCACTAAGCGCAGACATCAGAACGGCTCCGCCCCGCCAGTAGGCATCACGATATATATTGTGATAGTGCGCTTCGATATCAAGCGGGCTTTTACCGATTAGGTAACGTTTTATATCTTCTATTGCCCCAGTTACAGCATTCTCTTTATACTCCAGCGTTGCTTCGCCAACCCCTGAAATACCTTCATCTGTGTAAATTTTGACGAATACGAAGTTTGTCCGGTAACAATCGACGACAAACGTATTCACGCCAGTAATTTTCATCTCCACACCCCTAAGAAACATGTCATATTTATTTTTAGTTTAAAATCATCACGAGATTCTTTGGATCTCGTAATGATTTGCATTCACTCTATTTCTTGTTTGGATGGTCCTTTTTATAAATTTCTGTAGCTTGCTCTATCCACTTTTGACCGCTCACGGATTGAATCGCCGCCCCTTGCACTCGATAGATAACACCCCCCAGAGCTGTTTGCTATGCAAAGTGATCTGGGGGGTGCGAAAGATAAGCTTTTCACCGAAGTATAGTTCCGGTACGTTAATCGCTGCTATCAGCCGTTACTTCAGCGGCTTGAAGTCCGGCTGCAGATACTTGTTTAAATCCACCGTTTTCGCTTCCACATTGGCAGCCGTCAGTTTGTTGAACGCATCTCCCAGCTCTTGCAGTCCCTTCTCAATTTCCGGAAGCTCCTTGCCCCTGATAAACAGCTCCGACATGACGTCATTTACAACGGCCGCTTTTTTGACATCGATTGAGCCCACTTTAAGCGGAGGGTTTAAAACGGAATAATCCAGCAGTGGCGCCACCGGATAATTCGTTGACTTCCCGTTGATGACAAAACCTGCTGATCCCTTGCGATCCACTGGTTGAATCGATTTTTCCTGAGCGGCAAGGTTTGTAAAGGAACCGAGACCCTTTTTGGCCAGCGTCACAAACATTTCATCGGAGATCATGAATTCCCATACCTTCTTTGCTTCTTTAAGATGCTCCGTTTTTTTGTTGATGCTGAATCCGCCCGCTGTCTCGTAGCCAGGCCCCCCCAGAACTTTCCCTGCCCAAGTAGGGAAGTCTGCCACGGCCCAGTCGATTTTTGCTGGAAACTGATCGTTGAATACCCCGATATCCCAGGTTGCGGCGGACAGCATGCCGATATTGCCCTCGGAAAACTGGGCGCGGATCATATCGTTGTCATAATTGCCTACGCCAGGAAAGACGCTGCCTTCCTTATTCACATCAATCCACCACTTCACATATTTAGCAAAAGGCGAAAAGTCATATTTTCCAGTTACGGCATTCCAGCCATCCCTGCCATAAATGTCTCCCGAAACAACTGCCGGATAAGTCACATAATACCGCCAGAATGCCGACTGCTTGATCGGCAGACCGAGACCGAACTTCTTGCCGCCTCCACTGGCTGTTATCTGTTTCGCATATTGCTGCATTTCCTGCCAGGTCGTTGGAGGTTTCTCTGGATCAAGTCCGGATGCTTTGAACAAATCCTTATTGTAAACTAATTTAAAAGTGGTGACGTTTTCAAAGACACGGTCCAGTTCACCATTCTTGGAGGTTGGTGGAGCTGTAAGAGCGGATTTATCAAAGCGTTTGCGAATTTCCGGTGTGATCAAGGGATTCAAATCCAGTGGATAATCCGCAGTGGACAGATCGGGCGTATAATAAGCAATATCCGGAAGTTTACCCGCATTCAGCGCAAGCTTCAACTGCTCGTTATAGTTGTCCGAGTAAACCTTATAGTCAATCTGGATATTGTCAGGATTCGTTTCATTGAACTTTTTGATTAAGCCCTCACGAACCTCAAGATCATGCCGCGTGTTGGTCCAAACCTTGATCGTCACTTTTTCCTTAGGCTTTTCTTTCTCTACCCCCGCGGTGCTGCTGGCAACCTTGCCATTGTTTGTACCTGACGAGCACCCGGCAGACAAAGCCAGCGCTACGGCAGCTATCGTAATCAAACTGCGGCTTCCCCATTTACTTCTACTCAATTGCTTCAACCCCTCATCTTGATTTGAATTACACCCTCATTATAGAAAGGAATCCACCCGCAGTTAACCCCTCAAAACTCGTATTTACTGACAAACCAGCCACGATTATGGAAGCCTTTCCACAAAGGGAAGCAGCAGCTCAAAGCATTTTCCCTGCTCCAACTTCTTCATCCGCAGGCCACTATCTTCACCAAAATAGAGTCGGATCCGCTCATGAACATTACGGATGCCAAAGGAGTCCGGATCGGGAACCTGCTCGCTGAGGAGCCGCTGTACCCGCTCCTCGTCCAGAACTTGTCCATCATCAAAGACACTAATACAAAAAGCACCCTCTGCTACGCGCCAGCCTTCAACCTTGATAAGACTTCCACCCGCCTGGCGGCTCATTCCGTACATGATGGCGTTCTCCACCAGCGGCTGAAGCGAGATTTTCACAATCTCCTGCTGCATGAATTCCTCAGGGATCTGGATGGTAATCGTAAACTGCCCCTTGTAGCGGATTTGCTGCATGCCAATATAGTTATTCAGGTGCCTTAGCTCCTGCTCAACGGTCACGACATCGATCTGATCCAGGCCTCCTCGAAGAAAGCCGCTTAGATATTCAATCATATTAGTAAGCTCCCGATCCTTGTGCTCCAGCGCTTTCCACTGGATAGTATCCAGGCTGTTGTAGAGAAAATGCGGGTTAATCTGATACTGCAACAGCCTCAGTCGGTACTCCTTCTTCAGTACCTGCTCCTGACGGATTTCCATTAACAGTTCACGAATCCCGTCATAGAGGACGCCGATTTCATCCGCCCGCACCAAAGGCGGGATGTGCATGTTGGCCCCCTCGCTTTTCTTTCGGACAACCAGCGAGGCCAACCGTTCAATCGGCCGGGAGAAATTCCGTGCCAGCCTGATGGAGAGCAGCGTCATACCCAACAGCAATAGCCCCACCAGGCCGATGGTCCATTGATATACCTTATAGAGCGGCAGCAGCACTTGATGCCGTGGTACAATGCCGAGCAGCATCCATTCCGCCCCAATCGTTCGTATGGAAAAATAGTTATCCCCTTCTGTAAAGCTGTATTCCGACTTGTCCATACTCTTCTCTTCAGGAAGATGAAGGATTCTCGACTGGAGATCCGCATTCTCCACCGTTCCCGGAGAACGGATTAATCTTCCACTCCCGGCATCAACAATAAGATATTGGCTTTGGCCAAGATGCTGCGGCCCTTCCAGCATTGCACTCATGGAGCTGTACGGGATGGTAATCAGCAGACAACCGTGCAATTGCTGAGCGGCAACACTTCCTAAAGGAACGACCCAGGTGAATTCCCCCGCTGTTTTATCGTCAGACAGCCAGTAAACGTGTTCAAGTGTTCGTTTATCCAGGGAAAAACTCTCAATACGTGCGGGATCATTTTTTACAGGAAGGCCGTAGCTGGAAAGATAGTGATTTCGAGGCAAGAGAAAGGAAACGCGAAAGTCCGCGTTAATATACTTGATATTGGTCAGGTACTGTGATAGCCGGTTGGCCACCTCTACCTGCCTGAGAATAGGAGCTTGCGGATTTGCAAAAGCTTGCATCAGCTCTTCATCCTGAAGAAACAGCCCCTCTGCTGTTTGGAATTCCTGATATAGCTGCCCTAGAGGGGCAGCTGTGCGGGACAGGATCAAGTCCGCGCTTTCTTCCAATTGCCGGGTAAATAAATTGGAGGTCACAAGGATATTAACAAGGCCGACAACCAGAAGTGGGAGGAGCGCCAATGCGATCATAAGCAAGAACAGCTTTTGGTGAAACCGACGGAAAGGCGGGCGGCGTTTCTTCATACTAGAGCCCCCCGATACTCCGAGGGTGTCATGCCATATTCCCTTTTGAACAACTTCACAAAATGCTCTACCTTGTTGTACCCGACTTTATAGGACACCTCATAAACCTTAAGCGTGGGATCTTTCAGCAGCCTAATGGCTGCGCCCATGCGGGCCCGAAGCAGGTGTACACGGAAAGTGACTCCCGTTTGCTGCTTGAACAGCTCACTTAAGTAAACCGGGGAAAGGCCTAAATCCTCGGCAATGGTGGTCAATTGGAGATCCTGTTCGTATTCCCTGCCAATCCGCTCCAGGGCAAGACGAATCAACCGATGAAGGCCTTTGCCATGCCGCTGACGGAGCAAATGATGGATCTCATGGGTAAAGAAATACAGAAGTTCCTTGATTTTCGAATGACCGGAGATGCGCATCCTTAAGTCATCTGTACTCGGCAAAAGTCCTTCACCCTGGGCCCCAGCATGCTCCCGGATCGTGGACAGCCATTCAAAGCACCAACGCTGAGCCGCATTCAGATCCCATTCCACAAAGGCAGGAGCCAGTTGGTTGAGCCACTCTATCACTCGGTCTGTATCCCCCTGCAGCATCCACCCGATGAGCTCCGCCATAGGCTTCGTCCATTGCACATAGGCCATTTCGTCTCGAGACGGCAAAAGAAAGCGAACCGGCTCCTCCGGATTCGCTCCCATATATTCCATCATTTTCTCTGTTTCCCAAAATAATCTCGACAGTTGGAGCGGACTTTGTCCAGGCTCTGAAATCATAATGTGTACTTTCTTTTTGGTGAATCGGTCTATACAATCGTATAATCGCCAGGCAAAGACAAGGAGCTCCTCTTGGGAGCTGATGCCTCCCGTAACCAGCAGCCATTTACCGAAGGAAAGGCGAATCGGGCAAATAGCCTCGTATTCGGCTATAAGCTCGAACATGACATTCTGCACGGCAAACTGGTCAATCTTAGCAGTCTCTATATGACCGTGTTGGTCAGCCCCATCCAACGTAATCAGGTGCAGTCTCAACTCGCCATCTAGCAGCCATTTCAGCCCTACCTGAACACACTCCTCTTTCCACTCATAGCCAGGCTGATCTCCTAATATGAGCTCTTGAATATACTGGGAGCGGATGGATTCCTCGTAATAGCGATTGCGGCGGTCACGTTCTCTTAGCACCTTCAGTTGCTCCAGCCTATCCACCTGCTTAAGAAGAACCTGCAGTAATTCTTCAGGCTTCGTCGGCTTGAGAAGATAATCCGTTACACCCAACTGGAGTGCTCTGCGGGCATAATCGAATTCACTGTAAGCACTGAGAATGATAAACTGGGTATTCGGCCGATAGGCCTCAGCCCGGGCTATCATCTCTAGTCCTGTCATGTCCGGCATTCTGATGTCCGTAATGACAATATCCGGAGAAACGGCCCGGATTTTCTCCAGGGCACTCTCTCCATCCTCTGCTACACTGGCAACCACGAGATCGTATTCTTCCCAAGGAATAATTGTGACTAGTCTTTCCCGAATAAAATGCTCATCATCCACAATCAACACTTTATACATGCTGCATCCTCCGATCTGTCAACCTTTCACAGCACCTTGCGCAAGTCCACCTACAATTTGCCGGTTTAAAACAATAAATACGACAAGTACGGGAATAACCGAAATCATCGAGCCCGCCAGCAACAAGTTCCAGGCTGCTGCTCCAGAACCCATATTCCGCAGTTCAACCACACCTACAGTCAGTGTTTTGGTATCCGGATTACCGATACTCATGACTAATGGGAAAATATAAGTGTTCCATTCCGCAATAAATTCCAACAGGAAAAAAGTAGCGGTAATCGGAGCCATCAACGGCAGTGTCAGTCGATAAAAACGCTTGAAATAGGATGCCCCATCAACAATTGCCGCCTCATCCATCTCCTTGCCGAGCGATTTAACGAAGCCTTCGTACAGGAAAACACTAGCCCCCAAACCATACAAGGCAGCAAGTGGGATCGTAAAAATACTGTTCGTCAATCCCCAATCCACGGCGAGCTTGAACTTTGGAAACAAAGTCATTGGACCTAGGCTGACGAACATCACCCCGATAACCAACAGAGAGAGTAGTCGTTTTCCAGGGAATTGGGTTCTGGCAAAAACATACCCAGACATCGCCCCCATAAACACACTCAGCCCAGAGCTAACCGTAGCAAAAACCACCGAGTTATAGAAATACAGGGAGAAATTCAGCTCTTCCCATACCTCCGAATAGTTGGAGAATATCCACTTCCGAGGTAGCAAGCCGCCACCTGTAATCAGTTCCTGATTGGATTTGAAGGAATAAAACAAGACGTAAAGCACCGGAATCAATGTTAGGATGGCGACGACAGACAAAATTACATACTTTAACCACTTTAACAGATGTTTCACTTTGCTGTCCTCCTTAATTATGATAATCCATTTTCTTAGTCAACTTGAAGTAGCCTATCGATATCACGACCAGGATAAGTGCGGTAAACACCGCCACCGTTGCTCCGTAGCCATAATTGGTGCCTGCATCTCCTCCGAAAAACTGATGAAAAATATACAAGAAGGTCAGCTCGGTAGCATAGTTCGGTCCACCATCAGTAAGGACGAGAAAGGGGCCCATCGACTTGAGTGTCCCTAGAATAGACAGGAACAAAATCATCTGCAGAATCCGCCCCATCATTGGAAGGGAGATATAACGCACCCTGGTCCACCCCGTAGCTCCGTCGATATCAGCGCTTTCATAGACATCCTTCGGAATGCTGGTCAGACCTACAAGTAAAAGCAGCATATTGATCCCGAAATTCTGCCAGGCGTCTAAAAGCATCCCGCTAACAAAAGCTGTCCACCCGCCTGACAGGAAGGCAATGGGTTGATCGATCAGGTTTAAGGCGAGCAGCAGCTGATTAAGCCCCCCGTTGTAAGGGTTCAGCAGGATATAAACCACCAAGGCCATCGTTGAGGCCGGCAGAATGTAAGGCATAACAAACATGGCCCGAAACACATTTTTTCCTTTCATTTGCGAACTGAGGAACAGAGCCAGCATAAAGGCCAGAGGAAGCTCAAGGATGATTTTCAGGGAGAAAAGAGCCTGCTTCCAGAGGCTAGACCAGTAAATTTGATCATCCATCAGTCCTCGGAAATTTGCCAGCCCCGTAAACCGCTCCGGCCTAACTCCATCATAGTAATAAAAAACGTATTTAACCGCCCAAGCAATCGGGTATAAGGAAAAAATAACAAAGCAGCAAACAGGAATCAGCAGCATGAGGTACGCGGCGCCATACTTTCTCCAAAAGAGTCGAAAGGGGTTTAGGGCTCTCACACTTACAGCCGGAGTGATGTCAGACTTTACGGATAAATCAGTCATCCCTTCCGACCTCCTTTATTCCATCTGCTGGCAGAAGGCCTCGTAGCCCCAACGAGGAAATCCAATGCTTCACGCTAGTATTCATGGGTATTGCCCCCTTCTTTGTATTGGTAACGCCATTATAGCACCACCCTTTTCGACAATCCCCCCCTTAAACTTTATATATATTGCACATAACTGGAGAAATTCTGGACCCGGATTCATGCTCCTGCCAAATAACCCCACAAAGCGGAGTCTTTGCGTGGAAATGCGGGTAAGAGAAATCACCAGCAGTGTCTTGGTTGCCTGGTGATTGGTTAGGTTAACTGATATAGTCCTCTCCTCTCAAAATCACTGCTGTGAATTTCTGAGCGCCGGGTATTTCTATATGCTCTCAAGAAAGCGGTCGGCATCACGCCGACGCAATATCGACAAAAACAACCTCCCAAAGGCTAGACGGCCCGCGAGAGGTTGTTTTGTCAAGATTCTAATAAAGGTATCGATTTCGGATTGGCGTAATACGTCACACTTTGATACGGAAGCTACTTTGGAATAATACGCGATCGACAAGTCATCCCGATATTCCCCGAGCAATATTCGCGAGATAAAATCCTCTTGGACGACAGGAAGAATTCCTCTAAATGACGATCCCGATCTTGCCGTTATCGACCTGAACCTTATAGCTTCTCGTTCGAACTTTCTCGTCAAAGATCGATTTCCCAGTCTTGATCTCGAATTCCCAGCCATGCCAAGGACAACGCACCAGCTCGCCATTGCGGCCGAATTCGTATTCGTATACCTTGGACGGCAGCGTTGTTCCGCAAACCGGACCTTTGCACAACGGAGCGCCTTCATGCGGACACCTGTTATGCAGCGCGTAATATTCGCCTCCTACGCAGTAGATTCCGATAGACCGGCCCTCGACATCCACGATCTTGCTCTGGCCTTCCCGAATATCATCCGCTTCAGCTACATAATGGATTGCCATTGTTCATCCCCCCTCCTATATGCGATACAACGCTTTGGCATTCTCGTAAAATATTTTTTGCCGCGCTTCGGAGCTAAGCCGCTTCAAAATCTCCGTCGGCATATCGTTGTCCCAATGTGGATAGTCGCTGGAGAACATCAATATATTCTCGGCATCGATCATATCGAAGATCGAGATCAGCTGCTTAGGGTCATCTGGTTCCTCGATCGGCTGTGTGGAGAACATACAGTGTTCCCGGATATACTCGCTCGGCAGCCGCTTAAGCCATGGCACCGAGGAACGCAATGCCTTGTAGTTTTTATCCAACCGCCACATGAGATGTGGAAGCCAAGCAATGCCGCCCTCCAGCATCACGAACTTCAGCTTCGGAAATTTCTCGAATACGCCTTCGCAGACGAGACTGGTAAGATGTGCCATATAATTTTGCGAAAGGCAGGTATGCCACTCTAGATAACGGGTCGGATAACCGGCTGGCGTCGGGGCCGGCATCCCTGCTGCGCCTTCGCCCCCCGGATGAATGGCAATGGGCAGACCATGCCGCTCGGCTGCTTCGTAAATCGGATGGAACTGGCGCTGTCCGAGCCCTGCACGCTGCGCGCTGCCCATGAGAACTTGTACCATTGCCGGATGATCGGCCAGCCGTTCGATCTCCCTCACAGCGAGGGACGGATCCTGCGGAGCGATAGTGATCGAACCCCGGAATGATTCGTGCTTCGGCAGCCAGTCGGCGACAATATGATCGTTGTAGGCCGAGACTAGCGCTGCTGCGTAATCCGGATCATGGATCGTCGAGGAGTTCGTCAAGTTGCCCGTTAGGATCACTTTATCCATGTTGAACTGCTCGACAAGATCCTTAACGAGATAATCCGGATCGGAAGCAGAAGGTCCTCCGGAAGGCGGAATGCAATCCTTGCGGACGACGCCGACCGGAGACCAATATCCGTGCCCAGGAAAGCCAAGCCCCGAGCTCGCTACTCTAGATCTCCACGGCTCTGGCAAATACAGCAGCAATTCTTGCGGACTCTTCAGGTCGTTATGGACATCGACATCAATGCATTTCATTTCCTTGTTCATACATCAAACCCCTTTCCTTCGTCTGTCCTTATTGTAATTTTTTTTGATAGAGGTTACGATTGGTAATCATACAGTTTTTTTAAGGATTCTACGATTTTCGAAGGACCGAGGGGAGACGTTTCTGATGAAGATCGAACATATTATATTCGACCAACAACCGGCCGGATCGAATTGGCATGTGGACCTTGGCCCGACTCGGCATCATATTATACTGCTCGTCGTAAAAGGAAAAGTACGCTACGCAATTGGTGACCGGACATTATTCATTTCGAAGGGGGAAGGACTGTTCCTAACCCAAGGCACTTGGCGGGCCGCAGAAGCCGATGAGAGTGAGCCCCACCATATGTACTCTGCTCACTTTAGTGATTTACCTCTCGATAAGCTTACTGGATTCAGCAGCGAGCCCTACTTGCAATACCGTCCGATCGGTTTTGACTACATCAAGCAGCGCTTCTCCGTTCTCAACGAATCGTGGATCGGCAAGATGCCTTTTTATGAGATGATTTCCGAAGGCATATTGACGGAGATACTTGGACTTGTACAGCGTGAATTTACGAACGAGGCGTTCTCCTCCTCGCGTCGAAGTCTCGCGCTGCGGATTCAGCAATATATCGTTCAGCATTATCGGGAACCTCTACGGATACAAGATCTCGCCCAGCATGTCGACCGAAGTCCGAATTATGTTTCGAATGTGTTCAAGGAAGTAACCGGACGAACGCCGGTAGAATATATGCATGAGATACGCGTCACCTCCGCAAGGGAGCTGCTTCTGACGACGAATATGACGATCGGGGAAATATCGGATTCGCTCGGCTACTGCGACCAGACCTATTTCAACTACATGTACAAGAAAGTCGTCGGGCATCCACCTTCCCACTCTTTGAAGCTCGGGAAAATGTAATCATGATAGATCCGACATAAAAACAAAACAGGTCCTCCACCGTTCCCGGTGAAGGACTTGAACCTGTCCCTACGTGCCTATTCCAGCCCATTTACCTCGAATTCGTAAATACCGCCGTATCGCCGCCTTGCGTCGCCTTCACAATGATAAGCTTCACATGCTCCGGTTAAACTCCGCATCCTAATCGCTTTCCGGACTCCACTGGAACAATTGTTCCGGAAACCAATACGAGGATTGGGGTTGTTTAGCCGAAATCGATAAAGGCAAGACAAGACAAATCAAAAATAAGAACATTAGCCATGCTTTTTCATCAAATAACCTCCCATTCATTTAATCAAGACTATGTAAATTCTCACTTCTAGGCGATATGATTTCGTGCGTAAAAAATAAGGGAAACGGTATGATGCTGTACATCCGTTTCCCTCTGCATTTTGTTGCTTCTATCAAGCCTTATTTATTCGTTTTCTTCCATTCATCATACTGCTTCTGAGCCTATATAGAATGAGGTACTCGATTCCCGCCTCTTCATTTACGATCGATTTGAGATATGTGTCTATCCCTTTGCCTTGGTAATTTTCATTCATATAATAGCGATTTAATCGATGTTCCAAGTAGGCAAATAGTCAAGCATCAGAAAATAATTCAAATCTTCGCTGACGGCCGCATCTGTGTACAGCTCTTGAATATTGGACTGCATTCTCTCTACCTGCTGATTCATGTAAACGCTGACAATATCGATCATTTGCAAGTTTTCATCCATTTTCTCCGAAATAACGCGCTGTTCATAGTACCGATAGGCTAAGAAGGCCACGGTGACAAACAGGATAATCAGCGCAATGGAATAGAGAAACAATATTTTATTAAACATTTTCCGCTTCAAATGGTTCTGATAGAAGGTTCCTATTCTGGGCATGAGTCGCTCCCCCGTTTAATCTGATTTCGCGTCTAAATGTATTTTCGAATCCAAAAAAAGAGCAACTCGATATTTGTTTTGAAATGCGAGAAGGAGAAAAGATCTCTTCCATAGAACAATTCTTACATCGAGTTATCACGGGAGGGTTACGAAATGCTAATTGAGCACCAGCTAGAGAATCAAACCTTGTTTTTTCAAGCCTTTCAATATGCTCCGATTGGTATGGTTTTAGTGGCGATTAATGGAAACGTACTCAAAGCAAATTCAACTGTCTGCTCGATCTTAGGCTTGTCTGAGGAAGAATTGCTCCTTAAGACCGTACAAGAAATGACACATCCCCATGATTTAGACCTTGATCTTGCGCTTAGGGACCAATTAATAGCCGGTATGAGAGAATCATACCAAATGGAAAAACGTCTGATTAAGCATGAGTGCGAGATTGTATGGGTTCAAATAACGGTCTCTTTAGTAAAAAATAAAGCTGGAGAACCCCTATTTTTCATTTCTCAGGTTATCAATATCACCGATCAAAAGATCACTTATAACGAAATACAGGAGAAAAAGCGCCTTTTAATAGAAAGAGAGCAGCGCTATCGATCCGTTGTGGAACACGCTTTTGATTTCATTACCATGCACAACCCTGACGGAACCTATCTCTACGCCTCTCCTTCTTGTTATGAAGTTCTTGGGTATACGCCTGAAGAAATGATCGGGAAAGCAGGTTATGAATTTCTTCATCCTGAAGATATCCAAGTGGCCATTCAGGATCATATAGCTATCCTTCAAACAGACAAGAAATCCAACAGGATCATTCGGATACGAAAAAAGGATGGGAATTATATATGGACCGAGTCGACCAGCAGCTCCCTTATCGATTCTGAAACTGGTGAGACGAAAGAAATTATTGTTGTTTCCAGAGATATTACCGAACGAATCAAGAAAGAGCGCAACTTACAGGACAACGAACAGCGTTATAAATCCCTTTTCGATTATCATCCGGATTTAATTTATTCGATGGATTTGGAGGGTAACTACACGTCTATTAATCAATCTTTTGAAGAGCTGATGGGTTATACGAAACAGGAAATGATAGAGAATCCGATAAACTTTCGTTCGGTCGTAGATCCTACAGATTATGAACAGGTAGAGCATCATTTCATTCAAGCGACAAAAGGTTTTGCGCAACGATACGAGGCATCAGGTATAAATAAGACAGGGAGACACACGACCTTCGATGTGACTAATGTTCCGATCTTTGTCAATCGGCAAGTCATTGGTGTCTACGGACTTGCTAGTGATATCACATACCGAAAAGAATTGTGGAAAAGATTAGAAGAAAGTCAGAATTTATACCAACTCATTTCAGAGAATGCGCAGGATATTATAACGTTTGCAACGCCTGATGGCGTAGTTCGTTATGCTTCCCCTGCCATTAAGACTTTACTTGGATATGAGCCTGATGAATATGTGGGCAAAGTCGCAATCGACTTCTGGCACCCGGATGATATTGCTTCCTTTATCGATGAAAATATTCTGCAAAAGTCAGATGTAGATACTTTTACTAGCCGAGTTCGTCATAAACAAGGACACTATGTCTGGTTTGAAACAACGGCAAAAATCATACGTAATGAAGACAGGGAAATTGTTAAAGTATTAGCTGTGGGAAGAGATATTAGTGAAAGAAAACGTGCGGAGCAAGAACTGAATGCAGCGAAAGACCAGCTTGAATCCTTTATTGATCGAAATGTAGATCCAATTCTTATCCTTAATTTAGAAGAAAAAGTAGCAAGAATCAATCATGCCTTTGAAAAAACGTACGGATGGACAGAGTCAGAAATTGTTGGACTCCATCTACTTGATTTACCCAACATACCCATTGAACTCAAACCAGAGGCCATTCAAAATTTGAATAGAATTAAATCGATTGAAGCCTTCGAAGGACATGAAACCATTAGAAAAAGAAAAGATGGCGTTATTCTTACGGTTATGATTTCGAGCTTCGCTATGCGGGGTGAGAATGGACATATTATTGGTTGGGCTATGATCCTAAGGGATATCACTGACAAAAAGCAAGCGGAAGAGCTGTTGATTAGGTCAGAAAAATTATCCATTGCAGGTCAATTAGCGGCAGGAATTGCTCATGAAATTCGCAATCCGATCACTGCAATTAAAGGATTCGTTCAACTCATGAAATCTGGCATCGTCGAGAAAAAAATGTATCTGGACATCATGGTCTCCGAAATCGAACGAATTGAAATGATTCTAAGTGAACTATTGATTCTGGCAAAGCCTCAAATCTTTCAAACGGAACGTAAAGATATTCGGAAGCTCCTAGCACAAGTGACCACCCTATTAGATACCCAAGCCATTATCAACAATGTTCAAATCATCACGGAGTTTGATCCGGAGATTCCCCTTATTCTGTGTGATGAAAATCAACTGAAACAAGTGTGTATTAACTTTATTAAGAACGCTATCGAAGCTATGCCAAAAGGCGGAATTATCGTTATTCAATTAAAAAGTAAAAATGAAGATCCAAATCATATCTTGCTTCGCTTTATTGATCAAGGGTGTGGGATTCCTGCATACATTCTTTCTAAGTTAGGAGAGCCCTTCTACACAACAAAAGAAAAGGGAACCGGACTAGGCTTCATGGTCAGTAAAAGGATTATAGAAAATCACAATGGGGAAATCGCCGTGTTCAGTGAAGAAAATAAAGGGACAACGATAGAGATAAGTCTTCCTACTACGCATTAAAGCGTCGTATTAGCTTGACTCCGTCGTATGATGAGATCAACTAGATCATTCTGGTTGATCTCTTTTCATACTGGGGGACTTATGATACGCAAAAAAAAGACCATTAGCATAAAATGATGCTAATGGCCCAATATGCCTACTCGTTGTATATTCTATACATAAGCACTGCTGTTTCTGCCCTCGTTGCATTCCCAAGCGGATTGATTCCGCTGCCGTCCCCGTTGATAATTCCATTCCTGATTAGCGTAGATACGCTTTGCTTCGCATAGGATGCGACTTCCGATCTGTCCGCAAATCCTGAAAGATTGTCCTCCGATCCTGCTGCAATCTCTTTTTTCGCTTCCTTCAACGCGCGCTCAATCAGCACCATTATGTCTTGACGGGTGATCATGGAATCCGGACTGAATTGGTTCCCGCCAACCCCCGTGGCAATTCCCAGCTTAAGGGCAATGGCTATCGCTTCGGCGTAGTAGGCATCAGAGCTGACGTCTGCAAATTGGTCATCTGTTTTGGCAGTCAATCCAAGGGTACGAACCAAAAGCTGAACGAAATCAGCTCTCGTAATTTCTTCGCCAGGTTTAAAGATTTCGTTCGATGTGCCCTGAATAACCCCTTTAGACGCCATGACCTCGATTGCATTTTTTGCCCAGCTATAATCAGCTAGGTCACGGAAGGACTTATGGACGTAAACGACCGCATATTTACTGAAGTGCGTAGTCATGAAAGTTACTTTTCCGGCAGTGGAATCATATTTTCCTGTAGGGACTGCTGTTATCCGACCGTTTCCGTCCACGTACCAGACAGTAATATGCTCCGGATTTGCAAGCTCTTCGGCTGAAGGCGTATAAGGGATCGATACGAGTACCGGCGCTTCCGGGTTGCTCCAAGCAACGGTTGACCCATTCACCTTTAAGTTAAGCTCAATGACCGGCTTGCTGCCGATAGCTGCTTTGGTTTCCGCATCCAAGCTGCTTGTATCCGCCTTGCCGATCGACAAGGCAACGTCTACCACGCTCACTCCCGCAGAAGCCCCCAACATGTTGGAAGGTACTGCGACGGTGCCGATTTCTGTTGCCAATACGACTTTTTTATCGTCGCCTGCTGTCAAAGCCGAGGTTGGCAAATTGACCTCATAGACATTTACTCCCGCAGTTTTCGGTACTTCAATAAGGGCAACCGCCGACCCTTTGAAGGCCTTGTTCAAGGCTGCGGCATCCACTGTGACTTTGGCTGTTCCTGTCTCGACAACAGGGTTTCCTATTTTCACCTTGCCTGGAATGTCGCTGACAGGTGCTTCCGGTACTTTCGGCGTGTCAGGAGATTCAGTCGGGTTAGGAGTATTGCCGTTTCCGCTGCTTGTCACCGTTACAGTGAATGTAGCAGTTATACCCCCGTCAACTGCTGTTGCCGCGATGGTTGCGATTCCGCTCGAGCCTCCGGTGACAGTTACACTTGTTGTTCCGGTTTCCGTGTTATAGACCGCATTCGTCACAGTTGCCACACTAGGCGCTGAAGAGGTGAAGCGTACCGCCTTGTTGGTTGCGTTGCTTGGCGTAATGCTGGACTTGAGAAGCACTGTCCCGCCGACTTCCAGCGTTGCTGCGGTTTTATCAAGTGTTACTCCGGTCACGGATACAATTGGCTGTTCCACTGTGATCAGGCTAGTGGCCGTAAACTCGCCATCCGTCGTTTTGGCCGTGATGGTTGCAATCCCCCCCGAAATTCCGGTCACATTTACTCTTGTTATTCCAGTTGCCGCGTTATAGACCTCATTCGTCACAGTAGCCACGCTAGGTGCTGAAGAGGTAAAGTGTACCGTCTTGTCAGTTGCGTTGCCCGGTGTGACGGCCGCCTCGAGAGTCGTCGTTCCGCTGACTTGCAGCGAAGCTGACGTTTTATTGAGTGACACTCCGGTTATAGGTACTGAGCCCGAGAGCGGCTTCACGTAACGTACGGAAATCCAACCTACAGCAGGCTTGTCGGAGCCTGCCTTAACCAGTTTTACCTCAAGCTGGTCCGTGTCCACGTCCACAGTGAATTCCTTGATCTCCCGCTTGTCGCCAACGACATAATTTTGAAGCTTGCGGTCGTTTTGAATATAGATGTCCATCAATCGCGATGCCGAGTCCCAAGGGTCGTCAAAACCCATTTGTACGGTATAGGTTCCGTGGGGAACTTCAAATTTATAAGCGATTCCCTTCCCGTTATCAGTTCCATCGTATTGGCGAATCGACAGATACGGATCTGTTTCATCGCTCTTGGCCCACGTTTTCCCGTCATCCGCAACATATCCCCAGCTTTTTCCGGAGATAGGGTCAACTCCAAAAATCTGATCGGGAACCGATTGTTTCACGCCGAGTGTAACCCCGTTTTGAACGGCCGTCGCTCCCGCATCAACAAAATAATAAAGATTAGGGTCCGCAGGGCCCACAGGAGTCGATGTTTTCACATCGGATAGGGGGCTGGACAAGTCCCCTCTAACCGTAGCTAACGCGAAATAATACGGTGTGCCATTTGTCAGGTTCTGGGCGGTATAATGATTGACATTTCCCGACACAGAAACATGATGCGTAAGACTTCCTTGATCTGTGCCATAAGCAAGGTCATAAGTGGCATTAAGGGTCTCGTCAAAATACAGGGTAACCTTGGAATCCCCTTCAACTACGCGTTTGATAACCGGTTGAACGGGAATGCCGTTATCATGCTGAACCGTGAGCCAACTGATAAGCGGCTTACTGTTGCCTTGCTTCGTAATCTTTACGTCAAGCTCTCCATCTGTAACTGAAATACCCACTACCCGTTTCACGTCTTGACCTGATCCGGTCAAATAGTTGGTAAGAACTTTTTGTCCTTCTAGTTCAAGATCCATCACCCGGTCGGAACTATCCCAAGGATCATCGAAACCCAGATCCAGATTATACATACCATTAGGCACTTCAAACCGATAGCTAAGGCCTTTGCCGTTTGTACTGCCATCGTACTGGCGAATGCTATTCCAGCGATCTTCATTTTGATTTGCCCAAGTTTGAGAATCATCGGCGTCATAGCCCCACTTGTATCCTGTCACAGGATCTTCCTGATAGGCTTGATCTTCCACGCCGTTTCGGACCCCAAACTCCTCGCCTGCTTCCAATTTAACAGGGCTCGAATCTCCGGCATCTACATAATAAAGCAAATCCTTCTCTACCTTGATCCAACTTAGCATAGGCTTAGGGCCGGCCTTCTTGATAACCTTCACTTCAAGCTGACCATTCGACACAGGGATGGAGTCAAACTGCTTTGCTTCCTGGCTATTGCCAATCACATAATCCGTTAACTTCGTTGTCCCATTAATGGTCAAATCCATCTTGCGGTTACTATCATGCCAAGGATCGAAGAATCCGACCGTAACCCGATATGTCCCATTAGGAAGATTGAATTTATAGGCAAGACCTTTATTCAAGTCGTTCCCGTCATATTGCCGAATGGTCTCGAAATTGCCGCTCGCGTCTGTTCGGGCCCAAGTGGCATCACCATCAGCTGCATATCCCCACATATTCCCAGTAACCGGATCCACCCCGTAGGCTTGATCCTCCACTCCGTTCAGGGCCCCAAATGACTCTCCATCTTCTAAAGTCCCCGGACTTCCGTCACCAGCATCCACATAATAGAGCAGCTGCGGTTCCTGGATATCGCGGGGTACACCCGATTTTACACTTGATTCGGTCTGTATGCTGCCATTCGTGGCCACAACCTTAAAATAATAAACTTGATTATTGCTAAGTCCGGTTACTGCAGCATTTCCTCCACTTACGGCCAATGTATTCTGCAAGTTATCGGATGTTGTCCCGTATTGTACCGTATAGGCGGTTGCCCCATCGACTTCCGCGTACTTCAGATCAATCCGATGGTTGCCGTTATGAACGGTGTAGATCTCCGGAGCTTTCATCAAGCCATCCGCCCGGGTAACCTTTAAATAGCTAAACTGCGCATTACTCCAACTATGCAGACCCACCATACCGCTGCTGTAAGTAGAATCCAGCACATCGAAGATCAGTTCGCCATCCAAATATGCCTGAATATGCGGACCATCCAAAACGATTTTTAACTGGTACAGCTGGTTCAGCTTAGCCGAGAAGGCCTTCGGTTTGGTCAAATTCGTACCATTCTTCCGCAAGAACAGAGCATCGTTCTCAAATACGAAAGAATAAGCATGATTATAATCCGTGCCGCGGAATACAATTCCCCAATCGGCGCCTAACTCCGAATGTTTGGCCGTAGCAGAGATGGTACCGTCAATCATTTTGACATTTTTGATGGAAAGCTCGCCTTGGTTATCTCCTCCGGATTGATGCTTGAGCAAACCATTTTCCATATTCCATACACTGACGTCCGGATTGTAGGAATTCATAGTGGAATTCTGGAAATCATCTTCCCATGTAACGGTTTCGGCTTGAGGCGTTGCTTGAACGTTAGCTGTTGGTTGACCGATTCCACCCACACCAACAGATGATACTCGGAAGGAATAGCTTTGACCGTTGGTCAGATGATCAACAGTTGAAGAATTCGTAGGGAGCTCCAAGATGGTTGGCGCCCCATTCTCCGTCGTCATCTCCAAAGAATACTTGGTGACGCCTTGCACCTCGGGGAATTCAAGTTGAACTTTGCCGTCGCCTGGAATGGTGATCAGCTTGCTTGGCGGTTGTACAGTTGGAATAACCATCATTTCCGGAGACAAGGAGCTGGTATCCACTCCGTCCTGTGCCTGGATTGCCAGGTAATAGGGACTTCCGTTGGTAAGGCCTGTAATGGTGCCTTTATATAATCCAACTTGGCCTGCAATCTCAGCAGTACCGTTGTATGTGCCGCTGGCGGTCCCCCACTTTGCCAGATAATGCGGAACATTGGGGTCACCGGAGAATTGAATGTCCACCCCTCCATCCGTGGGATTAGCGGAAACCTGTTGTGGCGGACTCAGCTTCGGCGTCACAGATACCGTATCCGAAGGAGCACTGTCACCGTAATGGTTTACAGCTATTACCGCCATATAATAGATCGAATTATTCTCCAGGCCATGGAGCGTGTAGTTTGAACCCGTCACGGGACCTGCCGTCATATTCATATTGTCCGGGGATGTACCGTAGACGATCCTATAGCTTTCAGCATTTGATACTTCGTTTATCCTGATTTCTGCTGCTTTATTCAAGGACTTAATCGAATCAATACTCGGTTTTTCTGGTGCTTGATTTGCCACCGCATAGCTGCCGTCCAACGTAACTATAGACCTTGCAGGAATGGTATATTGGAAAGCACCGTCTGCATCGGCCGTTACCATGTCATGCTGAGCCAAACTCTCATTTGCGTTCGTCACATAGGGCGTAAGATGATAGACTATTTTCCCTTCCGGCAACTGATTCAGTTGAACGGTAACCGGCTTATCCTCATTAGTGTAGTTCACAAAAACGGAGGTCAACTTATTATTACCCTCATGCAAATAAGACGACCCCATCAGCCCCTTGGGATCATTCTCCGCCAATCCGGTCATGGCAACCCGCTTGGCGCCGGGACGAACAAATTTACTATAGTTACCGAGCGCCCATAACATTTTGGAAGTATAAATGGATTGTTCGTCTCCCGGCGTACCGTAATCCGTATAGATCAGACCATCTTTATAATCTCCTTTGGATACAGCCGTCCACCATTGCCAAGCAGATGCATTCGCAACAGACAGATCATAATGAATCGTACGCGCTATCAAAAGTGCAGGATCGATGCCCAAGTCCCTGCCGTTCCCCTGCATTTCCCCGACATCACCCAGGATGCAATATTCACTCATCCAATTGGAGGAACCCGGCAAGGTGCTTTGCAGATTCTCCCACAGCAGCTTCCGCAATTCCCCCAAGCGGTCCCCATTCTGATCTGAAACCGTATCCGACCAATAGGAATGGGAAGCAATCTTGTTACTAATTTTGGAAGCTATTTCAGGGTTACCCAGTAGGTCCTTTATATATTCCCGGTACTTCCCTACATTTAATTTATTGCTTCCTCCCTGATATTGCAGTTTATTATCGTTAGGATTTTGGGAGGTGGCCATAAATTGCGCATATTTGGCATCATCAAGCAGGGACAGAATTTCGACGCCATCCGGAGCACTGATTTTAGTCATTAAATTCCTATTTTGGAGCTCCGCATAGAGACTATTAATAACATTAATGATATCCGTGTTGTTATAGCGGTTCGCCTCTTGACCGGCTCCATTCCAATCCCAAGTAGGTTCGTTTATAGGGCTAACATAATTAAAATGAATGCCTGATTTATCAAAATGATCCATAACATCCGCCAAAAACCCGGCGAACTTGCCCTCATAACCTGATTTAAGATTGGTAGAGCCGACGGAAGCATCCGGCTGTGCATGTCCGTTCTTGGTCATCCATACTGGCGGGCTGTTCACAAATCCAATAAGATCTTTAACACCTCTATCATTTGCAGCTTTCAAAAACCATTGTTGGCCCGCTTGCTTCGACCAATCATAGGCACTATTCTCATCTTTCTTAAAACTTTCCGCCCTTCTCCAAGGGATCGTAATGATACTTTTATCCGTATCGCTGGAACCAGCTCCAATGTTAAACCGCCAACTTGATAAGCCGATCCCCTTATCCTGTGAAAATAATAAATCGGCAATCTTCTCTTTATTGCTTTCAGACCATTCCTTTCCAATCGGATCCATAGACCACGCGTCTGAGGCGCCAAAGTTATCAATAGTTTGAAAAGTTGAACTTGCATTGATATTCACTAAAGTCCTGTTAACATCTGCCGCATGTGTTACAGTCGATCCAATAGGACTGGCCGCTACCAGAACGGAAGTGATCATTGCCAGGGTGCGTTTTAACATCTTTATCCTCCTTCAAATCCCTTTATAGCTTCGTTATGAAACCCATTTCATTGGCTGTTGATTTCTGATCATTAGCCAATAAGGATAGTATAGAAATTAATGAAATCGCTTACATTAAAGGAATCATCAAAATTTATAACAAATCTTTGCTTTTTACGAACTATAGCCATATAAAAAAGCTGTGAATCTGAATTCACAGCTTTTTCCTTCAATAATTCACTGATTTCTTATACATTTCACAAATATTCGCATCATTTAAATGCAATTCTTTTTAGGTTTTTTTGAAATTACGTTGTAAAGCAGACCAACTGATCTTACTTAGTATTTCATATAAAATATATGAGTAACGGTTATAATTGAGACTAAAAAGCACCTATGTGGGTGCTTTTTTCAATGTCTACTTGAGATTTTTGATTATTATAAATGAGATAAATCGTTCATCATGCAGTTATAAATGAGACTGATCGAGAATGGTGCATTTTATTTATTGGAATTTATCGATAATGCATACTGCACAATGAATCGTTATATTCAGTTGTTAGAAAAGATAACTAATAAAAAAGATTACTATCAAATGAAATGTTTGATCAATCGCCATTAAAACAGGTCTGATTGTTTCTTTACTAACGTCTTCAATCCCTTTAACTTTTCTCGCCCACCAAGAAACAATTTCTCCTTTATCTATAATTACATGAGTAAAAAATATAATAAAGATCATCGTCCAATTAAAAATGCCTAATAATAAATACATTAATATTAACAATACAATGGTATATACAGCACAATGAACGATAAGTGGAATCCATTGTGTATTTTTTCTTATCGCTTGTTTGTCGGTCTGAAGCAAATAATCTCCTATAAGATGACCTATAAGAAGTACAGCCAATAGCTCAATATTAATGGTCCAATTGATCATACTGTTAAAACTCCCATTAACTAATGATCTTCCAAATAAATAAAATGATAAGATTAAAACTAAGATAAGAAAACTTATTACTGCATTAATGGCATTATTTACTCTTTCCATTTTAATAGTACGAATAAAAGAAACCTTTTGTAGTTCTATTATTAATTCTTGCATTAGGTCTTCATGGCTTAATTTACTCATCTTTTCATGATAGCTACTGGTTGAATGTTTAAGCTTAATTTCTTCTGTTAATCGATATAAGGACCGTCCTGCCAACGACTTACTTAGAGACGAAATAAAATATAATTCTTGAGAATTACTATTATCCATGTCGATATGTTTAGCCGGATTAGTTTTCGGTACAATTACTAAATATGCAAGCGCAACGCTTTTAATTAAGAAGAACAACATAAGAATAAATAGTGGAAGAATTATAAAGCTGTGGGTGGTTAATGTAAGAGGGGACGCAATATCTTTTAATGAATCTGACATTTTAATTATAATAGTTGCAATAATCCCCCAGAAACCAATAACTGCACCAGCCTTAGCATCAGTAAAGCGAATTGTATTTTGTGTATCGTCAATAGCTTTTTGGATAAAATCCATTTTATGCTTATAGATATCCTTGTATACTATTTCATTATCGCTCAATTTTGTACCACTTCCTAAAACAAAATATACTCTCTGGTAGCAATTCTTTGTTTTTCGTTTAACTCATAAAAATTTAAGCTAAATAATCCGTCTTCAAACTTAGTAATGCAGAAAACAGGGTAGTAACATATCTCAAAATTCTTACTTAATAAAACCATTGTTTCTTTATCAGTACTTGATGGGTATGTACTGCATCCAGATGGATGAGAATGCCAAGTACCAACAAAAAAATGATCCTCTGCTTCTTTTCTACTCGTGTATTCCAATAAATAAGTATTATCGAAAACAACTCCGTATCTACTTCTTCTAGCTCTGGGTCCCGCATCAGATACATCGTATATTTTTATCCATCGTGTATTCATTCTGCCGAAAATAATTCCACCATTCTCGACATCTGGGTAAGCCTTTGTCAATTCGTGCATCTTAGTCATTGTTCTTTCAGACAAATAAATTTTTCTATTCAAACCCTTTCTCCCTTACAGAAGCAATTATTATTTTGGTCCAGATATCCAAAAGAATGAATAGGCATTATTTCATCCATCCCCCAGTAATAGTTGTAATAATCATATTTAAATTTTTTATGTTTTGAAAAGTAGGATATTAATGTTACGATTTGTCCCGCAAGAAAGGACATTTTTTCCCACATTGAAATCGTATGAGGATTCCCACATAAGTCAATAGTTTCGGATGGATACTGTGCGATTTCATTCTCAGCTTGTTTATGAAATTGTATAAGTCCTAAGTCTTCTTCAATAAGTTTGTAATAGCAATTTAAACAACCAGTATTTGGCGTTGTAACTATAATCTCTTGTAAGATATTGTTTGGTGAGCTCCAAGCCCAGATAATTGGTTTTTTATAAACTAATAATTCCTTGAACGCTAGTAAATCAAATGACTGTTTCCTTCCGACTGTCACAACTAAAATATCACATAAATCAAGAATCTCATTATCAGTTAGGACCGGAATTACCCTTTGAGCAAATTTATAATTTAAATATTTTTTCATAGACAGAGCTTTATTAGTCCCCAGAAAAAAAGGTTCTAATTCATGATTTCCTATATTTGCAATCGATAGTATATCAAAATCGGATATGACTAAAGATTTTGTTTTCTTATGCGCAAGCATCTTGCTAACTTGACTTCCTAATGACCCAACACCCAATAAACCAATCCTACTGTCTATTCCTAATGGAGATTCAGGTATTATTTCGATATTTAACAAGCTTATCTTAGTTATCTCTGTATCAGCTATGAACTCTAAACATGTAATAAATGAAATGTATTCAGTTCTCCCTCTATCTCCTAAATACATAACGATGACTGGAACATTTCTATGCTTAGGAAGAATCTTTTTAATATCGGTATTCAACACCAAAGTTTGTAGTAATTGATATGTTGTCTTAAATTTAAAATGGCTTGGAAGCCTTATCACTGTAAAATTAGAGTCTAAACTTTTATCGTCGATAAAATTGTTTTTTATGTTCGTAGTTAGGAGATGCCTACTCTCTTTTTCAAAAAAATAATAGGGTTCCTCAAAATATGAAGGGAACCTAATTACTTTATAATCATAATCCGTACCCTTCTTTTTACTTGTTGCAGTGATACCGTTAGCTAATAAGTAAGTAGAATGTACAAAAGAAACTTCATATAATTTTGTCACTTCGATTTCTTTAAAGCCTTGAATAAATTCTTGACTTAGATACAAATAGGAATTACTGAACTGGGGTAAAATGCGCCAAGAAAGTAAGTCATCATCCTTGCTCCACTCATTATTTACATTACTAATAAACCAATCAAGAATTCGATCGTAAATGAACTGAACACCGAATTTTGTTTTTGCACTCCAATTGTGTAATGAACAGATATAGAACTCTGATTCTTTAGGATTAGTAGATAGAACTTTTTCATCAATATGTCTCCACGATCTCGGCATATCTTTATATAAATTACTTTTACCATTTATGCTTAGTACCTTTATAGGTGGCTGTTTGATTGGGAAATCTAACAAATGTATCTCAACTTGGATATAATTACCTTCAATGTCTCCTTCTTTCGGAATTCGACCTTTGACAATTTCATTACTAATAAAAGAAAAGCCGAGGGCTTGGAACTCGGCTTGGTAGAGACTTCTATTTTCAATTTCCATGTTGAATTTTTGTATCCTTCCTTGCTATATCAACAAAAACTGATTTAGCAGCCTCCGAACTATCATAGACATCACACAGCCCAACAACATCTTCAATTTTAATAATTTTATCTTTATAATCAGAACAATCTAAATAGTAAATAGAACTAGATAGCTCTTTGTTAAACATTTGTTTTGTATACTTATTTAGATAAATAATATCAGTTTCATCGTTAAAGTTCATTAACTCTTTGTACTTCTCTCCAAGCAAAAGAATTCTCCCATACATAGGAGAACCTTCTATTTTTCTCTTCGCCTCACCATAGTATCCTAATAATTTAGCTGAGAAATCAACTTCAAAAGAGGTTGCCTTTATTTCACCAACTGGAATATTCCCTTCAGGTTTTGTAACAATAACACCTTGTGGGTTCATTAATGTATTTGGCGAATATTCAATCCCAACTTTTATTTCTAGAAGGTTGTTGTCTTTTAAGTAATCCCCCAGGCCTTTTGCTTTCAGGATTTCTTTTAGCTCGTCATTTAGAATATTGGTAGACTCCAAAATCCTTAAAGCAAGAAGAAAAGCTCTTGCTCCAACAGTCCATTCATCCTGGTCCTCGACTTGAGTTCCCCCAAAAAGGATCATTAGCCCATCCCCTGTTATTGAATGAATATGTCCTTGATAAAATCTAGCTAGTTTAATCCATGTTGAGATTGCTTTTTGCTTAATTACTGCAATTTCGGATATATTCTCAAACCCTGGATCTTCAATAAACATTGCTCTTTTCGTAAAATTTCTTAAATCAATAAACAATGAAACTAACTTAACGTCGAATACTCTGTTAGCTGCATCTAAAAAACCTTCTTGCGTCTTGATTTTCTCAAGTAGATAGTTAAAATCAATATGACCACCGATAACAAAATCTTCATTCAGTTCCCTATCGATGATGTCATTTACTCTATCTTGAACTTGGCTAAATTCCGCACTTTTATATAGAAGCTGGCTACTCTCAAATAAAGCATTCAAAGGATTAATATCGATTCTATAACGATAATCCGATTTAATAATATCACGAAATTTTGAACTTCTTTGAGTCATAGTAGCCTCCAAAAATAAGATTTATCAACTTGCAATATTATCATTTCCTAAAAATATAGTTCACCAAGCCTATTCAATATATTTTATATTATACAAAATCTGGAACACAAAAACCATAAAATTCTCATATCTGTTGTAAATACAAGTCCTTTCAAATAACATTGCCTTTATTGAAAATTTACTTAAATACAATTTTCATGACGGTAATTAAATTTTGCAAGAAGAATTCGATTAATTAATTTATTTCAACTTTCCTCTGTTCTGGATAAAAGAAGTGGCACGAACGGATATGCGTGAACATGTGGAAACGATGTATCAAGTTTATTAATCCAAAGTAGGTATGCTGTTGGAAATAACTCCATACGCGATCGCCAAGTAAATTTTGAACCACCTATGCCCCACATTAAGAACATCTATTCTGAAAACACCTTATATCCATATTAATGACTATCTATCGTATGCAATTGCAAGATACCAGTTATCATACATTCTTACCGACAATCTCATTCCTAGCATAAAATTTAATAAGAACTAATACTCAACCATGAACTTTAAATGCTAAAAACCTTTCAATCTCATCTTTTATCATTTTTTTAACTTGATAATAAAAACCTTTCCGCGCATTAATATTAATTATCCCAAAATAATCCCCAACCAAATTCTGACTTAGCCGGCCATACTTCTCGTAAACGATTGGAATAGCCGTTTCTATATCTAAATGCCAATTTTCCAACCTCACTTTTCGAAACCGTTCCTTACTTTCTTTTACTTGTTCTGAGAACCAATCACTGATATCTGGATAATATTTTCGTAAATATGAACTGTTTCTTCCTATGTATTTATATATGTCATCACAAAAAAGTGATTTTCCTAAATGTTCTTGATTCCTTTTATAGTCCTCAAAAACGCTAAGGAAATATTGTCTGTTGTTCTCTCTTTTTGTTAAACTTTGAACTTGCTTCCCTTTGATGATGGCCTCTTTTATATCTCCATATTTTTGTGTTGAAATTGTTGTTCTACCAATACTTATTGATGCCGCGACTTGCTTTATAGATATTTCATTATCATTTTGAAAAAATCCCTCCAACTTTCTCTCAACTTCAAGAAATGCCAGTTCTCTTTTCATCGAAGAATTGGTTTTATACGTAGGGGGCTGGAATAAATAAATATTCTGAACTTCAGGATCAAAAAAATAATAATAGAAGTCAATAGGGGCCCATCCATATATTTTTTTTGCCTTATAATACATTTTTTCTGGTGATTCGAAATATTCCTCAAGAATTCGAACAAAGTTCTCTTTTAGATTCTTAGGAGCTTTTTTAGGTATGAATTGACTAAATTTATCACTATCAATAAGAGAAAATCGTAGTAAATAGGCCATTATTAAACAAGAGCGATGATAATCAATTTTCAGGGTAGATGTAAGGGTTCTCCTGGTTATTCCTTGTTCAATTAATTTTGCCACTTCTATAAAAAGATCTATGTCTCCTTTGATCTCTCTCCACTCTTTTTGATAAAACCCATATTGCATATAACATTCAATACACACATGTACTCTTGTAAAGTAAACTCCATTGTAACCCCTTCTACGGATATCAATTGGCCTCATGCCAGTAGCTACGCCAAAAGATGAACACCATGGAGTCACACAATATCCCGCAGATAATTCCTCAACATGTGGATTTAGAGAAACTATATAGCTTATAGGCACCTTGATCTTCGAGAATTCGGCAATACTTAGACCACAATAGCTTGTAACTTTAAATACGTCCGTCAGAAGGACTCTTTTCGTTGATTTACCAGTTCGAATTAATGCCGTTAAATTTTGAACTATTATCGGAGAAAACAGAGTTATCTCCCTCTTATTAAAAATAGCTGCCTGATTTTGAGAAATATAGAGTAGTTTAATCGCCAATGATTGCTCTAACGAATAATTTTCGAGTTTTGATGTAAGTGAAAAACTTGGATTTAAAAGATATTCCCAATCAGAGTAAATCCTTATTTGCTCATCTTTAAGAATTTCATCATTTATACCTTTTATTAAATCCTCTTTATCTGTCAGTGAATGGTTACAATTTTTACATATAAATTCATTCAATTTTTCATAAAAATATGGCTGGGATTGATTACATTCATGGCAATGTGATTTAAGAATACCTTGATGCTCTAAACAAATCTCAATTTCATTTATTTGCCAGATAAGCTTAAAACCTTTCTTTTCTTTAATACAATGTGGACAAAACCGTCTTACCTTAGTTATCATGTATGGCCTGATAAAAGACCTATACCGTCTTTCTTCTTGGTCCGGATCGTCAAAGAACTTATCAAGAATCGTCAAAAAAGTAAGAGTTCTTATTTTTTCAATCGATGCTCCTACAAACTGTGCAAGTAATCTTGTATCAATAAGATGGGGAAACCAATCAACCTTAAACATATTAGTTGAGTTTAGGTAAGATACAGAACCTATATTGACTTTTCTTCTTACATCCAGATATGGTATCCCATTCCCATCTGCAATTCTTAGAAAAAAAGAACTTAAAGTTTCCTTATCTCGTGGAATGGGCCTTACCGATAACAGCTTCATTGCTACTCCTCACATTGCCTTTTATCTCAATAAAAATTCTTCTATCTCTGATATGATCATAGTCTTAATATGAGCATAGCCTTTAACCCTAACATATTTAATACCCATTTGCCTTCCAACCAGCGAAGTATTTAAAATACCATTTCTAGAAAATGTTTCAGCAACAGCTTGCTTAACCTCGCTTCGTTTTTTTTGTAAAGCTATCTCCTTAAGCATTGAATTATGTGTGTGAACTACTCTGGCCATATAATTACTGAACCCAGGATAATGTTTGTTAATATAATCCCTATGCCTACCAAGATGGTGATATATACTTTTATACGTAATTTGCAAGTTCAAAAGCTTAGCTTGGCTAGTATATTTATCAAATTTATTTCTCAATTCCTTTTCTTCATTATTTAATCTAAAGGACTTTTGACTTTCCATACAGGATATAATTATTTCTTGCAATCCGTGTGTACGCAATGTTCCTTCACTACACTCAACTGCAGCGGCAACTTGCTGAAGGGAAATAGTTAGTTCACTTGTAACCATGTTATTTACTTTTTCACTTACTGTCTTCTCTAGGGAATCGTATTTCTTTAAAGGTTTTTTTAGACTAGACTGTTTTTGCATAAAATATTCTTGTACAAGATTATTCGCATAATAATAACTGTATTCAATTAAGGACCAACCAAACTTTTCTTGCATATCCTTATATTTAGTCTCTGAGTATGAGTCATATCTCATATTAGACAACTTAAAGTACTCGAGACTATTATCAATTACATCTTGAGGAATGTATTTCCTTTCAATCCCGGATGGCAAAAAACTATGATATGCTAAATATCCAAAAATCTCGCTTACTCTAAATATATTAACCTTCTGATACTTAGAGACTTGACTTCGTGTTAACCCTTTGGAAGCAAGTTCCCTAACCTTTTCAACCAACTGAATATTGCCATCAATTTCATCCCAGGTATCATTTACTGGATGGAAGCTATATCTCATTGAACAGCCGGCACAATAATAATAAAAAGGATATCTAACGCCCTTTTTTCTTGGTTCAACTCGGTTATTTATTTTAGTCATCTTTCCCTTCTTATTAAAGAATTTACACCAATGAGCATGGCAAACATCCGGTTCTACCTGCTCCGATTTTATAAATAGAGATTCAATATATGTATTAGGGACAATAATTTCCGAAAATTCTTCTAGCGTAATATTTAAACCTCTTGCAATAGAAATTACATCTCCAATTGAAACCTTTTTAGTTTCCCTATTACTTCTGATTAACGATACTAAGTTTTTCACTACATTCACGCTTAAAAGATTTACTCGGCTTCTAATGTAACGCTCTTCTTTTGACTGAGTAATGAAAAGCAGTTTTATTGCAAGCGATTGTTCCAATGAAAAATTATTAATAACTTTTGTTAATATCAAAGAAGGGTTGAGCAAATAATTCCAATCTTTATAAAATCTTTCTTGAGTTATTATGTATCCTAAACCCTGAATATCTTCAACCTTATTTGTTAAAGACAGTTTGCAATTTACACAAATAGCGTCATCCTTGTTCTTAAATACATTATCTGAATATTTCACTTGCTTCTGACAGTGGGGACATGCTGATTGAAGTTTAACTAGATGATTAAGGCATATTTCTATTTCTTTTACCTGACATATAAGGTAAAAACAACGATCTTGTCTTACACAAATTGGGCAATATTTTCGTTTTTGACTATCAATTGCAGCGTTAATCATTAAATATACTCGCTCAATTTCAATAGCCGGGTTATCAAAAAATTTATAGGATATACCGTAATAAGTCATTGAAATAATTGCATCTTGAGAAGTTTTTAATAGGCTTACAATTTTCTTATGATCGAAAACATTTACATCATAATCAAGTCGAAAGAACTGATCATTTCGCAGTGTATGAATTGATCCTCTATGAATATCTGCCCATATATCCAATGCTGAAACTTTGTTTGAATATTCTGCTCTAAATAAATAAGAAGTCAGGCATTCTCCAGACTTCTGAATTGGTCGTACTGTTAAACATCTAGTATTCATTATTCTTTCCTTATAATTATAGTTTTTTTATTGGGACCCTTGTCATAAAAATACCCATATGTAGGACTTTTGTTAAGTCCATCATCTGCTGTTATATGAGAAATTCACAACTTATGTATATATGCATTTAGTTCTGAAGCGACTTTCAGTAATTATGTTATGTTTGACTAACTCCAATATGACGATAAATCTCTTTTGATAATACAATATCGTCAGAATTAACCCTAAACTAGTCCAGTTTAATTTGACGGCCATGTTATAGGTCTCAACCCTTAGAATACCGAAGCTTTCGGAACATCTTGTTTAGCGGGGGGAAATATAGTCACCGACGCGTGTGAAAGGAACCGATTATTCTCCACCTTTAAACATTCAGGACAATATCTGCGACTTTTTTATCAAAACCCAACTTATACTAGTTTACAACAAAATGAGAGACGTGTCGGATTAGTTTCAAATCCGTCATGTCTCTCACTTTAATAATTTCAAAACATTATTTTTCAAGCTCCATATTATGATTAACTCGCAATTGGTTAATATAAGCAGTTAACTCCGGAGCCACTTTACGAATATATGGCGGACTAGCTTTAATGTAGTCATAAACATCCTCTGAGAGAACTCTTTGACCGACTCTAGAATTAAAAAAGTTATCAATTAAGCTGTGCCATAGAGACTTTAATTTGTTTATTTTAACTGTCTGTTGAATGTTCTTCATTTCATGAATGTACTTCTCAAGACCCCATTTCCGGAGAGTATTTGGTGTTACCCTAAGCTTCTCCGAGACAATACCGATCGTGATACTTTGCTCCGAATTAATTAATTCATTGCATATGCTCAACATTTCATCTTGGATTTTTCCCCTATCAATTCTTCGTTCCGGAACTGGCCATTTATGTAATATTAATTCCTTCATTACTGCCGGATGATACCTGTGAAGCAGATACTGCGTTGTAGATACCCAGCATTCCCATTTTTCAATAGTTTCAAGATCAACATCATTAGTAATTGAGTCTTTAAACTCATACAACAAAGTATTGTCCACAACCTCTTTATTATCACTGTTATTTTTAAATACTCCTCTAACCTGAAAATAAGCCACAATTCTCCGAGAAACACTTATGTGTAAACCAGTTCGCCTACTAAGTTCAGCTAAAGAAAATTCATCGGATTGAATCCCAGTTAATATATTATAACCTTGCACAAAGTAATCTTTTTCCTGAAGTTCTCCTGTCTCTTTGTAAGCAAACCTACAACCGCAATCTAAACAAGCTATGTGGTTAAGAAGTTTCTCACCAGATTTTCTCTTTTTTGATGAAGTCCCCGTCTTAACTATAGAATCATTTTTCATATAGCTCTTACACCAAGGAGATAAACAAATAGCATTTTCTAATTTATTTATCTTATTCGGAATAATTGAATTGCGAAAATCACTTGGGATTTCAATTTCAAAAAAAGTAGTTAGGTCAAGTTTGTTTATATATAGTATTTTTAATAATAAGTGAATATGTACGGATCTAGTTTGAGATAACGTTTTTCTTGCATATTGCATAAGACTTGATGCTTGAACCCCTAATTTATCAAATTTTTGCTCTATTACATCTATATTATAATTTGGTTGTTTTCCATTCATAATAAATAATAATTTGATTGCTACTTCTGAAGGACTTAAATGTTTATTATTATTTGTAAAAAGTTCCCTCCAAGTTTTTAAAAGCCATTCTTGCTTATCCAAATCTTCTTCTGTAACTTTATCATCGTACTTATCTGAGCCAAAAGAAGAATAACATATTGGACAAATACTTATTTCTTCAACTGCACTCAACTTAATCTGATTACCACAACTCTTACAGCTGTCAAGTAAACGTATGTGATGTCGTGTACAACAATTAATACCATCAACCTTCCATTCAATTCTTAAATAAGGTTTTTTCTCATTTAAGCACTGAGGACAGTAATGAAGGTACTCACGAATAACCCCCCTTAAAAAACGAGAGTGAACAAGTTCATTACTATGACTAAATTTTTTTAATACAAAATAAAAAGTCATTCCTAATAGCTTCTCACATGCCACGTTTGTTATTTGAGAGAGTGTTTGAATGTAAATAGAATTCAGTGGGGCAAAATCAATTAATGGGATGTCCGCTTTTTGAGGATTTACAAAATCATTATTCTTCACTTTTTTCCAAAGAGTTAATAAACTGGTTCCGTTTGCTTTTGCAAAACGAAGAAGGAAGCTGCTTAATGATTCACCTAGTTTCGGCTGTAATCTCACAGAAAACATATAACATCTCCCATGACATAAATAGTTGTTTTTATTTTAAGTAACCAACTGATTTTATAATTGCTTCTAGTCTAAAATGAAGAGGCTCTTAACGTTAGTAGATATATCCCATTCTGATTATTTAGTACAAATACTCCCCACTACACAGGGAGCATTTGTTCTTTCAAGTCTGTAGCAAGCGTTCTAGATCCGCTCATACCCTTTAAATATTTGAGTGGACCTTGTGCCGACCAGTCCAAAGACATGCGTTTCACGTGCCGTTGAATGGCTGCAAGATCGATATGTTTCTTACCCTCAGACATACATTTGAGTAGTACATGATTACCTGCCAAAGAAAGAGCGTCTAAGCAGACGATATGCGTTAACCGAAATTCTTTATAATCGGACCATTCAGAATCAAATGTTTGGCGAATAGCATCGTAATAAGTCATAGCCACAGCCAATTTTTCTTCTTTTGATAAACTAGATATTCGGTAATCAGCTGTTAAATGATGAAGTGTTCTATAGACATTCTGAAGTGTCACATGGCGTCCCTTGCTACGTTTGCCAATAATTGTACCAATATTATAAAAAGGACTGTCCTTACGAACCATGAGCTCAGTAGCGATCCAACTGATATCATCTGAATCTCGACGTAAAAACTTGCTAAGTGATGGTCCAATTCCCTTCGCTTTTGTATTTATGGTGTCAAATAGTTTAACCTCCTCATCTTCATCCAAAGAATGAAATGCAAGAAAAGGAACATTTAAATCGGAGTTTGTTTCCCGTGTGTATTTATCAATGCCCCCCATTCGATGCTGACCATCCATTAACGACGCCTTACCTTTACAAAATAGGCGACCATAAGATGGACGTTGTCGATCATAATAAACAAACTCCCAATTCGATGCTGCGTTTAATAAAATAGGAGTAAACAAAGCATCTTCACCTTTAGATAAATAGCTAGCAAAATCCTCACACCTTTTTGAGTCTACGGGGCGTTGATACCCTTTACCTGAGGGCAAGTCAAAAGGTTTTACATAAGTGAGTTGTAGTCCCACCGAGGAAGGAAAATGGCTTTGATAGGCCACTTTACCGCGCATTTTACATTGTAAAACATTTTCAATAACGATTTGATTAGGTAGTGTATTCATGCTGTTTGCCCCTTATTTTATGAATTATTAATATAAATATAGATGTTATAAGATCTAAAATCAATTGGTTATATATGTTATAGGTGTATTTAACTTGGGTGTCCACTTCCTTAAGCTGATATAGAAGGTGGTGGTCCCTTGCCTAAATTATCAGCTCATATTGGTGCAAGAATAAGGGTTTTTCGGAAGAATAGAGGGCTTACTCAAGAGCAGCTGGGTGAGAAAGTACAACAACCTCAATCATACGTAGGTGGAATCGAACGTGGAGAGAAAAATATATCCTTGGATACTCTTGAGAGAATAGTAGAAGCTTTAGAAATTCGCCCGGGTGATTTGTTTAATTCCTATAATGGATTACAGTCTAAAGACCAAGTAGAAAAGGATCGACTGATTGATTACTTAACTCATATTCTTAGAGATCGTAATCTTAGAGAAGTTTCAACAGTTACAAGATTGATTGAGGACGTCCTAAAGGCGTATGACACTAAATAACTTTCTTTTTTTAAATAAATTAACCCTAGTGCCATGTATACGGCTCTGGGGTTAGTTACTAAATATGCGGTTATCAAAAAAATGATGGTTATGCATTATTTATTTTTCTAACAACATATCGCGCATCATCCCCAACACCACGTAGTGTTGCAGAGGCAAATGATCTTTGCCCAGAAATGCCAACAAAATACAAACCATCCGTAGCATTACTCACCCCAACCCTATGTTTTGGAAATCCACGATCATCCAATGCATTTAATCCCGCCAAAAAAGATAAATTAGGCCGAAACCCAGTAGCAAAAATGATCGCATCAGCGCTCTCTTTCTCCCCATCCCCCCAAATAACTCCATCCTCATACATCGAAGTAAACATTGGTCTTTGATTTGGTTTTCCGCTCTCTAATAGTTGTTTAAACCCTGCCGAATCAATAACGGTTGTTGGCTCTGGTACTGGGCGGCCAAACAAAGGAAAAGGGAATTTATCTAACCCGGTAGCAATTAACCAAAAGTGCAGATCGCGTCCAAACTTAACCTGAGGTAGGAGTTTAACCGGTGTCCGAACCGCTAGGGTCGTAGTGGCTACCTCCGAGAGCTCAACACCTATTTGAACCGCTGAGTTCCCACTCCCGACAACAATCACACGTTGACCTTGATAGGGCTTGGTATTCCGATACGCAGAGGAATGAATAACTTCTCCTCGAAACGCTGCTAATCCAGGAATGTCAGGTATATAGGGTCTGTGAAATGAGCCTGTTGCACTTATAACAGATTCAGCTTCAAGAATCTCCCCACTTGTTGTGGTAACTTGAAACCTCCCATTAAATTTCTCTACTTTTTCAACACGAGTGTTTGTCTTCACCGGCATATTATACTTAGAAGCATATTCTCGAAGGTATGAAATCACTTCATCCCTCGAGGGATAACGATTGCCCCCACCTGAGAATGGGAATCCTGGCAAAGAAGAATACTTAGCGGGTGAGAACAGCTTTAGGCTATCGTAATAATGTGGCCATGATCCCACTGCTTCAGGACCGGCTTCTAAAATGAGAAATGACAGTCCATATTTTTTAAGGTAATATCCCGCAGCAAGTCCAGCTTGCCCTCCACCGATTACAATGGTTTTATACATAATTATCTCACAACCTTACTCTTCATTTTTTTAATACATGCTCCTTATAACAACTTTTCCATCGCCATAACATCAACATATTTCCCATCTAAAACGCCCTGATTCTGAAAAATGCCAACGTCACGATATCCCGATTTACGGTAAAGCCCTTGACCTAATTCGTTAAAGGGGAATGTAAAAAGTACAAATTTATAAAATTCATTTTCTTTACCTACACGTTCTAGCTCTTTCAAAAGTCTACTCCCTATCCCTTTACCGCGGTATTCTCGGTCAATGTAGATGGATATATCTCCAACACCGTTATAGGCGCAACGTGTACTGTATGGGTTTATCGAAGCCCAGCCGACAACTTGCTCATTTTCTTCTGCAATCAAAACAGCATATCTTCCTGCGTGAGTTTGAAACCAACTTTGCATATAACGCAAGTTCTTTGTTTCCTCTTCTAAGGTTGCGATTCTATCCTCAATTCCTTGGTTGTAGATATTAAGAATCGCGTTAATGTCACTTATTTTTGCATTTCGAATGATCATGCGAACACCTCATTAAATGAATTTTATAATAATTGAGATTTGCAACTAATAGCCCAAAAAGAACTCCTCACCAAAGAGGAGAATTGAAACTATCCAACCGTAAAACGCATTAAACTCATTATGAAATAATTGACCTTTGCAACTACCATCTAAAATAATCTCCTCTTTTAAGAGGAGGAGCAACAATTTTCATTTTGATTCATAGCCTGACTCAAAAGGCCTAAACTTTCGACAACTTGATCTCGCTTATTTTCCGGTATGAGTTGTAAAATTCCTTGAACATAATTCTCCATTGTTTTGGATATGGCTTGATGCTGCTCTTCCCCTTTTGAGGTTAAAGAGAGTACCACATAACGCCGATCTTTAGGATCAGGAGTTCTTCGCACCATCTCCAACTCGACCAATTGCTGAATTTGCCTGCTGATTGTACTAGTATCAGTGAAAAGGGTTTGGGCCAAATCGTTTAGAGCAATATTAGGGTGCTTCATTAGCTCGTAAATGATATGACTTTGTATGACCGAAATACCGCAACAATGTGCGCCATCTTTCTGAAGCAGCCCGAATCTCCGAACAAGTAACTGCAGCACTTCTCTCACATCTGGGAATTGTGGATTATTGTTCATATTAAATCACCTAACTATCTTATAACACATATTAATTGATAAATGCAACTATTGATTAACAGTGGTATTTCTCCTCATTCCTACATTACCTTTCATAAACCAAATGATACTTAGCAGCAAAAGGAGCGATGCAGAAAGCCAATAAGTCATGCTTAAACCAATGAAATGCTCAGATAAATAACCAAACAATGGTCCCATGGACGCCCCCACATCGGATACGACTACATACATGGTCATTATAAATGTTCGAGCCGATCCGAATGCAATATCCGAAACCATTGCATCCATAATTGTGGATAACAAAGTTGTAACTATGAGAAGTGCTAGTAGATCAAGTAACCAAAGGCCAAAAGGAATCTCAAAATTTGTCAATGTCATAAATATCGCAGCCAAAGCAAGTGAGCCGATAAGGAATGGTCTGCGTCCCCACTTGCGGTCAGATAGCCGACCAAACCAAGGAGACATAAATGAGCCCAACGCCCATCGTACGGCCTGGAGAGCGCCTGCTATGGTGGCAGCCCCAATAGCTATTTCATAGAACATAAACGACGTCTTGTGGTGAACATCAATCAGGTGACTTAACGTTGCAGTGAGCATGCCGTCAAGACACATGCCAACTAGAAACACTGAAATTAAAGTCCCTTGCAATGCTGGAAGTTTTATAATCACCCTCTTTTGGTGTGGAGTATCTTCAGATTTAATTTGTTTTTTCACCTTGGGAACAAACTTGTAAACAGCAGGAAGTACAAGGAATGCCAGAACACCAAAAGTTGTAGCAACAACCTGTAATCCAAACAACTCTACACAGATACTACCAGCAAGCATGCCCACTAAACTGCCTATTCGATAAAGCCCATTGTAAGTCCCCATGAAGTAACCTCTGTTTTGGTCACCCGATAGTTCGAGGATCATGAAGTAAGAGCCCAAACGAAATAACGACCAAGCTACACCCCAAACACACCGCAGAATAAGCCAACTATAAAAACCATCTACCCATCCGTAAAGTAATGTAGTCATTCCTGCTATGAATACGGCCAAAAATACACCATTTCTGATGCTGATTTTTTTGTACAACCATCCAATCAAGGGGCCGAGCGGTAATCTCACAAAACGATTTGCCGAGAGTAAAATTCCAACTTCAATGAGGGACGTTAGTCCCACATCGTTCCAATGAATCGGTAATACAACGTATAGCATCGAATCACCAAATAGTGAGACAGCTGTGATAAGTGCCAAAAAAATAATAGGTTTGAGATCTGCATTTTCTTTTGTCTGCTCTCTGATCAACGAACTTCTCCTTTCAAAATAAAAAGCGGCATTGCCCTTAAGACAACGCCGATCTAATCTAGCTGCAGCATGAAGATGTCGATGCCACCGGTTTGGTAATTGGTGAACAACAAGAACTTACTTCATCAGATTTTACTACCATTGTTTCACTTTTTTCAGGTTCACAGCACGAGCTACTTTTGATACTACATACCCCAGTTTCAGGCAGTTCAAGTTCAACCCTCTCAGCTGCTTCACGATCACCAACTAAAGCTGCAACAACGGATCTCACTTGTTCATACCCTGTCGCCATCAAGAAAGTCGGCGCTCTACCGTAGCTCTTCGATCCAACAATATAAAAGTCCTTCTCTGGTTGTCTTAGCTCATTTTCCCCATGTGGTCTAACCGTACCGCAGCTATGAACATTCGGATCGATTAGAGGCGCTAACTCCAAAACGCTTTCCAAGCCTGGATCTGCTATCACTCTAACTTCTCTTAAGAATGAAAAATCAGGACGGGAACCTGTATTCGAAACGATCTCATCAATCGCGTCAATATGGGCCAATTCGCTGTTTAAAGAACCAATAACCTGAATTTTTTCCCCATCCTTTTTTAATTCATGAATATGAAATGGTGTCATCACTTTAACTTTACCTGACTTGACTAGCTTCTGAATACGCGTTCCGAGTTCTCCTCTCGCAGCTAGCTGATCTTGATCCCGCCCCCCGTAAACATCCTCTAGTCTAGTTTTTCTTAGTACCCAGACAATTTCAGTCTCCTGTTTTTGCCCCTTAAGCTCTCCGAGTTCCAAAAGTGTATTGATCGCGGAATGACCGCTACCAACAACAAGAACTTTCTTTCCACTATAGCGATTTTTATGCTTACCTAGAACATCAGGTATACCATAAAATACTTGTTTGCTTAAAGACTGCTCCTCAGACGTCCAGACCCCTTCAGAAATGATTGGATTCGGACTGGTCCAGGTACCCGAAGCATCGATGACAGCTTTGGCCTCAACTAAGAAGCGCTCCCCATTTTTCTCAACATGCAAGACAAATGGAAGGTCATCGCGGCCATGTGTTTTTACCTTATTTAGGCCTTTTCGGCTCACAGCGGTCACTTTCGTATTCAAGTTTATGAACGGTTTGATTTCAGGTAACTCGGCGAAAGGCCTAAAATAGTTTTCAACCATCTCTAATCCAGTAGAGATTTCCGAATGATTCGGAGCGATCCAACCATGTGAGGTAAGTAGCTGCCGCGCTGCTTTATCTATATTGTATTCCCATTGAGAAAAGAGACGTACATGAGCCCATTTAAGGACACTGGCCCCCACCGAATTCCCAGTATCAAACAATACAAAAGATTCTCCTCGTGTAACTAAATGTGCCGCTGCGGCAAGGCCAACAGGACCAGCACCTATGATTGCTACAGGTAATTTCGCTTTAGATAGAACTGTATTTTTACTCATTGAAGATACCTCCATAAAATAGTTTTCTTTATCATCCATTTAAGACGTAAGCTATTATCGAAAGACGCAAACTTACTCACTCTTAAGAGCAAGCACATGCACAGCAAGCAGTTTGATTTTTGTTAATCCGGAATAACCTTACGAACTTTTTGAGACTAAAGCTAAATTGTTTTTTCACCTGAGTTTGAGCCACATTCGCTGTGTTTACTTGTTTACCTTCCTGTTCTACATACATCAGTTGTGGATTGATATCGTGAAATAACATGTAAAACCACTCCTTCATCAAAATATATTGATATATACATCAAAAAAAATTGATGTAAAGTCTAAAAAAAATTAAGAACCACTCGGTCTAAAAATGCAACAAAGCTCTTCTGAAAGCAATCCGTTCACCGCAGAATTATTGATCTCATAATAGCTCCAGGTGCCAATGATTTCTTTTGTAATTAGATTGGCGTCTAAAAGGATCTTCAAGTGATACGACAACTTGGATTGAGCCATTTCCACGACATCGCATAGGTCGCATACGCACGTTTTTCCCCGCTGTGTTAACTCATACATGATTTGAAGTCTCTTGCGATCCGCCAAGGCTTTAAACTTTGCCTCATACGTTTCAAAAAACGAATCGTTCGGTGCAGTATTTATCTTTACTTCATGTATTGGAATTATGGTTTTCATTATTTTCACCCGATTCATTAATCAATTTTTTTTGATTTAATCACAATATATACCAATACGAATCAGATTGCAATGGTTTAATCAATTTTTTTTGATTAAAAAATATTTATTAAAACCTTCTCGTAACGCCTGGATCACTTGTGCCAAGTAAACCATATTCTACAGTACGATGGCTGCTACCACCTGATTAAGGGCTGGAAGCACGATAGGGGTTCGTAAAATAAGTTTAAGACTGACCCCAATAAAAGAAAAAGCGGCATGGCTAGGATGCTAATATAAAATCCTAGACTGCCGCTGCACCTAGCTTTGTCTTACAGCTTGTCTTACGAATTGTAAGACAAGCTGTACTCAACTATAGTTACCCGTTAGTTCAACTCCCCTTGGAGAGTGGGTCCAATAAATCCTTAATCCCTATACCTTATAACAGTCCCCACGATAGAGTCGTAAACAGTTTGATTATTTTTGCTCCATAATGGACTTATCATGTAAATAAGTACCAAACCGTAGACCGTCCCCAATAAAGAATAAATTAAATAATTAGGGTACTCTGAAGGAATCACCATGTGCCAAATGGTGAAATGAGCTAGCTCCCAAGGGATGAATTTAAGGGCAGAACGAAAAAGCGAGGATCCGAATCCGATTGGTTGACCGTAAATGCCAGCCACCACAATCCCCATTTTTCGTTTACCCCATGTTGCATGAGATTTCGACCCCTCACATACGGCAAAATAAAGATATACTGGCAGTGTAATGAATAAAAACCCAGTAATCTCCGCCAACAAGGGATTTGTCGTAAACAATGGAATCAACTGCGGTCGTGCAAGAAAAGATACTCCGATCAACAGGATGATGTAGCCCAAAATGATAATATAATCCAAAAAAAAGGCCATTATGCGGGTTGCAAACGATACGCTCTTTAGATTTTCATTTATCCGGTCGTCCACTGATTCCAGCTCCCAACCTAACTCGTCGTTACATCTTCAATCACCAAAAAAAGAAGGAGCTACTACGATGCAGCTTCTACACTATTGTTCTGTTCTGCGTTAGTTTAGTTCCCCAGCTGTTCCTCAAAGTCGCTTCCCATGTGTATTTACTCTTTCAGATATGAATCAATCGGCCCAAAATCTCCGCAAGAAATTATTAACTCAGCACTGCTGGGCATTGAGTAAAAGCCCATAGTTTGGGAAACATATCCTTTCTCGCTGGGATCGAGGTGTATATGATAGCCGTTTGTAAAATCATTATGAGCCAGTCTTAGTAATTCCTGCGCAAAACCAATTAATCCATTTTTATTTAAAGTGATCATCACTCGGTTATTACTTAAAATTTCAACCTGTCCTACGTTATCTTTGTTTGTAAACTCGGGAGTGTCTTCATCAATATTTAAATTAACCACAACGGAATCCATGCTCTTCACCCCCTCTCATTTTACCACAAATGAGCGTTGAACTAAGCCGCCCGTTACATCAACAGGCTGCCCAGTAAGCTGGCAGCCTGTTGTTTTTGTGCTATCGTGTCCCGTTAGTTGAATTGACTGTGTACATGATGCCAATGCCTTCTTGAGATACAATCAAAAAGTTGTATTTACTCGTTTCGAATATTTAAAATATAAAATCCATATCATTCCTACAATAATTATAAGAGCTGAATCAAGAACATCATATAGTGTTCTATCTGAGAAAAAGAAATCAATTATCTTAAATAATATCGCTATAAATTCAGTTATGATTGTAATCAATGGTCCATTTTTGTTCTTCTTTAATAAATTAAAAAGAGAAATGATAAAAAGAACTTCTAGTAAAATATAAGAACCAACAGCATATACACTTTTAACATCCCATTCTAGTACATCTTCTATCATCTTGAATATGTAATATGGATTGATCGAAACTCCAACAATTGAATAACTCACATAGAATAGAAGCCAGCCTCTGATTCCCGCTATGTTTTTCTGTTTTTGCACGTATGTTGCCACCTTTTTCTTATGAAACCAAAATTAGATATTTTTAATTATGTGTTAAAATTCAAAAAAATGTAATGGCAGTTAATGGATCATGTTTTGTTGATTTTTAACCAAAATAAAAACCACTCATTGGTGGTGGTGAACCAGCTTTTTTTTAACTAACGTAACCGGTTAGTTCAACGAAATAAGAACACCCACCTTTACATGCCCAAAAAACTTCCCGTTAACCCCACCAATATTGCTCCTAAAATAAAAGCAGCAATATGTATTAAAATCTTATATCGTAACTTAGTTGTTTTTAAAGAAGGATATAGTTTAAATATAAAATATAGTAAGACACCATTTATTGATGTCTCAATTAGTGCTGGAATATATCTATTATTAAAAAAGGACGATTCATATATAAATTCTCTAAACAGAATATCAACTGCTATACCGAGAAATGAAAGTAAAACTTGATAAACGAAAAACTTAAGGTTGTTCATCTAAATCAAACTCTCCTTCAAAATTATTAAAACCTTTTTCTCTGATACACCTGATATTTGAAGTTTTTTACCATAAAGACTACCCAATAATTGATTAAACTATTCTGCTCGTTAGCGTAACAAAGGGCTGCAACATTGCAGCCCTTGTGATATTTAACTATGGTTCTTCCGTTAGTTAAACAACAATTGTCCTCAATCCTTTTCTCTCAAGGTCTTAAATGGAAAAATTATGTTTATCGCTGTGGCTACGATAAACATAATTAACATTGTCAACCATTCATTAACACTTGGCATTATAAAAATTATAATTGATATCGCAACTATAAACATAGTTAGCCAAACTATGAATGGATAATAACGCTTTATTGGGAACAATCGCCTCCCCAATATTTCACCACCCCTAACAAGCAAAAAGAATAATAATATTTTAACAATATTGTTATTTAAAAATTGCATAAAATGCTTCTCCAAGTATTCATTTTTTTCTTATTATTATCACCAACCGCTTGAAAATTAATCCAAACAAAAAGACTTCAAAACTTTGACATCGCCAAATGTGACTAATTCGCATAACTGCCCGTTTAGTTGAGCGAAGTCGAATTTTTTACTATACAGTACGTACTGGCGGCAAGGAAATGCTTCAAAGTACCCTCGGCAAAGTAATGCTTCCAAAATCACAATTAAAACGGGATCCGCAGCTGCAGATCCACGTTTCAATTCATTGAACTATCGTATCCATTAGCGTAATGCACTGCCCAAATCCCTAGTTCAAATAAATGATACAGCTTTCTTAATATACTCGTAGAGCTCGCCATCAATTCCATGTTGTATTGCGTCTTCTGGATTCTCACTGTAATACTGTTCTGCCGATTGTATAAACTCAGCATCTGCAGGAGCAAATGAGTCTACTTCCTGCTTCCAACGTTCCGCTAAAGAAGTGACTTCAGGATCATCCGGAAGCTTGCCCATTTTTTTATATTTACGGAATTCAGCAATGAGTCGCAGCCCTTCTGCATAACTTTTCTCCAGCTCATTCTCGCCTAATGATTTGAACAGATTTTTTATTTCTTCTGCTTGCCCCGGCTTAAAATGCGGGCTCTGAATGATCCTCATCATTTGCATTGCCATCATAAACCGTTCGCTTGATACCGATTGCCCTGAATCTAAAAGTTCAAAAATATCATGCAAACGAACACGTAACTCTACCAGTATACTTATTTGCTCGTTTAGTCGGGAAAGCTGCATTTTCAGCATATCTGTCGGATTATAATCAGGGTTATTAATCATTACTTTAACTTCCTCTAGAGCAAACCCCAGCTGCTTAAGCGATATAATTTGATGCAACCTAGTAACATCAGCATCTGTATATAGGCGGTGCCCGGATTCGGTAACCCGGGATGGCGAGAACAATCCGATCTGATCATAATGATGCAGGCTTCGTATGGTTAGACCTGTTCGTTTTGCGATTTCTCCTATCTTCCAACTCCGATTCTCCATACAGATCCCTCCAATAACTTTAACTGCGTTGTATCCATGTACGCATTATATTTAATAAAACTCATCAGGTTCAGAATACAAGAATAGCCATAAAGCCAGATCGTATAACGATCACTGGATAGCACGTAAAAATAAACCTTGAACCTGACGTAGCGTCAGGATCTATACTATGAAGTACCCCTAGGGAAAACGTCAACATAAGAAATCATGGAGAGGATTTTGATTCAAATGGATAATTACTTAATTAAAACATTAGCCTATAATAAACAAGCCCGCATTCTATTTGTGGAAAATACTGATCTGATCAGAGCTGTTTGCAATCATGATCATATGAATAAACTCCTTAAAACCGCACTTGGCAAAACCGTATCCGTTGCAAGTATGCTAACAGGAATTCTAAAGGGCACTCAACGGATTAGTCTAAAAGTAAAAGCTAGCAATCATAATTATAAAATATTTGCAGATGTCGATTCTATGGGAAATGTACGCGGTTATATTAGTGACGAATTATTAAACGCGCCTTCACACTATTTGAACAATTTATCGATCGAACAGTTGATAGGTGCTAGAGGATGTATTCAGGTCACAACCGATATAGGAATGAACAACTTATTTACAGGGATCACAGATATGCCATACAGGAATATTGTTGATGATATATCACATTATTTTAAACAAAGTGAACAGACTCCTTCATGGTTTTCAGTACACATAGTTTTTAATGAACAAAATGAAATTGTGTTAAGCAGGGGAGTCATGGCCCAACTGCTTCCGGGTGCTCAGGTTCATCTTATTCATAAAATAAGAGACGTATTATCAAATCATCAATCGTACTTGATTGATCTAGAGAACAGCAAGACTTTTAAAGAACTTCCATACTCAATATTTGAAGACATCGACATTGTAGGCATTGAGCCCGTACGTTTGTTTTGTGGATGCTCCAAGGAGATCCTTTACCCCATGTTATATGCCTTAGACAATGAAGAACTGGCGAATGCCTATGAAAACAACAGTGTGGTGGAGATTGTGTGCAATGTATGTGGAAAAAAATATACCTTTGATTCAAGTCAGATTGCGAACCTTATTTAATATCCTCCGTATAGCCTAAATCAGTGCAATTCCATCTACTCCGTCCGCGCGGACTGAACCCAACCGGGGATCGATCTCCTGACCTCATCGATGCGCTCTCCCAACAGAGTTATCTCCTCATAATGGCAGAAATTCCTATGGTAATCTGTAATTTGTCTCAACGGGTGCATTATCCACTTAACAGTACAATAATAAAACAGGTTGCCGAATATGCGAATATGTCAGCAGCCTGTTTTATCATTGTGCTATCGTTTCCGTTAGTTTCGATACTCTTTGTCAGTTTATTCTGAAGTGTTCTATAGATCATATAAACAGCATATCCCATTACACATCCAACTATATTTAGAAGCACATCATCAATATCCGCTGACCCCAAATAGGTTGCAAATTGAATTATTTCAATGCCAAGAATAAACGCGAACGAAATTATTATCGTTTTAATAAATGAAGGTCTTCGTACAACTAACGGAATTAAATACCCCATCGGAACAAATACGGCAATATTGGCGATTAGATTGATAGATGGGGGAGCCATTCCTATTCGGATGTAAGAATCAATAGATGAAGATATAGTCCTAAAGGGTATCAATTCTAAATTTAAATAACCCATATCTTTCTGTGTTTTATTACTAGCAACCCTATCGATTACCCTCTGTATATCACCGAAGAATTTCACAATCACAAAGTTAACTATGCCGATTAAATACGCAATGAAGATGTGCTTTGAATTTATTTTTCTCATGATAGTTGATTCTTCTTCTCCTTTCTAGTACCAGACTTCCATTCAATTTACTTATCCCATTCTACCATATATTGTAACTAAACTGCCCGTTACTTGAACAGGCTGCCCGATAATGATGGCAGCCTGTTTTTATTATTTCGTTATCGTTTCGCGTTAGCTTAAAGATCGGGCAGTGATTCAATATGTGCCTCGACATCAAAAATAAATCCCTTATTGGCAATTTGCTTCCTTTAAAAACCACTGCTTCATCTTTGTTACCATTTCGTTTGCGATAGATTTGTCACGATGATCTAGCCACCGATACAGCGGTTTTTCAATGAAGCCTAATAGTTCCTTTTTAGTATCTTCTAAAGCTTGGATTAACTCATCATACTTAAATTCAATAAAAAAAGCGTTCTCTTTTTTTGTCGTGCTCGGATCATCTGACCATACCTTAACAATACCGTTATTACTATACTCAATCCCTGGGTTAGGATCATGCCCCAACCAAGGACTAACTCTATTGATAATTGATTCATTAACGAGTACTAAGTCTTCTAAGCCGCAGCAGCAACTTGGATAAATGAATTTATCTTCATCTTCAAAAAAAGCAATTCCACCTAGAATTACAACCTCATCCTCATTAAATAGTTGCTTAAATGATTTCTCGAATGATTCCTTAACATCTATATTGTTATATCCAAATAAATGCACTAAGAACAATTCAACTTCTGTAGTTGAACTACTTTCAGTCAAAATAACGTGATCTTTACGAATAATATCACTGTCAATCCAAACTGGACAGTCATAATACGGTTCTCTTATCACAGCTTTGGTATAAGCCAAATCATCGACCCCCTAACTTGTTACAATATATCTAACAGCATTATTCATGCACTTTGCTAATACCAATGCGTGTCCTTCCATAACATTCACCATCATATGTACATTTCCTTTATTGGTAACTAATCTGCCCGTTAGTTCAGCAAACGAAAAAGGAGCATCCTCCAAGCATGCTCCTCAACTATAGTGTTAGGTTAATAAATCAACTATCATGTTCCGTTGTTTATTTGCTTTTCTAATATTTCTATGCGGTTATTAATTGATTTATCGTATTGAAACATGACTCTTAGGAGAACGAGTGTACTGGCTTGAATAGCACTTACAGCGATAGCCATGTCATGGTTTTTAACAGTTGAGTCTTGCTTTGCTTTTTCTATTACTTCTGGTAAAGAGGCAAATACATTTTCAAGTTGTCTTGAAATCTCCTTCTGTAATTCATCAAATTCCTTACTCACTGTTTCACCTACCCTTGAAAATTCTTACATTTAAGTACGTTTTTTCGAAAGTAAAAGTTTCAATCACTGTTCCGTTAATCTGCCCGTTACTTCAACAGGCTGCCGATTATACTAAGTATACTGGCAGCCTGTTTTTATTGTTTTTCGTTAATTTCAATATCAACAAGTGAAATCTATATCCGACTTAAGTTTTGCTACTCAGCGGTATAGTTAACTATATCTGGAGTTCATCAGGAATATATCATGTGAGGGAAAACATAAAATTAGCCATTCGAGAAATACAGAAAACCGTATCGTAAATGAACGATCAGGAGTAAATTACTGCTGCGCCTTTGCGCGTGCTCGCCATGTGACTTGAATGATTGAGGTTTTAATTTATGGGAGGTCTTCTTATGAATAGAAGTAAAATGATTAGGCATCCATACGAACTGTCGCGAGCATGGTTGACGGAGATTCTCCGAAGGACAGGCGCGCTGACTGCAGGGGAAGTGGCCGGTCTTGAAGTTTTTCCGGCGCGGAGCGACAACTCAAGGGTTTACCGGATACGGATCTCTTATTCAGAAGAGGCAGAAGGCGTGCTTCCGCAAAGCCTTTTCCTCAAATTGTGCGATTCAGCACAATTCGCCGCCGCTTCCGAACCGGCTTACTATTCCCGTGACTACATCACCCTGCAGAATGCGCCCCTGCTCAGATGCTTCGATGCAGGGCATGACACGGCAAAAAAAAGCTACCACCTGCTGCTGGAGGATGTCACAGATACCCACAAACCGAGCTGGGAAGCTCCGCCAACCCCGCAGTACGGTAGAGCCCTCGCGGAAGCAGTTGCCAAACTGCATGCCCATCACTGGGTAACGAACGAACAAGGGGCAGAAAGACCGGGAAGACGGCCTGTTCCGGAGATGGAGGAAATTGAGCGCTATCTTTCAGCGATCCGCCCTGGGCTTGCCCCTTTGCTTAAGGCATGCGGACAGGATATTCCCGACCTTTGGACTGAAGCGTTGCCGCTGATTATGGAGAAGCATCCGGAGCGGATGATAGAGAGAACCCGATCACACGAAGGTTTCACGCTCATTCACGGAGATTTGAATCCTGGCAATATCCTGATTTGTCAGAACGGCCTCGTACCCATGTTTTTGATTGACCGACAGCCGTTTGTCTGGTCGCTGACCTGCTGGCTGGGCGTAAGCGATCTGGCTTACGCTATGATTCATTGGTGGGACACTGAGAGCCGACGGGCGCTTGAGTTTCAGATTTTACAGCAGTATCTTGATGTGCTACGCAGCAATGGAGTGAACAACTATTCATGGGAGCAGCTTTGTCTAGATTACAGGCTGTGCGTAGTGCAGAGCCTCTATGTTGCTGTAGAATGGTGCGCCGACCCATTGCAGATAGAACCGATGAGATGGGTATGGTACCCTCAGCTTCAAAAAGCGATGACCGCCTTCTTCGATCTAAAGGTCAGTGAGCTGTTGTAAAGCGCATCACGAGTACAGTGGGGCACGGCGATGAATTCACGATCCAGGTAGCACGTTGAATCAGTTTATAAGGACAACGAATGGTTCCGTGTATGCTGGCAGTCTTTTATTGGATTCAACTATCGTTTCCGTTAGCTCAATGAACCAGGTTAACTTATTTATCAGATGTGCCTGGCTTCCAACCTACTTCTTGAGACCAGTTATGCGCTTTCTGTATGATATCCCAAACGATCGGACCTTTCCCTTCAACATATTTTGGGCGTTCATTTTTAAATTGTTCCATTAATCGATTTTTCTCCTCAGCATACCTTAAGCAATCTTGAGGGTGCTCACGCAAATAATCTCTAAAGAGCAAAGTCATTTGCTCAGAAAAACTACCGACTTGTCTAACATGAATATGAGTTCTTCGAGTGCCCGGTAATTCTCGAAAATATCTCTTAGTTTTGTCCGGATTTTCTTCGCGAAATACAAAACCAACGCTCTCAATTTTGGTCTTATAGGATGTTATGTCATCGTAATTTAGAACAGATATTTGGATATCAATGATTGGTTTTGCATCCAGACCTACGATCGATGTAGAACCAACATGATCAATACGAATGGCCAAATCTCCTAATGAATTTCTCAATTTTAAAGCAATATCATTGAACAGAACCTTCCAACCACTATCGTGTTTGGATATCCTCCATTGATCTTCCATTTAATCTAATCCCCTTCAATTTAGTTGTTTTTATTCATCCTAATTTTACCATAACTAGATTTCCAATCTGATATAAATAATTGCCTCCTTTAAACATAACTGCCATTACTTTAATTAAAAAGCAGCCGATCGTTCTGGTCGGCTGCAGTCGTATCTTGATTCAGCATTACGTTTCTCGTTTGTGGAATGCCATCACGCTTTACTGCCCGATACCTCAACAAACAAAGCAGGTCGCCGCGGCGCCTGCTTTGTTTGTCTGTCTTTATGCAGCTAACGTTTTCCGTTACTTCATTAAGTATAATTTCATTTTTTCAATGATTCTTTCACCTGAATGAACGATGGGGATTAAGTTCAATAATCTCATAGAACGTACGTTTGTTAATTTCGAATCCACAACATGTACAAACTTCATGCATAGATTCAATTTTCATCATTTTGCTTCCACAATTCACACAAAAGAATCTTCCTGCTTCACTATTTTCAACTTTTGGTATCCGTACTTCAACTTCTTTAGAATTATCTATTGCTACATTAAAAACTTTTTCCATGTGCTTTGAAAAATAACTCTCTCCAGCTTTGCAATATAACTCTTCATTATTAACTTTCAGTTCTTCTTTGCAATAAGGGCAATACATTTCTTAAACCTCCCTCACATTATTTTGTTAATAGTTTCTCTTTCAAATTTAATTTGAAATTCCTTCTTCAACTATCCTGCCCGTAAAGCGACAGAAACGAAAAACAAGCGATGGATCGGTTCCGGCGCCGCGTTAACGTTATCCGTTAGCGTAACGACAAACCCACTTTGATTAGCTATTTTTATTTCCCGAACCGAAACCTATAACGTATCCATCCAAGTCTCGAACAGAGAAATCCTTCCAAGAACCCCAGTCTTGTTCGATTACTTTTGGTTCCGAGACAATAATTGCTCCATTTGTTTTAAGTTCAAGATATAAAGCATCAAGTTCGTCATGGGTTTTTACATAAGCATAAGTATTCCAAGTTCCTTTATTCGGTCTAACATCTTCAATGTCTTTTGCTTGAATTAATTTAAAACCTAGACCGAAATTATCTCGAATTGCCCAGTGTTCGTTGACTTCACATCCCAAAGCACCTTCATAGTATTTCATTGATTTTTCTAAATCTGTAACTAACAACATAGTAAGGGAATTTTCAACTTTCGCTTTGACTATTTCCGCCACTACTTAACCACTCCCGACTTGGAAAATATACCCATACACATTATAGCGAATACACGTTCGGAGGTAAAGACTAATTTCACCAAAAATCACTGTAGAATTCTGCCCTTTAGCGTAATGACTGTTTTATTGGAAATATGTACAGTCCGCATATGGTGTGATAAAATGAAAGTAAGAATATTTGATTAAGGTTACTATATTCAATAATTGGAGGCTATTAGATTGAGTAATAAAAAAATTAAAGTCGGTGTAGCCAATAAAGAAGGACAGCTAGGTTTTTTGTTTTCGAGAGGTGGCCTTCGAGAGGGGGCTGGCAGAAAGAATATAGGGTTGACTAAGAAAGTATCACTAACCTTAACGGACGATATATGGGAAAGACTTGAAAAGGATTGTGCGGACAAGAAGCAATCCCGTTCAGAGGTTATCCGTAACATAATCGAATCCTTCTATTCAAAGTAATTTACTTCTGAGGTAGGTGAGGGCATTGCTGATAAACATATCAAAAGATTCTCTTATCAACGCTCTACAGCATGTGTTAAGAGCTGTATCTTCGAACAACCCAATACCCATTCTATCGGGTATATGTATTCAGGCATGTGTAAATGAAATAGTGTTTACTGCAAGTAATACAAGTATGAGGATACAGTTTAGGATCCCCCGGGATAATAATTCTTTGAATGTACATAGAACAGGTAGTATTGTTGTACCAGCACGTTACTTTAATGAGGTAATTCGTAAACTTACTGCTGATATAATTACATTTGAAATAAACAAGCCTTTAATACTCACCATCGTGTCAGGGAAATCACAGATTCGTTTATGCGGTATGGATCCTGAAGAATTCCCGTTAATTAATAATTACGAACACAATCCTGACAATAAGCTCCGAATTAACAATGCTTTATTAAAGGCCACAATTAAGCAAGTTGCAACTGCGGCTTCAACGTCCGAAATGAGACCCGTATTAACGGGAGTCTCATTTGATTACAATAATAATTCAGTGAACCTAATTGCTACCGATGGAATTCGCCTTGCTTCCAAAATTATACATACCGAAAACACTCTTAACAGCAGTACCAAATTTCTTATTCCAGCCAAAAATAAAAATGTTAAGAAATGATGATGATGCAACCGAAATTGATGTGATTGCCAATCAAGTTAGATTTACGGCAAATGAACTACAGGTTGAGTCCGCTCTAATCGAAGGTACTTTTCCATCAATAACAAATGTAATTCCACAATCATATTTATCTGAAGTGTTAGTTGATACAACCCGATTATTGCGTGCTGTTGAATGCGTCACGGTCCTAGCTGGTGAAAGTATAATAAGGCTATTAGCAACTACAAGAGCCCTAGAGCTATTATCTAGAACTGCGGAGATTGGGGATGTACAAGATGAGGTTCCTTTAATGGAAATGAGCGGTGATGATTTTAGTATATCCCTCAACGGAAGGTTTTTTATTGATATACTTCGTAGTATTGATAGTAAGCATGTCAGAATAAGGTTCACAGGGAAAGCAAGTCCCGTAGTCATAATACCAGAGATCAAACCCTCGTCTACATTATTTTTAATCACTCCTGTGAGGACACATAGTTGAATAGTCGTTAATTTATTTAACGATAGGTACTCTCTCTCCCAAATATAATAAGCAATACGTTCGAAAATCAAAGCAAGTGTTTCTCAGACAATCTCAACATTACCAGACAATTAATTGTGGAGAACCGTATCGCAAATTAATTCAACGTTACTCCACTATCCTGCCCGTTAGCACAGCGAACAAAAAACGGATGCATCGGCATACATTTTTCCGCTATCGTTTAACGTTAGCTTTGCCCCTTATTTTTTACTCCAAATATTTTTATAAAGACCTGTAATCGTTACTTCTACTATCCCAGCCCCGGATAAATAAGTTCTCATTCTCGAATATCAGGGTCCAGAAACGGAACGCTTGATAAGCTCGATGCTTTTTCTAGCGGCCTGTATCTCCCCATCTGTGCGAGGCACGCTTTCCACTCCCCATGCGCCTTGAAAGCCGCTCTTTTTCATCAGCCTGCAAAAAGCGGGGATATTCTGCGTCAGTTCTTCACCGTTCTCTGTAAAATTGAACGTTTTGACATGTGTAACTTTCGCATACTTCGCGCATTTCAGCCACCCTTCCGCTTGTTTGCCATGTGCCCAATTCCATGAATCAAGGAGCAAACCTAATTCCGGCAGCGCCTCTATTAGCCTTACGACCTGATCGGGCTGCACTGTTGGCCCCCAATGGTTTTCAACAACAACCTGAAGCCCCGCTTCCGCTGCGCGTCCAATAACGTCCCGATAACCATCTACCGTAATGGCAAACTGCTCCTCGGTCCACTGCTCCGGACCGCCCGCATCGATTCGGATGTGCGAGGCTCCAAGCTTCTCTGCGACGGCTATCCATCTGTATGCCCGGGCCCGATTGCGCCGGCGGCCTTCTTCCGTCTCCTCATAAATATGGGCTCCGTCGACGGCAATACAGCCGAAAGGCAGCCCCACTTCATCGGCAGCCCGCTTCACCGAAAGCAGGTAATCGTCGTCCACGGAAGTAAGATGCTGGGATTCCCCCGGATTCCTCCCTGCATGAATCACTTCCTCCCCCTTCTCGATCGTAGACAAGTGTGCGTTCCAAGAATCCAGCTGCGTGCAGCCCAATTCCTTGCAATCCTTTATGTATTGGAAAATATCTTGTTTGCCCGCAGCCAACAGCCGATGAAAACTATAGGAACAAATGCTGATCTTCATGATTTCCCCTCCGTGAGCTTCGCGTTATTAACCTTGCTATTTACAACCTTTTCGCCCGCTATAAGCCTTTTAATTATCAAAATGGCACATAATACCAGAATAATCGGGATGATAAAAATGGCAGTCGAAATCCCCTTCACAAGCACCGGCAATAAAAATCCGATTAAAGATGCACCCTGCGTCAGAAATACGTATAAGCTTGACCCGAATCCTGTACGATGGACAAACATTCGCTGTACAACTCCCATGGCCACCCCGTACAGAATTGACACGTAAATCGAATAGAAAGGCTGAACCGCAAAAAAGAGCGGCAACGGTGCGGCAGTCGCATAAAGAATATAGGCGAGAAGAGCAAATACACTTCCCAGTGCAATTATCTGCTTACTCCCGTACTTGGCCGCCCAATAATGGTTATCGTCATAAACAGCAGCTCAAATACAGCTTGGGCACTCCAGAGATACGACATTAGCTGCGGTTTCCCGAATAAACGGTCCACAACCAACGGTAAATACAAGCCTCGAATGGAATCGGCGCAAGAGAGCATTAGTAGAGCGAGCAGCATAACAAGAGAGAAAGGCTCCGCTTTCCCCCTGGCAACCTTGGTATGTGAAGGGCTGACTTCCTTGTATAACAGCAAAATAACAATCAGTCCGATGTACCCTGATAAATTCCCTATAAGCACACCCTGAAAACCGAAAAGCAGATAAAGATTGGCCCCGAGCAGCAGTCCTAAAAAAAATCCCGCGCTGAATCCACCCCGAAGCCACACTAGGGACATTTCCAGGATTGAAGTGGCCTTTAACGCAAAATGGTTTCTCGCCATCGCAAACAGTTGACCCATGATAAGCCCCGAGGGAGCCGTAGCAATAGACATGCCGATTAACGCGCCCACGAAACCATCCGCACGCATATAGAAGGACAGTCCGGCCAAACAAATCAAAGCCGCCAAGAGCGGCAGCTTCTTTTTGTGCCTTATGCGATCGCTGACGATGCCTACTGAAATTGTGGTGATCATATTTAGCAGGAGCGAAACGGAATATACTGTCACCACTTCCCCCTTGGTCAAGCCGAGGTGATCATGCAAATAAATGGCGTTCATGGGCGCTAGGATTCCTGTCCCTATACCGTACAGCAGCATGATGGATAGGAGCATTCCCGCGCCTCCGACAGTCAAAAAGAGTCTCACATCTGAAACAAGTCTCATTGTCTTTCGGGATTATCGTCCAATTGAAAGCCGTAAGGTACGATTTCCACATGCTCCCCCCCAACGCCATCGATCCACTCCACCACATCAGGAATAGTCATTTCCCCTGAGGTTAACGACCTATACGGGCTGTAGGAACTAATACCCCATTTCAAGTTTCCGTCACCGCGCTTTCATGAAGTTATCCTTTAGAACCGGCAATCACAATACCCTGTATAAAATATTTTTGCGCAAAAAAGAACAGCAGCAGCGGAGGCAAAACAGCTACTACGGAAGCAGCCATCAACAAATTCCAAGGGGTGGCGGAGTAAGCCGCCGTAAAGTTGGACAACCCCAGGGATAAAGGGTATTTGTCACCGTTACTTAAATAAATGAGTGGACCAATCAAATCATTCCACCTGTACATAAATTCCAAGATGGCCGCCGTAGCCAGAGAAGGAATCGAAAGAGGCAAAATGATCTTCAGGTATATCGTAAAATAGCCTCCGCCGTCGATTTTCACCGCCTCGTCCAAATCTTTGGAAAATCCCATATAAAATTGACGAAGCAGGAAAATGATGAACGCACTGCCGCCAAATGCCGGAACGACCAACGGTAAATACGTGTCGATCCAGTCGAATTTATTGAATAACAGATACTGCGGGATCAACGTCACCTGCGGTGGAATCATCATGGTGCTTAAGACAAGCAAAAATAAAAATTTACTGCCACGCGCACGCAATCGAGCAAATCCAAAGGCCACCAGCGAAGAAGCTAACGCAACAGCGAGCATCGTTATGGCCGTATAGCCCACCGTGTTGAGGATATACCGGGCCAAGGGGACATCCTGGAACACCTTCGCGTAATTGCTCCAGCGGAACGGCGATGGAATCCAGGTCATCGGCAGCTTATGAACGTCTCCAAGATCTTTCAGGGAAGTAGTCAGCATCCAAAATAAAGGAAAAGCAAACAACAACAATCCCAACAGCAAAAGTACGTAAACGACCGTTTTACTAATTCCGCTAAGCTCGCCGTGAGTGATTCTGCGATTTCTCAACATGCCATTCCCTCCTACTGTTTGCTGTCATATTCATAATATACAAGCCGTCTGGACACCCAAAGCGACAGCATTGTCATCATGAAGATGACAATAAACAAAATCCAGGCTTGCGCCGATGCATACCCCATCCGGAACTGGGCGAAAGCGGTGTTAAATAAATACAAAACGTAAAAATACGAGTTCCAGTCCGGACCGCCCTTTGTAATAACATAGGCTTGTGTGAAAACCTGAAACGAAGAGATGATGCCGATAATACCGTTAAATAAAATGACGGGTGAAATGAGCGGAATGGTTATTTTGAAAAACTTTTTAAGTCTGCCAGCTCCGTCGATTGATGCCGCTTCGTACAGGTCGGACGGCAAACTCTGCAGGCTGGCCAGAAAGATCACCATTGTTCCCCCTAGCGAGGTAAGCTGCATCAGCACCATAGAGGGAATGACGGTATTGGGTTTGGTAAACCAACCTGGTCCTTTGACATGAAACCACTGGCTTAGGAGCGAATTCACGACCCCGAAATCCGGGTTCAGCAGCCAAGACCACAGAAAGGAAACGGCAACGCCTGATACGATCGAAGGAGTATAATACAACGTCCGAAACACCGCTTGTCCTTTGATTTTGTTGTTTAAGAGCACTGCAAGCACAAGAGAACAAATGATGGTAAACGGGACCGACAATATGGCATAGTAAAAAGTCACGCTCATAGATTTGTAAAAAAGTTTGTCTTGAAACAAAGCGGTATAATTGCCTAGTCCGACGAATTTAGGGGAGTCCACAACATTATAATCTGCGAAGCTAAGGAAGAGAGACGCTAATATAGGGCCTCCGGTGAAGAGCAGAAACCCAATGGCCCAAGGAGAGATAAAGTACCAAAATGCTCGTTCCTCCCTGGCACGCTCCGGATTCCTCTTCTTCTTGATAGGTACAGCCATTCCCCCAAGTTGAGTTCTAGCCTGATTGGTTTGGTTCATCGTATCACCTCGATTTGACAAAGTTTCCCTTGGTCCATCCCAAGGGAAACTTTGCAAAATTATTAGGATATTGTTATTTCATGTTCAAGGAACGAAGGTTCTTGTCAATCTCCTGCAAGCCGTCGTCCACACTCTTCTGGCCGTTCCATACGCCACTGATCGTTTGGTTGATAGTGGTACTGATGACGGAGAACTTATCGATGAGATGGTTATCCGCTTCACGTCCGTTTTTAATGGCACCTTCATTTAACGACTTAACATCCTCTACCTTCAAGCCAACTTTATCTGCCATTTGTTTGTACCACTGATCGGCTAGCGAAGTATCAGCCGGGGTTGCAGACGTTTTCTCCATGAATGTCTTGCCTCCACCTTTTGGATCGACAAGATATTTAATAAATTCCCAAGATTCCTTAGGATGCTTGCTCTTCGCGCTGATATTCCACGGATCTACGAAAAGAGGGACTTTACGGCCGTCATGATACGGAATCGGCGCTACGCCCCATTTGAATTTAGCAGACTGGTAGCTCCAGAATCCCCAACCGCCGTTGACTACCATCGCCACTTTGCCTGTTAAGAACGGATCTCCAATCGCGGTAACCGCGTCCAGTGTCGTTTGGTTAGGAGCCACTTTATATTTCTGAATCAGATCCACGTTAAATTGGATGGCCTCTTTATTAGCCGAATTAGAAGATGCCGTTGGATCGCCCATTACAGCTGTCTTATAGGCGTCCGCCTTGAAGAAGTCCCCGCCAAATCCCCAAGACTGAAGATTAGGGCTCATGCTGTTCAGGATGCCGAACACTTGCTTATCCGCATTGCCCACATCATGAGTCAGTTTCTTAGCTGTATCCAGCATCTTGTCATAGGTCCAGGACTTATCGTCCCAGCTTGTAGGTGGATACGGTACCCCTGCCTTATCAAACAGATCCTTGTTGTAAAACATGAAGCTGCCGATGGCCAGCATAGGAATTCCAAGAATTTTTCCGTTAATATTGTAAATGTTCATGATATCTTTGTTAATTGTAGCCATTTTGTCGGCGTCTGTCTTCACGTAAGGAGTCAGATCGAGAAGAGCACCCATTTTGTTATAAGTTGCAAAGCCGGAATTTGCCCAGTTGGCGGACCATACGTCGGGCACTTTGCCGCTGGAGATCATCGTCGTCAACCGCTGGTCAATTTCAGCTTGCGGAATTTGCTCCAATTTAATCGTAATATTGGAGTTTGCATTTTGGAAACCCGAGATCACATCTTTTTCCCAATCGATCATGTTAGGGTCGGTTCTAACTAGCCAAGTGATTTCCACTTTTTCTTTACTGCTCGCGGGCTGCGAATTGGAGCAGCCGTATAACAGTGTGGATGCGGCCATTAGCGAAGCAAGTGTAATCAAAATCGGTTTTCCTCTTTTTTTCATTGGATGACCTCCTAATCTCCCCTAAGGATTTTCCTGAATGGAATGACTATCAATTCGGCACATCTGACATGTAACCGCTTTCTTAATTCTAGAACATTTTCCTTTACTTCCATATCCCACTAAATTACGATTTAGTCGAAAAAATTAAACTTTGTTTACTATACCTTGCTTAGTACCCGAAAATCCGAAGGAACAACTCCGCAATATTTCCTAAATACGTTGGAAAAGTATTTATAATCATTGTAGCCAACTGTTATGGCGATAGTCCCTACCTGCTCGGAGGTTGTTTTTAGCAATTCCTTTGCTTTCTCAATTCGAATCTCGTTCAAATATTCATTGAAGGATTTTCCGGTTTCCTGTTTAAAAATGGAACTGAAATAGTTGGGAGTAACATGAATCATTTCGGCGAGCTCCCGCGATTTAAGCTCTATGTGATAGTTCTCAAGCATATAATTCTTGACTCTTTGGATAATCCAGCGGTTTTTCCCGACGCTGCCCCGTTTCAATAGCTCGGAGGTTTTAGCAAGCGTACCCCAAAACATGTGCATAAGTGAAGTAAGGGATTTGCTCCCCAGCACATTTGACGGATTTGATAATTGAGGTACCAAATCCTTTAAGCAAGCCGTTTCCCGAAACCGACGGTGAACGAGCATATGTATTTCCAGGCACACCTGAAACGCATCTTCAAACGAATAATGATGTTGGTTAAAATAGGCAAATAAATGATCCACGGTCTGGCGGAGATCGTCATGGCGATGTTGAAACAGGTATTCAAGCAGTCGTTTTTCCAGCTCCCTCGGATAAAGCTTTCCCACTGTTCTCTCGGCGTGCTCCTGCGTTGGGGACACCTCCTTACGATCAAACCCATCGGTTGTCTCTAGCTCCGCCTGCCCGGCTGATTCCTTCTTGATTTCCAAAACTAATCTCCTAATGACTTCCATGAGCTCATCGACGTCGACCGGCTTAAGCAAATAATCTCTGACACCGAAGCGGATCGCTTTTTTTGCATAAGTAAATTCATCATATCCGCTTAATATTATCGTTTTGATTCGGTAGTCCTCACGGTACAAAATTTCCACGAGCTCAAGTCCATTCATGGATGGCATTCTGACATCCGTTAAAATAACGTCAACCGGCGTTTTTTGTACGATAGCCAGCGCCTGCTCCCCGTTATACGCCTCGCCGATTATTTCCACCCCGATCTCTTCCCAAGGAACCGTCAATCTGAGCCCCCTGCATATCACTGGTTCGTCATCTACGATTAATACCCTGGCTTTCATTCCATCTACCCCTTTCCCATCCTATAGTTCATCGCTTCTTCGTTGTGAATGATAGGCAGAGTGATTCGGACGTGAGCCCCATTTCCCTCACCAACAAAAAATTGCAGGCCGAAGGTTTCCCCGAACAGCAGAGTGAGTCGCTCTTGAATGTTTCTTAGGGCAAAGCCATGCTCCGAATCCCCCGAAATAACGCTAAGTGCCTGTTGTGGATTAAAACCTCGCCCATCATCCATTACATCTATACATAAGCTCCCGTCCTTGGAAGTACAACGGATTTCGATAGACCCTGATTCGCGATTTTCTTTGAAACCGTGAATAATACAATTTTCCACCAATGGTTGAATAATTTTTTTGGGTACAAGGACGCTTGCTAGGTGGTCTTCCCTATCAATTTCGTAATAAAGCGGAAAGCGTACCCTTTGTTTTTGCAGTATCAAATAGTTTCTTACGTATTCCAGTTCTTGTTCGATTGTAATCCACAGCTTTCCATTACTTAAACTAATGCGAAACAACTTGGAGAGCGCCACAATGAGCTTGCTGGTATCCTTGGCATTTTCTAAACGTGCGGTCCAATGAATCGTATCCAACGTGTTGTAGAGAAAGTGCGGGTCGATCTGATTTTGCAATGCTTTTAGTTCAGACTCCTTTTGCTGGATCTCAAGCTTGTACTTCGTTTCGATCAAACGTTGAATCGTCCGCAGCATTTTATTGAAGCGAAGACCTAGTCTTCCGATTTCATCATTACTTTTGACCTTGAACTTGGGTTCAAAATCGCCTTGTTCGACCTGAATGGTAATGCGGGTCAGTTCGGTAATCGGTCGAATAATCACCCAATAAAATCCTATTAAAGCCATGATTCCCAAAGTAATGGAAAACAGAGTCATCCCTTTAATCGAAGTTCGAATAGAATCTAAATTTTTGATAATTTCAAGCTGGTCGACCTTGGCGACAAGATACCAATTCGTATGGTCGATCTTTCGGGCAACGACGAGATAACCGCCCGATTTGTTCGAATAAGAGAACAGATTCTTTCCCTCATTCATTTGCTTGACCAGCACAGGATCCGGATACGTTTTGCCGATGTAGAATTCATTTTCATGGGACAAAATATCTCCGCCACTGTCAACAATAGAGACCGATCCTGTCAATGGCGAAAAGCCTTTGGTGCTAATCAGCGAATAAAAATAAGACTCACTCAATCGGATTCGCACCAAACCGATGGTTTTATTTAATTCGTTTATGTCATGGATCTGCCGGATCAAAGAGATGACGTATTTTTGTTTCCCTGTCCACGTGCTAATAACGGGATAAGCGCCGCTCCACACATAGCCGCCATGTGCCTCTTCCGCTTCACGGATCCACTTGCTTTCATCTACCGTCACCGGGTCGCCAATTGTAAGTAACACGCCATTTAGGCCCTGAAGTTCGATGGAATCCAAATATCTCTTATTTATAATTTGAAATGCGCTAAATGCATGAATACTGTCCTGCAGGTTGCTGAATTCCTTTTCTTCTTGATCCTTCCCTCCATACAAGTATTTTCGGAATTGATTGTCATAAATCATGTACGAAGAGATATCCTCTACGTTTTCCATGATGGAAGTTACATTCTGGGCGAGCGTATCTAAAACACGTAAGGTGGAATCCACGGCTTGCCGCCTTAACATTTGATCCGTTTGAAATAAAACGATAGCCCCCAGAGTAATACTGGGGATGGAGACAAGTATCATAAAGATGAGGAAGGATTTCCATTTAAGGCTTAAATTTTTGAATCGAATGATGTTCCATTTCATGGTGCCTCTTCCTTTTTTGCCACATTTAGATTATTGACGCTTTTTGTGCTGTCGAACTGCCCCCTTCGTATTTCATCCATCTTGGATTGTAACGCTTGGGCGACCTGTTCGGGTCCGAAGCCTTTTCGCGTCGTCATATCTTGAAGGAGATTATTCATAGTATCGATTAAGTCGGTAGGAAGCACTGCGTCATAAACGGGAGCAATTCCCCCGCTTGTGAGTTCGAACATTTCTTTAAACACCGGATCTACGTATCTGGGCAAGGTTATATTAGCGGGTACAAGCATCTGGGTCAGCAACAGCTTCTTATAGGTAATTTCGTTATTTATGTATTCAATGAATTGTAGAGCAGCAGCTTTCTTAGCAGGAGACAGATCGGCATTTATGGCAATTCCTTGGCCGGTCACCCCGGATACGCTCGTTGCGCTTCCGCTGCCGCCGCTAACGGCAGGAAACGCCGCCAAGCCTAATTGTCCTTGAAACTTTTGCGAGATTTTAGGCAGGGCCCATGATCCGTCAATTACCATGGCAGACTTCCCCTCGATGAATAGATCGTCCTGCTGGTTATTGTCCAAACTGTTCTTGTTATAATTAAAAGCTCCCATTTTATTCAATTCCTCGATTACCCTTAAAGCGCTTACAAATTCCGGATCGGTAAACCTTCTCTCCCCGCGGATTGCCTCCGCCAGGAACTCATCTCCGGTATAGCGGCTCCCGATCGTCGATAAATAACTGGATTGCAGCACCCATTTGGCTTTATTGCCCAAAGCGATCGGAATCTTCCCATCATTGCGGAGCCTGGTCAGAAGCTGCTTCATTTCTCCGTAAGTTTCAGGAAAATGCGGATATCCTTTGTCCATAAGCAAAGCCTTGTCATAATAAATAATGCTAGTAAAGCTAACAACCGTCGGGATCGCATATTGCTTCCCGCCAACCGCGTAATCCATCAGTTTGTTGGCCGGAATCAATTTGTCCTTGTAATTGTCTACAATCTCATCTATGGGCGAAAGCGCCCGTCCTGCCACAAGCGGACGCATTTCCGCTCCTGGCCATACCACCAGAAGATCGGGAAGTTCCCTCCCGGCCGCGGCGGCTTTTACTTTGATTTTATATTCATCATGAGGAATAGCAACCATATGGAGTTTGATTTCTGGATGCACTTTCTCGAAACTTTTCATTCTTTCATAGATAATCTCCTGCCAAGGTTCATTATGAACCCAAGTATTCCAAAAATCTAATTCGACTTGCGGCCCTCGCTCTTCTTGCAGTGTGCCGACGGAGGATGACCGTTCCTTTTCAACGGTCGTTTGGAACAGGGAGAACACACATAAGAGGGAAAGAGGAACGAAGATCAGAAAAACCCGTATAAAACATCTGCCAAGCAACATGTTCCCACCCAATCTCCGTGAATTGTTTACTTATACCAACCATCTGCCCGTTAACCTGAATTCCTCGCCGGTAGATAACTAAATCAAGCCCATAAGCCCACCCTCAGAAGATTTAGAGAACAGGATGCCAAACTCGGCCGCTCCCAATTCTCACTGATTCCCTACAAATAAGGGAAGCATTGTTGTTTAGGGAAATCCGAAAAGAATCGGAACGACAGTAAAATCAAGAGCGATTGTACATATGAATGTTCCTTGATATAGACAAGCACTTCCCCGTTTTGGTATAGGAAAGTAATTCTGCATTATTATCCAAATACCTTTCTTACGGATTTCTGCCCGTCCCTCGGTGAGAAAAGGCCTCACCAGTTGCATTGTTCTTGTTATTACGAATACGAATTTCTAATCCTTAGATTCCGTACAACTCATATCGATGTCGCCATTTCACTAAAGTATTAACGCGTATGACGTCTAATTTCTCTATAGCACTTAATTCATTCTTCTTCGACAAAGAAAGCTCCCTTTAAGTAGCGGTTATTTGTTAAAACTGTCTACTTTAAGGGGAGCATGCCACTTCTATACTTCGCTATAAAATGCCAACTTTTTCTCCATATGCTCCACATGAAAGAGTCCCCAATAGTGTAAGGCATCCACCAAAGGCTCAATGCTTTTACCATGGTCCGTGAGCGAATACTCTACCTTCGGCGGGATTTGAGGATAGATTATCCTTCGAATAATGTCTTGCTCCTCCAATTCGCGCAATTGTAAAGTAAGCATTCTTTGGGTGATATCCGGCATCAATTTTCTTAGTTCATTAAATCGCAATGTTTCCATATGAATGAGATGTTGAATGATAATAGGCTTCCATTTCCCTACGATCATGTCTAGTGCAACGGCCATTTTCCTTACAGGATATGCTCGTGGTAATGCCTTCCTTTGACTAAGGTTTACTCTGAGGCCTCTCGCGGCAAATACTTCTTACTGACGGCTGAGCCGGTTATCGCTTGAATCGTTTGATTATTGCAATAAACCTATTCTTAATTATGATGCTATATACTGCCCGTAACTTGAATAAACAAAGAAGGAGTCGCCGCGATGAAAGCTCCTCCACAATAGTTTCTCGTTAGCGCAATGACATTTTTACTCGTATGCCTTACCAGCCAATAAAGAGGTTGCAAGCAGACTCCAAGTAGGCGTTTTAGAATTCGCATCATCAGAATCATTTAACCATGCAGCCATAGCTTCCAAAAAGCTTTCCAATGTTTTGTTCTCCCAGCTCGTAGCATTATTAGATAGATCATGTCTCAATGTATGAAGAAATGCAACCAACTCATCTTTACTGGATACATCATTAGGGCTCAAGGTTTCAGATCCTCCTCGTATTATTCAACAAACGTTTCCGCTAGCTTAATGATGCGATGCGGTTAGGTGGTGCAGTGCAGAGTTGTCAGCCTGATTCCACTTCCTCGAAATCGCTTCAGGCAGACCAAGGGACGATATCCCCACAGCGTGAATACGGTGTTAGCTGAAGTTCCTTCACTTCATTGACTATGCTTCACAAGATCTATTAATATCCATTCATTGTTCTCATCTCTTGATATAAACCAAATGTGTTCAAATGTGTATTGTTCAATTATCTCATCTATAAATCTCAATATATCATTCATTCTGAATATTGGTGATGCATTCCTTATCAATAGTTCTATTGAATGATCTAACTCTAATTCCCTATATTTTCTTGCCTTTTTGACGATTAGATTATTTAGTTCATTAATTAATTCATTAATCGTTTCCACACCATGAGAGCTATTATTATCTCTTCCAAGTAACATCTTAGCTTCTTTCGAATCGTAATAGAGATGGGCTATTTCAAGACCTACTAGTTTCTCCTCGGTATCCTTTAATATAAAATCTGGTCTTAAATTTCTAACATATAGATGTAACTTGTTTTGATTCATTTCATTGAATTTTTTCATGAAAATCCCTAATGCTGCGTCCTCTAGAGCGCATTTCTCTGAGTCATGATTCATTGAGTTACTCCTGTATTTTCGATTGAAGGAATTTCAGCTAATGTTGTTGTATTCACGAACCCTCACTGGCTTAAGGCGCGATAGCGCCGTGTCCGACGGACTTAGCAAGTGCAGGGTTGTCTGCCTGATTCCACTCCTCGAAATGCCTCGGGCAGACCAAGGGCCGTAAGGCCCGCAGCGTGAATATGGTGTTATCGGAAGTTCTTGCCATCTTTGAACTGCTTAACAAAATTCTTTATATATCTTGATGAACAATTTTTGTAGTTCTCCTAACTTCCAATAATTCTTTATTATTACAAGTAAATAACTACTTAAAATCAAGTGCCTGATCTGCAATCTGATTACGCCAATCATTTAAAAAACACAAATACCTATTGCTAACATCTAGCATCCCGTGGTGTGTATGCCAAGTTCCACCTCTTTGAAATAATATTATTAATGGTTTAAAAAGATCTTTATATTCAATTGCAATGGGGTCACCTTCATCTGCAATTGACCTCCAAATCACATGGGTCACACACAATGCTTTGGTTACTCCATTCGGTGCTTTATTAACATTTGGGCAAATTTCTAGGACATCGTCATAGTTAATACTAGCTTCCCTATTTATTAGCTTGACTGGATCAATATATGGATAGTTTGAACCCACTGAAAGATAGTCTAAAAAAACTGCTAATCTTCTAAAATATTCGCGAACAAGCGATACGTCTACCTCGGATTGGTCCATTGACCTTACTTTGTCATAATTCCAATTGATTTGGGATACTTGTTCTATTGCAGTATTAAGTCCTTTATTAATGGCCTATCACCTCACTTCTGACTACATATCGGTTTTAGGTAGTTCACGATTTTATGTCAATTTCCGATCATGGCTCCCCCCTTCAGGAAGCTGCGCCGTGGTCGCTCCACCTTCAAAATATGATGGAGAACTGTAATCTACTTCACTGAACTCCGATTTAATTTGGATTTATAATCAAACTACACTTGATACGAATACTAGATCAAAGGAGACTGGGAGATGGAATTTCAAGGAAAAGTCGTAGTGATTACAGGCGGAAGCAGCGGTATAGGAAAAGCAGTGGCAATTGAACTGGTGAAACGAGGAGCAAATGTAATTATTAATGGCCGCCGCGAACAAATGCTGGTAGAGGCTGCAAGTGAAATTGATCCGACAGGTACACACGTCGCTTATGTTGCCGGCGACATTTCAGACACTCAAATCGCAGACCGCTTAATCGGCGAAGGGCTTTCTCGCTTTGGCCGGATCGACACACTGGTGAACAATGCTGGCATTTTTATTGCGAAACCATTCACGGACTACACTATAGAGGATTTTACATCGATGTTGTCAATCAATTTGGCAGGATTTTTCCATGTTACGCAGCGTGCGGTGACTGAGATGATAAAAGTGGGTTCCGGCCACATCGTGAACATCACAGGAAGTGGGGTTGTAGTACATCCACACAAGTCTTTGCCATCTGTACTTGCCGCACTGACCAAAGGAGGTTTGAACTCAGCAACAAAATCGCTAGCGATTGAGTATGCGGATAAGGGTATTCGTGTGAACGCCGTCGCGCCTGGGGTAACCAACACGCCTATGCATGCGGTTGAGACACATGGCTTTCTGTCTAAATTGCACCCTGTAGGCCGAATGGGCGAGGTTCAAGATATTGTTGACGCAATTGTGTATCTGGAGTCCGCACATTTCGTGACAGGAGAGATTCTTTATGTCGACGGCGGTCAAAACGCTGGCAACTGGTAAGCCACGTAAGCGTCACATAACCTCAAACTTGCCCATGCCTATCCTATAACACGACAAGTGCTGTAGGAAAAAGCACTCGCCAAGACGTGATCAAAGCCATCGGTCAGCCTGAAAAGCCCGCCAAAGGTTCGAATGCATTTGATGTATATTCCGCAGATATGGGCAACCCCGGGTATGACGTCTCGTACTGTCCAGTAAAAATAAAGTTTTAGACTGAGAAAATAAAGTACTAGACTGGAGTTGCCATTAACGGCCAGAATAGTTTGGTAATTTCGCGGGACTTAAGGAGAGTAAATATGTTAAGGGAAGAAGCGAAAAAAATAATCACAGAAAGATCGGCATTATCAGTTCTGGATTAGTGAAGTATTTGAAGATTTAGCATTACAATTAAAAAGTAAAGAGTATATAGAATGCCTGAAAAAAATTGATATAAAGTACCCAAATTTGAAACTAACAAGACACATTAAAATTGCAGAAGATTGGAGTTTGTTCGATTAGAGGCAACGGTAGTCTAGAACTTTATTTTCGTGTTCTGAGCCTACCGCTGTCTCTTTTATTTGGTCAGTCTAATACTTTTATTTCATAGGTTGCCAATTTTGTTAGATAGAAAACGCATCAGACCAGCAATGCCAGTCTAAAACTTTATTTTCCGTAAACACGTACAACCAGAACAAAATTCAGGAATTGCGCTACTTCGGAACGAATGTTGAGCGTGCAGCCAATATCGGTGGCATAACGGTGAAAATGCTCGAACAGCAATGGGGAGCGTCACACTCCTCAACCGTTATCAAGACCGGCAACATCGAGCAGAAAAAGATCGTTTATATCCGTGGAGCTTATCAGCTTGAGTTTATTTTCAACAGTAGCACGAACCTCGATCACATCAATTTGGTTGTAAAGGGTAAATAAGGATTGAATAGGAGGGGGGCCCGGCAACCTAATTAGAATGCACTGAAATTATCTAATACTTTGGAGAAAATAGGAAATGCCTATGTAAATAAGATGAAATAAAAAAAAGTAACTTGTACAAGGAGAAATAAATATGACTATTGTAAAAGATACACGTTCAATAACGCACAAATTTAGTGGAGAGAGAATCACGTTCTTGGAAACTGGAGAAGAAACGAATGGAGATTATGAGTATATTGAAGTACTTTTGCCTTCGAGTAGTGGAGGTCCCCCTTTACATTATCATATGAATTTTAAAGAAAGCTTTGAAGTTTTGGGAGGAGAGCTCAAGGTTGTTGAGGGAAAGAAAGAAATAATTTTGAGAAAAGGGGATACTCTCACTGTCCCAAAAGGAACACATCATACTTTTCTAAATGCATCAAATGAAAATGAAGTTACGTTTCGGGTTAAAATTGAACCCGCACACAATTTTGAGAAATCAATGCGAATTTTATATGGGTTAATAGGTGAGGGGAAGGCAAATGAAGTAGGCATGCCTCATGACAAGATACATGGCGCATTAATTTTAGATATGTCTGATTCACGATATGTTGCGATGCCATTTTTTGTAAAATATTTACTGAAACGTTTAGCCCAAAAAGGCTATAAAAAAGGGATTGCTCAAGAACTTATTAATAAATATTGTCCCTAAAGATTCACAGGGCTTGTAATTGATTTCTCACCTTTGTTTTTAACCATTAATACATTCTCACCTTGTTCATCGAAGAGAAGCACATAAGCAACATCTACTCTTTTCATTAAAAATACCCCTTTGCGTCGCGCATCAGGTCGTTATTTTCCGACACATATTGGGAAGTATACTGCCCGTTAGTTTAACGCTTCACTTTAGTACATCCTTATTAAACAAAATAATCCAAAATGATGCTGCAGAGCTTTTGATCAAGTCTCCGAACCAGTCCGTGGATCTTGCCAAGATCAGGAATTCTAACATAAAAAAAAACAGCCTGCCGTGTTTTACAACACAGCCAGGCTGTTTGGGAATTAGATTGTTGATGCTACTGTAAGTATCCTTTTCAAAATTATTTACCGCCTTCGACTTAAATTAAGCTCTTCATGCCTCGCAGCCACTCATAAAAACCATCATCGAAAAAAAGATCCGGGATGTATGTTTGAGTGTAATTGCAATTTGGGCAAAGAAGTACCAACCCTTGTTCAAGCACCTTAGGGTATAATTTCTCGTGTTTNAAAAAAAGATCCGGGATGTATGTTTGAGTGTAATTGCAATTTGGGCAAAGAAGTACCAACCCTTGTTCAAGCACCTTAGGGTATAATTTCTCGTGTTTACTGTTGTTTCCGCAAGTAAGAGGATGCACTCCTTCTGCCTGCTGGTAATCCTTAATACGTTGCTTAACATCTTCTTTGTTCATTTATATCCCCTTCATTTGTTGAGATCAGCATTATACCANATGCACTCCTTCTGCCTGCTGGTAATCCTTAATACGTTGCTTAACATCTTCTTTGTTCATTTATATCCCCTTCATTTGTTGAGATCAGCATTATACCACGATATATATTGTTAGACATTGATTTCTTGAGATTCAACTCTACCATCCTTGAAAACCTTCAAAAAAAATTTTTGCCAATCTTTACGATATAATTATACACGATGTACTCATCTACAACACAAAATAATCTAAGCGCCCATTAGATTTCAAGCCATCATCTGCGGGGTATCAATTTAACTTGTTTTCAGAATTCTCCCATTCTTTTTCCTTGTAAAAATCGTCATGGTAGAGTCACCTCACGAAACGGAAAAAAATCGTGCGCTAAGCAATACATTACATGAAAAAACCGGACCCTGTATTCTACAAAGGAATCCGGTTTTCGTAATTGGGTGGTAGCTAGAATTCGTTAAATTAACGTTCGCCGTTAGTTGAATGTTCGACTGCATATTCATCGACTTAGCTAATTCAAAAACCTAATATCTTGTTTCTAAGTCTACGATAATTTATTAACCCAATTTGATAATTGTTTCATAACTAAGTCAAATTTATTTATCTTATCATCTCTAAAATAAATTTCTAAAACTTCGTCAATCACTGTCAGTTCAATATCTTGCATATTCGTTAATAGATTCTCATCACCTGATCTCCATTGCGACCAATAACTCCAACACCAATTTGAAAATTGTTCAATTGTAAATTCATTCTCACCATCTTCTATCATCCTAAGTAAAATTAGAAAATTTGCTTTATTAAATACATACGTTTCAGTTAGTTCTTGTTTCATGTGCTCATTAGTTCCTTACATAATTAAAATTATTTTTCTGCAGTTCCACTGTAGGGTAACATCTGAAATATGGATATCGCCAAGTTCATTAACTAACATTTTTAGCTGCAGGGCGTAGGCTTTTAGAGTTTGTATACTAAATCCCTGGATGCGCTTATCGGCCTCATACAGTTTCCACAATTGACTTATATTCATAATAAAACCTCCCAATAGTCCTATTAAATCTAGGGTTTCTTCTAATGGGAGGTTTTAATCTGTTTATATTGAACTAGCGTTATCCGTTAGTTCATCCAATTCATGACGAGTATTAAGAACTTGTTAAAGTCAAAACTAGGGTTTTATGTTTTTCATCATTTCTTCTTTTTCTTTTTGTTTACTGAAACGCTCATATCCGAAAAATAATTGATATGCGAATAAGATTGAAAAAATAATGAATATAGAAATATATATAAGATAAAAACTTAGTTTACCTTTAAAAACAAGGTCATTTATCAAACCTATTAATGCTAATCCTAAATTCTCTTTGTTGTACTTTTGAAAACGATATTTGTAAATCCTATAGGCAAATATAATAAGTATAAAAATGGTACATGAATTTAGAAATACAGTTGCTATTATTCACTCCACCTCATTTAGCTCTTTAATAATAACATATTATTCCATAACCAACGTGTTCGTTTTTTTTAATTTTGTTCTCCGTTAACGTAGTAATAACAAAAAACTCGGTATTTTATGGTGCAGTATCTTTGAATTTTTCGACCAATTCCCTAAGTATTTTGTTACGTTCTTTCATACCTCTTACATAAGAAACGGCAAACCAAATGATGAAAATTGGACCACCAATACCAAGTAAAAAATAATAAATTATACTTAACCACGATAAGGTTTTGAACGCAATCATACAAGCACCTCTTCCTAAGTTACCTAAATTAAATACGCTTGTTATTGTGAAAAGTTACTAAATATAACTATATTAACGTTATTTCAGAGATATTTGTAGGAAAACTCACATTACATTAAACTCCCTCTATGAGGAATAGATTTTCTTTTAAATACTCTCTAAATCTTAGGATTTCAATGCTTTGCTAAAGGTTAGGGACAACGTGCCTATGGGATAATATTGAGTTAGATGAAAAAACTGGGTGTGGAAATATAAAAGAATGCCTCCACTTAGCCACTTGCCAAAAAAAGTGGTTATTTAGGAATAATATGGTTGCACCTATGGATCTCCACATGTCTCATGGAGGTCAACCCTCCCATGTCTCACAGAGTCTACGCTCCCACATTCCTTCATTCAACCTGTCCATGAGGTGGAGGTCGGATATGCTGCCCGACAGGATCTACGTCCGTATGTTAGTGTTATTCCGACTCATCCGTGCTTCGTTGTCTAATCTGTACTCTTTACTTTGCTTTGCTTTGCTTTCCTAATAGAGATATATTTTATGCTGCTAATTCTAAATTGGAAAATCGAGGGATATCCTGAAGCATCTTCAATTCACTGAATACATGCCCCTTTTTCATGATTCCAAATAAGATCCGAATCAATTTGCTACAGAGTGCAATCAAGGATTGCATTTTCTTCAAAGGATTGTCTGGTCGTTTTGTGTAGTACTCATGAAGTGCTTTAAAAGCTTGGTTTTTTGCAACTAGAGGCATAATGACTCGAAATAACAGGGCTCGAAGCTTCCTTCTTCCCCGTTTAGTTATCTTGGCTTGCCCTTTGTGCTTTCCGGATGTGTTCTCTTGTAAATTAAGTCCTGCCAGCTTTACGATTTGTTTAGGGTGATGGTAATTTGCAATGTCCCCAACCTCAGCAAGGAAGCCAGCAACTGTATCTCTACCAATGCCTTTGATGACTAAAAGGTGATCTACACCTGGAATTTGACTAAGTAATTCATCGACTTTTAGATTAAGTTCATCAAACTTATCTTGTATGAGCTGATGCTGTTTGAGAAGCAATTGCAGCTCCATCTTAGCTAAATCCACACCATGCTTAATGCCTACAGAACGGCTAGCAGCGGATTTTAGCGCCTGTATTCGTCCAATACCAGCTCCACGTTTTGCTACTTGTCTAAGATGCTCCAGCAAGAACTCATCTGATAACGAAACGAGCTCTTGCGGCAACATGCTCAGACTTAGCATTTGAATCGCTGATTTACATTCCCAATCCTTAAACACTGTGAGGAATTCCGGGAAGTAACGGTCTAACCAGTTATGGACACGTCCTTGTATGACACGCAGGTCAGTAGACAGGTGATCGCGAATTTTCATGGCCTCACGTAATTCTGCATAGATACCTTGAGGAATATTCGGTATAGCGTATCTGCCGTCTTTAATGAGCTGAGCGATGACCTTAGCATCCTTAACGTCATTTTTGGTTGGTGAGTTGTCATCCAACTCTTTACTTTTTTTTCACATGCAGCGGATTCACAACACCGCAAGAGATATGATGTTCCTTCAGATAATGAACAAGATTCAGCCAGTAATGACCGGTCGGTTCCATGCCTACTAGAACATCTTTAAATTCGTGTTCTAACATGATCTTCCTGAACCAATTTACAAAGTTCTCGAAGCCTTCTAAGCTGTTCTCAAACGCTATTGGCTTACCAAACTCGACTCCGCGAAAGTCTTGCGCTCTAGCCACATGTTTGAACTTGGCGATGTCTACACCAATAATTAATGTAGCTGAAGTGATTTGAGTTATTTTCTGATTTTGGGTAGAATTCATATTGTAGTCTCCTTGATATGATATTTGGATCTGTCGCTGGCCAGCAACTGGGATCCTTTTAACATCATACCAAGGAGTCTTTTTATTTTTCAAACCTCGTATTTCTACATAATAGGAATGCTGCCCGTTAACGTAATGGGAGGCTGCCGATCATGTCGGCAGCCTCCCATTGGTGTGTTTATTGAACAAACGTGTCCCGTTAGCTTAAAACACTAACTTATTTATTTGAGTGTTCTGCTGGTGAAAAAAAGACCAAAGTAGTTAGGTCCTCGGTTATATTTAGTTACCGACTAAAACCAATCCAAGAATTACTCAAGAATCCTTATAGCCAAAGTACAAGCTAATTTTTCAAATCCCAGCGATTTAGCAATAGCTACTGACGAACTATTGGACATTAAAGTTTGATAATGCATCGTGAAACCATCTTCTAACCCTTTCCTAGTTAAAGCACTTACAACTGCTTTGGCGTGTCCTTTACCTCGATAATCTGGGTGACTTAAAATACCTACGCTAAGAAAACCAGATTCCTCTACTCTCCAAGAACCTACTGCTACAATTCTTTCATCAGATATCCTTGCTAGTATTGGTTGTCTATTGATTTCTATGGAGCTATGCTCCCACTCTGTTTCAGAGCAAGATTTACGTAAATCATTAAGTAGAGATAGTTGATTTGAAGTTACAAGTTCTACAACTTCAAGGGAAGATGCTTCAAGAAATGAAGCCCTATCAATGTATCCCTGAAATGCAGGACCAATAACCTTGTATTTACCTATATCAATTGACTTTACAAGAAAATTCGCATCAAAAGTTTCCATTGGATGTCTACCACTGATGGCCCTTTTTATATATGAGGTATACTTAGTGGGAGACGATATAATGCTTGTCGTTCCATTAAAAAAGCAATAAATGCCATTATATCCTTTCAAAGTCCTGGAGTGTTCACGAACTATGACGTTCGGAATAGTCATTGATGAAATATCACAATCAAATCGCTCTGCCCAATCCTTATATACTTTAAATCTGGTTTCTTCATCCAACTAACACACCCCCATCTGAAGTTAACCAATCCAAAAGCAAATTTTTTATCACTTCTTGATTTCACAAGAACATCAACTCCACAAATTGTATTATTTATACATACGCAATGAAGTGTTCATGATTGCATAATTAAACAAATCTGCCCGTTACTTCAATGAACAACGGCAGCCGATCGTGTGCCAGCTGCCGTTGTGTCTTGTGAAGCTATCGTACTCCGTTAGATTGTAACCGTCCTTTGCATTAAATACCTTTTTTACACGCCCTGCTCCTAGGCATACATCCAACCCAATCTTTGACTCTGGGCATAAACTGGTTATAAATCTAATTTCAACAAGGAGTGAACCACGAATAATGGGATATATGCAACAATTGCCTCCCTATGCCCCGAGTCCATTCGGTCTTCAACATTGTTTATATCGTTTCACTTATATGTGGCTTAGAAACGGAGACAATTTCTGGTTTTTTTTGACGACTGTTGGGGAATCAAGAGCCTATGGCTTTAGGTTTTTCGGCGGAAGATGGAATCAATATTCGATTGCATTAAGAGATATTGTTTCCTTCAATTGTTCTCCGATTCCAACTCTATATTAAGACACTGTGCCTGACCTTTGAATTCGTATCGTTCAGTCTTAATTTAATTCAATGTAACAGGGAGCAGCACCCCGAAGGCCTGCTCCCTGTTCTGGTTGAACTATCGTTTCCGTTAGCATAACAAACTTGTGTTTCAGAAATCGCTTGCAGTTAATGTACACAGCTGCTTGTTGGAAGGAATAATTCAAATGGGTATCGGCCTAGTGGCGGAATCATCCACTTGACCATATATTGATATTGCCAACCCAGGCACCCAACTCACTCGTCACCCTCATTTAAACAACGAGAAAAAAACGGTCTGTATTCGCATCTATTTCGCGATAAGACCGTTTTTCTTTTTCTCGTTATTCTTTGTGGATGTTGGATTAAGGAATTACCATGCAAAAGTCATTAAGACAATAACCAAAAGAATATAAAGAACCAAAACAGTTGCTGCGCTTGAACCGTAACCTGCACAACTTGCACCACTCATATTTACTCATTCCCCTCAGGTGAATTTTCACTACGGTATAATCATACGCTCGGTACATAGTCATTGATTGGACATATGCCAGGGCTTCCTTGCTGAAAGATAAAAAACACATAATAATCCGTTCCTCTAAAGGACGGTTTTTTGTTTAGGAAAGCGGAAGTATTCGTGGAACAATTGAACAATCCTGCCCGTTAGCGGAATAGGCCACCGAATTTATCACCGGCAGCCTACTAGAATTTGTTATGAAGCTATCGTTCCTCGTTAGTTCAACGTTTGTGATGCGATAGCTTTAATCGCCTTATTCAACGACAATTGTCGTGTGAACTTCACCGTGATAATGGCTGTCCACAACCTTTTCAGTGAGAGAAAAATTGCAGTTGGCTGCAATTAAGTACGTTCCTGCAGGCAATAACAGGTCCTTTTCCGCGTAAAATTCTTTCCGAAATCCTGCATCGGGATCATTTACGGAGTAGCCACCACTCATTGTAAAATTACATTTAGATGGTGTTTATTCTCTCCCAACGCTTCTACCGATATATCATTTCATCATAATTAAACTCTTTACTCAGCTCTGCCTTCAACACATCTTTATAGCTGATCCAACTCCATTCCTCAACTCCATTAGACGGATCAACAGTGTCAACTCGGAATTCGCCGTGTTTGCTGCGTGTCACAATACCCGTTATGAAACGTGGCTGATACTCACCATATAATGTGAGTTCAACCGTCTTCTTGTACATCTGTGACTGACTCAGTGTGGCTGATATAATTTGCACTTCCTGCTCATCAAGTACTAGACGCTGGATGCGTTGCATTTCTTTCTGATTTCTTATTGCAGATTCTTTATGTTGTGGAAGCATCATCCGACTAGACTCCCATAAACCGTTCCGTTCTAGTTTCTTGCTCATCGATAATGCCCTCCAATTTTTCCGGCTCTATCTACTGCGAGACCGGCTTTCATCAGACTTGATGCGCGGATGAGTGCCGTACTACCAAAACGGTCTTTGATACCATCCACAACACGATCAAGCTCACGAACCTTTGTAACATCTTCGAATAAATCCAATTGCGTGACCTCTTCATCGGCAAGTGAGCCGAGTGTAACGCCGACCTTGCGTACCGGAAGACCATTCCAATTACGGTGAAATATTTCGCGTACAGATCGATACACTTTCAATGTATTATTCGTACACAGCGGCATTTTCCGTTGCTGACTAAAACCTGTTGGTGCATCGTATGGAGAGCACATGCAAAAAACGTGAACAGTTCCGCTTGTAAACCCTTTTGCTCGTGCATCCCGACATACCTCTTCGGTTAATTCCAAGAGTACAATATCAACTTCTTCCGCGGTCGCATAGTCTCGTGGCAAAGTCATTCCATGCCCGATTGATTTAGGCATTACATCAAACGTTCCTGGTGTGACTGGACTGTCATCTAATCCGTTGGCAGTACGCCACATCACCTCAGCTTGTATGTCTGACTGTTTACCAAAACGAGCTCGAAACTTCTGCTTGAGAGTCGCAAGAGGTGTCCTAGCAACATGACCTATTGTCGTCATACCGAGTGCAACGAAATGTCGAGTCATCCGTGATCCCACCCCGTACATCTTATCAACGGTTAACGGCCACAACTCACGCTCCACATCGTCTTTGCCAAGTGTAAAAATACCATTTGCGTTCTTCTTTGCGAAATTATCTGTCGCTTGCTTTGCAAGTATCTTGGTCGGTCCAATACCTACACGGATACGTATGTTCATGGAGGCTGCAACTTTTTTTTGAATCATGATTGCCAACTTTTCAGGTGAACAATTGAAATGTTTAAGTGAACCTGATACATCCAAAAACTGTTCATCTATTGAAAATACCTCTACCAAGTCCGTATATTCCTTGTAAATGTCAGTAATGGCAAGTGATACATCTATATAACGTTGCATGTGTGGACGCATTACGATAGCGTTTGGACACAATTGGAGCGCTTCACCAAGCCGCTGAGCTGTACTAACTCCAGAGCTTTTAGCGATTGGGCATGCCGCCAAAATAATACCTGATCTCCTAGCCGGGTCCCCAGCCACAACAACAGGAAGATTTTCGAGACCGGGATGAGTCGCCTTTTCAACACTTGCATAGAACGACTGGCAGTCCGAGAGGAATATTGTCCTCTCACGTTTCTCGCTCATAACTCCCTCCTCATATTCATGAGCGTGGTCATAAGTTCGGCCTTGACCAAGCTGCGAAGCATTGTGAAATGATGAATGTAGCCGCGGACCTTGTATTCAACGTTAATCCCGACTGAATTTGTGGTTGTGTTTAGTACTTTGATATCCCGCTTTTTCATACTGCTCTTAATACTTTGTAATTGGGGATAAATCGCTGTCTCAACCTCTCTCAAATAATAAAGAACATGATTATAAACAATTTTGTCCTTGTTAACTTTGAGTTCCTCCATATCTCTTGTTAGCATATCGAGTAAAATGGGTAACAACGTAAATTCTTTAATAATTTGAACATCCTCTTCATTCTCAACTCTTAGATCAACACTCATGTTTTCCACCACCATATGCGAACATCTATTCGTATTAAATATTATATACCGAACACGTATTCGTTATGCAAGTGAATTTCATGGAATGAAGAGAACATTTTTTGGGGCTTCCTGCGCTTCGATGCATTGATTTCTATATTCTTTACAAATTCTTAACTTTATTAATATAATCAAGTAATTATATAATAATAAACAAATGGAAGGGGTTGATTATCGTGAAGAAACCTGTACGTATTTACTTCTTGTGCATTCAAAACCGCTGTAGAAGTCAAATTGCTGAAGCATTCGCCAAACATTACGGTAAAGAGAATGTCATTGCTGAAAGTGCTGGACTAGAAGCGAGTGAAATACATCCCCTGACTATAGCGGTTATGAAAGAAGTCGGAATTGATATCTCAGATCATGCTTCCAAAAAGATTGATATGAAGACCTTTTTAGCCTCCAATGTCATTGTTAAATTGTGCGAGAATTTAATTGAACGTTGTCCTGTTGTTCCTTTTGGGATCACGAATGTACAATGGAATATCCTAGATCCTTTAGTACATAGTGATGGAGACATTGAGGAACTGCGCAAAACAAGGGATGAAATTGAGAAAAAAGTTATCGATCTGCTAAAAGGCATGAATGTAACATTGTAAGGGGGCTAATGATGATTGAAATTGAAAATATGGTCGATACTTTAAAATTAGTTGGCGATAAATGCAGACTATCTATCCTTCTATTGCTGCAAGAAAGAGACCTATGTGTATGCGAATTTGTAGAAATATTGCAGACCAGCCAGCCAAATATTAGCCAGCATATGCGTAAATTAAAAGATGGCGGTCTCGTTAAAGAAACAAAAAAAGGTCAGTGGGTGTACTATTCACTTGCTACCCAAGATAAGCCTTTCCTAACCGAATTATTTAAGTACCTCCCTTCTCAAAAAGATAAAGTGGAGAAGCTAACCTGTGAAGATTCAAATTGCTGTGATTAAGGGGATAATTGAATGTTAAAAAAGAAGTTGATTGCTGAGTTTATTGGTACTTATTTTTTAGTTTTTGCAGGTCCAGGAGCGATGGTTATTGACGATATCACGAAAAGCATCTCCCATGTTGGTGTCGCAATTACTTTTGGACTTGTCGTTATGGCTCTGATTTATACGTTTGGACATATTTCAGGCGCTCATTTTAATCCTGCTGTCACTATTGGTTTCTTGGTTAGAGGAGATATCTCTTTGCGAGACAGCATCTATTATATGGTCACACAATTTGCTGGGGCGCTTTTTGCGAGTTTTACAACGTTGCTTCTTTTTGGCAATGTCGCCAACTTGGGGGCAACTCTTCCCAGCTTTTCGGAAGGGCAGTCTTTCATTCTGGAATTCATTTTAACCTTTGTATTAATGATGGTTATTTTGGGTTCTGCTGTACATGGTAAAGCAATTAAAGAATTTGCCGGTGTTGCTATTGGAGGTACCGTTGGTCTAATGGCTATGTTTGCAGGTCCGATTTGCGGAGCTTCCATGAACCCAGCACGTTCCCTTGGACCCGCTATCGTATCAGGAGCAACACAACATTTATGGTTATACCTAGTTGCAACAGTTCTTGGAGCTGTCTTTGCTTCACTAGTTTATAAAACAATACAGGAATAAGGAGATGTTCGAATATGGACAAAAAATTAGTATATTTTCTTTGCACAGGTAACTCTTGCCGAAGCCAAATCGCAGACGGATTTTTAAAAGCACTAGGTAGTGACAAATATGAAGTTAAAAGTGCAGGACTAGAAGCACACGGTTTGAATCCACGTGCTGTTGCAACAATGAAAGAAGCAGGAATCGATATCTCGAACAATACATCTGACGTGATTGACACTGAGATTTTAAGCCGCGCAGATTACATTATTACGTTGTGTGGTCATGCTGACGAACACTGCCCAGTTGTACGTAACGATAAGGCTGAAAGATGGCATTGGGGCTTTGATGACCCTGCAAAAGCAACCGGAACAGAAGAAGAAATTACATCTAAATTCAGTGAAGTGCGTGATTCCATTAAGAACCGCATTGAGCAATTCTTGAAGGAAGGCAAGTAATATGATCAAAAGAATGCACGTTGCGGTTAACTGTACAGACCTTCAAAAGTCACTTGATTTTTACTGTGCTTTCTTTGGTGCGGAACCTTCTAAAGTAAAAGACAACTACGCTAAATTCGAGTTAGACGATCCATCCCTTCACTTCTCTTTAAATGTACGTCCTTTTGAGAAAAAGGGCGTCCTCAATCACCTGGGATTTCAAGTGGATAACACCGAAGAGGTTCTGGCTATGGGTGAGCGTTTAAGACAAAGCGGGCTTCTTCTCATCGATGAAATGAATACGACTTGCTGTTATGCAGTTCAAGATAAAGTATGGGTTTATGACCCAGATGGAAACGCATGGGAAATATTCTACACAAAAGAAGATTCTGAATTTGAATCTGCAGGGGATTTGCAGGATATGTCTTTATGTTGTGCTCCTCCATCCGCGCCATCCGCACCTGTAACGATTGAATTCACATCTTTCAAGAAAAAATAAGGAGTTCACTATGCAGAAAAACTATCAAGCATTAGTCGAAGATAAAATTTATTTTGGTGGAGCTTCTGACGTCGAGGATATGGTTAAAAATGAAGGCGTTGAAGTAGTTGTGGATTTGCGTGGAGAAGCTACGGAGTGCGCCTATCCTACAGGTAACGTAGAATGGCTCCAAGTCCCCCTTGGAGATAATGCAGAGGGACCACAGGACCAACTATTCCAACAAGCCATTAATCACGTTGTAGAGGCTTATAGAGGCGGTAAAAAGGTTGGGTTCCATTGCGGTGGTGGAAAAGGTCGTACAGGCGCTGTGGCCATTGGCACGCTGTTAGCCTTAGGTATGAGCAACACCATCGAAGAAGCTGAAAAATTGGCGCAAAGCATTCGCCCTGTTGTTAGTATTAAACAGCCTCAACGGGAAGCACTTGAGAAATTATTTAACAAGTAATCTACATTGATTCGGCCCCCTGGCAATAATTTTGCTAACGGGGCCTATATTATTTTTAAAGGATATAAAATTTTCTCGAAAAAGTGCATCCATTTGCAAATTCGTACGTCTCTGTAATAAAACAATTCTGGAGGGAAGAATATGAACACCGAGGAAGTATGGAGATCATTTTATAGTCCTTTGCGGAATTTCATTATTAAACGGGTGAAAAGTGAACATGATGCTGATGACATTCTACAGAATGTTTTTATGAAAATACACGCTAACTTAGATACATTAAAAGATGATCAGAAACTGCAATCTTGGATATATCAAATTACTAGAAATTGCATCATTGATTATTACAGAAAAGAGCAATTCCAACTGAAGGTTGAATTGCCAACCGAATTACTTTTAGAAGAAACTGAGGACCTAAATGAAGCTATTAAGGAAATAGCCTCTTGTATCCGACCCATGGTTGGGCAACTCTCAGATAATTATAAGCATGCTCTAGAACTCACCGAGTTAGGCGATTACACTCAAAAACAACTAAGTGAGCAACTAGGTATTTCTTTTTCTGGAGCAAAATCTAGAGTGCAGCGTGGCAGGGAGAAGCTAAAAGAGCTCTTGCTTAATTGTTGTAACTTTGAATTTGACCGGCTAGGTAATATCATTGATTACACTTCTCGAAGTAATAACAATACAAAATGCAACACATCGGATTGTTGTTAATTAGATTCTAAAACAAATTGCATCCTTATGTATTGTTGTGCGTCTACTGATACGTAACGCACTTTAATTATTAGGGAGGAAAAGAATATGAGCAAAGAAATTAACAAGGACGAACAAGGCAATTTTAGAAATGAAAGCTGTTGTGGAGGACCTGCTCCAGCCGAGACTAACGCGTGTTGTTCAGAAGATGCAAAGGCGAAGGCAGCTGGACAGGATGGTTGTGGTTGTGATTCGAATTCAGTTGCAACAAAGACTGCTTCAAGTTCCTGTTGCTACTAATTATATTTAGAAAACAAATGGCCGTTAATCATTCGCGGCCATTTGTTTTCTTTGATTAATTCAGTTGTAAATAACTAATGATACTAAACTGAAATTATTACCTTTATCTTCACCAAAAATGAAAATGATGGCTGTTTAAACAAAAGAGAAGTCAGGCATTCTCCTGATTTCTCTTTTAGACGTATAGTTAGTCTTTTAGAATCCATTTTGCAAATGATCCCTCGTCCAAGTATTGTCTTCATTACTTTAACTATTAATTAGTTAGCCGGTTTAATTAAATGATCACTTTCCCGAAACAAGTTAAATTTTGCTTGCATTAATGTATCAGCTGTTAAGATAGCTTCGCTTAAATCAGTGCAGTCTTTTTTGAAAACCCCAAGTATGTTATAAGCTTCTTTTATTATCAATGTTAAATAGCCAATTCTACCTTGAGAATATTGGTGTAAAAGCTGAGGATAGTGTGTATCCATATCATGTAATCCGATATAAGAAGGAGGTTGAATTGCTTCTTCTATCTTCTTGAGAAGTTCACAAAACTCAACATCACAAGTTTCGAACTTCTTTATATGATCTCTTCCAAATCTTCTAACATACTCGTCCTCCATTTTATGAAGAATTTCTATCTGCGGAGTTCCCATACAAACAATACAGACTTGGTGCTCATTCGTTAAATCTTTTAGCATTTCCATTGCTGTCTGATTATCGAAATTTTTTGTTCTCAAAATAAAGTTCATTTCATCGAATATAATCATTTCTGTTTTTTGTTTCTTTAAAAGATACAGCACTCTATCTTTAATAATATTAAGTCGTACATCATTTCTTAAATTATCCGTTCCTAATGCTTGAAGTATTTTTCTAAAAAAAGCATGCTGTGTAAATGGGTATGGAAGCTTTATATATAACACTGGCTTAATGTCAATTTCTTCTTCATCAATAATAACTGTACATCCTGGATTACGCTTTTTATATCTTTCTCCTATCTGAGATTTTCCTACACCTGATAATCCTGTGAGAAACAAATGTCTAGGATCTTTATCAATTTCATCGTCCTCTTCTAAATCATCATCCTCAATGTAGACTCTCATTGAATCCAAGCGATCCCAGATTCTAACAACCTCTCCGTGTTCAATAAATAATTTTTTTATTCTACGCGCAAAACTTTTTACCTCTTCACTACTCATTTCCCTTACTCCTTCTTATTTCTTCTGCTTTTTTAGCAGCCAAATATAATTCATCTTCTAAACTCATAGTACTTTTTGTTATTTTATTTTGTAATGTTTGATTTACTTGAAACGCTGAAGTTACACTTACTTCTATACCCGTCATTTTTGAAGCTATTTGCCTTACACTCTTCTTATTTTTAATACCTTCTCTGATAAATGCTTCAATTCTCTCCCATGCGCGATGCATTTGTGCTTTACCTGGCAGCAACTTTAACTTTTCTTCCCCGTCCTTTTTAAGTGCTTGTAAGAGTTTCTTATATGTATATTGATTTACTCCGGCTATGGTCTCATATGGTGGTGTTTCGCAGAACAATACGATAAATTCGTTTTTCTTTGGATGTAATAAATATATCTTAGAAATATCATCAAGATCATATTTCACCGTATATTTCTTTTCTTTTGATCCAATGATATCCTCACATTCTTTTGACTTGTATATTTTGTTATCCCAACGAACACCATCTCGTGTATAAGGCTTATGTTTGGTTAACATGAAATCAATTTTGTATTTCTCTTCATCTCCAGGAAAAATCCATTCAGGATACCCCACTTCATTAACACTTTCACGATATTTGGCAACCGGGGAAATGTTGTTGCCTAAACCTCTATGAGGGCGAATTTGATAAATATCAGTTAAGTAATGAATTAATATCTTCCTAAGTTGGTCTAGTGTAAGGACTGCATCTTTTTCTGGTTCGAGATCACCTTTTTTGAAAATATTACTTTTAGTCGTGCCTAAAATATTATGAATCAACTCTGTATTTATTGTACCAAACAAACGTTCAATAACCGATCCATAGTGTGGGGTTTTCACTGGACGATGCATAATCTCTGACTCTAATGTTTCATTTACAAGTCTTTTGATATCCGTACTTTTAAAATCCATGCCATTATCTACATAAATAATATTTGGTATACCGAAAGCTTCCCATTCCAAATCTGTCCCATAATCTCCAACGGTGTTTTTCACGAATACACCGTGTTGTATTGCTTTTCGTACTACATTTGAGGACGGGCCTTCATGAGAAAGATAGAAGCACCACGGCATTCGTGAATGAACACAAATCCCTAACGTGATCCACGGTCGATCTATAACTAAACCTGTTGCATCATCAATCACTTGCATATCTAGTTGTGTATGATCTATTTGAACAATATCTAATCTGAAGTCCGCATCCCGATCTGCATATCCACGGGCAACTTCATCATAAATGGCTTTTGCTTTCTTCATGTTTCGTAATCGTTCTTTTGCTTTTTCATCGATTCTATCAATAATGTCTGAGACAGTACTATACTTTATTTCTTGCTCATTTTTTTTTGCACACCTACGCTCTATAAGCCCATGAATATAAGCTTTAGAAACCCTATACTTTGTAAGATAATCATTTTCTATCGTTTCTTTCAAAATTTCAATCTGTTTCTCAGATTGCCTAACAGATATGGTATCAAGTATTATCTCTGGGTTATCGGGATGGCATATCATCACCAATTTATTGTCTTTCCTCCCTGTATAGCCCCTACCTTTATTTGAGATGAGTCCTTCCATTCCATCATGATTATGAGAATCTGCCGCTGCATCTCTAAAATTTTTCAAATACCTCATAATAGTTGCCCTTGAACCACCGTGCTTTTTTTTAATTCTTTCTAATAAGTCCTCTTGCTTTAAGTCGATAACATGTTCATTTTCAAATAATAGATCATTGAACTTATCGTTAAATTGAGAGATGGATTGCTTATTATTATTTTTGATTTTATCCAATAGTATAAGTGGTTGGATAATTTCAAACCTTTTGCTTACTTCATCTCGTTTCTTCTCATCTAATTTAGCGAGTGCATTTTCATATTCTCGACTTTCTTTCCGAAGTTGTTTCATTTTTATATCTGGAATAAATGTTGGGTGATTAATTAATGCACTGTAAGTTATCTTTAAATCTTCCCCATCGGGTCTTTTTAACCACACGTTCGGTGCATCTATAGTAATAACTTTGAACTTTTTTCCATATAAGGAGCATTCATCATATACTTTTAATTGGTTAAAGGACAAAGTTTACAGCCCCTTTTGAAAGAGTTGATGGTGAAACCATTTGGGAATTTACCGTTATTATGCTTTGTGAATTGATTATTTCATTTACATCTGTTAAAAAGGTTCCTTTTGCAAGCAAATGATAGATAAGTGGTTTTAGATAGAGAGGGTCAATGGTTTCTTTGAATGAATTAGCAAGATACTCAATAGAATCATTTTCTAGAAATGAGAGACGATCTACGACTTTATCATACCAATCTGGATAGTATTTTCTCATCTTTAAAAAACCTTTCAAAAACCGAATATTCCTCGTTAAAGTTTGAGGCATAGTTTTAGGATATATAACGCTGTACTCCCATCCTTTTTCTAAAGCCAACGCTCTACAATAACGATTGCATAACTCTTCTTTTGGGGTGAGTTCATTATCAGGATTATCTTTTATTTGATAAAGAAGTGGTTGGAACCCTTGTTTATATGCTAATACATCTGGTATATGGAACCATTCATCGTTTCGAGAAAAAATAGAAACTTCAATTGGTTGTACATAATATCGGAGTACAGAAGTATCTAACTCAAGATAATAATAGAATAATCGTTCTCCTAATGACTCATATTCAACGGGCCGCTTATTTTTTTGACTATAGAAGCTTCCAATGATATGTGGGTGATAACGACTCCCCTTATTATTTACCTTTCGCTTAGGACTATAGAGTTTGTCTTCTTCTTTCCAATCATTCTGTGACCAATTCATGTTGCTCCTCCGTAAAAAAGTATCAATTATAATCAAATATAAATTCATTTATTGATATTACCATGTAATCTCATTTTTTGGAAAGACAAATTTATACTTCTCGTTAGATATCATAAAAAAGCTAGATGAATCAACGAATTGATTCATCTAGCTCTTAATTTTAGTCTCAAACATATACCCAAATTTGTCTCATTTATCGACCAATTCTGTCTCAATTATAACCGTTACTCACAAAATAAACCAAGATATCTCCCTACACCTTATAAGCTCGCATCGCCTTCCGCAGCTCTCGCCACGAAGGACGTTTGCCGTACATCAACACCCCTGTGCGATAGATCTTAGCAGCAAGCCAAGCCATAGCACCGATAGATGCTAATTGAATGACGATGGAGAGCCATATTTGCCAAATAGGCGGACTACTCATCCCTATGCGCAGGAACATAATAAGTGGCGAGAAGAACGGTATGAATGACATCGTAACAACGAATCCGGCATTCGGGTTATTCAGTCCAGACATGGCAATCATGAAGGCTGCCACGATGAGCAGGGTTACCGGCATGATCGCTTGCCCCACCTCCTCTGTACGGCTCACAAGTGAACCTACAGCCGCAAAAACCGTTGCATAGATGAAGAACCCTAGCAGGTAGAAGATTAAGAAATATACGATAAGTGACATTTGTAAATTGGACCAGTTAAGGTGCAGCTCCGAAATTAGTTTGCTGCTGCCAGATAAGCTTAAATTGATTCCACCCACCACAATTATCAGCGCTATTTGCGATAAAGCGAGTAGACAAATCCCGATGATTTTGCCAAACATCTGCTTAAGCGGGGACACACTGGTGATAAGAAGCTCCATTACTCGGGAGCTCTTCTCTGCTGTGATTTCCATCGCGACCATGTTCCCAAAGCCGATAACACCCATGTAAAGCATGAACAGCATCACGTATACAAGCGCGTAGGACATCACCATTTGCGATTCCGTTTTGCCAGACGCAGCCTTGTCATTCGTTGAGATTTGCACAGTTTCTATGGAAACTGGCGCTTGAATATTAGCCTTTTGTTCAGCCGCGAGACCTGCTCCTTGTAAAGCCGTGTCAGTTTTAATAAGCTGAAGAGCGGTCTGAAGCTTGCCTTTTAAAGAAAATTCCATCGTGCCTTCGGATTTATACACCATTTTCGGAAAACCGGCTGCAACGGCATCTGTAAATTCCAAATATCCCTTGATCTTCTTATCAGCGATCTGCTGCTTACCTAAAGCTTCATTCGCTGCAGTACTGCCCGCATCCCGAAGTGGAATAATGACAATATCCGAATTGGGCTGATTCTTATAAAAGGTCGCTAGCTTAGCAGCAAGCTCCGTTTGTTTGCCTGCAAAGGCACCAATCTTCGTCGCTTCATGAGAGGAAAGTTTATCAATGAGTGCAGGCAAATGAATCATAATGGATAATAGCAAAATCAGAATCACACTCATCACACGAAACGATTTGGATCGGAAACGGGTCATGAAAGTGAATTGAATAACGGTCATGATCCTATTCATGGGCACTCCCCACCTTCTGAATAAAGATTTCATTTAACGTTGGCTCCATCAACTGAAACCGATATACGTTTGACTGCCCCATGGCATGTCTGAGAATATGCTGCGACGCCGCAGCATCATTAATACGGATCTCATAGCCAATCATATGCTTTTCAACCGCCATAACGCCTTGTAGCTTCTCTAGACCTTCAATCGGATTCTCGGTCTCGAGTATGATTCTCTCTTTAGGGAACGTTGCTTTAATATCCTTCAAGCTGCCTTGCACAAGCGTATTGGAACGATGCAGAATGCAAATATGCTCGCACAGCTCCTCCACATGATCCATGCGATGGCTGGAAAAGAGAATCGTTTTTCCCTCGTCGCGTAAGCTTTTCACGGTTGTTTTCAGCAGCTCCACATTCACCGGGTCGAGTCCACTAAAGGCTTCATCCAGAATTAGTATTTCCGGGTTATGTATGACCGCAGCGATGAATTGGATCTTCTGCTGGTTTCCCTTGGATAGCTCCTCCACCTTCTTGTTGTAATATTCGGGGACGCCAAATCGCTCCAACCACAGCTTCAAACTTGCATCAGCTTGTTTACGGGAAAGACCGCGCAGCTCCGCTAAATAGATGATCTGCTCGCTAACTTTGACCTTGGGATACAGACCTCGTTCTTCTGGCAAATAGCCCATCAGCTGCCTCAGCTCTTCCCGATAACCTTGACCCTTCCACTTTATGCTTCCATGATCCGGATAAATGAGACCTAATACCATCCGCATCGTCGTTGTCTTCCCAGCTCCATTAGCCCCAAGCAACCCGTATATCTCGCCCTGCTTGACACGAAGCTGGATGTCATTCACTGCAGTCTTCTCCCCGTATTGCTTCGTAACATGATCAACGATCAAAGGATATGTCACCTTTTAACCATCCTTCCTTAGATAACGTGTTTATTTGTTCATGAATTAGTTTACCACAATATATGGAAAAAAACGGGAACAAAAAAAGCCGAATGTTGTGAGCACAACTCACACATTCAGCTTCTCTTTACAAGCCAAAAATCGCATCAATCACTGGCTTTGTCGTCCCACCTGGATACATCAAATATAGCAGAACATATACCAAGACACCTGTAGGCGCCGTAAGCAGCCATACAATCGCGGCGACTCGTCCGATTTTTTTATGTTTTAGAAATTTGTTTTTGTATGCAAACCATAATGTGATTAGACCCAGCACTCCACCCACCGTTGCCAGCGTAATATGGAAGAACAAGAATAAGTGATACGGCAGCTTGAGACTCTCGGGCCCGCCAAATGCCGTGTTTCCTTCAAACAAGGTACGGGACATGTAGATGATGAAAAACGCCAGTGCGAAGATTGCTCCTAGAACCATCAGCTTTTGATGCGTTTCCCGATTCCCTCTTACAATATGATACCAGCCGAAACCAACAAATATGGCACTGATAACGATAAACATCGTAGAAATAGTTGGTAAAATGTGCATCTCATAAATCCTTTCTAAGCGCGATTCCAATTCCCGCCCTGGTTATTCATGCTCTCTTGTGTCTCAGCAAGCTCCATATCGTCATCTTCCTTACGCTCTCTACGGTACCATCTGAAGAAAATATAGGCAAGTGTAGCCCCATATACCATCTCTTGGATGATTTTCATAATAACGCCCCCGAGCTGTTGATCATCGAGCGGAGACAAATGAGCGAAAGGTACAGTCACGTTCGAATACATATCATAAATGATCGAATCTGCAAATATGATAAGCGCACAGGCAGGCGTCAACAACATACCATTGCCGAAAATATACGCCAATTTTTTCAGGTCATTCAGACGATTCAGCTCTGGAAGTGGACAAAATACAGGGAACCACATCATGAACGCAGTAATCAGAAGCACGGTATGATAACTTACAAGTAACACATCATTCTTCATCAAACCGTCCATAATAAAAGGCATGTGATAGATGGAGAATAGCATATTGAACAAAAACAATGCGATCAGCGGACGTGCGAAAAATGAAAATGTGCCGCGGAAGACTCGATTTTGCATAAAAAGACGGAGTACCCAAGCAGGCGTACCTAACCATATAAATATAGGGACAATTAAATAAAGAATCGTTTGCTGCAGCATATGCGCGCTAAACAAATAATGATGACCGATGTAATTAATCGGACTCCCTTGTCCTATGTAGAACAGGGCAAGCCCCGTATAGAAACATAGCTTCTGCTTATCCGAAACTGGCTCGGCATCCGCGAAATTCCCATTCCCCTTAGCGACAAATCGACTATAGACATATCCGACAACGACGACCACCAACAGTGTAACAGGATTCCACAAATCGAAAAATCCACCAATTTGGCTCATAGCTAATTTCTATCTCCTTTCAACTAAAAAAAGAGGAGGCACTTTGTCTAGACAAAGTTGCCTCTTCCTGCTTTCTTACCACCATACCCAATATACTGCTGTAATAACCCCAGTGAGAGCAACGAAAGCTCCTGCCCCGATAAAAATGAGCGGGAATAAGTGTCCTCTTTCTTTGGCATGCATCCAGAACAGTAGCTGGACGACAGCTTGCACAATACCCAAAGTTACGATGAAGATCAAAATAAAGGAACGATCCAAGTCTCCGTAAAGAACGACAGCGAATGCCAACATCGTGAGAAGAATCGAGATAATGTAAGACAAGTAGTGGTTCAAAGGTGATTCATGCTTAACTCGTTTGCTAGGTGCGTGTGTATCATGAGAATTGCTGCTCATCTTAGTGACCCACCTTCCCCATCAGATAAACGACTGTGAAGATAAATACCCAGACTAAGTCAATAAAGTGCCAATACAAAGCTGCCACATAAAACTTAGGTGCTGTAACAACCGTAAGACCTTTTTTGAGTCCTTGCAAAATCAACAATGTAATCCAGCAAACACCAAACGCTACGTGAGCTCCATGGAAACCGACTAAAGTATAGAACGAAGTTGAGAAAGCACTTGTTGTAAATTTATGTCCTTCATGCACATACTCAAAAAACTCGTAAATCTCCATCCCCAAGAACGAAAGACCAAACAATACAGTAACTGCTAGCCAAAATAACAATTGTCCCAGCTTTTGTTTGTGCATCGCAATGATCGCGAACACACTCGTTAAGCTACTTGTTAAGAGGATGAATGTAGACCAACCCACTGTTTTGAGTTTGAAAAGTTCATCCGCTGTAGGACCATCTGGAACGGAATTCCGAAGTGCGATGTAGGTTGCGAATAAACAACCGAACAACACAACTTCAGCACCGAGAAACAACCAAAATCCGAGAACTTTATTTTTCCCTTCGAGGGTAGCCGTTTCCGGATTAGCAGGCAGTGCGCCCGTATGATGAGTACTCATGCCTTTACCCCCTTGTCATCTTCAAGCTCTTCCGGTTCAATATGCCAACCATGATCGTCATATACGGAACGCAAGAACATTGCAATAAATGTAACAATGATACCCGCGGCAGCTACATAGTAGTTTCGGTACATAAAACCAAAACCTGCAATGAACAAACCAGCGGACATAACAAGCGGCAAAATCGATGCGGATGGCATATGAATCGAACCAACTGGTTCTGCCGGAGTCATCTCTTTATTACCTGCCATTTTTTCTTTCCAGAATGCATCTAATCCGCGAACAAGCGGTGTTTGTTTAAAGTTATACTCAGGTGCAGGTGATGGAATCGTCCACTCCAATGTACGGCCATCCCATGGATCTGCAGGAGCCGTGATCGGTTTTCTTGCTGTTGCGATGATGTTGATCAAGAATACTAATGTACCGATACCCATCAAGAAAGCACCTACGGTTGAAACCAAGTTACCTACTTCGAGATCATGACCAGGTTGGTACGTAAAGACACGACGCGGCATTCCCATGAGTCCCAAGAAATGCTGAGGAAAGAATGTTAAATGGAAGCCAATGAAGAACAACCAGAAATGCAGTTTACCCATTCCTTCGTTTAACATACGTCCAAACATTTTTGGCCACCAGTAGTAAAGACCCGCGAATAAACCAAGTACTAGACCACCAACGATAACGTAGTGAAAGTGAGCAACAACGAAATACGTGTCATGATACTGGAAGTCTGCTGCTGGAATCGCAAGCATAACCCCTGTTGTTCCACCCATTACGAATGTTGGGATAAAGGCTGTTGCGAAAATATTCGCTGTTGTAAAGCGAATTTGTCCGCCCCAAAGTGTGAATAACCAGTTAAAAATCTTAACACCAGTTGGAACGGCAATCGCCATAGTAGCAATCGCGAAGATGGAATTGGCAACTGGACCTAAACCTGCTGTAAACATATGGTGAACCCAAACCATGAAGCCTAGGAAACCGATCAAAACTGTTGCAAATACCATGGAGCTGTATCCGAAAAGACGTTTCTTCGAGAAAGTCGAAACGATCTCAGAAATGATACCGAAAGCAGGAAGAATCAAAATGTAAACTTCGGGATGCCCGAAAATCCAGAATAAATGCTCCCATAGTACGTTGTTACCGCCTCTGGCTGCATCGAAGAATGCACCGCCAAAGATACGGTCAAACATAAGTTCAACAAGGGCAACCGTAATCGCAGGGAAAGCAAGTACGATCAAACCAGATGTAATAAATGCAGACCATGTGAACATCGGCATACGCATATACGTAAGACCAGGTGCACGCATGTTGATAATCGTAACGAGGAAGTTAATCCCCCCGATTAGAGTACCGATACCAGCAATCTGTAGACCTAGTACATAAAAATCAGTACCTTGGAGGTTGTTTTCAAGTGTTTGTCCCCAACTGGTATCCGTTATCGAGGATAATGGAGCATACCCCGTCCAACCAGCATCAGGTGCGCCACCCAAGAACCAACTTGTGTTCATCAGTACGCCACCTGCGATGAACAACCATAGACCGAGTGCATTAACGAAAGGGAACGCAACATCCCTTGCACCAATTTGTAGAGGAACGATGGCATTCATGAATGCGAAGATAACCGGCATAGCTGCAAAGAAAATCATCGTTGTTCCGTGCATCGTCGTTAATTGGTTAAAGGAATCGCCGATAAAAATGTGCTGATCGGGAAAAGCAAGTTGAATCCGAATCAAGATGGCTTCAAGTCCTCCTACGAGGAAGAAGAAACCGCCCGCTATTAAGTACAGGATACCGATTTTCTTGTGATCGACTGTTGTAAGCCAATCCATTAAACCGGTATGTTTTTTTACTGGATGAGAGTGAGCCAACGTATTAACCTCCTTTACCTGAGAAGTTTATTTCAAAGTCTGTAAGTACTGAACAATATCTTTAATTTGAGCGTCATCAAGCTTACCGCCTGCTTCTTTACCAAAAGCCGGCATTTTGTTGCCCGGTTTTTGTTCTTGCGGATTATGTATCCACAATGCCATTTTCTCAGGAGTGTGTTCCAGAATACCAGCAAGCGTATCGCGATCTGCGAAACCTTTGAGGTTAGGAGCAACACCAGGACCGTTCGCATTAACAGCGTGACAAGACATACAATTTTCTTTGAAAAGCTCTTCGCCTTTTTGTGCAGTTGCCGGCACAGTAACAGGCGCTTTCATTTTTGCTACCCAAGCATTGAAATCGGCTTCTGACTTCGCTTGAACGGTAAAGTTCATCAAGGCATGAGAGGCTCCGCAAAGCTCTGTACATCTTCCTTGGAAGGTTGCGATTTCGTCAGCTTGAAGATAAAGCGTATTATGGATACCTGGATTTGTATCCACTTTACCACCAAGGGATGGTACCCAGAAGGCATGAGCGACGTCAGCTGAAACAAGATCGAATGCAATAATTTTATCCTTAGGAACGACAAGCTCTTGAGCTGTAGCGATGCCTAAATCGGGATATTCAAACTGCCACCAGAACTGATGCGCAGTTACTTTGACATGAACCGCAGCTTTGTCTTTATTGTAATTCGTTGAATGCTTAAATGTGTAGGACACTGTTGGTACCGCAAGTACTAACAGAAGGAGAATCGGAACGACTGTCCAGATAATCTCAAGCACGTGGCTACCTTCAACTTGCTTAGGTACGCTATTATCACCTTCACGCTTACGAAAGCGAATTAACACATACACATAAATTGCAAATACGACAATTACGACAAAAACCATGATAAAGAGACTTAATTTCATTAAATTAAGCTGCTCGGTTGCCACAGGACCTTTTGGCACTAAAGCAGACAAGGTTGGGTCTCCACACCCGGTTAGCAAGAACGTCATTGCCGCTAGAAGGGGCACCAGACGCCATAACTTTTTCAATCGACTCATTGTATCAACCCCACTTTTAAAACAATATTTTTACCACGAAGGCCATGCCCATGTCAATTCACTTTATTAACTATAAATTCGTGAAAAGTTTTTGTCAATCGCTGGAGGGAAGTTCACAAATTGTTCTTAAACCGCTCTGTAGCGATATATTTTCCCTCCATGGTTATTTCCATACACCCGCCTCTTTATGCATAAAAGCCTTTATTTGTGAACACGAATAAAAGCGCAGAAACATCCCATCCTATAAACATTACAACGTATATGGGAGGTCTCTTTTGATGCTCAGGAAGTTAGGTTTTCCGATTAGTGGAATGTTATTCCTCCTGCTGACATTATCCGGTTGTGCAGAGAATGGAAGAGAATATGGGAAAAGTCCCGACCACACGAATTTTGGCGCCCCTGTCGAAAAAACAGAGGAAACCGAAAGAGCTTATCAAACCCAACAGCTGTATGGTCCAGTTACGCACAACAATTCAAAGCTGGAATACAGCCAATTTCTATCCAATCAATTACATGCTATGAATGGGGTAAATACAGCAATCGTGATGACTACGGATCAGAATGCCTACGTCGCTCTTATGATTGACAGCAGTGCGATAGGTACCAAGGGTTCCACCAGAGAAACGAATAACCAGGGAACTGCCAAAGGCTTTTATAATGATCACGCGCCATTCAATGACACCATGCCTTCCAATGATTTAAACAATGGCTTCAATAGTTATGAAACTGCCGTGCACCACGATATGCTTTCTCATCGATTCAAACAAGCGATGGCCGAGAAAATTCGAACACTGCAGCCTAATATCATGGATGTCTATATTTCTGCAAACCGTGATTTCCTTAATAAAATGAACAACTACGCCCAAGAAAGTTGGAAGGGACATTCTCTGATGCCTTTATTAACGGATTTCAATCAAACGGTAACTCGCATTTTCGGTACAGCGCAAGTATTACCTGAACACTAAGGTAGAAGTAAAAGCAAACTACATGAATTCACGAAAATTCCTTCTATATAAAGAAGTAATTACTGCTTGTTGGTCGGCTCCTGTTTTCATTTGTCCGGCATTCCTGTACAATGAGGGAATCGTCTTTAACAAGGAGAGACTTTGGTTATAGACCAAAGTCCCTTAAATAGGAGAGACTTTGGTTATGACCAAAGATCCCTATATTAAGCAAGAAAAAGGGAGCTGGCCAATTTACCATGTCAAACGGATTTGCCTCATTAGGAATTAGAGAAAGTCTTGTTCACGTATTACAATCTGGAGGAGTCGTAGAACCGACACCCATTCAAAAAGAAGCGATTCCTGTTTTATTAAAAGGTACAGATGTTATCGCACAAGCACAAACTGGTACTGGTAAAACCCTTGCCTTTGTACTTCCTATATTAGAAACAATAGATGTAGAAAGCCCAGATGTCCAAGCACTTATATTGACACCGACACGTGAATTAGCTATTCAAATTAGCAATGAGCTGAAAAACCTTGTCCCTGTTACAGGAGCAAAGGTTCTGGCTGCATATGGCGGGCAAGATGTAGAAAAGCAGCTTAGAAAGCTACAAGGTAACATACATATAGTAGTAGGAACACCGGGAAGATTGCTCGACCACCTTCGCCGCGGTTCTATCAACTTCTATAAATTGAAAATACTTGTATTAGATGAAGCCGATCAAATGCTGCACATGGGCTTCCTTCATGAAGTGAAGGATATCATTGCCCAAACATCTCCATATCGTCAAACGCTTCTCTTCTCTGCAACTATGCCTGAGCAGGTCGTCAACCTATCCAAAGCTTATATGAAAGAAGCTAAGGAAATTAAAATTCAAAGTAAGCAAGTGACTTTAACTGAAATTAAACAAGTCCTGGTTCCAACGACAGATCGAGACAAACAAGATGCTTTGATAGCAGCCATTAAAGAATATAAGCCATATCTAGCTATGATTTTCTGTCGTACGAAAGCAAAGGCTATTGCGCTCAATGAGGTTTTGCAGGAAATCGGTTTAATGTCGGATGAGCTCCACGGTGATTTGTCACAAGCGAAGCGCGAACAAGTCATGAAGCGTTTTAGAGAAGGACGAATCGAACTTTTGGTTGCAACGGATATCGCAGCTCGCGGCTTAGATGTTGAAGGGGTCACCCATATTTTCAATTATGATGTCCCGCAAGATGCGGAAAGCTACATTCACCGTATTGGCCGAACGGGCCGTGCTGGGGAATCGGGTGTGGCTGTGACTTTTGCTACGCAGCGAGATATGCCTACCATTGAATTAATCGAAAAAGGGATTCGTATGTCTTTGAGAAGTCCGGAACAACAGCAAAGACGTGTCCGTTCCAACTCTGAGGAGTATGTTGATACGGATGGCAGAGGTTCCGCACGCAGAAGCAGCGGCGGTCAATCACGCGGGGGCCGTAATGAAAGAAACGGCGCAACGGAACAGCGCAGCGGACGCAGCGGAAGATCCGGTGCTCGCGAAGCTAGCCGTGGCGGTCGAGACAACATTCAGTACGGAACAAAAAGTTCATCCTCTAGAGGCGATAAATTCGGTTCGCGCTCGGCAGCACCTGGAAGTGCACGTACTGGCCCACGTCCTGCGAAGGTCAATTCGGAACGCAATCCGAATACATGGGGGCGCGCTGAGAATAAAGAACGCCCAGCAGCAACGAATGCAGGACCAGGTCGCGGTGATAACATGAATGCTGCTAAAGCACGCGTCACTAGATCATGGAGTGGCGGAGACGCAGCTGAACGAGCGCCTCGCGCTGAAGGTACGGAGCGCAGACGTTCTGCTCCTCATGGCGATAAGTCTTACTCGCCATATAACAAGTATGCCGGCACGGGGCGTGACGACGCTGCAAGCGCATCACGCACGATTCGCGGCGGCAAAGGCCGTGGTGACAGTGCGGAGCGCGGAGCTCGCGGTGCAGCGGCACCGCGCGGTGAGGGCTTTGGGGCTCGCGGCGGAGCACCGCGTGGCGAAGGCTTTGGAGCTCGTGGCGGAGCGCCGCGTGGCGACAGACCGAGTGCGCCTCGCGGCGGGCAAGCTGGCGGCGAACGCAACGGCCAGGCACGCGGACGCGGCGACAGTGCCGAGCGTGGAGCACGCGGCAGCGCACCTCGCGGTGATAGCTTCGGAGCACGCGGCGGAGCGCCGCGTGGCGACAGATCCAGCTCGCCTCGCGGCGGGCAATCAGGCGGATCCCGCGGCAGTGCACCACGTGGTGGCGGCCGCGGCGGAAAACGCTAGGAAAAAAAGCGCTTTCTACGCAAGGCTTTACCGAATAACGCGAACGTTGTAAAATATAAATACGGCTGCAAGTGATCCTACTCATCAAAAATCGTTTCATACCGTTGCACGCACGTAGGATTTACCCCCCACAATTCCCATTAAGGAGGTATGTTCCATGTACGCATTAAAGGACAAGGAAATGATTTTTGTATTCACCGGTCCTCACGGTGCTGGTCGTAAGACGGTCGCGGAAATGTCAGGCTCTACGCTCGGCATGAAGCAGGTCATCTCTTACACCACCAGACCTCCGAAAGCTACCGAAGAAGATGGTCAAGATTATCACTTTATCTCTCCCGCCGAGTTTGTCAAAGCGCAAGCTGCCGGTGAATTCATTGAGGTTAGTACAGTTAATGACCATTTGTATGGCATCAAAAGTGCAGATATTGAACACATGTTTGAGCTTAGCGGAAGCATATATTTAATTTTGAACCGCTTTGGCGCCGAAACCCTCAAAAAGATTTACGGAGATCACGTAGTCCTTATCTTCATTCATGCCGGACGGGATAAACTTGAACAACGGATGAAAGAAAGCGGAGACTCTGAAGAAGTCATTTCGAAGTATCTCTCTTATTACGAAGATGAATTAGCTTTCCGTGACCAATGTGATCATGTGTTTGAAAATGTTGATTTAGCGCATACCGTGTTTGATTTAACGAAAACGTTGGATCAATACTTAAATCGCAATTTAGTTGATTTAGATTAAACGGCAGTAACTGCCTATAACAGGCCTGGACGGAACTTCGTCCGGGTCTTTTCACATGCGGCTGCAATGCCTTTTAAAAGGAGTTGTCCACTTGAAAATTATATCTATTGAACCTACACCTAGCCCGAATTCGATGAAGCTCAATATGGATGAGTCGCTTCCTACTGGTGTGCGAAAAACCTATACAAAAGAAAACAGCAAGCAAGCACCTGATAACATTGGGCAATTGTTAGCTGTCCAAGGCGTGATTAGCGTATTCCACGCAGCGGACTTCATTGCCGTAGACCGTACCTCTAAGGGGGACTGGCAGTTTATTCTGGCCAGAGCTCGTGAGATTTTTGGCGAAGCGCAGCCATCTGCCGACGGAGGCCTGCCTCCGGAACAGCAGCCCACGGCTGAAGCCGCATTCGGTGAGGCACAAGTCCTCGTGCAGATGTTTCGTGGCATCCCGCTCCAGGTGAGGGTACGCGCTGGCGCAGAGGAAGTGCGCGTAGGAATGCCGCAGCGTTTCACTGAGGCGGCCGTTCGCGCAGGTACGGCATCGCCGAACCTGATTAAGGAGCGGAAGCTCGAGGAGCTCGGCGTACGCTACGGCGAGCTCGGGGACATCGCGGGCGAAGTCGTCCAGGAGCTGGACGCTTCTTACGACGACGCCCGCGTCGAAAGCTTGGTCTCCCTCGCGATGCGGGAGACTTCAGAAACAGCCCCCGCGGAGGAATCCGCGGAGGTTGAAGATGCTATCGCAGCAAGTGCGCAGCTGCGCCACAGCGACTGGAAGCTGCGCTACGCCGCGCTTCAGAAGATCCAGCCGTCGCTAACGACGCTGCCGCTTCTCGTCCATGCCCTGCAGGACGAGAACACGTCGATTCGGCGACTAGCGACCGTTTACCTCGGGGATATCAAGGAACCCGAGGTACTGCCCTTCCTGTATCGTGCCCTCGAGGACGATACGCCTTCCGTTCGGCGGACCGCAGGCGATACGCTGTCCGATATCGGAGACCCTGCCGCCATACCATCCATGGCGAAGGCGCTCAAAGACCGCAACAAGCTAGTCCGCTGGCGCGCGGCGCGCTTCTTGTACGAAGTTGGAGACAACACTGTGCTCGATGCCCTGCATCAGGCAGTAGATGACCCCGAATTCGAAGTGCGCATGCAGGTGAAAATCGCACTCGAGCGAATCGAAGGCGGGCACGCCGCCGAAGGCTCCGTATGGCAGCAAATGACACGTAGAAACGAATAGTATTCGGTGGTAATAGTTCCAACCCCCATTAATGCTGAAAATTCGCTTATCCGTGTAAAGTTGTACTTTGTTAAACTTCAGGCAAGCTAATGGGCTTTTCCAACCGAATGTTATAAAAAGTACAATAATTCCAGCCAAAGGCACCTAAATAGCCTATTAGACAGCTAAATGGTTGTAGTAAAGAGACCGTCGATTCATTCAACTAATCTTGCTCTGCATTGAGGTGTCTTAGATCGAGATCAATCGTAAACTATGATCAATTGAGGTTGATAAATGAATGAATCCATGTTCGCGGTTGAATGATGTTGTAAAAAGTGCAACAATTGCTACCTAAATCTCGCCTTTTCCATTAGTTGTTGCACCAAGTACAACAATTTGGTCCAATACAGGCCATTTCGCAACAAATGGGCTCAAAATGTTGTACAAACTGCAACTTCAACTTACAAAACAACCTTTTGTCGTGGGAATTGTTGTAGGAAATACAACATTGGTAACCACTGTAGCCCATTTGCCCTAACGAAAGCTGATTGACTCTAAAATCGAATTCTTATTTCTTCAATAATGTGCGTGAATCCTGGGCACGCATTATAGCGCCGCCGCATGGCGGTGGTCAACCCAGTACACTAAAAACTAGGAAAACATAGTTACTTATCGAATGTTTATGCATATCCACAAAATTACACATATCCAAGCAAGAGTAGGAAGATCAGTAGGAAAAGAGCAAATTTAAAGAATTCACGAAAAAGAGCACGGAAGCTGTATCCAGAAACTCTGGCTGCCTTCCGTGCTTTTTTCATATAAGAAAGGAGAAGAAGACAAAACTGAGCTTATTTAGCCTCAAACTGCTCAAAATACAAAATTCGCTCCAAAATCGTTGGATGCGAGCCGCGGAACCACTGAACCAGCTTCGGTTGTGTGACGGGGCTGAGATTTTCTTTGGCAATGTGTTGAAAGGCGCGGATCGCGGCGCTCCCGTCTCCAGTCATTTTCATAGCATAGGCATCGGCACGATGCTCGATGACTCTTGAAAACGCATTTTGCGCTGGCGCCGAGGCGAAACTCATGATGGTCACAATAAGCAGCAAGATCGGCAGAGCCGCTAAATCGTTTTCCCCTCGTATTCCCCAAATTGAACCCCAGCGCCGAATAAACAAACGATATGCATGAAAGGCAAGCCAGAAACCGATAAAACTCAGAACGATCCCATAGGCAATCCCTAAATAGATATGCCGCTCGGCGTAATGTCCCATTTCGTGAGCCATCACGGTCAAAATCTCATCAGGCTGCAGCTTCTTCAGTATCGTGTCCCAAAGAACGATGCGCGCGTTCCCTCCAATGCCATTCACATAGGCATTAATTGTATGAGTCCGCTCAGACATATTGACTTCATATACTTGATCCGCAGGGATCTGTGATTGCGCAGCAAGCTGGAGAATTTGTGCCTTTAGCTCTTGATTTTGAAGCGGTTGAAAATCGTGATACAGCGGATCAAGCACAACGGGCTGAATGAAAGTGACGAACAAAATAAGCGGAATCGATACCAGCCAGAACCAGAGCCACCAACGGTCAGGACGCCATTTTAGCACCCCTCTGAAAATCCATACGATTACGATCGTACCCAAGACGTCGACGAGGAAATCTTTCCCATGATCACTCCAGAACAGGACTAGTGTCTCCGTCGATAACCCATAAGCCTGATCGATTTTGAACAGAAAATAATCAATCGGCAGGAAGAGCACGTCCATAAGCAAGGTAAAGAAGAGCACGAAAGTAACCATCTGCAGAAAGGAAGCTCGGAATAACTTTTCGGCCAAACGGCGAAACCTTACCGCAGCACCGAGAAGCGCCAGCAAGACCCCCATTTGCAATGGAGAGCTCAGAAAATAAGCTAGCGACCGTATGCGTGACAAGGACTCAGCCTTCGTAATTTCTTGTGTCGTCATGAATGTATGCGGGTCTGCAATGGTTCCAATTAGTGCATAAGGGATGTGGAACAAGTCCCCTTTTAAGAAGTATACGATCAAGGTTAACGCATATACACCAAAAGCTACGACAAGTCCTATGTAGAAACGCTTCATTTCATACCTCCGCGACCAACTTCGTTCAAGTTAATTAATAACCAGTCTGGTGTAAAATCTCTAGACAGGAGCCAGACCTGGGTGAAATGGCCATGAGGTAGTACCAGATTACGCTTCCGACCAAGTATATCGGACATCCCAAACAAAAGGGATAGATTGCGAATAAGCAGCATGCAGGGATAATCCTGTGAGTAATCTTTTAATTTATGTTCCTTGCTTTGAATGCGATCATTAATGACCTGAATAAATGTATCTATTCCTTCGGCACTAGGCTTAGTCAGCTCGGAACGCGACAGCATAAGCCGTGCTTCCTCAGTATCGTAGAACAGATGGGTGACTTCTAACCCTACTCGATTATTTCTGGCATCCTCAAGCAGCGCGTCCGGCTTCTCTTGCTGCTGAACCATACGCAGGTGAACCTCATTATTCACATTGTATAAATCCAGAAAGATATCAATTGCGGTTTGTTCCATCGCCTTTTTCTGATCTTCGTGTTTATTCATATGTCTCCCCTATATCCATTGAACGAGTCGTTGCTCCCATTTTACCCTATTCTATGAGCTTATACCTCACGAGCCCGTACGCAAAGCATCTTTTGATTAATACCCTTGGCAATAATCCGCTCTCCTAGACTATGCGGCAGAGTTGTCATTGTATGTGCATTGGTTTGATCATTTCATTTTGAAGAAATAGATAGTCGGTCCTTTTATTTGATTTTTCTATTTTCCCATGTTGTAATGAGAAGATAACCCAGATAGGACGTGGGAAATGAAGAAAGTAACTTGTTGTTTTTTAGTGTTATTCGGCATCTTTTGTTTAGCAATCGCTATGCCTACATCTCCTGCCTTGGTGCAGGGTTTACCTATATCCGTCACTAAACCACATCTAGCTAGTACAGAACAACCAATATCAATTTCAATACCTACTCCTGCACCATCCATCAAACCCAATAAGAAGGATCATTTTCAATTGCAAAATATTCCTGCCCTATCGCAGCTGCCCGAGCTGCCGAACGGATGTGAAGCCGTCGTTGCCACGATGCTGCTAAACTGGGCCGGAGTCCCAGTATCCAAAGAGGAAGTCGCTGCTGCACTTCCCTTAGGCGAATTGCCCTATGTGAATGACGACGGAGCATTTATTGGCAGTAATCCCAAAGATGTATTTGTAGGTAACCCTTATGAGGTAGGTTATGGTATTTATCATAAGCCAATCGCGGACATGCTGGATCAATGGTTACCCGGTCGAGTTAAGGATTTGTCAGGCATAGCCTTTGAAGACTTGCTCACGACTATTGTCCAAGGAAAACCAGCCATGATCTGGGCAACCGAACATATGGATACACCTTATCTGGAGATGGAATGGCAGGATGAGGAGGGGCAGCTAGTCGAGTGGTATCAACCTGAGCATGCCTTACTCTTAACAGGCTGGGACGATGATTATGCCTATATGAACGATCCTATGACCGGAAAACAGGAATCCTATGCAATATCCGATTTCAAAACAGTCTGGGAGCAGATGGGGTCTCAAGCGATTACAGTTAACTAACAATAGGCCTTTCTTGCTTTGTGTGGCATTTATACATAGTCCGCCTTGAGAAACCTCCTTATATGGTAAAAAAGCATGAACTGCTCGGTCTATCCCGAGTAGTCCATGCTTTTTTTATAAGGGATCCAATTGCACAGCCGCTTGCTTACCGCTAAGCTGTATGCCTGTGTGCTTACGTCCATGCGAGCTCAAATCTTTGGTTAGCGTCTCAAGCAATTCTTTGGCTTTCGCGCCTTCTTTGCCTGAAATCTTCACGACCAGCAGCACAGCGTCACCGCCCTGAAGAATGCGCTCTGCTTGCAGCCTCTTCGTCTCTAGGTCATGATCTTCGATGTGTGGCGTTAAGCGGAGCTCCTTGACTTTTGGCGCTTGCTCCCGTTTGCGGGCTTGCTGCTTTTCCTGCAGTGCTTCCTGCTTCGCTTGCCCAGCGCCAATGAGCTTACAGGGAGGTGGACTGCTCATGAGCGAGGTGCAGATTAAATCCACTTTCAGCTGCTTCGCTAGCAGCAGTGCTTCCTTCGTGGACATAACGCCCAGATCTTCGCCAAGCAGTCCCGTAACATGGACCTCGGATACTTTAATTTTCTCATTCTTAATCATTGTGATTACACCTAATCTTTCGCTATAATGAACCCATCAACAGGAAGAGGTTGTTTAAGGAGATGTCTAACCAATTATGAATAATAAACAATTAGAAGAGCAAATGATCGAGAATTACAAACGTGAAGAGCATATGATGATCCTCGTTTTTGCACAATGGTGTATCAACCATGATTTGGATCCTGCTGCGCTTTATCATAACGCATACCCAGACCAACCTAATAACGAAGCTCTGCAGCAAGCCCTGGATTTAACGGTACCCAAAGAAGAAGCCGGTGAAGTCCCTGATGACACTGTGCTAGGCGTACTATCTCTATTCGGCAACGAGGAGCTAGCCTTCATCGTCACGCAAGAAATCGATAAGCGGCCGAGTCAAAACCGTTAATCGTTTCCTTAAAAAGCATGCTGCCTCATCTCAAGTTTAAAAGCTTCTGCCAACAATTCAATCGTCTGCAGTCTCGTCTCAAAGCTGTAGCCGCCGGTCACGACCAACACTTCATCGACTTGGTAGCTTTCGGCTAGGTTCAGCAGTTGCTCCCTTACTTGGTTCGGATCACCAATAATCATACGGGATCGATTGTCCCTTACCCTTGTAAGATCCCAGTCTGAGTACACATAGTCAGCCGCTTCTTCGGGCGATTTCACTCCTGTGAATTCGCCCTTTTCCGTTTGCAGAATGCGCAAATCAATCGAAGCCGCAAGCCCCTCGGCCTCCGCCTGCGTCTCAGCGCACAGCACATAGATGCACACCGTCGCCTGCGGTACGACATTCAGCGCGGACGGTCGGAACGAGCTGCGGTAGCTGCGCACCGCATGCTGTCCTCCCGCTCCGTTGATGAAGTGAGCGAAGCAGAACGCTGCGCCTGCTTGCGAGGCATACACCCCGCTCTGCCCGGTGGAGCCGAGCAGCCACACCTGGGGCATCGAGTCCACCAAAGGGGTGGCGCGGATGCCCTCGAACACATGCCCGGGCTCCACCGAGTCGGCGAGGAACCCGAGTAGATCCGTGACTTGCGCTGGGAAACGCTCAAGTCCTTCGAACATATCAGCGCTGATGCCTCGCAGCGCTTTGGCCGTATGCGGCGTGCCTCCGGGCGCACGCCCGATGCCAAGGTCGATGCGCCCCGGATAGAGCGCCTCGAGCATACGGAAATTCTCAGCGACCTTGTAGGGGCTGTAATGGGGCAGCAGCACGCCGCCGGAGCCTAGCCGAATACGGCTAGTGCGGGCAGCCAGCGTGGAGAGAAGCACCTCTGGCGAGGAGCCCGCAAGGCCTGCCGAGTTATGATGCTCCGACACCCAGAATCGGGTGTAGCCTAGTCGGTCGGCCACCTGGGCCAACCCAATTGTTTGCTGTAACGCCTCGCTATGTGTAAACCCGGATGAAACCGGTGACTGGTCAAGAATACTTAGCTTCAGCATTGTCATCCCTTCTTTCTGAGTCATCTGCCGATGATCTTGATTATACAACGTCCGACCAACAAAAGAAAAAGGACAAACCCCTAATGGCGTTGTCCCCGATTGTGAAATTTTAACTTACCATTTCCTCTTACTTACTAAAAGTGTATGGTTACGGGAAAATTTTATGCAGGTCCTTTTTTTCCAAACAGTAATTTTTCAACACTTATCGATGCATCTATTATCTTTAATTGCGTGTTATAAAATCTGAATCCATCTGTGATATAGGCTAATCTGAGGTTACCGGTGAATGAATCCCTATTCTCGGTTGAATGATGTTGCAGAAAGTGCAACAATTACTGCCTAAATCTCGCCTCTTTCCCGTCGTTGTTGTATAATCTACAACAATTCTACCCCATAAAAGCCATTTCGCAACAAATGTGGTGAAAATGTTGTACAAACTGCAACTTCAACATGCAAAATAGCCTTTATGCATGTGAATTGTTGCAGAAATTATAACATTGGTAACCTCCTTAGCTCATCTACCTTCACCAAGCTGTGAATGACTCTAAAATTGAAATTTTGGTGTCTACCAGGGAGTTGCGCCTACCAGCTATGAGGAAGCATACCCGAATAAACGAAGAACCTAGCGGAAAATCACCGCTAGGTTCATTAATACGTGTGAATTTAGACTTCACAATTAAACTTCAAGACTAACAAGAAATGTTTTAATTTCATAAGGCTTCAGCTCAATATTGGCTGTCTCCACGTCACCGATTGGGCGCTCCATCAAATCACATTCCTGCAGCGATCGAATTTTAAAATCACTCTTGATATCCACATGTGTTCGGACTCCTGCAAACTCATGGATCCGCAGCACCAGTCTCTCTCCGTCCTCTGCTTTTTTGATCGCATCCGCCATCACATTTGGAGCAGAGAATTCGAACATGGAAAGTGTACCTTGAGCTGGAACGCCAACGTAACTCGTCAGCGGATTATTAAGCGCCCATGCTTCCTGTACCGTGCCGTCTGCATACCAATCCCCCGCATGCGGGAGAAGAGCATACACAAAGGAATGTTCACCAAGATCAGCTGTCGGGTCCGGATGAATCGCAGATTTAATTAGTGATAAACGCATGACGTTATCCTTAATGTCGTAGCCATACTTACAATCATTAAGCAAGCTTACGCCGTATCCACGTTCAGACAAGTCCGCCCATTGGTGCCCGACAGATTCAAAACGCGCCCAATCCCAGCTTGTATTCCAATGCGTTGGACGTTTGACGTTCCCGAACTGGATATCGTAAGTAGCCTCCGTAGAACGCACGTCTACCGGGAATGCAACCTTCAACAGCTGCTGACGTTCCTGCCAGTCGATATGGGTACGGAAATCAATGCGTCGGCTGCCTGCATAAACAGTCATCGACTGTGAGATCGTAGACTTCGCAAAGTTCCATTTGAATGCAACGGTTGCTGCTAAGGGTCCCTCTTCAATGAGCTCAACTGATACCAGATCGGTGATTTCGCGCATTTTTTCTTGGTAGAAAATATCGATATCCCAAGCGTCGAAATCAATTGGCTTATCTTCAAACACCTGCAGAACGTTGCCTCGCGAGTTTGCCGTAAGCACATTCCGGTGATGATCTAGGTCGAATACGCGAACCAATTGACCGGATTCGTTCCATTCGATTTCATAATGAGGCGTTTTTAACGAGCGTCCTTCCAGTTGGAAAGGCATCTCCTCAGCCGCATCTGTTTGAGATTTATCATTAAAGTGAATCGTCGTCATACCTAAAGACGGAACCTGAGGCATGTCGACAAGCCAGCGTCCATCCGTGTATTGCGATTTCAATTGGCGGCCTTCCCGATCTGTCCAAACGCTGCCAATCGCAGCTTTTTCCCCAGGAATGACAACAAGATCACTGCGCTCCCATGAAGCACTGTTCAGAACCGTGACCGCACCTTTTTCCTGTTGGGTTCCAATTCGCGCTGCAGCTTCATTCCACGCGGATGTCCCTATAGACATAGCTTCCGCATATTCCTCACGACTGTCCTCGTAGACCTCTGTAATCGAAGAACCTGGAATAATATCATGGAATTGATTACGCAATATAATGGTCCAACCCTTGTTAAGCATCTCCTGTGGATAAACGCTCCAATCGGATTTCAACAAAGCAGCCAAAGCGCTGACATATTCTGTTTCACGATATAGAAGCTCCAGCTTACGATTCATCCGTTTGATGTAGGCTTGGCTTGTATAAGTCCCGCGATGGTATTCAAGATACAGCTCACCGTCCCATGTATGCACATAACGATCGGTTGCTTCAACTGTTTCATGTAACCGCTCGAAGTATTCGTCTGCACGCCCTGTTTTCACTTGTGGCAGGCCAGGCATGTCTTCCAAACGACGGCGCATCTCCAGCATCTCTCGATTGACACCGCCACCGCCATCCCCATAACCGTAAGAAAGCAGAAGCTCTTGATTCACTTCTTTATCTCGGTAGGCATCCCAAGTACCTTTGACCGTCATCGGCGTTACCTCGCCGTTGTACGTATAGAAGAACGAGTTAGCCTCTTCCCAATCGCCAGGTGTGGTAATGAAATGTGTCAACACTTCGGAGCCATCAATTCCCCGCCATTTGAAGGTATCGTGAGGCATACGATTGAACTGGTTCCAGCTGATTTTAGTCGTCATGAACGTATCGAAACCAGATTTCCGCAATATTTGCGGCAGCGCCCAGCTGTACCCGAATACGTCAGGAAGCCATAAATAGGTGCTTTCCACTCCGAATTCTTCACGTATGAATCGGGTTCCGTGTAAAAATTGTCTCACCAGTGATTCCCCGGAGGTTAAGTTGCAATCTGCTTCCAACCACATGCCTCCGCCAACTTCCCATCGCCCTTCACGTACACGCTCAAGGATTTGCTCATAAATATCAGGATAATCTTGCTTGATATAGGCGTATAGTTGAGGCTGCGTCTGCAAAAATACATAGTCCGGGAATCGTTCCATTAGGCGCAGCACGGTTGAGAACGAGCGTGCACATTTCTCCCGAGTATGCTTAAGTCTCCACAACCAAGCCACATCAATATGGGTATGCCCAATAGCAGTAACCGTAACTGGATGCTTCTTCTCCATCTGATTTAATTCCTTGTGCAGCAGTTCCCGGGAACTATAAACGGATTCATAGTAAGCGTCCGAAAGTGGATTCGACCAATCAACTAGCCTAAAGGAACGATCGAGTGCTTTAACTAACTGCGTGCGTTCAGGATGGTTAGCATCCAGACTGCGGATTGTTTCCAGCACAGCGCGTCCTGTGTAGTAGAAATCGTCAACTCGCTCATCCAGCCAGCAGATTTCAGCGCGATTCACCGTATGCTTCTTCTCGCGCGGTTTTCCGCCTCCTTCGAGTCCTGACCACAGGCGGATATCCATCCGCCCCTTCGTTCCTGCCGCTTCTTCTGGCAAAAATACTTCTTGATGGTTCGAATCAACGCCTTGAAAAGGGGATCCGTTCCAATATAATAAGGATTCGAATCCGTCATTGTTGCCTCCGCCCGTTTCACCGAAATCGAAGCGCCCCAATATGGTTTTGTCCGCCCATTCCTTTGGAATATCAATCGTGCGCGATAGCCACACGTAGCGGTCGCGCCCTTTCCAAGTCTCACCAGTCTTCAGTTCAAATGTAGGCTCTGTGGCTGGCGGCCTTGCTCCAATCGTTCCATCCTCGTCTTCCGTAGCTGAAAATCGCTCCAAAGGCACCGCATCGCGATACCGGGTTTCGCTTAATTCGCGCAGTCTCGCTCCCAGCTTCGATTCTGTAAAAAACATATCGAATCTCTCCTCCTATCGATTTCAATGAATCAATTTCTCTAGCTCTATCAAATTGGCATAACTTAACGCAAGACTATCCATCGGGTTTCCCGGGCAATAATCTTGCTCAACGGCGAACCATTCTACCCCATTTTGCAATCCCCACTTCAGGATAGGTGCGAAATCAATCAATCCAGTTCCGATTTCAGCGAAATATTTTCTTTCGTCTGCAGTAATATCCTTCAAATGGAGGATGGGCATACGAAAAGCATAATTTTGGATGAAGGATAGCGGATCTTGATCCGCTTTTTTTACCCAATAGGTGTCAATCTCTGCATAAATAGCCGGATCTTCAAGCAAATATTCCAATGCAAATTTACCGTCGATTGTCGTATGAAATTCAAAATCGTGATTATGATAACCTACGCGGTATCCCAAGCCACTGACTTTGGAAGCTGCCTGCTGCAAATCGCGACGCACACTAGCAAATCCTTCAGGATTCTGCAGCCCATCCGGTAGGGAGTGACAGATCAGATCCTTCGTATCGAAAAGGCGAGCCTCCTCCAACACGGCGTCCATATCGTTCTTCAATCGCTCCAAACCGACATGCATACCAGCCGTTTGCAAGCCGATTTCCTTCATTACCGCAGCAATATCTTTCGCCGGGTTTCCATGTAATCCATCGATTTGGACGGCCGCCCATCCCATCTTTTTCAGTTCTCTCAGCACGCTTGGGAAATCTTTTTTCAATTCGTTTCTCAAGGTATATAATTGCGCAGCCAATTTATGTTTGATCATTCCGCAATCTCCTCCCTTTTCAAATCTAACCATTCGACCTCTTGCTCAGTTAAAGGCAGATTCATAGCTTGTATAGAGGAATCTAGCTCCTCAGGGTTTCGAGGCCCAATGATTGCACAGGTCGGGAATGACTGATTAAGAACGTATGATAAGGCAATTTGAATCGGTGTAACTTGTTTCTCTTCCGCCAGCTTCGCGGCACGACGATAACGTTCCCAGTTGTTTTCGCTGTAGTACACGCGTACCATTTCCTCATCTGCACGATTGTCTGGTGTGAAATTGCCTGAGAAAAATCCGCCAGCCTGAGCGGACCATGCCAATAATGGCAGCTGATTGACCGAATGCCAACCGCAAGTTTCCTCATCAGCCGAAACGCAGCCCTCCCAGCGGGGTTCATTAGGCTTAGCAAGACTAAGATTCGGACTGCTGAATGAAAAACCTATGAGTTTATGAGCAACCGCGTACTCGTTCGCTTCCTGGATCCGCTTATGCGACCAGTTAGATGCTCCAATAGCTCGGATTCGCTTGGCCTCAAGGTGCACATTCAGCTCTTCGATGATCGGTCCAACAGACACGCTCGGATCGTCCCGGTGCAGCGCATATAGATCGACATACTCCGTTCCTAGCCGTTCCAGACTCTCCGTTAAATCCTTGCGGATCGCTTCCGGATTTACCCGTGGACCGGGACTGCCGTCATCATGATGAGCACCCTTTGTTAGAATGACCACCTTTTCCCGATTCTTCTGCTCCGCAAGCCATTGACCGAGAACCAGTTCTTTCCCGCGATATTGATGAGCAGTATCGAAGGCATTGCCGCCAGCGCGAATGTAAGCATCCAGCATCATCCGTTCGGGCTCTTCCAATTTCCTCAAATCTCCCGTTCCCATGAACAACCGGGAAATGGGTTTGTCTACGCCCTTGATATTCATATATCTCATCCTGAAGCCTCCTTCAAACATTTGACCGACTAAGTAAAGTGAGTACGGCTGCCGTTCTATTCATCCTCTTTAAACACCGGCATCAAACGGAGTTCAAACGTGAATTCTTTTTCGTCAAGACGATACGGCTCAAGAAGCTGCGGTCCACAAGAATTGGATCCAACCCCGCTCATCTTGTAATCCAGGTGGACGATCGTTTCCTTCCTCTTCGCAAGCTCGTAGTTATGAGCCGCTCTTGTCAAATCCTCTGGCGTAAAATGGGCCACATTTAAAGAGAAATCTTCTGGAGAGGAAAATTTGATCCCCATCCCTTGCTCATTGGAAACAATAGCCCACTCTGTTCCATACCTGGACCCATTCTCCTGAGGCATGATGTAATCTTCAAACATCTCATCGATCGTCATCAGGTATCTGCCTCTTTTCACGCTCTGACGCTTGTCGATATAGCTCTCATGCGGTCCGAAGCCTAAATATTCCACTTCCTCCATACCTTGAGGCATCGTAAGCTGAAGGCCAAAACGTGGAAGATAGACCTGCCTTTCTCCCACTTTTACTTGCAGCTTGACTGAAATCTCGCCAGTTCCATCTACTCTCCATATCGCTTCTCCATGAAGAACTGTAAACCGGCTATCTCCGCCGAGGGAGAAATCGCTCTTGATTTCAACAGACGTTCCGTCAATTTCCGTCCATTCACAGCGGTATGTTTTCATTGCTATCCGGTCATAACCTGCATTCATCCATCTTTCCTTCACGTGCATGTCATTATCCGTTGGAGCTCGCCAGATAGTGAATAGGGCCGGAGCTTGGAGCATATTCACTCCCTGCTTGGAAATCTTCTGTATCGTTCCGCTGTATAAGTCAAACGTATGACAGAAATCAAAGCCTTCGATCGTCAGAATGTTTCCCACTTGATAAGCTTGAAGAGGGGACAATTGCCTTAAGCTAACACCTGATTCTTTCACCTGCAACACAGGTAATTCAAACTGTTCAAATGTGATTTCGTAGCCGGCTTCCGCCCAACTCGTCTGTTCCTTCAACCAACAGGATAAGGTCAGCATATAGGTTCCCGTTGATACTTCTGGCAATTCATAAGGTATTGCCACAATTTGATGACCATGCGGTGCGGCTTCAATAGACCCCAGTTGTCCCTGCTGGACAATCTGTCCGTCCATTTCTACCTTCCAATGAAACCCCAAATGAGATAAATCGATGAAGTCGTAAAGGTTCGTCACTGTGATCGTACCTTTTCGCAAATCCACCGCTTCGATGCGAATGGGCGCGATCACCTTCTTGAGCTCCAGCAGCCCCGTATGCGGTTTCCTATCCGGCGTAATCAGGCCATCGATACAGAAATTCCCGTCGTTAGGCTTATCTCCAAAATCGCCCCCATAAGCGAAGAAAGGCGTACCGTCACTCGTCTCCGTCTTGATGCCGTGATCGCACCACTCCCACACACAGCCGCCCATGAGCTTCGGATATTTGTAAATGGCATCCCAGTAGTCCTTCAAATCGCCTGGACCGTTCCCCATTGCATGGCTATACTCGCATAGGAACAGCGGCTTCTTCTGTTTCTCGTCCTGGGCATAAGCTTCAATTTCTTGCACAGAAGCATACATCCGGCTTACCATATCGAGACTCTCTACGTCGGGATTAGCTTGACTAGAAACAGCACCTTCATAATGAACCGGTATGGAAGCATCACGCGATTTGGTCCATTCAGCCATCGCGATTTGGTTAACATCGTAACCAGACTCGTTGCCCATAGACCACATAACGATGGATGGATGATTCTTATCTCGTTCTACCATCCGAATAGCCCGATCTAGAAACGAAGCTTTCCATTCAGCTTTCTGAGAAAGCAGATGGATATTCGCATCATCCCATTCCTCGCTGGCCGTCCCCATTCCATGGCATTCCAAGTCAGCTTCATCAATAACATAGAAACCGTACTCGTCGCACAGATCCATAAATCGGGAATCGTTCGGATAATGTGAAGTACGGATCGTGTTGATATTATGCTTCTTCATTAGAACGAGGTCTTTGATCATATGATTCAGCGGAATCGTCTGTCCGAGCTCAGGATGGGAATCGTGGCGATTGACGCCTTTTAGCTTGACCGCCTGTCCATTGATCTGGAAAACGCCGTCCGCAATTGTAATTTGCCTGAATCCGACTGGAAATTGAAGCACCTCATTACCACTGTGAACATAGAGTTGGTACAGATTCGGTTTCTCGGCATTCCACAAGACCGGATCCGTCACCTCGAAGCGGAGCGTGCCTTTTCCGTCGACAGCGGCTTCGTCCGTACCAACGATGTTACCTTGTGCGTCTTTCAATTCAGCTCTGACTGTAAGAGCACCCGTCGTCTGAAGCTCTGTCAGAAGAGTTGCCTTCCGGAAACCGTCTTCGAACGTTTGTTTATTGAACACATCTCGAACATGGACAGAATCGCGCGCAAGCAAATACACATCCCGGAAGATTCCGGTATACCGCCATGCATCTTGGTCTTCCAGATAAGAACCGTCACACCATTTCAGCACCATGACAGCAATGCGGTTTTTACCTTCGCGGAGCAAGGAAGATACGTTGAATTCCGCAGGTACCCGGCTGCCTTGGCTGTAACCGGCAAACTTGCCGTTTACCCAGAGGTAAAAGCATGAATTAACCCCTTCAAAGACGATATATTTATCCTTCTTGTCCCAGTGACCCGAAACGTTGAATTCTCTCACATACAGCCCAGCCGGGTTGTTATCCGGTACATAAGGGGGATCGCAAGGAAAAGGATAATTGATATTGGTGTATTGAAGCTGATCATAGCCATTCACCTGCCAGCAAGAAGGAACGATTAATTCATCCCAGGCGCTGACATTGGCCGATTCCTCGTAGAAAACTTCTTCTACATCCCTAACACTGCGATGATATTGGAACTTCCAACTTCCGTTCAATGTCTGATAAAAAGGGGAACGCGCACGTTTTCCGGATTTCGCCGATCCCGCATCCACATAAGGGATATAATGGGCTCGGGGAGTCTCCCTGTTCACCTGCAAAACGCTTAAGTCTTCCCAATATCGATTGATGTGAATCAAAGTGACCACTCTCTCCTTCGTAAAGACATCTTTTAATTAAAGTAACCCTTTACCATCAAACGGTGGATCAACTCGCCGAATAAACTGTTGGCCCAAGCAAACCATGGGCGCGTATAATCGGTCGGGGAATTCGGATCGAACCCTTCATGCATGTACCCCGTATCCGCATCCGTCCGCATCAGTATCTCCAGAAGCTCACTTACTTCGGTTTCATCTTCTGAGGTAAGAGCCTGCATCGCCAGACTGATCGGCCAGATATACCCTTTTGGCGTATGCGGGCTTCCAATGCCTTTGGCATATTCCCCCTCAAAGTGGTATGGGTTATCACTACTTAGCACAAATCTACGCGTATTCTGATAGACTGGATCGTCAGAGGTCGTGTAACCCAAATAAGGAATCGACAGCAAACTGGGAACATTAGCGTCATCCATCAGGTTGTAATTGCCGAATCCGTCTGTTTCATAGGCATAGATCTTCCCGTACTTGGGATGAAGATAAGTGCCGTAGGTTTGAATGCCAAAGTCAATCTCTTCTCGAAGCTCCGCCGCAAGATGTACGCATTCTTGATCGTCCCATACAAGCTGGGCAATTTCCTCCATATAACGGAGCACCACGACCGCAAACATATTTGCGGGAATCAAATAACCGAACGTACAAGCATCATCGCTTGGCCGAAATCCGGACCAAGTCATCCCTGTATAATTTACGGGCATTCCCATCCGATTATTACGCAATGTATCACTTGGCGGACAATCTATGCGGGCGAATCGGTAAGGAGATTGTTCGGCATGTCTTTGTTCGGTTTTCCATAGCGAGATAATCGTGTGAACCGCTGACCGGAAGGAATCATCGAACATATCCGTCCGTCCGGTCGCCTTCCAAAACAAGTATGACAGTTGGATTGGGTAACAGAGCGAATCGATTTCGTATTTGCGTTCCCAAATCCACGGATTCAGCTCGGTCAGATCCTGATCGTACCTATTATCGTTCGCTTCCTCATTAAACGCATTCGCATAAGGATCGATATGAATATAAGCGACTTGCCTGCGAATCAAGCCCGCTACTATTTCCTGCAGTTCTTTGTCTCCGGCCGTAAGCGGTAGATAATGCCTCACCTGCGCACTGGAATCCCTTAACCACATCGCCGGGATATCCCCGGTGAATACAAATGCGGTATTGTCGTTCATTAGTTTGGTCGTCGTTTCAAGTGTATTCGGATAGCAGTTCTTGAACATGGCGAGCAGCTTCGGATGCCCAGCAAGCTTAATCTCCGCTTCTTCAAGCAAGGAAGTGACAGAATTAGGCAAAGTCATTATTTCCAATCCCCCAGAATATCCTTATAGGCTTCCAAATAATCATCGACAAGCAGTTTAGCAATGGAATAGGAATTAACAAGCGGATGAACAGTGAGTGCCTGAATGGCTAGATCACGCGATTTATGTTTGACAGCCTCAACGGTCAGACGCTCAAACAGCTTCACATTTTTCATTAGCAAGCTCATTTCCTCCGGCACGGAACCGATATGAACTGGCTTTGCCCCGTCTTTCGTGATTATGCAAGAAATTTCGACGACGTCATCATCCGCGAAACCTTCGATGCTGCCTTCATTCGGTACAGATAAAACGATGTTGTTGGTCTCTCCCGTTTGCAACGACTCCACAAAATCCAGCATGACACCTGCATAGCCAAGTGAGTTAGGCAGCTCCAGCTTATCTGTCGGTAGAACAGGCTTCGACTCCGAGTTGGTTTCAATCGCCATATAAGAAGCTTCCCTTTTTTGCGTATAGTACAAATAGGTTTGAATGGCTTCATCCGGGTTGCTCTCAATATCCATCTTACGTAAAATATCCAGCATTTCCTTATTATTCTCTGCGATCATCTGGCCGCGCGTCATACCTGATTTAACGATATTGGCGAAAGCCTTTTCACGGTGGTAATAATAGTACAAATATTCATTCGGCAGAAAAGGAAGTGATTTCAGCAAATCGGTGTCGAACATTTTGAATTCATCCACCCGACTTGTAAAATCAGGATCATTCTTAAGCTCCGCCATAATGTCTTTGCCTTGGTAAATCACTTTAGTCATCCATGACAAATGGTTAAGCCCAAAAAATTCAACTTCAAGCTCCTTCGGATCGATCTCTAACGCTTCCGCCATTCGCAGCTTCGTATGGCTTGGCGAATCACAGATCCCGATCACCTTATCGTAGCCCGCATTTCGCAAGGCTTGCGTAACGAGCCCAGACGGGTTCGAGAAGTTAAAGATCCAGGCCTGGGGTGCAAGCTCTTTAGCAATCTCGCAATATTCCATGAGAACTGGAATCGTCCGAATGGCCATCGAGAAGCCTGCTGGTCCAGTTGTTTCTTGACCTATCACGCCATGCTTTAGAGCGATCTGCTCATCAATATACCGTGACCATTCCTTACCTACACGTACCGTAGTTACAATGTAGTCCGCACCCTTAATCGCTTCGCGGCTATCTGTTGTCGTCTCCAGCTGAAGGTTAATTCCACTGCGGTCGATTACGATCTGGCATAATTTCGAAATAACAGTAAGCTGCTCCGCATCCGTATCATGAAGAACAAGCTTAGTAATCCCGGCATCTTCGGCTTTTAAAGTTAAGCTTTTTGTAAATAACACGGCACGAACCCCGCCGCCTCCAATTAAGGTCAATTTCATAATTACGCCTCCATACGTTCTTTGATGTGATCTCCGAATTGAAGGATAAAGGCCTCAAGCCTATCCTTGTCCGGTGTACCCGTGCTGCCGCCATGAGCTCCGACAGATAGTGCTCCGCAAACATTTCCGTACTGCAAGCAGGTTTCCACATTTTGACCCGTCAAATGTCCATAGATATAACCAGCGTTAAAGGAATCCCCTGCACCAGTTGTATCTACAGTCTCAGCTGGAAATGCCGAGTGATACGTGATCCGGCCTTCCTTCATGGCTACGGCCCCTTTTGGACCGAGCTTAACCACAATATGATTGGAATAGCTCGCCATAAAGCGTAAGCTTTCTTCTATATGATCGAAGCCTGTGTAATGAAAAGCTTCCGTTTCGTTCATTAGAAACACATCAAAATAAGCCATTAAATCGAAAACACCCTTAAACCACTCGCCGGAATCATCCCAGCCTACATCGCAAGAAAGGGTTAGCCCCATCTCCTTCAATCCTTTGGCCATCGCTATGAATTCTTCGTGGTTGCGTCTTCCTCTATATCCGGTCACGTGGACATGTTTCCCTTGAGCGAATTGCGACAAGTCCAAATCCCTTATTTGAAGCTCCATATTGGATCCCCCATATGTGATAAAAGACCGATCCGTCTCGGGATTAATCGCAATCGTGATACCGGTGTTACTCGTTTTACTCGTTGCAATCAAGCTGGTATCGATACCATATTGACCGAATTGCTCTCGAACATAATGGCCGTTTCCATCATCCCCCAGAACACCGTTAAAAGCTACATGAAGCCCGAGCTTAGCGAGTGAAATCGCGAACAAAGCCGCTCCCCCGCCAACATGCATCGTCATATTATCAACGAAAATCTCCTGACCAGGCTGAGGAATTTGATTAAGTCCTGCCACAACAAGATCTATATTGGCGTCACCGATGACCACCGCATCAAATTTTTTCAATATACTCTCCCTCTCTCAATCCAGATAAATATTTATGCTTTTACGCTTCTCTATATCTATGTTTTTCTATGCTTATTTGTCTTCCTGATAAGGACCACAGCTATTACGGACAACTAGCTTGTGTTTCAAAATGATATCTTCCTTCGGCGTTTCCGCATCCCCTGTAATCAAACCAAGCAGCGTTTCCACCGTAACTTTCCCCATATCCTGAATAGGCTGCTCCATCGAGGATAACTGTGGACGAACCAACTCCGTCAGTTGGCTTCCATCGAATCCAATGATCGAAATGTCGTCCGGAACTTTCAACTGATGGTCATGAACGCAATTCATAGCCCCTACAGCCATATCGTCACTCACCGCAAATATAGCGGTTGGATGGGTACCGCAAGCTAGAATCTCTTTCATGAGATTGTATCCGCTTTGTATTTTATAATCACCGAACCGAATGAATTCATCTACGATTGGGATGTTGCGCTCGGATAGAGCACCGCGGTAACCGATGTAGCGATTTTGGCCGGAGGTCACGTCTCTCATGTCGCCCCCAATAAACCCAATTCGTTGATGTCCAAGCTCTATCAAATAATTGGTTGCGTCGAAGGCTGCCGCGTAATCATCAATAATCACAGAAAGGAACGTTTGATCCGATGGCCTTACACTTGAGAAAATAATTGGAATATCCAGCTTATTCAAAAATGCCCGGATTTCATCATTCAATTTTTCGTGCATAATGATAATGCCGTCTACACGCATTTCATTAAATACGTTTAAATATTTGAACTCTTTATCGGTATCCTCAATAATGTTACACACCAGAAGATTGTACTCATTAAGACTCGCTGTTTCTTCAATACTGCTTAGAATGGTGGAGTAAAAGCTTGACGTAAGGTCTGGGACAATGACACCGATGAGGTTCGTCTTTTTCCGTACCAGACTCCTTGCGATATGACTAGGCGCGTAGCCGAGCTCGTCAATAGCTCTCTTCACTCTAGCTTTTAGATCGTCCTTTACATACTTCTCTCCATTAAGCACCCGCGAAACCGTAGTCACGGAAACGCCCGCTTGTTTGGCGACATCCTTAATCTTCGGAGCCAACCTTGTCACCCTACCTTCTCTAAAACTAGTTCTCTTCCAACGAATATCTTAGCTTTTAACTGCACCCTCTGTGATCCCAGCGATGAATTGTCTGCTCACAATGAGGAAGAAGACAATCAATGGAAGGGTAGCCATAAGAGCTCCAGTCATGACCATGGAATAGTCTGCTGTATGAGCCGATTTTAATTGCTGTAAGGCCAACATTAACGTGAATTTGGATGTGTCTGTCAATACGATCAAAGGCCACAAGTAATCTTCCCATACGCCCATAAACGTCGTGATAGCGAGAAAGGCAAGCGCAGGTCTAAGAATCGGCAAAGCAACATGCCAATAAAGTCCAAATTTATTACAGCCATCGATTCTCGCTGCCTCGAGCAAATCATCATGAATCGCTAGCGCATATTGCCTGATCCAGAAAATTCCGAATGCACTTGCCATGCCCGGGATAATCAAGGCTTTATAGCTTCCCAGCCACCCGAACTCCTTAATGATGATGAATTGCGGAACGAGCAGCATTTGCGCAGGAATCATCATCGTGGCCATCATGGCAAAAAACAGCAATTTAGAACCTGGGAACTTAAACTTGGCAAACGCAAATCCAGTCAATGAATTGAAAAACAATTGAAGCGTGCAGCTAATCAATGCAATGAAAACCGTGTTGAAGAAGGCACGAACAAAATTGCTTTTCTCCAATACATGATGAAAGTTATTCATAAAATTAGTTCCGAACGTTAACTTCGGAGGAAAAGCAAACATCGCACTGGTCTCATTCGTTGACATGACGATAAGCCAGTAAAATGGAAATATAGAAATCGCGACTCCGATCATCAATAAAGTATTTACGATTATCTTTTTGGTCAACACTTCAACAGTCATCTTGTATTCTCCTTTTTATCAATCATCCGATCTGTTGAAAAACTTCCAATTGAGGACGGATAATAAGCCGATGATGATGAATAACACCCATGATACCGCAGCTGCATAACCATAATTCTGATAATTAAAACCTTCCCGGAACATATAGAGAACGATCGTATCGGTACCCGGGTATGGCGGTTGATTTCCAGCTAATACTTGAGGCTCCGTGAAAATTTGAAACCCGCCGATTGTTGACATCATCACGGAGAACAAGATGATAGGTCTGAGCATGGGTATCGTAATTTTGGTGAAAGTTTGAAATAAGGTAGCGCCGTCCAGCTCAGCTGCTTCGTATAGATCTTTGGGAATCCTTTGCAAGCCCGATAAATAGATGACGGCGTTATACCCCATATATCTCCATGAAATCATGGCTGCAATAACGACTCTGGCTCCAAATTCAGAATTTAACCATGCGATCTTATGAAGGCCGATTTTTTCCATCAAATAGTTAATTAGCCCGTACTCGTTGCCGAACAAGGACTGAAAGATAATGACGACAGCCACCATAGCTGTTACATTCGGAAGAAAATAGGCAATTCTGTAAAAACCTTTGAATCTTACGATGGATAAATTGATGATATAGGCGACAACCAATGCGCACAGAAGCTGCGGGGCGTTCCCCAATATCCAAAGTGCGATATTGTTGACTAACACCTTCCAAAAAGTCGGATCATGGAACATATAATCAAAATTCTTGAATCCAACATATTTCATTTCCCCAATCCCATCCCATTTATGTACGGCTAAGTACATCGAGAACAAAATGGGAAAAACCGAAAAGATCAGGAACAAAAGATAAAATGGAGAAATAAATAGATACAGTGTTCTGCTCTTATAAATTTCTTTAAAAAGACCTCCCATGCTATTCCTCCGCTAATTGGATGCGGCGAGGAAGCCAGCTTCCTCACCTAAATCCATTATTTCATTCATTTTCTTACCAATTACGGCTTAGCGTGAAAGCTGCCTTTTAATTTTATCCTGCGCATCTTTCCAAGCCTTTTCTGGGTCTTTCTTCTGCGTGTCAATTAAACCGATTTCATCCGTCAAAGAAGTACCCACCATATCGTCTCTTGCATCGACAGGTGCGATTTTTACATCTTTTGCTGCATCAGCGAATATCGGACTCAGATCTTGGTTTGCGAAGAACTCATTTTTATTGACCATATCGGGTTTCGTGTAAACTTCCGGCGTAGACGGATAGTTACCAAATTCCTTATATCCAGCAACCAGATTGTCAGGGCTCGTAAGGAATTTAATCACTTCATAAGCTTCTTTCGGATTTTTCGTCGATTTCAACAATCCGAAGAATGATCCTCCTTGATTACCCACACCACCAGGCGGGTAGGCAATCTGCCATTTCCCCTTCGTGTCAGGAGCTGCGCCAATCAAATCACCAACTGCCCATGATGCCCCGATGAAGGAAGAAACTTTGCTGTTGTTCATTGCGGCATTTTTCTCTGCATCACTAACATTGGGATACGTTAAGCCTGATTGGTAGGCTTTCACAGCCATATCCCAAGCACCTTTGATATGTGCTTGATCTCCAATATATTTCCCATCTTCCGTAAAATAGCCTTGGCTATTTTGGCCGATGATGTTTCTGAAAACATCCACAATGGATAGTAATTGTGATCCTGTTGCGTCTTTCACTTTCTGCTGAAGATTGAAATAATCGCCCCACGTCTTCACTTCGCTCTTAATGGCTTCCGGCGTGCTCGGCACCCCCGCTTTCTCAAACAAATCTTTGCGGTAGTACATAACAAGAGGAGCAACATCGATCGGCAAGCCGATCAAATATTTATTGTCTGCAGACGCAGCCATTTTCCATTTCCAATCCAAATACTGGGGTTGAATGTCCTTAGCGCCTTGATCGTATAAATTCACGAATTTTTCTTTGTAAGGTAGCATGGAAGTAACCCAGCTATCCATCGCTACGATGTCCGGCCCGCTTCCTCCGCCTGAGATTGTTGTTTTTAATTTGGTTGCGTAATCCCCCCCGGACGGAAGTTTCTGTGCTTGCAAATCAATATTCGGGAATTTTTTCTTAGCGGCATCAATCGTTGAATCGGATATCGCACCGTTCCAATACCACATCGTTAACGAAACCTTCTGGTTAGAAGCGCTTTCATTTTGATTAGAACTAGTCGTAGTTGGTTTTTGCGTCGAAGTACTCGTATTATTTTGGTCACCACAGGCAGAAACGACAAGAATCAAACTAAGAGCTAGTGGCACACTGGACAATGCTTTAATTTTCATAGTCTTGTTCCTCCGATTAAATGAAATTTGGATAATCATATTAGACATTTGTAATTCCAAGGCTCATTTCAGCTTTCCCCAAACACATACGACGCCATCTTATTTCACGTTATTCATGGCGCTTGCACCACCCTATATGCATTCTTTAGCATAAACATTTCGTCTAAGAATTATTTCTGGTATCGATACCAGAATGATGGGCAAAACGTTCGCAGGGGCTAACCACCTTCCTGTGTAAGATTACAACAATCTGGTATCGATACCAGATTTAGCGCTAAATATCCAAACTAATTGTATCTGAATAAATAATGCGATTTCTGGTATCGATACCAGAAAGTTTACTGTGCTTCTGGTTCATAGTATAAATCGATTATCTTCTTTTGACAATGGCATAAATTTACAAAGGTTAAAATTTTCGCTCTATGAATCTCATTCATTCATAAAGTATTGTATTATACAAATATTAAGGTGATCGAGGTGACACTAAATATATGAAGCTAGAAGTGAAAACGGTACAACTAGCGGACATTGTTCCGCAAATATATCGAGCCGATTATTTTCCGTTTCGTCCGAATGAGCGAATTGGTCCGCGTAAATCGTTCGTGCATTCGTTTGTATACATCTATGAAGGCAAAGGTTTAATAACGATTGGAACAACCGTTTATTCCTGTGCCAGAGAAGAGCTATTTTACATTCCGCCAGGCATGCCTCACTCTTTTCATGCGGATCACCAGCATCCGATGGTTCATGCTTCGATTTACTTTGATTGGATCAACACGATACCTCGAGTGGGAGATATGTCTTTGTTTCATTTCGGAGACCAGATCTGTGATCCTTCCGAGTGCTCACCTAACGTCGTATTTCAGAATATGCCTGCGATTCCTACCAAAGTGCACGCCCCCAAGCAGATGAGATGGATGGAATTATATCTTCATATCATCGAAAATATCGAGCAGACACAACAAGATGCCAAACTTTTTAGAAGGGCTGCCTTTGAGCAATTTGTTTCAGAATTGGCGAACCTTTGGCGAAACCCTACCCTTAAAAGTGACAGAAGAATGCAATTGATCATGAAGCAAATGAAGGAATTTCCTCAACATAATATTTCTATTGAGAAATGGGCTTCGCAACTAGGGATTAGCACTTCCTATTTGCACAAGTTATTCATCCAGGAAATAGGCATGAGCCCTCATTCATATGCGATTAAATGCAAGCTGGAGAGAGCCAAGAAGATTCTGCGTGAGACCAATCTGTCTATCACCGACATCACGGAAGACCTAGGTTTTGGTTCCATCCACTACTTCTCGAGATTATTTACGCAAAATTATGGTGAGTCACCCTCTGCTTATCGCAAACGTTTAAGGGAGGGATATTAAAAGATTAGGATAGTTTTGTACAAATGTAATACATTCCTTCAAAGACAGCTCATAGTGCTTTTGTTATTCTAAATGTGAGTTTCCATCCAGATTGGTGGTTCACTCAGAATAACAATACACTTAGAAAGAATGTGAATCTATGAAATCGTTTAAATCTATTCGTTACCGCCAAGTCCATCTGGACTTTCATACGTCCGAGCACATTACTGGCGTTGGTAGCAATTTCGATGAAGAACAATTCATCTCTTGTTTGCAAAGTGCTCAAGTAGATACCATCAACGTCTTCGCTATGTGCCATCATGGTTGGAGTTATTTTGACACGAAAGTCGGGAAGCCCCACCCTCATTTGGAAACGAATTTATTGCCGCGCATGTTAGATGCTTGCAGCAAAAATGACATCGAGGCTCCGATCTATATTACCGTAGGATTTAACGAGCTTTCTGCCCGCGAGCATCCAGATTGGGTGGCAATCGCCCCCGAAGGTGATGACCCTTACGGTCCACCGAAATCAGCAGGTCCAGAAGCGCCTCGTTCGACCGGCTTTGACGGTTGGCATATGCTGTGTTTGAATACACCGTATTTACAGTATCTTCTGGACTACACGAAGGAAGTCATGGAGAGATTCCAGCCTGTTGGAATCTTTTACGATATCGTCGGAGAATATCCTTGCGTCTGTTCTTTCTGCCGCGACAGCCTCAAAGAAATGGGTCTTGATGAAAACAACCCGGATCACCGTAAGCAATTGGCCAAAAAAGTGTATTTGAATTACTTGCAGAAAACATCCGAACTAATCTGGTCCCTTAACCCGGAAACCAGACTGTATCATAACTGCTGTACGGAAAAAATGGGTGAAAAACAATACTACCCTTACTACTCGCATTACGACATCGAATCGCTGCCGACAGGCGGATGGGGTTATGATTACTTCACCAGCATGGTTCGGTACATTCGCAAACAAGACTTCCAGTATCTTGGAATGACAGGGAAATTCCACAAATCGTGGGGAGAATTTGGCGGATTCAAAAATCCAGCCGCATTGAAGTATGAATGCCAGCAGATGCTAGCCTTCGGAGCAAGAATTTGTATTGGGGATCAGCTTCACCCTGATGGACGAATGGACGAAGAAACCTACCGGATTATTGGGGAAGCTTTCGATGGGATTGCGGCCAAAGAACCATGGTGTAAGGATACGACTAGCGTAGCCGAAATTGCCATCCTTTCAGCCAATGCACTAATGGATGCGGAAGATAGCCGAACAAGCGATATGGGTGCTTATATGATGCTTGAAGAGGGCCACTATTTGTTCGATATCATTGATGACTCAGTGGACTTCTCCGTCTATCGAATTATCGTACTACCCGACTGTATACGAGTATCTGATGCCTTACAGCGCAAACTTGAAGATTATATAGCTGGCGGCGGAAATCTGATTATGAGCGCAGAAAGCGGGCTTCGGTCGGATCGCCCCGAATTTGCCTTGGATCTAGGCGTGGAGTTCGATGGGAAATCAGAGTGGGATGTGGATTACACCCTTGTTACTGATCAACTAACAGGTTCGCTTGTGAGATCCCCTTTTCTCAATTATGAATCGGGTTATAAAGTTCGGGTCGATAGAGCTGAGGTATTGGCCCAAAGCTACAGGCCTTATTTCAACCGGAGGTACGGGCATTTCTGTTCGCATCTTCACGCTCCGGCCAAAGAAGAAGCGGATTATCCGGCAGTTATTAAACACGGCAATATCATCTATCTCGCCCAACCGCTATTTAGGTTGTATCGGAAGCACGGCGTACAGTTGTATAGGGATTTATTCCTTGCATGTGTCAAACAGTTTATCTCGGCTCCAACGGTGAAAACCGATCTTCCTTCGGCTGGGAAAGTAAATTTGACCCGTCAATCCAATGGGACTGATTACGTGCTGCATTTACTCTATGCCGTCCCCATCTTGCGGGGAGATACCCAAGTCATCGAAGATGTGCTGACTTTAAAGGATATCTCCGTTCAGATCAAATTGGATGAGAAGGTTAAACAAGTCATGCTGCTGCCTGAGATGACGATGATACCTCATAGGACGGATGATGATGGTTATACTTCTGTTTCTGTTAATCTAACTGGTCACCAGATGGTTCTTTTTGAAACCTAAATAAAAGTAAACGGCTTCGCCTTCCTAGAGCGAGAGCGCATGTAAGGTTGATGCAAAGCAAGCTGTGGTTAAGGCTTACATTCGCTGCTCATCCTTGTAAAGTTGTATTTTGTGCAACTATAGGCAAGCTAATCCGCGTTTCCACGCGAATTGTTGCATAACATACACAAATTCCAGCCAATAGTAGCTCTATAGCCTTTAAAAAAGGATGAATTGTTGTACAGCATAGATCGTCGATTCATTCATTATGTCTTCCTCACCACTTGTAGGTATGACTTAAAATGGTAATATGGAATCGTTCATCCGTTTTGTGATTAGTTTTGGGTATTGTGGTTACCAATGTTGCATTTTCTACAACAATTCACAAGCCTAAGGGCTATTTCGCAACTTGAAGTTGCAGTTTGTACAACATTTTGAACCCATTTGTTACGAAATGGCCTATATAGGACCAAATTGTTGTACATTATGCAACAACGAAGGGGGAAAGGCGAGATTAAGGAGAAATTGTTGCACTTTTTACAACATCACTCAACCGCGAATATGGATGGCATCCTCAAGTGAGCACATAGGTAGAAGGACTCCGATTTAAGACATCTGAATATAGAAGAAAATTGAATGAATGAATCGACGATCTCCAACATACAACATTCATAGCATGCCGAGAAGAAATCAAGAAAATTGTTGTTTTCGCCATATCCCCTAATCCAAAAAAGCCGTCAGGATATTCCTGACGGCTTTTTTCTATTTTACCAATCTCGATCTAATACTAAAAGCCTCGCAGCTGTTCCGATCTATGTATGCTTCGTATCTTTCTCGTCCTTATACCATGAATCGCCATGATACATCCAATGAGTCCGGCGCCGCCAGCGGCAAACCCTGCCAGTACATCGCTTGGATAATGAACGCCAAGATAAATGCGGCTTAACCCGATACATACAACCACAACGATAGTAACAACCGGAATTAGCCAGGCAGCTTTCCAAATTTTACGCACATTGGTCCACAATAAGTAGCCGATCAATCCATAGAATAAGCTAGACACCATCGCATGTCCACTAGGAAAGCTGAAGCCATTTTCTTCTATTAACCACATTCCAACAGGGCGCTCACGCTGAAATAGAGCTTTAAGCAGTTGATTCAACCCCCACGCTGTCAATACACCAATGAGCAGTACAAGCGTCTCCCATTTGTGCTTAAATTTGATCAGTAGGATCAGGGCTACAACAACGAATACAATGAATTCTGTTATCGCTTTTCCCATTGTAGTAAAAAATAAAGCAATCGGTGTTACAGCGTCACTCCTCAGTGAACGTACAGTACTACCAATACTCTCATCAATTTCCTTTAACCAGCTAGATGACAAGCTTTGAGACAATAGAACAAAACCGATTAACAACACGCAGGCTGCTCCAAATCCCCAGAATAAATCTTTGTACAACGTTTTCCCCTGCATAACTTAAGTTCTCCCCCTACTAAACTTCTATGTACGATTTTCCCGGTCGCGAGTCCTTAGTGCCTGTGTCTTTTTCAGAAGCAGCGGTATTAACGCAAAAGCGATGTACATTCCCACTGCGGCATAAAACTTACCCGAACCAATATCTTGCAGTGATGCGCCAAAAACGTTATAAACAACGGCGCCTGGAATTATTCCAATCAGCGTTCCCCACGTATAGTCCCAGAAGCGAATTTTGGAAAGTCCTGCCCCATAACTGACGCCATCAAAAGGAAAGAAAGGCATTAGCCGCATATACAGGACGACCATAAAACCTTTTTCCTCGGCCTTCTGATCGAAAGACTGAAGCTTCTTATTTCGCAAAATCCGCTGAAAGCTCTTGCGGCCCCATTTTCGCGTAATATAGAAAGAGAGCATCGCCCCGGCACCAGCCCCAATCATATCATAGATAGTCCCCCAGAAAGCACCAAACACATAGCCTCCATACAGAGTCAACGGTGTTGCCGGAAATAACACCAATGGACGCAGCGTATAAACAACAATATATAGCAGCCCACCAAGTGGACCTAGGTTTCGCAGCCAATCGGTCAGCCAATCCAAATCCAAGCGCTCCCATACACCGGTCCATTTCAAAACGAGCAGACCAGCAACAGCGATTAAAAACCATAATAATAGTAACCAGAGCGATTTCGAGCGCGCCATGGCTCCCCTCCTTTACCCTGTATTCTTGAGTTCCATCTTACACAAAGCAAGGGCTACATATCAACCCATTGGCATGCAAATGAAAAAAGCCCCACCCGCTGAAGACGAGTGAGACTCCTAAGACCAAACAATTATTTAAGCCAACCATTGCTTCACTTTCGAAGCAAAATTGTTCAGCATCTCCTGCGAGCCATATTGACCGCTGAAATCTTCAATGCCGAGGTAACCGTCGTAGCCGACCGCTTTTAAGTCATTCAGCAGTTGCTTCCAATTGACGATCCCTTCGCTTAGTGGTGACCACTCGCTTTTCCAGAGTTTGATGCCATCTTGCTCTTCGCCAGTTGGGACCCATCTTGCATTTTTAACATGAACATGCGCTAGATAAGGTCCGAGCAGCTCAAGACCCATGCGGAAATTCTCGTATCCTTCATGCACCATGTTGCCTGCATCATGCAGAACCCCAATGTGATCTGAATTGAAGTTGGCAACCAAGCGATGTGCCAATCCAGCACTTGGTGTGATCGTATTATGGTGGATTTCAGTTAAGGCTTTAACGCCATACTGCTGAGCAAATTCCTGCACATGATGTAAATAGTCCACAGCCGTTGCATACAAGTCATTATAATTCTTGCTCTTGTCATAGCCAGGAACACCAACGCGAATGAAGGAAGCTCCTATTTTCTGAGCCGTTTTGAAAACATGCTCGGTTTCTGCAACATTACAAGCGTTTAAGTAAGGGGTGATACTCAAGTTCACTAAGTTATTGTTAACAGCAGCGAGTCGGAAACGTTCCAATTCTTCATCCGAACCATTCGGATCAATGGAACAAAGATTATTTCTCCAGAAAGATGGCTTCTCATTTACCGCGTCAGCAGGAATATCTTTAAAACGCCATTCAATGCCTTCAATCCCGGCAGCAACGGCCGCCTTTGCTAGTTCTTCTGGTGTCAGGTCAGGTGTCGCTACAGTAAACACGGATAATTTCATTTGAATATGCCTCCTAATTTCATTTGGGGCCCCCGCAAAGCATTGTCTAAACTCTTATCGAAGCAATTCGGTGATGTATAACCGCTTTAAATGGTAAGTTTAGACTCCGATCGAGCTAAAGCTCGATGCGGACGGAATATGCTTCAGAGCAGGTTGATTGTTTATCTATTCTTTATTTTGCAGTATAATAAAAACGTATTCATTGCATTAATTGGGCAAAAGTTTGCTAATATTGACTCCAGCTAAATAGAGGAGAGCTTCACATGCAGGAACTTTACCAGAATCTACATCGCATGATCAATTTCAGACATGCCGTGACCCATGATCCGATTCCATTGGATTTTCACCAGCACCAAGACCAATATGAAATTTATTTTTTCCTTACTGGAGATGTTCATTATTTCATCGAAAAACAGGTTTACCCTTTGCAGTATGGGGACCTGCTGATCATGCACAGTAATGAATTGCACAGACCTAATTTCCAATCCAAAAAGCAGCGATATGAGAACGTCGTGATCCATTTTAATCCTAGGCTGGTGGAGACGTTTAATTCTCCGCAGTTTAACTTGCTCGATTGCTTCAATAACCGGATATTTGGTGAGCAAAACCGGATGAGGCTGACTCCGCAGCAAATTGATGACATTATGAAGCTTTATGAGCGTATGGAAATGCATAAGCGACCTCAAGCGCTCCCAGGATCGGAAATCCTGTTTGTTTCAGCCTTTATCGAACTGCTCGTGTTTATCAATCGAATTTTCCAAAACCAGGGCAAACAAGAGGAACAGATCATGATTCCCGACAAGCTCTCCTCTCTATTCACCTATATTGACGAAAATTTAGATCAAGATCTATCGCTCGAGGTACTTGAACACGTCGTATTCATGAATCGTTCCTACCTATGCAGGCTGTTCAAAAAACACACAGGCAGCACCATTCATGAGCATATTTTGTTTAAGCGCATCGCCAAAGCGAAACAGCTGCTGCGCGAGGGCTCTACCGTCACAGATACGTGCCAGCTAGCAGGCTTCAACGACTACTCCAACTTTATCCGAACGTTTAAGAAGGCTGTCGGCCTTCCTCCTCGGCAGTACCAGGCCCAGCAGCGGCGGGTTTAATTGTGGACTGCGAGTTGGGCAGACGGCTAGATAACGAATGAAAAAGGTGCATTTGAAAAGGTTGCTAGACAGCAATAGAAGTGCCATTGAAAAGTCGCCAAACAGAAATTGAAAAAGGTCATAGAAAAAGGTCGCCCAAGTCTTTGTGACTTTGGACAACCTTTTTTTGTTGGGACTATGGAGAGGGTAATCAGAACAGGATGAAATCCTGAGAATAATTACCGAATATCTCGTCTACTCTATTTTAGCTTTTCCGGATTCAGCTGTAGAAGCTCAGGCAGTACGAAAATACCGTCCTTACGAATCAGCACATCGTCAAACCAAATTTCGCCGCCGCCGTATTCCGGACGTTGGATATTCACGATATCCCAGTGCAGGGAGGATTTGTTGCCGTTGTAAGCATCATCGTAGCAATTTCCAGGTGTGAAGTGGAAGCTGCCGTCGATTTTCTCATCGAAAAGCGTATCTTTCATCGGCTCTTGAATGTAAGGATTAACACCAATCGCGAACTCCCCTACATAACGCGCACCTTCATCCATATCGAAAATTTCATTAATTCGATCTGTATCGTTAGCTGTTGCTTTTATGATTTTACCATTTTCGAATTCAAGTACGATATTCTCAAAAATGAAGCCATCATGAGGCGTTGGTGTGTTGTAGGAAATGATACCATTCACCGACTCACGAACTGGAGCAGAGTAAACCTCGCCATCCGGGATGTTGAGCTCCCCATCACATTTAACGCCGCCGATTCCTTTAATCGAGAACGTCAAATCCGTGCCTGGTCCAACGAGGCGCACTTTATCCGTGCGATCCATTAGTTCTTTCAAAGCATCCATAGCTTTGGACATTTTGCCATAATCCATCGTACATACGTTGAAGTAGAACTCCTCGAACTCATCTGTACTCATGCTAGCAAGCTGCGCCATGGAGGATGTCGGGTAACGAAGAACGACCCATCTCGTATCCTTCACGCGGACATCAAAATGAACCTGTTGATAATAAATCGAATTGTACAGCTTCATCCGATCTGCCGGAATATCCGACAGTTCATAAATATTGGCTCCGCCGCGTACACCTATGTAGCCTTGCATTTGTTTCATTTGGAAAGCATCGGCATCTGCCCATGTTTGCATTTGAGCTTCTGTACCGTTCATGATGAGCTGACGCATAATCACATGATCCCTTACATTGACGAAAGGGTGCGCGCCAGCTGCGTGAACCTTTTTCACGATCTCTTTGACAAGAGCAGAATCAATGCCATACGCTTCTATCAAAATATTTTCGCCAGGCTGCGCCTTAACCGAATAATTCACAAGCACATCAGCGAGTTTCGTTAATCTTGGATCCAGCATACTTTATCTCTCCTTTTCTTCTACAACAGGGTCAAAAGACGGCTCATTCGTTTGAAAGCCGACCGTAGTCAAATAGAACCACTCCCCATTTTCTTCCTGCGACGCATCGAGCTCAAAAATAAGAGCGCGAAACTTTCTCAGCCATTCTGCATATTTCTCTTTGCTCATTTTGACTTCGACTTGGGTCATGATAATCGGCCATTGCGTACGATCAGAAGAAGGAATTTGAAACGCCTCTTCGGGGGCATTAATCGCTCTGCGTCTGGCACGTCCAAGTACGCTAAGCGTCCTCTCGCGATAGTAATTCTCTACCTCAGAGACGTAAGGCAGCAGTTTTTCACTAGGAACAAAGCCGCGGGCTACTGCACGATAAAATTTTTGCAAAATACCATTCTTCAGTTCCGTACGAACGACCGAAATCAAGCCATGCTTCTCAAGCTCATTCAAATGATAATGTACTTTCGCACGTGCCATTCCCAGCAGTTTGGCCAATTGCTGACCGGTGTAAGCTTTCTCTATTAGATAAAGTAACACCTTAGCGCGAAGTGGATCACTTATCGTTTTCAATTGCTCAAGTTCTTCAATAATATAAACCGGTTGCAGCTTCATATGGACTCGACCTCCCTCTATTGTACCAATCTTGCCCTTAAACATGCGCTCATGGTCAACTCTTAATCTCTTAATGAGATTAATTAAACGACGGTCAAATCTTTTTAACCGTATCATAATGCGAAAAGGATTTCATGTCAATTGCAGTCTCGGCAAGCATGAATGTCCTCATTTCTTACCATTTCAACGCTTTAACGGATTAACGAAGTTAAGCTTTTCTCTATGGTAGCAAAAAGGGACGTTTCTGTCACCCATAAATGGTGGAAACGTCCCTCAATTTTATCGATAAATTTGGCTTCCTGCTTCACGGAATTCTTTGGACTTCTCCTCCATGCCGCTGTTTCGCGCGGACTCTTCATCAAGCCCTTGTGCGTGTGCGTACTGCCTTATATCTTGCGTAATGCGCATACTGCAAAACTTCGGTCCACACATGGAGCAGAAGTGCGCTGTCTTCGCGCCTTCGGCCGGCAGCGTCTCATCGTGGTACTCGATGGCGCGTTCCGGATCAAGCGAGAGATTGAACTGGTCGCGCCAGCGGAACTCGAAGCGCGCCTTCGACAACGCGTTGTCGCGAATTTGCGCTCCCGGATGACCCTTAGCCAGATCTGCGGCGTGCGCAGCGATCTTGTACGTGATGACCCCAACGCGTACGTCCTCTTTATTCGGCAGGCCGAGATGCTCCTTCGGCGTCACATAGCACAGCATCGCCGTGCCGAACCAGCCGATCATCGCTGCCCCAATGGCAGAGGTAATATGGTCGTAGCCTGGCGCAATGTCGGTCGTCAGCGGTCCAAGCGTGTAGAATGGCGCTTCTTGGCAAACTTCCAGCTGACGGTCCATATTTTCTTTGACCAGGTGCATCGGCACGTGGCCTGGTCCTTCAACCATGACTTGGACGTCGTGCTTCCAAGCAATTTTCGTCAGCTCGCCAAGTGTTTCCAGTTCGGCGAATTGAGCTTCATCGTTCGCGTCCGCGATCGAGCCAGGGCGCAGTCCGTCACCAAGCGAGAAGGCGACGTCGTAAGCTTTCATAATTTCACAAATATCTTCGAAATGCGTATAGAGAAAGTTCTCTTGGTGGTGAGCTAGGCACCATGCAGCCATGATGGATCCACCACGGGAGACAATACCCGTTACGCGCTTAGCTGTCATAGGGATGTAACGAAGCAGTACGCCCGCATGGATCGTGAAATAGCTAACACCCTGTTCTGCTTGCTCAATCAGTGTGTCACGGTACACTTCCCAAGTGAGGTCCTCTGCTTTGCCGTTCACTTTTTCGAGTGCTTGATATAGCGGCACCGTTCCAACAGGAACCGGGGAGTTGCGGATGATCCATTCGCGTGTTGTATGTATGTTTTTCCCTGTCGATAAATCCATAATCGTGTCGGCGCCCCACCTGGTAGCCCACGTCATTTTTTCTACTTCTTCTTCAATGGAAGAAGCGACGGCGGAATTTCCGATATTGGCATTAATTTTCACAAGGAAGTTGCGTCCGATGATCATCGGCTCGCTTTCGGGATGATTAATATTGGAAGGAATGATAGCACGACCAATAGCAACCTCTTTGCGAACGAAATCAGCATCGAGATTCTCTCGAATCGCAATGTACTCCATTTCAGGTGTAATGATGCCTTGGCGCGCATAATGCATCTGAGTCACGTTGCATCCTTGCTTAGCTCGGAGCGGTCTACGGTGTAAACCTGGGAATATTTCAGCGGCCCCTTTTGCATCAGGAGTTGCGAGCCCATTATCTTCTGGCTTCACTTCACGTCCAACATAAGATTCAACATCACAACGCTCTTCGATCCATGTTAAGCGATTAGCAGGAAGACCCTGACGGATATCCGTTTTCAATTCTATGTCGGTATATACACCACTTGTGTCATAAACCTGCACAGGCTCATTAGCTACTTCTTCTCCGTGTAGATTTGTGGAGGTACCCAAAGAAATTTCCCTCATTGGCACTTGAATATCTGGTCTTGAGCCTTGTACATATACCTTTTTACTACCTGGAAATGTCGAAATTTGGACGTCTTTTACGGAACTACTATTCGTCGTTGTCATGCGAATTCCTCCTCTATTTGATGTTTCTAAGCAGCTCAGCTGTAGCTTCACGGGGGGAGTGCGCGCTTGCAATCGCGCTTACTACGGCTACGCCATCCGCCCCTGCGAGGATGACGCGGGATGCATTCGCAGCATCGATGCCTCCGATGCCAACGAGCGGCAGCCGGATACCGCCTGCGCGAATCCGCTGGATGACGGCAGGCCCCTGGACCTCACGCGCATCCAGCTTCGTGCGCGTGGCGTATTGGGGGCCTACGCCCAGATAGTCGGCGCCTTCGGCGAGCGCCGCCCGGGCTTCTGCGAGATCGTGGGCCGAGACGCCAACGATCATGTTTTTCAGCCGCTGCCGCACGGCGGCGGCTGGGGCGTCTTCTTGGCCGATGTGAATGCCATCGGCCGCAAGCTCTAGAGCGAGCCCTTCATCATCGTTGACGATGAAGGGGATCGCGTGCTGCGCGCACAGGCGGCGCAGCCGCGCGCCTAGCTCGAGCTTCGCCGCCCCCTGCAGGGCTCCGGCGCCCTTCTCGCGGAACTGAAACATCGTGATGCCGCCGGCAATCGCTGCCTCCAGCACAACATACGGGTCAGCCCCGCCACAGTTCGGACTGCCCATGACCAGATACAGACGCAGCGCTTTGCGCAGCTGCTCGCTATTCATCGTGCACCTTGAGTGAAAACATCCTCGTTGACGAAAATGTCATTTAAGTTAGCCGCATTAGCTTCAGCGTCCACAGCCCTATCACTCTTTAGCTGCCCGCTAGCTGACGCGCTATCAAGCTCATTCGCCACCGAGCGTGCATTGCTCGCTCTAACTCCACGTTGATATGCCCAATGGTTCGTAGGGCCATGACCGCTGCCTATGTGTAATGGCTCCGCAATTGCAGCTTGGATGAATCTTTTTGCCAGTTGGATGGCTTCTTTCGTCGTTAAGCCCTGCGCAAGTCCCGAAGTGACCGCAGCAGCAAACGTGCAACCTGTGCCGTGTGTATGCTTGGTAACCAAGCGTCTGGACGAAAACTCCGTGAATGCCTTCCCGTCAAACAACAAATCAGTGGCATGCTCCGTATTCACTTCATGACCGCCTTTAATCATCACGTTCTTGCAGCCGTAGAGATGAATCCGCTTCGCAGCCTGCTGACGCGACTCGCTGTCCATTATTTGCAAGCCGCTAAGCGCCTCAGCTTCAGGTATGTTCGGTGTAACCACATCGGCCAGCGGCAATAAAGAGTGAATCATCGCATCAATAGCCTCTTGCTGAAGTAAGGAGGCGCCGCCTTTAGCTATCATCACTGGGTCGATCACGACACGCTCCCACTTGTAGGTTTGTATCGCTGCAGCTACGATTCGTATAATCTCACCACTGAATAACATCCCTGTTTTGAGCGCATTGGGAGGTAAATCCTCCCCAATAGAGGCCAACTGCTGCTCGATCGCTTCAGCGCTCATTGGATAAACCCCTTGAACACCCAGCGTATTCTGCGCTGTCACGGCGGTAATGACCGACATCCCATAAACGCCCAGCTCTTGGAACGTCTTCAGATCTGCTTGAATCCCCGCACCTCCTCCGCTATCCGAACCCGCGATCGTCAATGCTTTGTAAACAGACATCTTACTCCCCCTTTCAGCTTCAACCTCTACATGTCCGTCCTCTCAGACACAATATCTCAGCTTCACAACAGTTGCGGCTTCTTTAGGCTCGGTTTCTGAGCCTATCTTAGTCAATGACGCACGTAAGCTCGTTTCCAAGCCTATATGCTTATTCTAATTTCTTTGCTAGCACCATAAACCCGAAATACGACTAAACGCGACTAAAGCCCTCCATCGGACTACTAGCCGATGCGTACCGCTTCTTCGGAATACGCCCCGCTTCGAAGCCGGCACGTCCGGCTTCAATCGCCAATTTCATGGCATAAGCCATTTTGACTGGATCCTTGGCACCCGACACAGCGGTGTTGAGCAGCACACCATCAGCTCCCATCTCCATAGCTAGCGCCGCGTCCGAAGGAGCGCCAATGCCCGCATCGACGATTACAGGTACGGTTGCTTGCTCAATAATGAAGCTCAGGTTCAGCGGATTAATGATGCCTTGACCTGTTCCGATTGGCGATGCGCCAGGCATAATGGCATGAACTCCGAGGGCTTGCAAGCGTTTGGCTAAAAGAACATCATCTGATGTGTACGGCAGCACAATGAAGCCCTCCTCCAGCAGCATTTCCGAGGCTTTCAACGTTTCAACCGGGTCAGGCAGCAGCGTCATCTCGTCTCCAATAACCTCGACTTTGATCATGTCGCATAATCCGGAAGCCTTCGCTAGTCTCGCGATACGTACAGCTTCTTCAGCTGTTTTGGCGCCTGCTGTATTCGGCAGTAAAGTGAACTTCGATACATCCAGCATCGACAAGAAATTAGGCTGACTCGCTTCAAAAATATTCATACGCCGCACCGCAAACGTCAAAATCTGAGATTCACTAACCTCAACCGACTGCTTCTGAATATTGAAATCGGGGAACTTTCCCGTGCCTAGCAATAGACGTGAACGAAACTCGTAAGGACCGATTTTTAACATAAGAATTATCCTCCTCCAACAAAATGAACGATTTCGATTTTGTGTCCTTCAGAAAGCTCAACTTTCGCGTGATCTTCTTTTTGTAAAATGTTTTCATTATGTTCCACGACGAGCATTTTCTCACTCAAATCAAAATGCGCGAGCAGCTCCTCAATAGTTCGGATCGAATCTGGAATATCTACGCTTTGCCCATTAATGTGCAGCTTCAATGCTGTACAGCTCCTTTCCTGCGGCTGACAATAGTTTCCCTTCACCCCGCCCGATCCGCTTCGATTGCCCAGAAAGATCAGGACTAAAAGCATCGAGCAATGATCGCAAAGCCGAAAAGGTCTGTGCTCCTGTCTCTGATTCTGCCTCGGATCCTGTCCCTGGTCCTATTTCCGAACCCGTCTCTGATCTCGTCTCTGATCCGGAAACAATCTCAAACCCTAGCTCAAGCTCCGGCTGAAAGTTCTCCTCTCCCCCGCCCAAAACGAAATCCGCAATCACCTTACCGGTGATCGGACTGAGCAAAATCCCATTGCGGTAATGCCCGCAAGCGGCATATAAACCATCGTACGCCGGCACTTTGCCGATGTACGGCAGCCCGTCTGCCGTCTGCGGTCGCAGACCCGACCAAGCTTTCTCCCACTCGGCTTCGCCTAGCACCGGCATGAGCATCCTCGCGCGATCCATCAGCTCAGCCAGCCCAGCCAGCGACACCTTGCGATCGTAGCTGTTTGGCACTACGGTCGCGCCGACCAGCAGTCTTCCTCCGGCTTTCGGGACGATATAGCACCCTGTCGTGAACAGGGTCTTTCTGGGCAACGGCTTCGTCGTAAGAACAGAGAAGCACTCGCCCTTTACGGGATACACCGGCAGGTCGACGCCGATACCTGCCATTAGCTGTCCGCTCCACGTGCCTGCCGCCACGACGACGTGGTCGCTATAGAGCGGACCTTCGCTCGTCATAACCCCGACGGCTCGGCCTCGCTCCGTCAGCAGCCCTTGGACCTGGGCGAATTCCTGCACCTTCGCCCCCAGCACCCGGGCTGCCTGCGCGAACGTCGCCGCTAGCAGCGGCGCCTCTACCTGCCCATCGCCCGGCAGGTATAAGGCTCCGCGCGTCGCCCCGCTCAAGGCGGGCTCGAGCTTGGCGGCTGCAGCTGCGCTCAGCCACTCCGCCTGCTCGCCCGCTGCGCGTTGGAGCTTCTCTCTCGCGCGCAGCTCTTGCTCTTGAACGTCGCTGAGCGCCACGTTCAGCAGACCTTCACGGACTAGACCGATGTCGATGCCCGTGAGAGCTTTCAGTTCCTCGCTCAGCTGGGGGAACATCGCTCGGCTTTGCCGGGCCCACTGGAAAAGCGGTCCTGTATCCTCCATCTCGGATTGTGCTCCGAGCATGCCCGCCGCCGCCGACGAGGCTTCCATACCAAGTCTTCCGCGCTCGAGGAGCAGGACGGACTGGCCTCGCTTTGCCAAGTTATAGGCAATCGAGGAGCCAATAACTCCGCCGCCTACGATGATTACATCGTTCATATGTTTCATTTATCCCACCTCCTTTCGCTCAAGCTCTCTGGTGTAAGCTTTCACTGCTGTTAGCGGGTCTTCCGCTTCCCATATCCCACTCATCACAGCTATACCGGAGGCTCCCGCTTCCAGAACTAGCCTCACCCGCTCATGTGTCATACCTCCGATCGCAATAATCGGAATTGTTACTTGGGCTGCTACATCACTGAGCGACCCCAACCCCCGAGGTGGGCTGCCCAACTTAGAATTCGTAGGAAAAATATGACCGAACATCACATAATCCGCCCCCTCCCGCTCTCGCTGCTTTGCTTCCTCCGCACTATGTATCGATACGCCGATCCTCTGCACTCCCTGACAGAATTCTCTTAGGGTTGAAAGCGGCGGGGTGCTGCCCTGGAGCTGTAATCCGCCTAAAGCTGCAGCCGTGACAATGGACGGGTAACCATTGATATATAGGCTTTTCGCCGGAATACCTGATTCGAGCAAAAACTGGACACCTAAGAAAATCTCGTCTAATGATTTCGTCTTTTCACGTATATGAATGGCCGTAACATAGGGGTGAATCTCAGCTGCAACCGCCGCCAGCTCTGTCCACGCTAGCCTGCCATTGGAAATGACATGCAGTTCATACCCAGTCATGATGAGTCTCAACTCCTTTCTTGCGCTACTTATTCAGCTTAACTTTCCGATTATAAGCATGTTTTTCATCGCTACGGAGACACATTCCCACTTCACACTAACTTTAGTGATGAAAAACATCACTACAGAGCGAAAATCTCCTTATTTCGACCTCATATTCGGGTTTTAAGCATGTTTTTCATCGCTACGTAGACACATTTCCCCTTCACATTAACTTTAGCGATGAAAAACATCACTACAGAGTGAAAATCTTCCTATTTCAACCGTATATTCAGGTTTTAAGCATGTTTTTCATCGCTACAGAGACACTTTTCCTCTTACACTAACTTTAGCGATGAAAAACATCACTATAGAGCGAAAATCTCCCTATTTCAACCTCATATTCGGGTTATAAGCTGTTTTTCATCGCTACGGAGACACATTCCCACTTCACACTAACTTTGTGATGAAAAACATCACTAAAGAGCGAAAATCTCCTTATTTCAACCTCATATTCGGGTTATAAGCATGTTTTTCATCGCTACGGAGACACATTCCCACTTCACACTAACTTTAGCGATGAAAAACATCACTACAGAGCGAAAATCTTCCTATTTCAACCTCATATTCGGGTTATAAGCATGTTTTTCATCGCTACGGAGACACATTTCCCCTTCACACTAACTTTAGCGATGAAAAACATCACTACAGAGCGAATATCTCCCTATTTCAACCTCATATTCGGGTTATAAGCATGTTTTTCATCGCTACGGAGACACATTCCCCCTTCACATTAACTGTAGTGATGAAAACCATCACTACAGTTCGAAAATCTCCCTATTTCAACCTCATATTCGGGTTTTAAGCATGTTTTACATCGCTACAGAGACACTTTTCCTCTTACACTAACTTTAGCGATGAAAAACATCACTACAGTGCAGAAATCCAGATAGAATCGCAATTTAAGGCCCAGCTACTTTCTGTGCCACACACGGTATGGAATGGGTTTAAATAAACAATTTCACCAAAGAACTTAATTTCAGGCACGAAAAAAACCACTTTTCCAAAGAAAAGTGGTTGTAGGTTGCGCCGCCTAATAAACATACAAAGATGGGGCTCCAATGATCGTTCCACTTTCCTCCGCTGGTATGACCCAGTTCAGGTTCAAAGGGTTCAGATTGCTCTGTCTCAGCCTTGCGGCGCCCCTAGGGATTCATTCGTATGCAATTGTTAAATATCATAGCACGTCATCCATCACTTGGAAATAAAAATTTTTATTGAAAATTTTTACTCCTTTTTCTATTCAACAGATCTATCAGCAACGATCAAAATTCAATCGTTTCCCCCGTTTTTGCCGATTCATAAATGGCCTCCAAAATCTGAGTAACAACAAAGGCCTGCTCAGGTTTAACAAGAGGCTCCGTGTCATTGAGAATACTTTCCAGCCATTGTCTGGCCTCTTTCACACCTGGCTCTTCGGCACCTGCGTCGAAATAAGCGATGCCTCCGCCTGTTGTTGCCTTGGTTTCGACTAGCTTTCCAAACTTAGCGCTGTTAAACACTAACTCACCTTTGCCCATTGCAGGGCTGCCTTTCATTTCCGCTCCGCCCTCTGTCCCGCACAGGGTAGTCATAGCTTCTCTGGTATCGGTTATATTCAGCGCCCAAGCGCATTCCAGGAATATCGTTGCCCCATTCTCCATCTTGATAAATCCGAAGGCTGAATCTTCTACTTCATAGGTTTCCGGATCCCATGGACCGAACAGATTGCCTTCGAACTTATCACCTAATTTATGGAAAACTGAACCTGTCACCGATTTTGGCTTGTAGTTGTCCATGAACCAGAGAGATAAATCCAGCGCATGTGTGCCAATATCGATCAACGGTCCGCCGCCTTGCTGTTCTTTGTCCGTAAAAACGCCCCAGGTCGGAACTCCGCGTCTGCGAAGGGCATGGGCTTTGGCCATATAAATATCGCCGAACTCACCATGGCGGCATGCTTTGTACAATACCTGTGAATCGTCTCGGAACCTATTTTGGTAACCGATCGTTAATTTTCTTCCTGTCTTCTTGCTTGCCTCTAACATCTTTTTAGCTTCAACAGAATTGATAGCCATCGGCTTTTCGCACATGACATGCTTGCCCGCCTCCAACGCAGCTACCGTTATGAAGGAATGTTGGAGATTGGGAGTCAACACATGAATAACGTCTATAGACTCATCTTGCAATAATTCCTTATAGTCCAAATAAACTTTGGCCTGTTCCGTCCCAAATTCCTTTGCAGCTTTCACGGCCCGCTCTTCAACGATATCGCAGAAAGCAACCATTTCGCCTAAATGGGTGAGTTTGGCTAAAGAAGGCATATGCTTTTGGTTGGCAATGCCGCCGCAGCCTATAATTGCGATTTTTAATTTAGCTGATGACATGATCGAACACTCCCTATGATCAAATTCGCCATTTTGCGGCTCTATACATACCTTTGCAAAAGCTTTAAATCATTCTCTATACTTGTAAATTTATCATCGCTTATACCCTCGTTTTCAATAAAGGCATATTGGATAGTGCCCATTTCTTTTATTTTGTCGTAGGTGGCTTTGAAGTCTATTACGCCGGTTCCAAGATCCACAAAGTCACCTGCTTGTATGTATCCCTTCCCGCGATATAGCTGCATCATATCCAAATCTTCATCACCTGGCTGGAGCGCGTCAAATACGTTTAGAATGACGATATCTTTATTTAAATCTTTCTGATGGACGATATCGCATCGGCTGCCTAATTTCTCAAGAATGGCCATGGGATCAAGTCCTGCGCGCATAACCCAGACCAAATCCAACTCAAATTTGACATAGGACGGGTCCGTATTTTCAACTAAAATATCGTATAAGGTCGTATCTCCCCATCTTTTGAATTCATGGAAGTGATTATGAAAGTAAAATTGCAACCCGTTTTCCTTGCATTTTTTTCCGATTGCATTCAATTGTTCTGCGGTTTTCAGTGTATCTTCACGATTTTTGATCCAGGCAGACGGCAATACAATTGCTTTGCAACCAATTTCAACATTTTCTTTAATTAACTGATCCCAATTCTGGGCATCTTGATCCAGTCGTTCATGGGCAGCTATGGGCTTAAGCCCTAATTCATCCAGTTTATTTTTGATGGTTTGCAAAGGGAATGAATCACTGTATCGGACGCCTGTCATAAAATTGGTAGTGATTAATTCCACATTGGTATAGCCTGCTGCAGCTACCTTTTCAAGGGTGCCAAAATAGTCGTTGTTTAAGGCCTGAAAGACTGAAAATAAATTAACGCCAATTGAAATGCTCATTTTAACTGCTCCTTTTGTGTTAAATTTTGGATGTTCCGAAGCTTATGGCTCGCTAGCCTTTCTTGCCGAGGCTTGCTTCTAAACAGCGTCCATACGAGAGGAAGGCCAACTAATACGATCAACGTCGCCACGATATATACGTCATTGGAGCTCATCGTGAAGGCTTCCGCCTTCAGCAACTTTCGCTGGGCTTCCGCAGCCCCATCTAGACCAAGCGCTTGGTTGTGTACGGACAACCGTGATGCCATAAGTGAAGTAAACAACGCGATGGAGAAGGAACCGAAGACTTGGCGGATCCAGTTATTCACCGATGAAGCGTGACCGGACAGTTCACGCGGGATGGCCTCCATACCGACATTGGTAAGCGGCATGATCGTTAACGAAAGCCCGATGTAGCGTATGGTTAGCCACAGAGTGATGTACCATTGCGATACGTTCACATCCAGATGGCCTATAGCTAACGTTCCAACTGCAATCAATAGAATTCCGGAAACGATCAGCCATTGCGGGGCTATTCTCATATACAACTTACCGACGAGCGGCATCACACCTGCCATCGCAAGTGTGGCCGGAAGTAAGATCAAACCGACCTCCAGCGCGGATGCCCCCTGAACGTTCTGCAGGAACACCGGTATCAAATAGGCGCCTGAATACAAGTTGAGTGTAATAATGGCCAGCACGGCAAGGCTAACGGTATATTTCACATTGACAAATACCTTCAAATTCAAGAGCGGCTCGGGGACCGTCAATTCTCTCCGAATGAAGCACCCGAGCATCAGGAAGCCGAAAGCGAGCAGCGATAACGTTCTCCACGAGCTCCACCCCCATGCATGCGCTTCACTGAAGGCGATCAGGAGGGAGCCGCTGCTCAGAATTACGGTACCCAAGCCGGGCAAATCGAACGTTTTCGGTGTATTCAGTTTGTAATAGGGAATAAGCCGCCAAGCGACTGCAACTGCCGCAATGCCGAACGGAATGTCCATGAAGAACAGCCATTTCCATTCGAACTTTCCGATCAGCCAGCCTGCCAATAAAGGTCCGAACGCAGGCGAAAGCATCGTTGACAAGGTCCACATGCTGAGCGCAAACGCCTGCTTGGCTCGGGGAATCACCTGATAAAGGATCATCATCGTAGCTGGCAAGATCATCCCGCCAAATATACCCTGTATAATTCGAAACGCAATTAACGATTCAATATTCCATGCGAAAGCGCAAAGCCCTGAAATCAGCGTATAGCCAATAAGCGCAGCGACATAAAGGTACTTGGTGCTGATCTTTTCCCCAAGATAGCCGGTGACGGGCGCTACCACTCCGGTTGCCAGTAAGTAGCCCGTCATCGTCCACTGCATAGTCGTCAAATCGGTATGAAATTGACCCATCAACACGGGGAACGCTACACTTATCGAACTCATTCCAAGTGTCGCCAGAACGGATCCGAAAAAAATCGCGGTCATTACCGGTACAAACGGTATGTTTCTCTCCTGTATCTCTGAAGGTGACATGCAAGCTGCTCCTCGCAAAATACTACTTATTGGTTTTCGCCCATTCATCAAGCTGCTTTTGCTTCTCAGCTATAATTTTGTCCATGCCTGAAGCCTTCATTTTGCTTATAAATTCAGGCAAGTTTTTATCCGGATCCAGCGTACCGGTTTCCAAGCCTAATTTAAACTGGTCCTTCACGCTTTGAACAGCGGCCACTTCCGTTTTAACTGGATCGACTGTGAAGCTGAAGCCGAGCGCTTTTGATTTTTTGGACGATTTGTTGAAATCAGCCTGATCTTTCCAAAGACTAACAGGATCCGTTTCCCAGATGTAGGAAAGGAATTGATTGCCCCACTCCCATCCATGATTCGGGCTATAGGTGGCATTCTGCGTATCAACGCCATTCGGAAAGCTGATCAAGTCACCCTTTTTGACGTAGTGCTTTCCTTCAATGCCATAGTCTATCAAGTTGATCAACTCTTTGTCGGAGTAAAGCAAGTTAAGGAACATCATGGCTCTCTCCGGATCCTTCGAGTTTTTGGCGATACTGAACATGACGTTTGCAATCGACGACGTAGAAGTGACAGGTGGGATAATGCGAGCTGCAACCATCGGTGTGCCCGTCAAGATGGCTTCCTTCGTTTCGTAGCCAGGCTTCATATGCACTGTAAAGGAAAAAGCTTTGCCGGCCTTCACAAGGTCCTCAGGGCGGATTTTGTTTGTAGCGATATCTTTCGGGATATAGCCGTCCAGATACCATCTTCTGACCATTTTCAATAGATCGGAATATGACTTCGATTCAAACCAATTGACTACCTTCAGGTTATTATCATGGTCCGGCAGCACGCCATTATCATCATTCAATGGGTCCATAAAGCCAGGTGCAATGGACGCGATATAGGACGTACCCCCGCCTTCCGGAACAATAGCCGCCATATTCGGCTCATTATCTTTGACGACCTTGAATACCGCATCCAAATCATCAAAGGTTTTGATCTTGCTTAGATCAATCTTGTATTTATCAACAATATCTTTGCGCATCAGGATGCCGTAGTCGGCTGCCCAGTCTCGTACACTAGGTATGCCATATAGTTTACCGCTGGCCATCGTCGCTTTTTGAATCTCCGGTGTGACGACCTTGGCAATATCCTGTCCATATTTCTTAAGCAGATCCTCTAAAGGAACAAGCTGTCCTTTTGCCGCTTGTGTACCGTAGCCAAGTGCTGTCAAAGTGACTAGCAAGTCCAAATTTTCATTGCTCGCAAGCATCAGATTGATTTGTTGCTGATACGCAGCAGGGTCAATAGGTACAAATTTAACCGTTGCATTAATTTTCTCTTTGGTTAGTTTGTTAACGGCATCCTGGACCTCCTGCAGATCCTTGTTGTTACCAATTTTATAGTAGGCCACTGTTAGTTCATAAGGTTTTAAGTCTGACTTCGCCTTTCCTGTTTCTCCTGCCGCACTGGGTGCGGTTGTAGCCGCAGAGCCACCGCTACCGTTGCTGCATGCCGTCAATAGAAGAGAAACGGCTATCATTCCCGCTAGCGCTGTTTGGACGTTTTTTCTATTCCCTCTCATTTCGTAGCCTCCCTGTTTTATATTCTATTTATGCTAACCGGCTGATGCCGAGTATAGCCTAGCCTTTGACTGCTCCAATGACGAGACCTTTGACGAAATATTTTTGGAAAAAAGGGTATGCGATCAGCAATGGAATAGTCCCAATAACCGCCATAGCCATGCGGACCGATTCCATCGGAATGTTACTGCTTGCAGCAAGTTCCGTCGTGCTGCTGCTCGCGTTGCTTGACAAAAATTGCGCGTTTAACAAAATCCGGTTTAACAAGTTCTGCAAACTGAACAGCTTACTGTCGGTGACATAGATTAATCCGTTGAACCAATCGTTCCAATAGCCGATCGTTTGCATCAAGCCAACTGTAGCCAGGATTGGAAGAGAGAGCGGAAGCACGATCTGGAAAAAGATTTTAAATTCCCCAGCCCCGTCAATCGATGCTGATTCAATAACCGGGGTTGGGATTGAAGTCATAAAAAAGGTTCGCATAATCAGCACATAAAATCCGTTGGATAGCAAACCGGGAATGATTAAGGCCAGCAGTGTGTTTTTCATATCGAACACTTGTGTATACACCAGATAGGTGGGGACCAGGCCTCCGTTAAACAGCAGTGTGAAGAACACAATAAACGAGAGCGGCTTGCGAATCAGCATATCCTTTCTAGATAATGGATAGGCGCACAGGGCAGTAATTGACAGCCCTACAAACGTACCAACTACCGTAACTAGGATGGTTATGCCGTAAGCCCGAAATATGTTGGAGGAATCGTTCCACAAAAATTCGTATGCTGCCAAGCTGAATTTACTCGGTAGGAAGGAATACCCTTCTGATACAATGGTCATTTCATCGGTAAAAGAAGTAATCACGAGAAGAAAAAACGGAAGAAGACAGAGACAAACAATGCCAATAAAGAAAACATGAATGATCGCTTGGTACAGTTGGCTTTTTACTTTCAATTGAATTCCCTCCTTATTAAAACAAAGCGTTATCGCTGTTTCGCTTGCTCACCACGTAATTCGAGATGAGTACGAGAATGAATCCCACAACGGATTGATATAGGCCCGCTGCCGAAGACATGCCAATGTCGCCTAATCTTAGTAAAGCCCTATAGACATACGTATCGATAACGTTGGTTGTAGGAAAGAGCGCGCCCGTATCAAGCGGCACTTGATAGAACAATCCGAACTCCGAGTAAAATATACGACCAATTTGCAGCAGCGTCATAATCACGATTACCGGAGCGATTAAAGGGATTGTAATGTTCGTGATCTGCTGCCATTTACTCGCTCCGTCAATCCTGGCCGCTTCGTAATATTCAGGATCGATTCCGATAATCGCCGCTAAATAGATGACACATAAGTATCCAACATGCTTCCAAATGTTCACAAAGGTCAATATATACGGCCAATATTTGGCTTCGCTATACCATGAGATTGGTTCCATTCCAAGCATAGGCAGGACTTGTTTATTAATGTAACCGGTTTCTCCACTTAGCATGGCAAGCACCAAATAACCAACAATAACCATAGAAATCAAATAGGGGATGAGAATGACGCTTTGGTAAAACCGGGCAAATAATTTCTTCTTCACTTCATTCAGCAAAATAGCTACGCCGACGGCGATGATCAGATTAATGATAATAAAAGCCGAATTATATAGAATCGTATTTCGGGTAATCAGCATCGCGTCGGAGGTTTTGAACAGGTACTCGAAATTTTTTAATCCTACCCAATCACTGGCCCAAATTCCTTTCGTAAAGTTAACGTCTTTGAATGCGATAACCAAGCCAAACATCGGCAAATAGTTGTTGATGATTAGATAAATGATTTCGGGTATGACCATCACAAACAGTGGGGCATACCTCCATAGCTTTCTCAGTTTTTTTCTGGTTATTGATGTCGTTGCCGTTATCCCAGCAGCTGTCGCGGTCGCTGTATTTGTCCTAGTTGTTGTCGTTGTCCCCACATCGTTCCCCCCTCATCCGTTATACTTTCATCATATATAAATGCCACTATGCACTCTACCTGTTTCCCGACTTCCTGTTATCGCATTTCCGACTTCTTTTTGAACAAAAAAGACCGAACCCGAGAAGGGAACGATCTCATGTTTAAGGAACCTTATGTCTGGTAAGTTTCATACAATTTGCGGTAATCCTGCGGATTAATGGCCGTCGCTTTCTTGAACATTTTTGAGAAATGGGAAAAATTATTATAGCCCACCGAGGCAGCGATGTTTCCAATCGGAAGATCCGTCTTCACCAGCATCTCTTTGGCCAATTCTACCCGTTCCTGAAGAACATAATCAGAAATCGTTAAGCCGGTTTCTTTCTTAAAGATTCTTGTCAGGTAGTCTGGATTCATATTCACATGGCTGGCGATATCCTCCCGCGAAACATCTTCGTTGACGCGCTGAGCGATATATTGTTTCGCTTTTTCAATAACGGTTTGGCTTTCAGCCACAGAATGAATGCGACCCGCAGCTTCTTCAATCATCGTGTTTATCCATTGTCTAAGATCAGCTATGGAACGGGAAACGGACGATGCTTGCATTGACAGGAGCTCTTCCGAAAAAACCTGATGCGCCCTCAAGCCTTTATAATGCAATACGTGATGAATCATTTGGAGAAAGTCCTCATAAAATCCGCGCAGCAATTTGGCATCGAGTCTTTCCATCTGCTTCATTGCGTCCAAACTTTGATCGATTTCTTTCAGCAGTTTCCCTTTGCATCCACATTTGAGCAATTCCGCCCATCCGTTCATTTTAGGGACTTGATATGTATCGTAGCAGCTGCATCGTTGTTCACCCAAGAAGAAAATTTTATTCGTTTGTGTGACATTGTTGGACTCCAACGTGACTAAGGATTCGAACATCTCCAGCATTCCCTCCGTATATACGGGAGTACCGATATAACAACAAAGATCACAGAAAAAGTAATGGTTACAAGCATCGATATAACCCTGTAATTCGCTCCTTAGCTTCTCTTTATCGATCTTGCTGCCCGGGCCGACCGAGAGGATGGCCAGTAACCCTCCGCTTTTGACCTGAACGATTTGGCCGTTTGACTCTTTCCGTACAGCCAATTCTTCCAACGAGTTGCGCAAGGCGTATTCCATTATTTTTTCTTCACGAAGAGTCAGTTTTTTATGCCAACGCTGTACACTGACCCATATCGGCACAAATAAGGCTGTATCACTATAAGGTATATTTTGCTTCGCCATAATCTCTTTGATTTGAACCTTATTCGAAGGGATTGACCTATGGATTAAATCCTGCCAGAAGCGCTCAACAACCATCGGTTGGTACGATTCCCATAACTGATAGTATTGCTTATAGGTTTCATTAAATTGAACCAATCCTCTTTTCTTTTCCAATTGTTCGATCGCTTTTCGAACGGCTTTTTCCAATTCCGGAAAGCGAACAGGCTTGAGCATATAATCCAGACTTCCCAATTGAATCGCTTTTTGCGCGAATTCGAAATCAGCATGACAGGTTAAGAAGAGGGACTCGGTATCCGGAGAATGTTCTTTGACCCAAGATAACAGTTGAAATCCATCACCTTCCGGCATTTCAATGTCGCAAAGCAGAATATCAATTTTTTGGGTTAAAAAGATTTCCTTCGCCTGCCGTATGTTAAAAGCTTCATGAACCCTTGAAAATCCAAGTTGGTCCCACTCTACCCCCGCTTTTATCCCTCGTACGGCATGAATTTCATCGTCCACGACCAGCAATTGAAGCATAGACTTCTCCTCTTTCCTTCTCATGAAATGGGATGAGAATTTCAATTACTGCGCCATGACCAGCACCATTTGAAAACGTGATCTGGGCTTGATCCTGATACAGCAGGCGCAATCGGCGCTGCACATTCCATATCCCGATATGATGACCTTCTCCGTTACCGATATCCATTTCCATCTGCAGCCGAGCCAAAACATCTTCAGGAAATCCTTTTCCAGTATCCTGCACCCGTATACGAATTCTATTAACCTCTATGGCTTCGATGATTATACCAATATGAACCTGTTTATCCATGCTAACTGCGTGTTTGATTGTATTTTCCACAAAGGTCTGAATAACAAGCGGAGGAACCACTACGTCCATCAGGCTGTCCGGTACAGAAAGATCATAAGTCAAATTTTTGGGAAACCGCATCTCCTGGATACGAAAGTAATTAAGAGTATGCTGGACTTCATCCCTTAAAGCGACGAATGCCATGTTGCTCCGAAACATAAAGCGGAAATATTCTACGAGACATAGAACCATTTCCTGAATCAGTGCAAAGTCTTTCACCTGCGCCAAATTATAAATAATGTTTAACGAATTCAAAAAAAAGTGCGGATTAATTTGAAGCTGCAAATGTTTGAGTTCGGCCTTCTGATGATTTAATTGTTCTTCCAAAACGTTGATTTTCAATTCCTGTATTTGCGATATCATGCGATTGAAGGATTGGTTCATCTTGTCGAATTCAATGACAGAAGGGCTGTAGGTTATACGGACGTCCAAATTCCCGTCTTCGATTCTCCTCATAGCCATCATGATACGGTTTATCGGAACTAAGATAATTTTCCTTAAAAGAAATAAAATGAAAGGGAACAGAATAAGCGATCCCAACAAAATGAACGATACTATTCGGCGAAGAAAAGGAAGATTCTCCAGAATGATGCTGTCTGGTATGGCAGCGATTAATCTAAAACGGCCTTTCGCGGATTTTTCGCCAACGACTAGGAATTTTTCATTTTTTCCAGTGAGTTTATAATCCGTTCCAACATCGTTCAAATTAATTTGATTTTCTTGTACAAAAGTTTGGTTAGACATGGTCTCGAACTGGTCCGTAACCAGCAGCGCCCTGCCGTTGTTGCCCAAATCAACCAGGTTCAGCGGCACCATTAATTTACTCGCATCCGTCCATGCCCCGATATAGACATTCCCATATTTGATCACACGGGTCAAAAAGTATTGATCTCCGAGCTTTAGCATGAACCATTCTCTCAGACTTGTCTGATTTGAACCATCGCGTTGGTCTTGAAAAATGGTCTTAATGCTATTTTCAACGGCTTCCTGTCTGGTGTAAGTGACTTGATCACTCATAACTGTCAATAAATCTTGATTCGGCTCCGAGTAAACAAAGAACATATCCATTGCTTTATAACTAGGGAGGTCTTTTAATAACTTATTATTTATTTGAATTTTCGTAAAAGAGTACCGATCCGCATTTTGATCTCGCTGCACATCAAGTACCAGCAGTCCCGTGTCTTGCGCAGCGAAGTTGAATAAATACTTATCTACCTCATCCAAATTACGGTCGATCTGTCCCATATATAAGCTGATTAAATTTTTGTTCGATTGGGCCACTTGATTCCGAACAACTTTGATTGCGTACAAGTTGTTATAGATCATGAAAGCCACGATGGGGATGACAATAATAAGCAAACCAAATATCAGCTTAAAACGCAGTGACTTGAACAGAGGCAACGTACGAAATTGCACGACTAATAGCCCCCCCTCTCATGAATGCTTACTTGATCAGATTGAAGTCGCTTCGGGTTTCAGATAGGCCATGATCATGTCAATTAACTGCCGCATCATCTCGCCTGGATCGATCTCTTGTTCTTCACGAAGGATATTCCCCCTTGATGCCATTCGCTGCGTCATGCTCATCATCGTGTTTGCAATCATAGCTGAAGATTTGGCTGGATCCAGATCAGGACGGATCGAACCATCTTGAATGCCTTCCTGAATAAGCTGAACAGGCGATGGAAAGACATTTTTGATGAATATTCTGTACTTCTCTTCTAATTCGCGGGTTGGATACTTTTCCCGGTAATAGTGATCAAACAGTCCAATAAAACGCAAATAACTAGGTCTAGTCTGGGTAAAATCCTGCCAAGCTAATAACAAATTCCGCATTTTCTCTTCGGCTCGTTCACCGTTTTTGTGAGAATCAACATATCTAAATAATTCGTCTAAAACCTTCATCTGAACCTCAAACGCCAGCTCATCCATCGAGTTATAATATTTGTAAAGTGTCACACGGCTGATCCCCAATTGATGCCCGATGTCTTTCATCGTTACACCTGACAAATCTTTTTCCAAAAAAAGCTCCTGAGCAGCTAAAATAATTTCCTGCCGCCGTTTATTTCTTTGTTCCTCTAATTCCTGTTCCCATCTGCTTTTCATAAAAACACTCCTCGATGCAGAAGCTATCCGTAAAAACAACCTATTTACACAGTGTAAACACCTTTCTTGTACGCCAATTATATCCAATAGCCAAATTCATTGCAAACGTTTTCATTTATTTCTAAGCACCCTTTTAACCAATTTCTCCAGAGGTCTAAAAAGGCTCGCCCAATTTCCATTCATAACAATGGGGGTCTAGTCACTACCCTTTCCAACTCTTATAATAGGGAGACTAAGCTGCCTATGATGGTTAATGGAAGGATGTACACCTCAATGCTGTCTCAATTGAATCGTCAATTAGAAAAAATCTTGCCGCTGATCACACCTGTCAGCGTTCTTATCGGTGTTTTACTAGGCAGTCATTTATCCGGATTCACCTATTTATCTCCTTGGTTGTTTGCCTTTATGACCTTTGCAGGCAGCATAAGCTCCAGCTTCAAAGAATTCGTCAAAGTGGTCGTTCAGCCTCTTCCACTCCTAACTACATTGTTGATTCTACATGTCGCGATGCCGCTGATTGCGATGGGTCTCGGGCATGTCGTATATAGCCATGAGCCCATGACCATAACTGGCCTCATCTTAGCAGCAGCCATACCTACCGGCATTTCAAGCTTCGTTTGGGTAGCCATTTATCGCGGAAATATCGTGCTCACGTTATCGATTATACTCATGGACACCATTCTTTCACCCTTTGTCGTTCCCTACACTTTATCTGCGTTAATTGGCACCAAAATACATTTGGATACCCTCGGTATGATGAAAGGTCTATTCCTGATGATCGTTCTACCTTCTATCCTTGGCATGCTGTTGAATCAATGGACACGCGGCAAAATTAAAGAACAATGGAGTGGGCGTCTCGGTCCTTTTTCGAAAATAACCATGGGCATCGTTGTCGCTATCAACAGCTCCGTAATCGCCCCTTATTTGCGTGATTTTAATGCTAAATTACTAGGTTTAGCCGGATTTGTTCTATTCATAGCCTCACTTGGTTACATTCTAGGGTGGCTGGCCGCCAAGCTCATGCGATGGGAACAAGACGTCGTCGTAGCACTTACGTTTAACAGCGGGATGCGTAATATTAGTGCTGGCGCGGTAATCGCAGTTGCCTACTTCCCGCCTCCTGTGGCTGTCCCCGTTGTACTAGGAATGCTGTTCCAGCAATCTCTGGCCTCCCTTTTCGGCTATCTGCTGAACAGGCGGTACGCTTTGAAGAGTGATATTCCCAACTTAACCATCAAAAGTGTGAAACAAGTTTAGTTGAGGAGCTGCCTGAGCAGCTTCTTTTTTTTCTACGACTGACCGACCAACATACAGCTGTTGAGTAAGGAAATGGGTGTGAAATCAACTTCAGATTCATCTTTCCAGGCTAAAGGACTGGAGCGACGTTAATCCCCGAAAAAGATTGAATTTGAAAATTTTATTGACTCGACAGCCCTTAATCTACTTCAAATTATGAAAATAAGAGAGATTGAAACCGAATAACGGCGCTGAAGTCCGTAAGCATGGAATCATCGCTCCAAATAGGCAGTTAACGGCATCCTGGTCCGTTAAACGTCTATTTCCGGTTGGTTTCATTAGCAGTGTGCGTTAATTGGCCCGTCGTAGCTTTTTTGTTCTGCTAGCTGTTGATTTCGCTCTCTCTATCAAAACATTCGAAACATATTAAGGTGTTATCGTCTAACACTACGCCGTCAATAAATCCATCCTTGCAGAAAATTGGCTGTTTACATGCCTTGCACTCCCCAACAAGCTCCTGCATAAATAACCTCCCCATAACTACATATTTCCTTTATTATAAAAAGACTATTGCTTGAGCAGGCACTAACTTTCTCTTTCACCTAAGCACATTTTAAGCTAACTTTTATGTATTATTCAGCTTCTCTTCTCAGATTTTTCATAATTGTCGTGTACGATTGTGAAGAAGATGATTGATAGGAGTGATACATAGCATGATGAAAATGACAAAAATAGCGGGCTTATGCATCCTTATGCCCGTATTACTTAGCGGTTGTGGGAATGCGTCATCCTCACAACCAGCTGCAGCAAGCTCCGCACAACCGCAGCAGCAACAACAAAATGGACAATCCCAGGCAGACGGCAAGCAAAATGCTCAAGACCGACCTGTCATGAATGCTGCGCAAAGACAAATGTTCAGTACGTTTCAGACCCTGCTCATGCTAGACAAAACAGATGGACTTACCATTACGAAGGAACAGGCTCAAGCCATGCTGCCCGTTGCTCAAGAAATCATCACAAAAGCTGAACTTAGCGATGAAAACAAGACCAAACTGTTTGAAAAGCTAACGGACGCACAGAAGAAATTTATAGAAGATTCAGCTGCTCGTATGAACAATCGAGGAAACGGAGGTGCAAATGGACCTCGGAATAACGGAAACAGCGCCGATGGCAAAGGCAATCGAAATGGTCAATCTGGAAGTATAGAAAATAAACCAGATGCTTCTGCACAACCCAACGCTACTGCACCCGATCGAACCGGCGGCAAGAATGGCAATGGAAATCGTCCTGCTGGCGGCGAAATGAGAGATCCCGGTAAGCAGATCATTGAGCTGCTGCAAAACAAGGTGAAATAAGTCGAATATTTCCGAGGAAATGACAATCCGAGAAAGACCTCCAACCGCAATGTGGGTTTGGAGGTCTTCCTGGTTCATTCTTATGATCTTAAGGATTGAATGACCTGCTCTGCTTTTGCTTCACCGCTGGCAACCAGCTCGATGTGCTCTCCGAACATGTCACACATATACGCGAATAGGGTAAGAATTTCTAACACTTCATCACTCTCGAACGTACGCGAAGCCGATAGGCTGTATACATAGCGATAATGGATCTCGCCCTCTTCATTCACACCAAAGTGGCCTATTGGTAAGCGAGTATTAACTTCCAGTAAAAGCGCAGCTACCCCTTCGCGAGCACCCGCTTGAAGATGAAACGGTAGCGTACTGTAGATTTGCAGCAGTTGAATAGCGACTATTTCATCATCATTCAACGGTAAAAAACTAAAATGAAGGAATCGATCTCGTCCCTTACTATCCTCTTGAAACCCTGCCATTAGCACATGCAGCGGAATAGCTTCGGATTTCTCCAATAAATTCGTGGCAAGCTCTGCTTCATCCAAAATCTCTTTCAGTTGTCCTAATTGCGCCAAATGACGCGCATGTGCAAGCTCTGTCAACATATCTCTTCAATCTCCTATTCTCTCTTACCCATCGCTTCAATAATGGCTTTTTTCAGATTCTTTCCATCGCCATCGAACTTATACAAGGCTTGAAGACTTACACCAGCTGCTTCTACGAAGCTCTCAACTTGTTTGTAGCGTGCGACGCACGCTGCATCCTGTTCATCGTAAAGCGGAAGCTTCTCGAACATATCAAAAATAAGTTCTGTGTCATGAGCTCGCTTTTCTTTCTTTTTCTCTGTTGATTTATCAGCGTTAAATATCGCTTTAGTAATACCCCAAGCGCCAGCTTTCGATGCGCGGTCACGTCCAGCTTGCTTCAAGGATCTGGCAATTGGCATCGCTGCGCCAATACCTGTGGCAACGATTTTCAGCGGCGTTCCTACCTGAGCTCCTACCCCTGTAAGCGTAGCAATGTCGGCAGCAATCTTCGTGAGCTCAAGTCCGATTTGAATAGCTCCACGGTCTGTTCGCTTCACGTTAATTTTTTTCATTTCTTTCGCTAATTCGTATTTTGCAATTTCGTCCAATTGTTCAGCAGCTGATGTATCTCCACCCGCTTTAAGCACTTCGAGGTCCTGCTTTTTCTTCGCTAGCTTCGCTTTATCTACACCATCATTTCTCGTATACCAGCGTTTTTCTTTGAGAACGTCGGCATTGCCTGCTTTGCCTTTGAAGTCACGTTTCAAGGTCGTCATTGCCCTACGGTTGAGACCAGCCTTGATGACATCAACGGTTTTAATTGCAATTTTCACACCGCTTACAGCGATACTTACGCCAGGAATAACGGCCGTCAAGCTAGCTGTGCTTGACTCCATGATATCCATGATGCCTTTAGCCACTTTGATGCCTGATTGCGCAGCCTGAATCGCATTGCTAATGACGTCGATAACACCTTTTGCTTTTTCTCCTTTATCGAGACCGCCATTGTCCACACTCTTTTTATACATATCATAAATCGATTTAACGGCCATTATTGTATTCTTAACTGCGGAGATCGCTTCTGCTACCGTCCCTGTGTAGTCACTGACGGATGAGGAACCTCCGACACCATCCTTATAGCCGGTTGATTTAGCTGCCTTATCAACAAGGCCAGCTGAGCCGCTGACCATTTTACCGCTTGCCTCGATCATAGTCGAACCTGTACCTGCATACTGAAAACGTTTATCATGACCCTCTCGCTCGCGAGAAGCAGTAATTGTTTCTCTGATCGCACTCATGATTTGGAACGGCCCGCCCATGAGATCTGCCGTGGAGGCGACAGCCCCCATAGTAGCTGACTGCTGCGCTGTGCCAGCATCCTTCGTTTTATCATAGGACTCTTTCAAATCATCCGAACGTTTGCCGAAACTATCACTAAAAGATGAGGTGACACCTGATGTCATATCCGCATTGTCTTTGGTATCGTCACCAGTAGGATGCAATGTAGAGGCAGAAGGTACCACTGGTGTTACCACAGTGGGGGCTGGCGTTTGTACTGTACCAGGTTGTGGCGTTGTCACAGCTGTTGGCGCCAGCGTTTGTGCCGTAGTCGTTGACTGTGATGTTGTTGCTGTAGTCGGCGCTGGGGTCTGTGCCACGGTGGACGTCTGGGTTGGCGCTACGGTAGATGCCATAGGCTGTGGCGGTGCTGCTGTCCCTGACCTGCGGCGGTGGAAAGCCACCGTCGGCGCCACGGTAGGAGCTGGCGCTGACGTCTGCGTAGGCGCTGGCACAGTCAGCACAGGCTGCGTTCCCGGGACTGTACGCTGGATGAGCTGATTCGCGTAAGCTTGCGTAGCACGATTACCCACCGTACGCTGCATCTGCATGAAGATATTGGTCCCAGATGACATTTGTGAAGCAGAAGTACTTGGCTGTGAAATTGACGACTGCTGTGCATGCTGATGCGAAGTGCTCGGCTTTTGGGTAAGGGACTGTCTTCCTTGTGGCATCCGTACATATCTCCTTTATAGGATAAAATTTCGCTTGTATAGCTACTCTACTTGCCGCCTCGTTGTTGAACAACATGCGTTAATTCATGACCCAGCAGTTCTTGCCCCTCGCGTGTATCTGGGTTGTATCGGCCTTCGCGGAAAAACACATCATTCCCTGTTGCGAATGCTTCCGCTCCTAAGGACGCGTTAAGCTTGGAAGACTCTGCATTATTATGTATATTTACGTTGCTAAAATCAGTTTTGAACGCCGATTCCATCTTCGCTTGAATGCTGGCATCCATTCTGCTCCCGCTTCCTTGCTTCGCTTTAATCTGCGACTCAATCCCTGCACCTGCTTCAAAACCACCTTCCGACGATGGCTTCATCTGCAGCTCTTCTTCTTCAGACTCTCCACCTTCTGAGCGCTGAATCGACTCTGATGACGGTTTCATCTGCAGCTCTTCTTCCTCAGATTCTCCGCCTTCTGAGCGCTGAATCGACTCTGATGATGGCTTCATCTGCAGCTCTTCTTCCTCAGACTCTCCGCCTTCTGAGCGCTGAATCGACTCTGATGATGGTTTCATCTGCAGCTCTTCTTCCTCAGATTCTCCGCCTTCTGAGCGCTGAACATCTGGCTTAGATGCCCCACTACTTTCAGATGCAGTAATATGCTCAGCCGCTTGTTTACCCATTTGATCGGCTTCTTGCTCATAAGCATCACCAACTGGTCCAACGGTCATTTTCGTCTGGATGGTCAACATATTGCCCACGGCGCGATTGCCAATAGCCCGTTGAATATTCATCAAATCGGATGTAACAGAAGGATTCGGTTTATTGATTTTATTCGTATGCAAAGAAGAATCTGGTTGCCGGTTAATATGGGATTTTTGCATGGCATAACCCTCCTAGCGAGCTTTTGATGGTAGCATTCATTGAATCATGGTTGCACTTCAACAATTCTGTCCCTGAGTGCAAGAAGTCTGTCTACTTACTATATCACAACGCTATACAGCGGAGTTTACAATTTGATAGAACTGCGGCCCACAACGAGCACGGCAATATCATCGGATTGCACAGCACCATCTGCGAATAGATCCACATCCATCACCATCTGACCAAGCAATTGCTCAGGCGCACTCGATTGTTCCTTCACTAATACATCCTTGAGGCGGGAAAAGCCATATTGTTCTTGAAGTCGGTCCTCAGCCTCTGTAATACCATCCGTATACACGATTATGCGATCTCCTAGACCTAGCACGACCTCATTATTCATATACACCATGTCGTCCATGACGCCAAGTGGAAGGCCTTTTTCCCCTTTCAATAACTCAACCTCACCGCCATCTCTTACGATGTAAGGGGGACAATGACCACCATCGCTATAAATTAACTGTCCTGTTCGTACATCTAGTAAACCACAGAAAATCGTCGCAAACATCGTCGAGTCATCCTTATAAAGCTCTTGATTGACTGCCGTCAACAGCTCTCCGGGTGTCATCTCTGAGGTCATCTTCCCTTTCAACAGCGTCATGGTTACCGCCATGAATAATGCCGCAGGTATTCCCTTGTCTGATACATCGCCAAGCACGAAGAACAAGCGATCTGCTCCGATACAGAAGTAGTCGTAGAAGTCCCCGCCCACTTCACGAGCAGGACGAATAATGGCCTGTGTCTCCACAGCGACTGCAGCATCACTTTCACGACCGCCCGCTTCACCAGAGCTGCTCGTATCACCTTCAGCGCCGCCACTCCTTAAACACAGACTCCCGCGAGGCAGGAATCCCATCTGGATGTCGGTGGCAATGCGCAGCTCGCTCTCCATCCGTTCCTTTGCGGCCGTTGTCGTTTTCAATGCATGAATCGACTTCTCCAGCGCGTCATACAGCATGGCATTTTCCAAAGAAACCGCTGTTGGAGAAGCGATGGACTCGAGAAGCTGCAAATCGCGGTCAGAGAAATGAGCGCCATCCCGCTTGTTCAACACCTGCAGCACACCGATGATTTTCCCCTTGCTGACCAGCGGTACGCAGAGAAGACTGCGCGTCGGATAATCGACTCGTTTCGCTACCTTCGACGACCAGCGTTCGTCCTGCGCAGCATCGTCGATTTTGACCGATTTGCCGGTTTGGGCGACCCAGCCTGCGATGCCTTCACCTATTTTGAGGCGAATTTCACGAACCTCATCGCCTTTTTCACCGAGCGCGAGGTCAAAGAACAGCTCCCCTTTTTCCTCATCTACCAAAATAACCGACGAAGCCTCCGCATTCATAATGCGGGAAGAGGTTTCCATGATTTTCAGAAGCAAATCCTGCTTGCGGATCGTCGAATTCACTTCCAGGCTCACATCGAATAGCTGCATTGTCCGCCGAAGCTCCAACTCTGCGGCTCTACGCTTTCGTTCGCTGAATAGCCAAGCAATAACGACCACAAGACAAACAATGAGGAGATCACCTACAACTATATTCATCTAGCGTGCCCCCTATTATTTGCCTTGCATTGATTCCTGACCATCGTACTAAGAAATCGCATGGACAGCATCCGCTTCCGTCTCATAAATTGAGAAAATCCGGCTAAATCCCGACATGTCGAAAACATCCTTCACATACTCATTCATTCGTGCCAGCGCCAGCTTGCCTTGAATGACTTTAATCATTTTGGCTGCAGCAAGTAAGCTTCTGAGCCCTGCGCTGCTGACATAGTCAAGTCCTTGAAGATCAAACACGAACTTGCCCTTCCCCTGCTCAACTAGTTTTGCAAAAGCCGATTCCAAGCTCGCGGATGTATTCGCATCCAGTCGGCCGTTTAAGCTCAGCAGCACGATATCGCCTTGCATTTGCTCGGTTATCATCATGATATTCCCTCCTCCTTGATACGCCATTTTTTCATCATTAGAACATTTTCCTCATTCAAGCGTTCATATACAATGTCATCCATTACCTGCTTCACAAAGTAGATGCCGAGACCGCCAATCCCTCGATCTTCCAAGCTCTGATCCACAGTCGGACTAGACTTCAACAGAGGATTAAAAGGCACTCCGCGATCTGTCATTCGAAGCTCCCAACCATCAGGAACAAGCCCCAAATCAATGCGGATCGTATGCATACGGGTTTCACCAGGCGGATATCCATAGAGAATGATGTTCGTCACAAGCTCGTCGCAGACTAAATTCACTTGGTACAACGTATGGTCATCCATGCCCATCATCCCCGACAAGCCTCGCAAGAATACACCTAGCCGTTCCAGTTCCTTCAGATCATTGCTCAAAACGATGGACTCTGCTGACACGACATTCACCCTCCCAGACGCTGATTACTGAAGCCACTAGCCGAATAACCGAATAAGCTATTTAAGCCATTTTCAAAAGCATATTTTCGAGCAACCGCACTCTGGCACTAGAAGCATGAAGCAGCCCAATCCCGATCTCTGGGTATAATCTCACTAACCGAGACAAGCTTTCCCCTTGCAAAGTGAGCACACGCACCTCATCGAAAATCACTTGAGCTGTAATCGAGGAAGGCGATCCGTCTAATGCCGTTGTTTCGCCGAACGCTTGCTTCGGTCCTAGTACACCAATCGTTACCGTCTCCCCAATACCTGTCTCATTGCTCAGTTCAACATTGCCTTCAATGATGAGATACATGGCTGCATTCCTCTCACCACGGCGCAATAAATAAGTTAGATCCTCATGTACTTCTTCCGTTGCAATCCCTGCAATTAAACCTAGTTCGTCCACGGACAGGTCCGCGAATAGGGAAACCTGCTTCAAGAAAATAACTTTATCCAGCATCGTTAAAAACTTGCGATCTTCCTTCATATCGGCACGCTCCAGTGAACTTAGTGCATAAACAGCAATATCTCGAAGCCAATCATCTGACCAATTCTTAGCTTCTTGTAAAATGAGAAGCGGCTCCGTCATTGCTCCACTGCTTCTCACAGTCTCTTTCTTTAATAATTCCAACAGAGCCAAGGCTAATCTGCGATCGCCGAGCCCCTCAGCAAGTACTTCCAAGGCATTATCACGAACCTCGTCACTCTCGTCTTGAGTCGCTTCGCGGAGTGTCGTAACCACACGCTCATCTACGAACTTGGCCATTACCGCCCACGCGCCGCCAACCAGCGCATTATGCAGCTCTTCACAGCGCTGGTTGGCAAGCTCCGCAAGCCCCTGCATCCCCAGCTCTTGCAGAGCAGCCGGCAGAGCGCGTTCCTGCGTGGAAGCAAGCATGCGACTAACGCAGCGATCAACTAACTCTGAACGTAATTTACTTTCATCCAGCAGCTCAGCAAGCGCTGTAACCGCCGAATTCCATATAAACGGATTCACATGATTCACACCGTTCAGCAAGGCTGGCAGGGCCTTTGCCCCCATATCTACGAAAGCCTCGAGAATAGCCTTGCGCAGCTCTTGATCTGCTAGCGGCACCATTGACAAGAGGTGGGGAATTGCATCCTCCTGCTGAAGCTTGCCAATACAGTGCGCAGCGGCAACTTTGACAGCAGGACGATGATCATCGAGCAGCGATAACACCCATGCTGAATAGGAATCCAGCTTCAAATCAGCGACAGTGTGACAGCCATAAACCGCCCATTCACCACCGTTATCGAGCATTTTAATAATCGCCTCGTCACAGGCTTGATAGCTTTCTTCACTTTCCAGCGCATAAAGCGCCTTAACGCCCTCGTGCACAACCTTCGGATGGTTGTCTAGCAGCTTAACACGAATGAAGAAATGCGATTGGCTTTTGAGATGTGTTGCTTTTGAAATCAACTTCACACTCTCCGCACGCACCTCAGGGTCCTCATCTTCCAGGAACGAGGCGACTTGCACGAGATCCTGAATCGTTGCCCCTTGCAAATTCATCGCCCGCAGCACAGCAATGCGGATTCTTGAGCTTTCCTCACCGATCATTCCGATCAACTGCGGCAGGAACGCGGAATCTTTCGCTTTACCAATCACTTCGAGAGCCAGCTCTCGCACATAATCATTCGGATGCTTCAGATAGCCGAGCATGGAGGATAAAGCTTTGGAGCTGCGAATGCCCCCAATAAAGGAGTCCGCAATATCTGAAAGATCCGCATGCAAAGATTGCACACTTTTGACCAGTTCACGAATGTACAGATTCCTTCCGAACCAAGCCACCACGACGAGAATAGCCGCTACAACTACACCTACCCAGGCAAGAGGGGACAGCTGAATTAGGCCAAACGAATGCAGCAAGGATAGCAGCGAACCGATTAAGATCCCGCCCGAAGCAGCCACACCCTGAGCAAAATAACGATATCCGTCGCGCTTTCCGATAGGCATCATTTTGAAAAAGAGCTGATAGCATGGCTCCGCAATGTAATACAGCAGAATATAAAAAACGGCATAAGAGCCGGATACCATCACGAGCCCCAGCGATTGATTCAGAAATAAAGCGGTAAGCCCAAAGCCGCCAAGGAAGATAACCGTAATCGCCAGCAGCATATTGCTCGCGCCCAGCCAGTTCATTAAGCGGGTAGACACCGTTTGTAGAAGCAAGCAGATCGTGAATTGAATAGCGGTAATTAATCCATAAAATGAGGTTAGATCGCCTTCCTTGGGGAACTTGCTCTCAGCAACCGTGAAGTACTGATACTCGATCATAAAATAAACCGCAGGCATAAGCGTCATCAAAGCAATGGCGCAAAGCAGGAACGGGCTGCTCAGCATCTGTTTCGCATAATAGCCAGCAGGCTGCTGTTTCTCTTCGCTTGGACTTAATTCGCCCTGTGCCTTCAGCCGTTTGTCCTCTTTCAGCGTCAAAGGCACCAAATACCGCGCCAACGCTTTGCGGAAAAAGATGAAGCCGAACACCATCAATACTGGAGCAAGCGCATACACAGCTTCGGTACCAAGCAGTTTACCAATTTGGTGGGCGATCAAGCCTGCCGTAATACCGCCGGTCGTCGTCGAAGCGATGAACACCGGCATTAACCTTTTGGCCTGCTGGGTGGGACACAGATCAAAGGCTGTACTCCAAAGCAGCAGCGTCAGCTGTCTCACGACAAAGTTGGAAGACAAGAATAGAATCGGGTAGTAATACCGGAAATCAATACCGCCAAGCTTAAATCCAAGCAGCACCGCACCATTGAGGAGCAGCAATCCTATCATGATGAGGTAGAGCGTAGTCATCATTTTGGCCTTAGGCAGCCGATTCGCCAGCTTCGCTAAGAGCCAACCCTCTAGGGGCATGATTGCCGCTTCTACGATATAGATATAAGGTAAATACTGCACACCGAATCGTTGGTTAAAAAGCGCCATGAACGCGGTATAGTTCAAGGATTCAGCAATCCCGCTAAAATAAAAGATCGGCAGCATCATCCATAGCTTCCGAATATCTTCTGTGCGCAGTCCCATCCATCTGATTAAGCTTCCTTGCATATCATCAGGTCCAATCTATTATTTCATTTGTTGTTTAACAGTGGTTTGTAAAAAGCCAACCTGGCTTCACCTTCATAATAGTAATTCGGATAAGTGCCGATTAATTCAAAACCATTCGCTCTAAACATTTTTTGGATGGGCTGGTACTCTGGCAAATCACAGGTGTATGTAAGAATATATCGTCCTTCCGCTAACCTGGCGAACGTCTCCAACGCTTGAAATAATATCTTCGCAAAGCCGTGCCTGCGGTACTCGCGGTGTACAGCTAAGTAATCCCACAGAAATCCTCCGGATTGATGCTCATTTTCTTTGCAGCTGGTAACCGCAATAATCTCGCCTGATTCGTTCTCAATAAACCAATGACGATGATTGCGCTGCGTTAAGCTTAGGAGGGGAGCATTGCGGAAATGATCAAGCTCTCCCGGAGTATGCCGCTGGTCATCAAAAGAATCCGAAGACAAATAGAACTCTGTAATTCGAAATGCATCCTTTTCCGTTGCTAATTCGTGTACATGCATGCTAAGATCGCCTCTTTCACATTAAGAAACAGATAATGTCCCATTCCACTCTGCTGTTGTACCGTTCTGGAAGTATTCATCACAAATATAGAAATACAGCTGTGCTGCTTTATCTTGACGATTTTGCTTAATGACCATTAAGAATGCTTCCCGCGCATCATAGAAACGCCCTACTTGGTAGTAGGTTACAGCTTGCTCGAACAAAGCTTTGGTTTTATCCTTCAGAGTTCGGATCGTATCCGGATCACCCTGGTACACATCGAACAGATGAAGCGGCTCTTTGACCCCTTCTACCTGAATTAATCCCAAATTGCGATAGTGGAAGCTGTCTGGCTGCTCTAACGATTGAACCACATAATCGGTAATGAGAATCGAAGCCCCTAGCGGTTCCGTCATTTTCTCCAGCATCGTTGCCAAATTAACACCATCGGAAATCACATTGCCTTCCAGACGCTGTTCTTCACCAATGATCCCTAGTCGGAGCGGTCCTTTATGCAAACCAATGCCGAAATCAACTGGCTTATAACCCACTTTAGCTCGATGAGAATTATAGATGTCCAGCTCCCTACGCATCTCAATACAAGCTCGCAGCGCTTCATCAGCTTGATTCGGGAATAACGCCATGAAGCCCGCGCCCAGGTACTTATTCATGAGACCTTGATGATTGCGCACATAAGGTCCGAATCTTTTCAGAAATGAATTGACGAAGTTGAAGTTCTCTTCCGGCGAAAGCCTTTTGGACAGCTGGTAAAAGCCTCGGATATTGAAAATTAAGATGGACATATTTTGCTCCACCTGATCGCCAAGCTCGACATCCAGAATGCTTTCTTTATTCAGAAAACGCAGAAATTGCTGCGGCACGAAGCGATAGTAGGATTGGCTAAAATTTTCTACCTTGGTGATATAATCTCGAATGCGAGCAGCCATCGTATTGACACTGTCACCTAGGTCAGACACTTCATCCCTTGTGTTGATCGTAACAACCGCATCCCAGTTCCCCTTGGCAATCTCGCCAACGCTATTGCGGAGCTTACGAATCGAAGAAAGCAGCACATAGGTCATCAGAAAGAGAACGAGCAGTAAGCCTATCGAAATAAAAGCAATGTTGCGAATGATCGACTGGAGTACCAATTGGCGGTGCTTGAGGATGCCGTCCAAGTTTTTACTTGTTTCGAATACACCGACAATTTTACCCGCTGAATTAAAAATAGGAGCAATCGCATATCTCCACTCCCCGGAGAAATCCTGCCATTGGCCTGTCGCCGGCTTGCCTTGCAGCACGACCTGCTGATTCTCGGGTGTTTGTAGAAATGGATTGAACATATGCATCCCGTCATCATCTTCCAAAATCCGATAAATGACGCCATTTTCGTATTTATAAACCGCTTTGTAAAAGCCTTGATTATCATCTTGTTCATTATTATCGAAGACAGATTGAATCTTTTTACGGAACGATTGATAAATTGACCCATTGTAATCTAGAGGTGAAGTAAGACTCTCCAACTTATCGCCGTCAATCAAGTTTTGACCGTTTTTGGCCAGTAAGAGAAGCTCACTGAACGTTTCTTCTTCCATTTTCGTCGAGAAGCTAGTGTAAATGACGGTAGATAGAAGAATCATCGAAACCGCAATGACCGGCACTAAAATGAAAATTTGCTTCATCATAAGTGGCAGACGCCGCTGCAGTAAGTTGAAGAAAACTAATTTGATTGCATACAATACAAGCAAAATTCCTGCAATAACGATGGACCAAAGCAGAATGGCCTTTGTCTTCACAGCTTCGCTATACTGTGCCTCTACCATGGAAGTGGTAATCGTTCCATCCGGAAGAAGGCGATTAATTTGAGCTGTTTCTACAATAATGAGGCTGCCATCTTGGCCGATACTGCTAGTCGTTGCATCGAAGGCAAGCTCCACGCCGTTAGCTTTGGCTTTAGTTTCATTCACAAGACCTTCGATGATGTAGGGCTGCTTGGGATCAAGCCTAGAGATCGATTTGCTGTTGAAATCGATGAAAATAAGCCGTCCCTGATTATCCACATGCAAGCTCTCCGGAAAATTACGTCTTGTACGGTCAAGACCCGGAAGCGGATAAACTAGCTCCGAGCGTCCATCGCTAAAAGCGCGATAAATTTCCCCGCTGCGTGTTGAATAATAAATCTCACCTGGCTTATATCCGTCTGCCTCGGAAACATATTTATTCTCCGGAAGCTTAATCGTGTAAACGGACTTCGGCTCAGAGGAAGAAATTTCTCCAACTGGGGCCTGATATAGGGTTAATTGATTTACCTCATCGTTGAAAAAGTACACCTTACCTTCACGAACCTGAACATTTCGCAAGGAACCCAGTCTGTATCGTTTTGTTTGTGAATCATATTCTTCTGTAAACAAACTCCGATCAAACTGCCCATCAGGCTTATAACGAACAATTTGCTCGGATTTGACTGCAATGCCGTACGGATCTAGCAGTGTACGGATGGTATAGAGGTAGCCTTGGTCATCGACAGCCATATCATTAAAGCGATACACTTCCCCGTTCTTCCCGATCTCACTTGTGATGGAGAATTGTAGAACACCCTGACTGTTCAGCTTGTGAATGGTTTTTTTGGCATTATCGATAACGAACAAATTGTTTTGATGATCAGAGACAGCCTTCGACAAACCATCGAATGGCATGCTTTGGTTAAAGGGCCATAGCGTAAAGCTATCCCGGTTTAGACTAAGATAAGTACCGGCAGCACCCAGAAGCAGCAGTACTAGCAGCAATGCCGCAATCGATTTCTTCATCGCTCTTTAATCTCCTCTTAATTAGAAATCTGAATGATTTGAGTAGGTGCATGCCAGTCGACCTGAAGTCCTAAGGACTCGGATATGAACCTTAGCGGCACATAGGTCTTTCCTGCGAGCAGCAAAGAGGGTCCATCGATCTGGGTGGGCTCGCCGTCTATATATGCCGTAGTATTATTAATACGGCTAGTGATGGTCGCATATTCCGTACTTACCGTAACGGTAAGGCTTTCTTGATCCCAATCAACGGCCGCACCGAAAGATTCGGACACGGATCTTATAGGTAAATAGGCCTGCCCGTTTATTATAACAGGCGGAACGTCGAATTTGATGAAAATATTGGGAGAAAGTACGTTTTCTGCCGAAATGGGTTGAATCGTGACGGGAACAAGGCTGGATTCTGGGTCAGAACCAGACGAAGAGCTTGTGTCTACTGTTGTGATGTTAGCCAAAGTGGTTGAGATTTCTGCCAGAGCTTGCAGCTCCTCAGGCGTGTATTTGGCCTTCTCTTGCTGCTGGAGCTGCTCCAGCAGCTTGGTTATTTGCTGTTCCAGCTGCTGCTGCACGGCTGAAGCTGGCGGCAGCGCAGCCGCCAGCTCCTGCACAGCGTCAAGCTGCGCGAACAGCGCATCCTTCTGCAGCGAATGCATCGCTTCGTCGACGGCTTCTATTGCGCGGGTCAGCGTCGCGACCCGCTCAGGATCCTGCTGCGCTGCGCTAAGCGCAGCTTGGAGCTTCAGCTTCGCCTCTTTGAGCGAAGCCAGACCAACGGAAGCGCCAGTCTGCGCATCCGCGAGCTGCGCTTGCGCCGCCAGAAGCGGCTGCAGCTGAGCTGCTGCCGCTTCTGGCTCGCCGGCGGCGATGGCCTGCTCCAGCTTCTGCTGCTGGAGCTCGGCCTGTTCGGCCAGCTGATCCTCGCTGGCCTCGCTATTCCCAGGCGCGGTGCTGCCTGGGGTTTCTTCACCGCCCGGTTCGACCGGCGGTGCGGCCTCCTCGGACAGCGCTGCAATCAGCGCGTCCGGGTTGTTCACCAGCTCCATCTGCTTGAGAGCTGCCCCGTTGTCGCCTTTCAGCAGCGCCTCCAGCATCCCGAGCTGAGCCTGCGCATCCTTCAGCTGCACAGCCAGATCAGCGATCTCGTTCAGCTTCAAATCCGCTACGGCTGCTTCTTTGGCCGCTTCCAGCTTCACGATATCTTTCTTCAGCGTATCGATCTGCTGCTGCAGCTGTGCGGGTGTTTCCAAAGAAGCAATAGCTCCCGGCTTCGCGATCTCGACGGTGACCTTCAAAGCAGCTGCTGCTTCCTTCGTCAGGGCAGCTGAACTGCTTGGATCGGTTAGCGCGCTAGGGTCTACGGCATTATCCATGCCGATCCAAACCGCCCCAGGCTCATCCGATTTATAAAAAATCCCTTGCCCCGACTTCGTCATCGTGGCTGCTGCAGCGTTATAGGCCGCTGGGGTCAGCGCGTCCAGCTGCACCTTGTAGGAACCGATGATGACGGTTCCTAGCCCCTTCTCTTCTTCGGCTGAACCTGAGCCGTTCTCGCCTGTGCCGCTGCTTCCGTCCCCTTTGTCACCGCCTGAATCGCTGCCTGAATTTCCGCCAGACGCTCCATCTTCGGCAGTTACAACTACTAATTGCCCTGAATTGCCTTTTCCCTCCAGAGGCAGTTCGTCGATCTTTTTCCCTTTTTTGTACAACACAACCTTGAGCTGATCGATTGAACTAAACTTGAGCGATAAATTACGCACAGGCTTGTTGATTTTCGTCCGCTTCCCAATCGCACGGCCTTCTTTCGTAAAAACCGCGTACTCCGTAGCGCCCAGCTTTTTATTTACTTTCACACTGAAATCACTAAGCAGCGTGCCCACCGAAGGCTTCAGTTTCCAAGTACCTAAAGGCGCTTTCGGCTTTTGCGGCTTTACAGCTGCAAGCCCATCATCGAGGTCACGATAAGGCAGAATACCTTTCTTTATCGTTCTTTCAACCGCACCGCCGGTATCCAAGTCCAGCTTGCCGAGCGCCATTTTATAACCCATTTGGGCAGATAGGATTTGTTGATCAGCTTGAATGACAGCGTCCTTATAAGCCTGCAGCTCATCTGTTTTCATAAGACTTAGCTTCAGCTTCTGGTTCGCTTTATCCAGATTGACTACCGCATTGTCTTTATCACGCAAGGCCTGCGCATAGCCTTCTTCGGCCCCTTTTGCTTCCAAAAATGACTGCCGCACCGCAGCAATGACCGCATTCCGGCTTTCCTTCTCCTGAAGCAGCGCTTTATTCTGCTCCATGGTCGCGATCGGAAGCGCATCCCTGAGATCGTCCAAATAACGCAGCCCGTCAAACTCCCCTTGAAGCAGCGATTTGGGAATAGGAATGAATCCAAGCAGCATGAAAAAGCCTTCCCAATCCTTCTTCACTTGTGAAAGTGTCGTTTCATAACTAGCTAGGAACAGCTCCATATCCACATCTTTAGCCTTATACATGCCGTCCATGACCTTCATTCGCGCCGATCCAAACTTAGAGCTGTACAAATCACGCGTCGTATTCAGCTTCTCATCCGCTAACCGCCGGTCCTCCGTGTCCTTCAGCAAACTAAGCGTCGACTTTTGAGCCGTTGCGATGTAGGCAGGCAGCTGTTTCTGATTCAAATCCGCGTAATCCGGCTCAAACGAGAGCTGGACTTTATTTTCCATGTCCAAACTCAGCAGCTTGCCCAGCGCTAAACGACTAGATTTGGCCGTTAACTGCGCTTGTTTATATTCAGATAACGCCTTCTCCAGCGCCTTATCTGCCTTCTCTTGTTCAGTACTATCTGCAAGACCGAATTTCCGCTTCTTTTTCACCGTTTCCAAGGCAGATTTATTTTCCTCCATTTTCTTCCTAGTATTTTCTTCTGCCACTGCATCTTGATAAGCTGCTAAATAAGCTTTTTGCACATCAAATCGGGCCGTATTCATCGATTGCCGCAGCGTTTCCTGCGCGATATAAAGCTGCTTGCGTGCTTCAGGCACCTTCAAACGAGTCGATAATTCCTGACCTAAATTACGAGGTTTGGCAAATAGTCCGGAAGCCTTAGCTTCCTCATTTTTAACCGCATGCTGCGCTTGCTCCAGCTCTATCTTTTTCTTCAAAATATCGGTCTTAGCATCCCGCAATTGGGGACTTATTTTCAAACCCTGATCGACGGCTTCCCTCATGGTTAAAGACTTCACCGTTGCAGCTTCGACTCCCGAACCTGCTGCCACAATCGACGACACGCCTAGCAGCAGCACAAGCCCCAACTTCACAAATTTTACCCCTATCATTATGAATCCCTCCGCTCAACCATCTCCTCTTATAGTACAATATCTCCCCCACTCCCGCACCCATCTTTTGGAGAAAAATAGTGAAAACTATCGAATATAGTAATAGACTGCTCATATACTTATCTAGTAGTATAAAAGTAATGGAAGTCTGCGAATTTTGACTGGAATACTTATCCTAGCTAACTACATCTCATTTCCGCTAATTCCCGCTTCGTTAACGATATAAAACAACCTTAAATGCTGGGCGATTGCTTATTCGGCCACTTTAAAGATGAAAAACATTCTTAACACCTATTAGATCTACAACCAATCACCCATTTAACAACTTAACGATATAAAACATCCTTAAACGCGGCACGATTGCTAATTATGCTACTTTAACACTGAAAAACATGCTTAACATCTGCCAGATCTGCAACCAATCACCCATACAGCTACTTTAACGATATAAAACAACCTTAAATGCTGGGCGATTGCTTATTCGGCTGCTTTAACGCTGAAAAACATGCTTAATACCTACCAGACCTACAACTACCCACCCATACAGCAACTTTAACGATATTAAACATCCTTAAACGCGGCACGATTGCTAATTATGCTACTTTAACACTGAAAAACATGCTTAACATCTGCTAGATCTGCAACCAATCACCCATACAGCTACTTTAACGATATAAAACAATCTTAAACGCTGCACGATTGCTAATTAAGCTACTTTAACGCTAAAAATCATGCTTAACACCTACCAGATCTGCAACTAATTACCCATTCAACTACTTTAACGATATAAAACAATCTTAAACGCGGCGCGATTGCTAATTATGCTACTTTAACGATTGAAAAACATGCTTAATACCCTACTTTGGAAGCTCGGTGGCGCGTTTTGTTTAAGGAAGGAGAGATTCGCATGGGAAACCTCGTTTGCGGTGGAGCGATGCTGCAATGCTCGTTCGGTGCGGCGCCTGGTACATTAATGGTGCTTCCGGCGAACATGGTGATGACCGCTATGCCCATTGCCAACATTATGGATAATAAGCCGATGGTGAACATTATGCCGTTTGGGATGTGCAATTCAATGGCAAATCCGATGGTTGCTGCGGCAACGGCGGCTGCACTTGGAGTACTAACTCCCATGCCCTGCGTGCCAGTAACAGCTGCGCCTTGGGCTCCTGGGTCACCGACTGTGCTCGTCGCGAACATGCCCGCTCTGAACAATACGTCCAAATGCATGTGCAACTGGGGCGGCGTCATTCAAATTCAACAACCAGGGCAAATGACCATTCAGGTGCCTTAACCCATTTTAAATACACCTCATTTAATAATTCCATCTAGGAGTGAGAAGATTTGGAGATCCAGCCGGTCAAAACCCTTGAAAAAGTGCTAAAGCCTGTCGTTGCACCATTCATTGGCCATATCATGAAAGCCATCGCAACAGTCGGAAGGCTGCCCAAACTAGCGATCATTAAGTTTCAACAGATTCTTAGGGTCATGCTGCAGACGCGCGAAACGTCACTGAAAAACTACGTTTTGATCGGCTCCTATTATGTCTCCAAAAGGTTGCTTCTTTTCCTCACTTTGTTCCTGCTCGTTTTGATCTTTTTTATCTTCATCCGCCCACCTGCGATCGTGAATAAGTGGTTGAATCGTGTTCCTGTTCTTCAGAAAGACACCCCTAAACTTACGAGCTTTTCAGGCAATGGCAAAGTTGTGGGTACCCAAAAGGATTCTCTCTATGTGGGGGATCTGGTTGACGGCAAATATGCCGGCAAAGGTAAACTTTTCCACAGCAACGGCAAACCCGCTTATGAAGGTGATTTTGAAAAGGGGCAAAAATCAGGCAGCGGCTCCTTGTATGACGAAAACGGCACCCTGCAATATAAAGGGGCATTTGCCGGTGATGTCTTTAACGGGGCTGGAACCCAATACGATCCCCAGCAGAAAGTGCAGTATATCGGCGAATTTCAAAATGGAAAATACGGCGGGGCCGGGAAATTGTTCGCGCCTAGCGGAGATCTTTTGTATGAAGGCTTGTTTAACGGCGGCCTATATAATGGCGCTGGCAAGCTCTTCTCATCGGGCGGCATCGCCCAATATGAGGGTGAATTTGCAGCCGGTCAATATAACGGGGCTGGTAAGCTTTTTGATGCGAAGGGACTTCTTATCTATGATGGCGGCTTTAAGAATGGCAGTTATTCCGGAGATGGCACCGAGTTTTATACGAATGGCCTGATCAAATATAAAGGCCAATTCCTCGCTGGCGCGTATGGCGGTGAAGGCACCGCCTTCGATGAGAAGGGCGTGCCGCTCTTCAAAGGCACGTTCCAGAGCGGCGTCCTTAGTGGCGCCGGGGAAGCGTATGACGAGTTAGGCAAACTCGTCTATAAGGGCGATTTCAAGGCCGGCGTCTATGACGGCCTTGGCACGCTGTTTGACGCAGACGGCGCGCCGCTGCTGCGGAGCTTTTTTGCAGGCGGCCAGGCCAGCCTGCAGAGCTTCATCGGTTTGTCCAGCAAAAAAGTCGAAGACTTGCTGGGCAAACCGGCCGAGGTGACGCTGCAGGATGCCAGCGTCATGCTCGCGGGCCAGGAGGCGCCGCAGGTTGCCTCCGCGGAGACGGCGGCTGCGGGCGACGCCGCCGTGGAACCGTCGGCCGCGGGCGCGGGCGCGGCCGATCCGGCAGCAGCAGCAGGCGTTAAGCTGCTGCTGAACTATCCGGCCTATCAGCTGTCGCTGCTGGTAGAGCCGTCTAAGGGCAACCCGAAGGAGGCCGTTGTCACCTCCCTCAGTATTTGGGGCTCGAAGCCTTTGGCGCTGCTGCAGCCAGCCATCGAGACCGTCAAAAAGCGCGGTGAGCCCAACGATGCAGGCTACATCGTCATGGAACTCGCGGTAGGTGCCGGGGCTGGCACCTACACGAACAGCTATTACAAAGGTGATTTCATCTTCACCCTCACGCATTTCAACAAAACAAAAGAAGCTCACCTGCTTCAGGTCAGCTCTACCAAATAAGAGGCGCTGCCTCAAGTCCTTCAATTGCTAACGGGTTTCTTTTACACGCGTCGCTGACTCAAGCCCCTTAATGTGTTTACGGGTTCCTTTTACACTCAGCGCTGACTCAAGCCCCTTAATGTGTTTACGGGTTCCTTTTGCACACAGCGCCTCCTCAAGCCCTTGTGTTTACAGGTTACCTTTGCACGCGAAAGATATAGGCTTAAAGCAAGCTCAGACCTGACTATCGCGTTTTCCACCCTTTTACGGAACGTCGTTCCGCTATTTGGGTGAAAAAGCTCGAATTCCGAGACAAACGGAACGACAAGACGTTATTTCGTTGTTTTACCTCCAAATCTGCTTATTTTTAGCAAATAAGGCCCTCACGTTCCGCCATTTTCACTTTTAACACTTATTCCCTAAAATAGAGGATTGACGTTCCTCCTAAATATGTTTTAGGTAGCTAGTTCTTCTCCTTTCTCACTCATCACCTCAAGTTCATGCATAAACAAAGGGGCTGTCTCAAAAGTAGATAATTCTACTTGCGGACAGCCCCTTTGGGGCCTGCTGACCTTCAGAACGAAATTCATACTTCCATTGGATTTTTCCAATGGAATCGATTTTCTGGCTTCGAAATTCGTTATTCTAATGGAATAAATCCAATGGAATTGACTTTTAAGCTGCCAAATCCCTACTTTCATTGGATTTAATCCAATGAAAGTAGTAGACAGACTGCGAAATACATTAAGTTGGATTTCATTTTTCCGAATATGACTTTTGAGGAAGCCCCTTTTCTGTATCTCCTAAAACAATCCACTTTTGAAAGCCTACTTCGCTACAGAAGTCCTCGCCACTCGCATCGATGCGAGTGCATAAACGATCAGCGCCGTCCAAATCAAGGAGAAACTAATGAGAAGCACCGGTGAAAATTTCTCTTTAAATAAGAACACACTTAACAACAGCGTAATGGAAGGGCCAATGTATTGAATGAATCCCAACATGGAAAGAGGCAGCCGAGCAGCCGCTTTTGCAAACCATAGAAGAGGCAAAGCGGTTGCTACACCTGACAATAATAGCATCGCTAAAGAGATAGGCGGTAATGCCCATGCGGAATCATGATGCGTGAAATGTAAGTAGGCAATATACGCGACTGCTATAGGGAAGACGATGACGGTTTCCCCTGCCAACCCGATAGAAGCATCGTAGGAAACTCTCTTTTTCACAAGACTATAAAGGCCGAATGAAAACGCTAGTGAGAGAGAAACCCATGGGAATCTGCCATAATCGATGGTTGCCAGCAAAACGCCGGCACCCGCTAAAACAACGGCCAACCACTGACTACGGCTTGGTTTTTCACGTAGAAACAAGACCGCTAGCATGATGTTTATCAACGGCGTAATATAATACCCCAAGCTCGTCTCGATAACATGACCGTTATTGACGGCCCAAATGAATATCAGCCAATTGGAGCTGATTAAGATGCTGCTGATTCCGATCATGAGCAGAGCTTTCCGGTTCGTAAGCATCTCACGAAATTCATTCCATCGGCTTTTCCCTATCAGTAAGAGAATTGCCATGAATACGAATGACCAGATGACGCGGTGAGATAATATTTCACCTGCAAGCAGAGACTCAAAAGACCTCCAATAAACAGGCAGCACCCCCCATGCGGTATAGGCAAGAATGGCGTACCAAAGCCCTTTTTTCATTATAAAATCCTCTTTTCAATGTCTTGTAACATAATTCTAGTAACACATAATTCTATGAATCTCGCAATTTTGTCCGATGGTCAATTCGAAAATAATAAATCCCCGATTACGGGGATCCGACTACACGATTTTTTGGTGCTATCCTTTAACGGAAACGATCAGTGTCAATGACGCAGCGAAATCCATCTTCTAATTCTTGCCGGATTTTCTCTAACGCCATGTGAGCGGTTCTCCCTCCCACAATCCGACTGCTCAGCCCTCATGCCGGTAAAAAAAGTTAGGCAGCTTCACTTCATTTGAATAATGCTGATGAAAAATATGCGTCGTCGCTGGGGATAGCGGCGGGATTAGCCACGACCAATCACCCGTGACATCACGACCGACCTTCTGCTCTTTCTCTTCAAAACTCTTAAATTGCCTTGCCGCCGTATGATGGTCCACAATAGCTACTCCCTGCTGTTGATAAGAATGCAGCACAGCCACATTTAACTCAACAAGCGCCTTATCTTTCCAAAGAGAAGCATCACGCCGAGTATCCAAATCCATGATAGACGCTACACGCGGCAGCATGTCATATCTCGCTTGATCTGCAAAGTTACGCGCCCCGATTTCGGTGCCCATGTACCATCCATTGAATGGCGCAGAGGGGAAGTGAATCCCTCCGATTTCAAGGTACATATTCGATACGATCGGTACCGCATACCATTTGAGATGCAAATCATTGAACGCTGCTATATCCGGATGTATAATATCCACTTCCAGGACGAGTTCAGCAGGAATCTCAAACAGCTTCGGTTTCCGATCTCCCAATTGAACAACAAGCGGCAGCACGTCGTAAGGCGTCCCAGCCCCCTGCCATCCAAGCGATTGGCATAACGCAGTTATTTGAATAGAAGCTGGGTCACCGAGAATCCCATTGTCAGTTTCATAGCCTGCGTAACGGATCAATTGGTCATTATGAATAAAGGCTCCCTGAGCCGAATCATGCGTAGGTGGGAAAATCGTAATCACTGGGCGGATTTTGCCGCCATTGGTTGCCGTTTCAATATGACGGAATAGGGCCTCAGCCATCTGTTCTTCTGTTTCTATATAACGAGCATCGTGTACCGTCAGTGTTTCCCAGAACAATCGCCCGATGCAACGGTTGCTGTTGCGCCATGCCATTTTAGCCCCATGCTCGAGCTCTTGAAGGGTATGTTCGTAGTAACCTTTATACCTAATGGCTTCGGTAATTTCAGCAAGACGAGCCTCGATTTTGCCCGAGCTTTGACCTAATTCACTATAACATTCCTTGATAAAAGGCACAGCTTTCTCCAGTAATTGATCCTGCACTTTCATAGGTGCTGCTCCAATCCGATAAAGGGGAGCCCCGCAAGCCTCTGACACCTGCGCAGCTCTCCCTATGTTGAGTTACAATTGCGCACTAAACTGATCAGGAATGTATACGATTTGAGACTTTGATACTATGGTTAACTCGCCTTTTTCCTCTGAATAGTGCACGGAATCATCGCCTACATAAAACCATAATTTCTTCGTTGGCTCATTCTCAAACTCCTGAAATAGGAAAACGTTGAGTTCCTCTTTCCATTTCAAAAGTTCAGCAATATCTTCCTTCTTCTCTATCTGCACGGTAAATTTCCATTGGTCTCCAACATGCTCGCATGTGTAGGGGATCGGATGTTTTCCCGTATCTACGAACGCTCGACCGCCCACTGCATGTTTAATTAAAAAGACTTCCTTCATCCGCATAGCCCTCCTTCATCATTCATTATGGCAGATCGATTAGCATGAAATGTGTATCTTCTATCGCACGAATAGCAACCGTCTGTTCAGCTTCCATACGAGCGCTATCCTTCGTTTCTAAAACAGCATCATTAGCAGATAACTTCCCGCTTATAAGCATTAGATAAATGCGTCGATTCTCTCCTTGTTTAAACACAAGCTCTTTGCCCGCGTCCAGCTTACTGAGGTAAATGCTCATATCCTGGTGTATCTTAGCTGCATGCTCGCCCCCCTCGGGCGTAACTACTGGAAGCAATGCGTTGACCAACGCTTCAGGCTCGTAGGTAACATTCTCAAAGGATGGCTCCAAGCCACGCTTAGACGGCATGAACCAAAGCTGGAATAGACTCATCGGTTCCGTATCCGACGCATTGTACTCGGCATGAATTACGCCGCTTCCAGCTGACATCCGCTGCACGCCATTGACTCCCGTTACCGCAACATGCCCCAAACTATCTTCGTGTTTAATTGCACCGCTGAGAACGATGCTAACGATCTCCATGTCGCTATGTGGATGTGGACCGAAGCCCCGACCGGCAGCAATATCATCGTCATTACAAACACGCATAACCCCGAAACCTACATTATCCTCATCAAAATAATCGCCGAACGAGAAATTCTTATGGCTCTGAAGCCAGCCCAGATCGGTTGTATTACGCGTATGTGCAGGGAAAACCTGAATCACAGCAATCGCCTCCTTCTTTAATATGTATAGCTTATCATATATGGACTACCGACTTCCATGTCGGAACGGTGGCGGAAGGATCTCCCTGACGTCAAAAAACCCTCTACTCTCACTAAGTGAGGTAGAGGGTATAGATTGGCTTAACCGTTCTAGGCGCCTGATACGGAGCCAAGAAAATCCGGCGTTCCATCCGCGTGCCACTTTAGTACACGTACAAAAGTGTGCCGATTCGGATCGTAGAGCGGATCGCCCACTATTTCTTTATAATTTCTCGCATGGAAGACGAAGATATCCTGTGTGCCGTCCTCCGATACAGTGAAACTATTGTGTCCGGGGCCAAAAAGTCGGATGCTTTCATCCGTGGTCAGAACAGGCGACTTGGACTTCGCCCATGATTGTGGATCCAGCAGATCGGCGTCTTCCGAAGCCGTCAGCAAACCCATGCAATAATTGAAATCTGTTGCGCTTGCGGAGAAGCTGATGAAGATGCGTCCGTTCCGCTTCAGCACCGCGGCGCCTTCATTGACTTTAAAGCCGATGATTTCCCAATCATATTCCGGCGTCGTAATCATGACCTGTTTGCCGCGAAGCGTCCATGGGCTGCTCATTTCGGAAATGTATAAATTGGAGTTCCCTGGTATATTTAAATCTTTTTGCGCCCAGACGAGATATCGCTGGCCGCGATGCTCGAAGGAAGTTGCATCCAGTGCAAAGCTCTCCCACTCGGTGCGCAGCTGCCCCTTCTCTTCCCACTCCCCTTCAAGAGGGTTGGCCGAACTATTTTCCAACACAAACATGCGATGATCGAATAGGCCTTCCTTCGTTTCTGTCGTTCTGGCCGCAGCAAAATAGATATACCACTTGCCTGCAACGAAATGCAGCTCCGGCGCCCAAATATTAGCACTTAACGGCCCATCGGCATACTTGCGCCAAGCTACGACAGGCTGCGCCTCATTCAAACCGGCAATCGAAGCGGAGCGCCGTAGTTCAATGCGATCGTATTCTGGAACTGATGCGGTAAAATAATAATATCCATCTGTATGTTTATAGATCCATGGATCAGCACGCTGCTCCAATAGTGGTCTAATATAGCTGGTTTCTAAGTTCTCCATCGTTATTCTCCTTTAATGCGATCTGTGTATTTGCCCCATATGTTGATGCCCTTCTCGTTCATCCCTGTAAACACAAGCGTAAGCTTGTCATTCTCCCAATCCCAGGCAGGCGAGACAAGCACCTTCTCTGTCGTCTGGACACCCTCATTTGTATCTAAAACCGTCCATTGCAGCGTTAGCTCATTCGGTTCTTGAAATGTCCACTTGCCGGTACCATGTGCCGATTCAATCTTTCCATTCGGCTGCAATGTCATTGGTTCAGAACGTTCTGTTCCCGTCCATGCCATCGGTATTGGTAATCGATCCCAATGCCCTGCCAGCAGCTTCGATGATAGAGACTGCAGCTTCTCTCCCGCATAGCGTTCAGGCGATGCAACTGGCCATCCGTCACGTGTCCAGAGAAGCTCACGAATATGGAGGTAAGACCAATTTTTATCTTTTTCGCCACGGGCATGGTGCACGAGAAATGTGCGATCGCAGTCCTTCAGAATCGAGTTATGGCCCGGCGCGATCCAGCCTTCCTTCCCACTGAACGCGTAGCTGCCAATCAGCTTGTTTCCTACATTCGTCTGCGGCGAAAACCCCGTATCCGAAAGCTGATGACCATTGAAATCCTCATAAGGCCCCGTAATCGAGGAAGATCTGCCCACTCTTACACTGTAATCGGAAGATAACGAGTCATAGGATACGAATAAGTAATACTTTTTCTGATCCGGTTGATAGATGATATACGGCGCCTCCACGGCACCTGCGACGGTTCGACTGTCTCTGCGGGCAAGCAGCGTAGGCTGCTCTCCTTGCATCACTTTACCGGTGTGTTCATCAAGCTTTACGAGATAAATGCCGCCAAAGAAGGATCCATACGCTAACCAGGGTTTGCCCTCTGCATCAAACACAGGATTAGGATCAATCGCGTTCGCTTCATCTCCCTTGGCCGTCTTCACAACGGTGCCTTGATCTGTCCATGGACCAGTAATCGAAGTGGAGGTTGCAAGTCCAATCATGGACTGATTGCTTCCGAAGGTAGATGCTGCATAGTACAAATAGTAGGTATCTCCCATTTTGAACACGTCGGGTGCCCACAGATTCGTTGCCCGTGTCCACGAGGCGGCTTCCTTCGGTATTCCATCCAGCGCGTAGCCTACCCAATCCCATGTGATCAAATCTTTGGATCGTCTCACCATGATCCCCGGCCGCAGCGAATCCTTATTGGCGCCAACCTTTATGTCAGTTGAAAACACATAATACGTATCCCCGTCTTTATAAATGGAGGGATCGTGCGTATTCATCGTGTGCCAGCCTGATTCCGTATTCGTGCTTCCTGTGTCATACATCGGGTACTGAACAGGTCTCTTCGGAAACTCTAAGGGAGCGGTATTTGAACTCCCGAATTGGAGAAAGGAAGCCCCTACAGCCACAGCTGCAAGCGCAAAACCAAGCGTAAGCAGCACCCTTTTTTTCACCCGCGAGACTGTCATTAGCCTTTCACACCGCCAACCGCAAGACCCGATACAAAGAATCGTTGGAAGAAAATGAAGACGATCAGGATAGGCACGATCGCAAGTACAGAACCAGCAATGAGAATATCGTAGTTATTGCCATAAGGCGTTACAAGACTGGACAGACCAATCGGCAGAGTCAGCTTGTTGCCAGTTTTGAGTACAATTAGCGGCCAAACAAAGCTGTTCCAGCTCGCAAGGGCCTGCAATATCGCCATCGCCCCGAAAGCCGGAGCCATCAATGGCATCATGATTTTGAAAAAGATACCATACTCTGAACAGCCGTCAATTCTTCCTGCATCAAGAAAATCCTTGGGCAGCCCGGCAGCATACTGCCGGAAGAAAAAGATCGGCAGCGGTGCGACGACGAAAGGTAAAATGACACCGCTGTAAGTATCGATCAAGTGGAAAGCAATCATTTGTTTATAAAGCGGCAGCATAATAATTTCCACAGGTACCATCATGACTAATAGGACTAAGAGGAAAATAAGGTTTCTTCCTCTAAATCGGTACATGGCGAGTCCATAGCCCACCATCGAAGATAAAAGCAGACAACAAGCGGTATACACAATGGAAATAATGATACTGTTCTTATACCAGATCAAATATTTCTTCGCGGATGCAGAAAATAGGAAGGCATAGTTATGAAAGGACAATAACTCCGGCTGCAGCTTCACATTGAGTCCGTAGCGCAGCATCTCCTTGGAAGGCTTAAATGAAGCCAACGTAAGACTGTAGAACGGGAATAGTGCCAATGCGGCAAGTACTACAAACAAGAAGAGCAGTAAGGAGGTTTGAAGGAACTTATGTCGTTGTATCTGCATGTCCTAGTCCTCCTTTCTGAACAAACCGAAAAATTTCAATTGAATGACATTTAAGATCATGGTTATACCCAGCAAGGTGATCCCAATTGCAGATCCGAAACCCAAATTATTACGTTCGATACCTTCTCGATAAAGTAGACCGATCATCGTCAGACCAATGTCATTCGGGGAGCGATTACCATTCCAGAGAATGAAGCTTTCCGTAAACATCGAATAGCCGCCATAGATGGAAATCGTAATGACGTAGATCGCTACCGGCTTCAATAACGGCAGAGTAATTCGCCAGAATTGGTCCCACTTGTTGGCACCGTCTATTTCTGCTGACTCATATAATTCATGCGGAATGCTCTGCAGCGCGGATAGGAAATAAATAATATTAACGCCTGTGAACCGCCAAGTCGCCAAAATGACCATTACGAGCATTCCCGTCGTGGAGTTGGCCAGCCAGTTAATCGTAGGCATGCCCAGCATATGACGGAAAGCATTCATCACCGAATCATCCAAGCTTCCAAAAACAAGCCGGAATATAGTTCCCGCCACAACAACCGAAGTGAGGGAGGGGATAAACAAAGCGGAACGGAAGAATGCACTCGCCTTGGTCAGCTTCGCATTTAGGAATACAGCAAGTACAAGCGGCAATGGAATAAGCACCAGCAGGGTCCAGAACGTATACCGACTGCTATTTTTCAACGCGGTAAAAAACGAATCGCTCCATAAATTCCGGTAATTCGCTAACCCAATGAAATGGGTTTGGCCGGGCAGAACTTCTTGAAAGCTCATGACAATCGTGGTCATAACCGGATAAGCAAAGAAAATAAGAAACGATAACACAAATGGCAGAACAAAGACATAAGGAGCTACCCGGGAGGAATACAGAAACTTATTCATAACGTTAATCACCACTCCTCTCTAGAAGCGCTGCAAGCTTTGCCGAAGGGATGTCCCTAGGGCAAAGCCAGCAACGGAACGCGGGGCGTTCAATTTACTTAATATTTTTCACAGCATCGTCTAGAACTTGCTTCGGATCTTTCAAATCATTAAGCGCTTGGAAAATCGTTTTCGTCTTGATATAGTCGGAGACAGCCGGCGTTTTCTCCTTGATATTCGTAGGCGCGATCTCGCTTTTCACAGAAATCAAAACATCCCATAGATTTTTGCCAAAATAACCCGTGAATTTATTGTCCGCTTTCAACGCCGGATCGTTCCAGACATCAGAGCGAATCGGGTCAAAGCCTAGTTGTGACCAAATCTGAATGTTGCCCTCTTTGGACAACTTCGCATAGGAAAGGAATTTCTTAGCTACGTCTTGATTCTTCGATTGCTTCGTAATAACCGTACCCGTACCCCCCATACCGGAAGAGCGCATCTCGCCTTGTTTAAATACCGGCATCGGTTTAATGATGACTTTGCCTTTCAAATCAGGCATGTAATCCGTAAAGCGACCCATGTACCACATCGGCATCCAGACGGAAGCTGCGCCGCCTTTATTCATGAAGCCGTAATATTCCTCCGCATGATGAAAGCCACCCGGAGCTGTGACTGCCACTTTTTCCTTCACAAGCTTCTGCAGGTAAGTTAACACTTCTGTATTCGCTTGATCTCCAATCGTTACGTTACCGTTCTTATCAAGGAAGTCCGATCCATGTTGGACAACGAGCGGCCATACGCTCCATTGGTCCGTCGTTTCGACCGTCGTCATCGGCTTGCCGGTTTTCTCAAGAACCTGCTTACCTGCTTTTTCATAATCGTCCCAAGTCTTAATATCGTCCGCGTTCACGCCTGCTTTATCGAGAATTTCTTTGTTGTAATAAATGACTTCTGCCCCAACGTGGTAATCGATCCCGTAATATTTGCCATCCTTCGCATAATTATCGAGTCGTGACATGACGAGGTTGGCCTTCTCCGGCTCAACAATATCATTCAAAGCGGTTAGTTGGACATCGCCTTTTAGGAAATTCCCGATTTTACTGATTTCAATGTCAGCCATATCGGGAGCACCCGTTCCTGATTGCAGCGCCACTAACAGTTTATTGTGGTTATCGTCATAGGGGAAAGTTGTTGCTTCTACTTGGATCGGCTGTTCAGGATGTGTTTTATTCCATGATTCAGCCATGCTTTCAAAAAACTTCTGATGCAGTTCATTGAACGTCCAGAAGCTCAGCTTAACAGGTGTACCTGATTTGGTTGCGCTATCACTATTGGTTGCAGTCGCCGGACTTGCCGTAGCTGATCCCCCATTATTCGTACCCGAATTAGATGTGCAAGCTGACAATAAAAGCATGGATGCCAAGACGGCAGCAGAAGTTACTTGAAGCTTTCTCTTCATACGATAAATCCCCCTAGAAAGAAATTTTGATTGTCATGTAAACTATCGTGCAAATGGTCGATTAACGTGTAAGCGCTTTACAAATCGAATTATAGTACATAAAAACCTATAATTATATAATCAATTGAGTATAAAATTATGTTTATTATATTTAACCACATAAAATCTTACGCGAAATGGTTGTTTAGAATCCGTATTACATTTTTCGTTTTGTGAAATATAATTGGGACCTGTTGAATTGGATTCCACTGGTGGGAATTCCCAAATTTATATATACAATTGGTTATAAAATTTAATTAAAACTATATGAATATATTTTTTAGACTTTTATGTATTCCCTTTTACACATTTACTGAGTACAATAAACCTAAGACTATGAAGAATCAGGTGATGCACGAGTGAGTAAAATTCCTCTCTATAAACAAATCTACCAATCTATTAAAGATAAGATTATATCCGGAGAGCTTCGTCCCAAAGATCGCGTGCCTTCTGAGCAAGAATTTATGGATGAATTTATGGTCAGTAAAATAACCGTAAAGAATGCCCTGGCCGTATTGGTTGATGAGGGACTTGTCACTCGTATTCAAGGTAAGGGAACTTTCGTATCCGTTAACCCTCACTCAATTACAGTGGATTCTAAGCGTCGTTCTTCAGCGTCTTCTTCCCAAAATTACATTGGTCTGATTATCCCTACCATGAAAACGAAAGTCATTCAGAGACTTGTCGACTATATCGAATATTACGTCAAGGAAGCTGGGTATCAGCTTGTCCTGCATATCACACGTGAATCTTCCATCGAAGAGTCCCGTTCAGTTCAGGAATTGACCAACACGCCAGGCATCCGCGGCATCATTGTTTTCCCTACGGAGGATGAGAGATATAATGAATCGCTGCTCCGTTTATCCCTGGATAAATATCCATTTGTGTTTATTGACCGCTATTTGCGAAATATAGAAACTTACCGGATTACCTCCGATAATTGGGGCGGCGCTTATGAGACGGTTACCAACCTGTTAAACAAAGGCCATCAGCAAATCGCGCTCGTCTCCCCCGATAATACGAATACAACCGTTGAAGACCGGACTCACGGCTTTGAGAAGGCTTATATTGATGGCAACATTTTGATTGATAAAAGCTTGTGGTGTCATGTCCCCATCGACATCCTCAGAAATGGCGATACATCAGCTTATATCGTTAATTTCCTGCATCAGCATCCTAACATTACGGCTGTTTTTGCATTAACCGCTGAGATGGCAAGGCTCACGCATCATGCTCTGCATCAGGAAGAAGGCTTGAACCCGAAGATCGAGTTGGTTTCCTTCGATGATCCTGAGATTCCGGGAATCTCGCACATTTTGCAGGATGAAGAGCGAATGGCCTTATCGGCTGTTAAATTGCTGCTTGAGCAGTTCAACGGGCACTATGTTCCGCAGCGCATCGAGGTCCCTGTGCAGTGGGTTCAGGTTTGAGTCCCTGTGGCGGCTTGCACCTCTCACGAGACAAGTTTTTCGAGAGAACGCAGGAGGGGGATATCGAGAGGAGCTTGATCGTTTTCATGTTTTCAGGGAGCATCGATCGTTATTCGTGAGGAATTCATTCAGCCTGTACTGGGGTTAAACTTTTAGCAGACACACACTAGGGAACGACCTTTATAATAGATATATAAATTCAAGTTCGAGGTGTGGCATGGGAAACCAACGCGAAAGTTATATGATGAGGAATTTAAACGAAAAACAGTTGAACACATGGAAACAGCGAATAAGAGGCCAAATTGAACTGCTTCATAATGAAAACTTAGGTTCTTAATGCAACTGTTGTTCCTTGATTTTGTGTCTACGCTATTGACAGAAGTACATCTCCATACTTTGGGTGGAACGTCGATGCGCTATTCGCGAGGAATTTGGCTGTTTCCACGCATTCGCGGAACGTCGTTCTGCTATTTCCTTGTTTTGCCCTCTAATCACGCGATTTTTGGGCAAATAGAGCACTCACGTTCCGGGCATGCCCATTCTAGCGCTATTTTCTTCAAATAGCGGATCGTCGTTCCGCGAAATGATGCAGCAGTAATCGAAATCGCCGCCTCTAATCGAAATCCACGGAAACAAGAAAACCGGCTTAAGCCGTCCGTGGTTGAAAGTGTTTATAAAGTTGATGCAAAGCAATTACGCCAAGTGACATAATACTGAACCATTCGCATACTCATCGGTGTAAAGTTGTACGTTGTACAACTTTACGCAAGCTAATCCGCGTTTCCCAACCGATTGTTGCAAAAAATACAACATTTTTAGCCTAAAGTAGCTCTATACGCTATAAAAAGACTAAATTGTTGTAAAATCTACAACATTCTGAGCTTGCTAAGCAGAAAACAAGGGAATTGTTGTACGCAGTACAACTTGCCTAGGAGCTAATTCAACAATTTTTCAAAAAAAGCAGAAATAAAACTCTAGAAAAACATAGTTACTAATATAAAATTCTGGTGTATAAATAAAAGGGGGCGATTCGCTCTCCACAAACAAAAAAAGGGAGCCTCAGCCCCCTCTTTCTATTCCTGCTCCTCTATCTGCATCCACTGCTCATAGAGCCTATCCAACATCTCCTGCGCCGCTTCTCTTTCCGTCCACAGTTGGCTTAGTTCATCTGCCGTCAGATTCCCTAGCCGTTGGTCCAGATTGTTCAACTGCGCTTCGCCATCCGCAATCTGCTTCTCTAGCCTCTCCCGAGTAAACACGGACGAGCTTCTAGACTTCCCTCTTGGCGCCGCAGCGGCGCTATTTTTAGCCGTTGCTCCCCCAGAATCTCTTGGCGAAACACTCTCAGCATCATTTGCTTTAGCACTTGCACTTGCATTTGTACTTGCTTTAGCACCAGCACCCGCACCATCCCTATCCCCAGCACCCGCACCAGCCGACTTTCTCACACCAACAGCTGCCGATTCACTCATGCGATTCCCCTTCAATTGAGCACTCTTCACTTTATAGTCATCAAAGTTGCCCAAGTAAACGGTAATTTGCCCTTGATCCAGCTCCCAAATTTTCCGAGATAGCCGATTCATAAAATAACGGTCATGCGTCACAGCCAGCACGGTTCCCGGAAACTCTTCAAGCGCCTCTTCCAACGCTTCCCTTGAAGCAATATCCATATGATTCGTGGGCTCATCGAGTATAAGTAAATTAGGCTTGCGCAGCACAAGCAGTGCTAGCCGCAATCTAGTCCACTCGCCTCCCGAGAGAGAACTAACCGACTTGAATACATCTGCTCCATAAAATAAATAAGCAGCAAGTCGGCCCCTAGCCTCCCCTTCCTCCAGCTTCGCTTCCTCACAGAAGTAAGTAAGCACCGATTTCCTATAGTCCTCCGGATACTCTTGTTGAGCCAGATAACCAATATCGACCCGCGCTCCTAGCTCGAGCTCCCCTTGGTCAGGCTGTTCTTCACCCAGAATCATCCTCAGCAGCGTTGTTTTGCCCGAACCATTAGACCCGACGAGCATTACTTTCTCACCATACTCCAGCAAACCGCTTGCCCGCTTCAGCAGCACTTTATCTCCGTATTGCTTATTAACGTCTTCGAAACGAATCACTCTCCGGCCTGAGCGGTCGTCCAGCTTCAACCCGAACTCCGCTGCCTTCGGATCCAGAACAGGCCGTTTGAGCTTCTCCATCCGATCCAGCGCTTTCTGCATAGAAGCTGCCCGGCGGAAAAATTTCTCGTTCCCTCCTACTCGCCCCCACTCCGTCAGCTGTTTGATCGTCTCTTTCATCTTCTTGATGACCTTCTGCTGCTCCTGATAATCAGCAAACTGCTGCAGCAATCGAACTTCCTTCTCCTTCACATATCCCGAATATGAAGTCAGATAGGTCGTTGATTCACCATCTTCCAACTCAACAATCTTCGTAACTACCCGATCCAGAAAGTAACGGTCATGAGATATAATGAAGCATGCGCCATCATAATGGGTGAGATATTCCTCCAACCATTCCACGCCGAACAAATCCAGATGATTCGTTGGCTCATCCAACAGCAGCAAGTCAGGTTTGCCGATCAGCTGGGATGCGAGCGCAATCTTCGTCTTTTCCCCTCCGGACAACGAGGCAAAGCTCCGCTCGTAAAACTCCCGTGCAATGCGAAGTCCGTTCGCAACCTGGTCGATTCTTGCATCCAGCTCGTAGCCGCCTTCCAGCTCAAAACGTTCTTGCAGCTGAGCGTACCTCTTAAGCAGCTGATCCAGCTTCTTCTCATCACTCATAACGTCCGGGCTCGACATTCGTTGCTCCAGCTCCGTCATGTTACCGCGGCATTCAAGTACTTCTTGAAAGCTCGTGGCCAGCACATCATACACCGTACCGCTCTCCCACTCCGTTGGGATTTGTGCTAAATAGCCGATCCGCGTATCTTTTCGTACCGTTAATTGTCCTTCGTCGGGCTTCTCCATCTTGGATATAAGGCGCAGTAGAGTCGATTTACCACTGCCGTTGCGCCCCACAAGTCCTACTCGTTCTCCCTGATGAATTTCAAAAGTAACATCCTCGAGAACCAACTGCGCACCATGGTATTTCTTTATATTTTGACCGTTAATCATTAACATAATGAAGGATCCTCCTAGTTTACGAAAGACCCTATCCATTGCAACCAACCAAGGATAAACCTCCGTCGTCCTTTAGGGACGAGCGCGTTTGCCAAGGTAGATGCGAAGCAAAAGTATAAAACTTATACTTTCTTATCTACGCACAAAAAAAGGCCGCAGGAAAATTCCTACGACCTTTCGGATTGATCCGTTTGAGGGTTAAGGTAGGTGTCTTTTCGTGAGTTGTAATTCCGTATGAGCATAAATGGATAGACTTCTCGCGTCTTTGACTGCTGCATGAACGATGCCAGCCATCGCGATGGGTAACTGGCTCACACGGTTGTTCACGACCTCTCGATTCATCCTACCTTCACCTCCTTCTTCTATCACTAATTCAAAATAATACCATAACCACCGGTCAATTCGCAACCAGTCACTGCCTAATTTTTCCGCGCTATTCTTAATATTCACTGCGCATCTTATCCGCAACCTCAAGATAGAGAACTTGGAGAAATTTCTTAATATTGACCTTGCCCTTCTCCGGCTTCGAGTTCTCATCGATTTCTTTCATCTTCATACGCACATCCTGGAATTCAAAATAAAGAGGCGCATAATGCTCAAATTTGGGATTGCTGTAATCCGTCAATCCGATACTGGCGATATGGGTTAATGCCGCCATGACGGTACGGCGAATCCGTTGTTCGACGGCTTTACCTTCTTTTTCAACATCCGCTTCCTTCAACTTGTGACATCTAGACACAATTTCATAAAGCTCCTTGAGCGGCGGAATTCCTTCCGATTTATGATGACGTGTAAGATGTTCCATAATGTCCATCAAGTCGCGGCTGCCGGTGTCCCCCACGATCCCCATATCCATGAGAATGGGCTGCATAATTTCGCGGACGCCGCGCTTTTTACGAATACTCTCTGTACCTGTGTGCAATAAACTTAGCTTGGTTAAAGATTCTTTAATCTCCTGCAAGGATCGGCTAATGTTCCACTGCTCGTTGACCTTGGACAGCACCGCTTCCACTTCAATTTTATTAATTGGCTTCTGAATATAGAATTCAACACCAGCTTGATAGGCCTTGCCAATCATTTCTTTATTTTCAATTTGCGAAATCATCACGTATTTCCCTTGATAACCTTGCTCCTTCAATCGAATAATCGTTTCAATTCCATCCTGGTCCGGCATTAATAAATCAATGACCACGACATCCGGCGTGGTTTCCAGAAGGACTCTTTCCCCTTCGCTCCCGCTGCCAGCCGTGCCTACGACTTCGCCTAAACCACCTTTTTCAATGATCTTTTGCAGCATCCGTCTACTTACCGCATCATCGTCAACAATTCCGAATGACAGCATGATCTCTACGCTCCTTTTTTCAACGTATCGGTCAATATAGTAATCACAAAAGTGGTTTGAAAACCCGGCTCGTCAGAGCGTAAATGAATGTCTCCACCTAAAGAATGAACAATATCTCGAACATGAGAGAGTCCAATCCCTGTCGCGGCAAAGCCCTCCAGATTGAATTTGGTCGTAAAACCAGGTGCAAAAATCATATCTTTATCCTGCTCAGAAATGCCAACACCGGTGTCGGCAACGATTATGACGGTCTCAGCACCCTGTTCAGAAGCACTTACGAGAATGGATCCTTGATCTTCAATTGCTTCAACAGCATTTGATACGAGATTATTGATTACGGTTAAAAGGGGTAGATATTGATCCGAACAGTAGTCCGTTTGAATGTCGCTTTTGAATTGAATCTTTTTTCCAAGCATCGCACTGTAACCCAAGTTGGATTTGATAGCGAACTCCACAACTTCGGCCAACCTCATATCGGAAGCGAAATCGCGATCGAACAGCTTCAACAACCCGGCTAGGATGCGTTGCGAATCTTTTTTGACTTCATGAATTTGCTGGGTAATTTCCAAAATGGTGCGCGAGTAGCTCTTTAACCCCGCGCCATTGATTTTTTCATATAAATTGTGGCTCTTGGCTGTTATTTGCTCAATCGTATCCATCGACTTCCGCAAGTAAAATACTTCGCCATATAAACCGCTATTCGTATTTAACATCTGCTCCATGCGCTTCTGCTGCTCATTATGCACGACTCGCATTTGATTAATGGTTACACTATTGTAGATACCAACCACGAAGTAGCTCCGCACGACAGCGGTAACTGTGATATACAGTAATTGCTCCGTAAACATGTTCACTGAATGAAAAATCAAGCTGCGCGCCAGCAATTCAATCTCATTGGACATAAGATCAATTACCGATAAGAACAACCCAAGAACAAAAGGGTGGAATTGATCCCAATTCCGTTTAATGAAGCTCATGGCAATCGCAAAGGCCATATAATAAAATGCGGCTGATAAATGCGTTTGCGCGCTCGCGCTGAAAGACATGGCCCCATGTAATAGGATACCATCTTCCAACGTCCGAAATAGCAAAACAGTGATTCCGGTAATGATACCAGTATAGACATAAGGCAGGTGCTTCATCAAAAGCAAACTGAGTAGAAAGGCGCTGCTGCCAAGACCAATCCGAAACATTTCGCCACTGAAAGGTGTGATCTTAAACTCTCCGGCTATGGCCGTCACAATAGCGACGAGAATCATTTGCAGCCCTTCATTCTTTAAGCGTCCCAGCCTTTCACCCCCTACAAGATATCCCATATCTGTTTACCAATGAGGAGTATACAAACGGTAAGAAATAACGGTCGAACATACGCTGAGCCTTTGCGGATCGCCATGCGTGAGCCCAGCAAAGATCCACAAACCATGGCTATTCCCATCGGAATGCCTATCCCATAATTAATGGATCCTAGAACCATGAAAGTTGCCAAGCTAGCCACGTTGCTCCCGAAATTTAGGACCTTGGCATTACCAGCTGCTTTGACGAAATCGAATCCTAACATCAGAAAAACAAAAATAAGAAAGGAACCAGTCCCCGGTCCGAAGAAACCATCATAAAAACCCAAACCGAATGCTGCGAAGCCCATTAACATCGCTGTTTTCGTTGAGAATTGGCGGAAAGTAGAAAGATCTCCCCAGTTTTTGCGAAAAATCGTGTAGATGGTGATCAATATAAGCATAACGACAACCAGCGGCCTCAAGAAATCAGAAGGTATTTGCCGCAGCACCATCGTTCCGCATACAGCTCCTAAGAGAGATAAAAAGAACAAACCTCGTACGGCTTTTAGATCAACATTCCCAGACCGCATGAATGAAATCGTACTCGTCAGAGATGACATGGTGCCCGCCAATTTGTTCGTTCCCAGCGCGACAGCCGGGGGTAATCCCGTTGCCAGCAGAACCGGAAGAGCAATCAGCCCTCCTCCACCAACGACAGAATCTACATAAGCCGCTACAAAACCTCCGATGATGATGAATATCATCATTTCCCAACTTACATGTAACATGATGCCAAGACTCCTTCTGGATGTTAAATTCCTCTTATACCAACCTTGATTCCATCCTGCGGGCTGCTAATGATAGGGCATAATTCACAGCGAAATACAGAATAGCCACTAAAAATAAAATAGGAATGGTATAACTGTAGTTTTGTCCAATTACTATTTTCGCATGGTGCATCAGTTCAGGCAAGGAAATAACAATCGCAAGAGAAGTATCTTTTAACAGGGATATAAATTGACTCACGAGTGGCGGCATCATTCGACGCAACCCCTGAGGTAAAACAATATGCCAAAGTGTTTGCACATAGCCTAGTCCTGAAGATCTAGCGGCTTCAATCTGCCCTTTATCGATGGAAGTCAGGCCGCTTCGCACAATCTCTGCAATCATCGCGCCTTCAAATAGCGTTAAGGCCAAGATCGTTGCATTCATGGGTCCGAGTTTAATCCCGATATCCGGTAAGGCAAATCTTGAGAAGAATATAATTAACAGCAGCGGTAAATTGCGAATGAGCTCGACTGCTATGGCCAGAATCTGTGAAACAACCGGCAGCTTCGTATACCGGATTGTCCCGACGACACATCCCACAATAAAGCTCAATACAATAGAGATCGCAGCGACTTTAAGCGTCATATAGAAACCTTCAAATACAAACCTTACATTATCAGCTGAGAAAGCATGCATGATATCCATTCGTTCACCTCCCCCTAAAGTCAGTCCGTACGAGCTAATTTACGTTCTAGGCGTAAGGCCATGTAACTTAGCGGCAGCGTGAGTATCAAATAAAGCACAGCAACGAAGATATAGGTATCGAAAGTAGCATAAGTCTCACTTGCGACCTGATCCCCGAAATACATGAGGTCAAAACCTGCGAATACGCCAAGTACGGATGAGTTCTTAACGAGGTTAATAAATTGGTTGCTGAGCGGCGGTATGACAATTTTGATTGCTTGCGGAAGGACGATATGCCACATCGTCTGGAAATAGGTCAGTCCCGAGGATTGCGCCGCTTCAGACTGACCCTTGGGCACCGACATAATACCGGCTCGGATCGCTTCTGCGATAAAAGATGCCGTGTACACCGTAAGGCCTAAGGTCCCGCAAACGAATCCGCTAAGGGTAATGCCCATGGACGGCAGCCCATAGAAGAACACGAAGACAACAAGCAAGAGCGGTATGTTTCGAATGAACTCTACATAGGCAGTTCCTATCCATTGCAGAGGTTTCACCGATCCTATACGAAAAATAGCAATGATTGTACCCAGCACAAAGCTGCCAATTAACGCAATAACACTGGCAATGATCGTGTTGAAGAAGCCCTTCATGTAGATATCAAAATAATCGGTAAAAATCGAGAAATCCGGCATGCGCTCCCCCCTCATAGACAGAAGATGGGCAGCAGCTGCCACCCATCTCTTCTTTTATTCTTGTTACTCTTATTTGGTTGGCGCTTTGCCAATCCATTTCTCGTAGATTTTCGCATATTCACCGCTGGATTCCAACTTCTTCAGTCCATCATTCACAGCAGTTGTAAGAGCAGTCTCGCCTTTCTTAATTGCGATACCATAAGGCTCATCCGTGAACGGTTCGCCAACTACTTCGAAATTCTTATCTTGTACCATCATGCCATAGAGGATGGCATTATCTGTGGTCAACGTGTCCCCTTGACCCGCTTTCAGGGCGCTGAAAGCATCTTGATAATTATCAAACTCAAGTATAGTGGCATCCGGGGATTTCGCTTTAATATTCGCAACGGAAGTAGCGCCTTTCACAGCCAATACTTTTGTTCCTTTTTTAACATCCGCTACGCTCTTAATAGGGCTGCCTTTCTTGACGAGCAAAGACTGTCCTGCTTTAAAATAAACATTGGAAAACTCAACTTGTTTCTTCCGCTCTTCGGTAATCGTCATCGTCGCGACAATCATGTCAATTTCCTTGTTGTCGAGCATCGGAATGCGCGTCTTGGACGTTACTTCTTTTAACTCAATTTTCTTTTCATCGCCCAGGATTTCTTTTGCTAATGCTTTCGCAATGTCGATGTCGAAGCCTTCAACTTCGCCGCCAGTCGGGTTCTTCAAACCAAATAGCTTAGTATCAAATTTCACACCAACGACAACTTTGCCTCTGCTTTTGATCTCATCCAGAACGGTCGCTCCACCTGCCGGCTTTGCAGTGCTTGGAGCGCTGCTTGCTGCCGGAGAGTTAGCCGGAGTGCTTGATGCGCCTCCTTTTGTGCCGTTAGAGGCACACCCCGCCAATGCGAATATCGTAATTAACATAAACATGAAATTCCACTTTTTTGACATCATCGTTTTGTTCATCTCCTTATTAATGGTTAAGTACGCGATTCAAAAATAATTTGGCTCTTTCTTCTCGTGGGTTGACGAAGAATTCCTCTGGAGGCGACTCTTCTACAATCTGACCTTTGTCCATAAAAACAACACGGTTGGCTACCTCGCGGGCAAAGCCCATCTCATGTGTAACCACAACCATCGTCATCCCTTCATTTGCAAGCGCCTTCATGACATCAAGAACCTCTCCAACCATCTCCGGATCCAAGGCTGATGTGGGCTCATCAAACAACATAATTTTCGGCTTCATCGCCAGTCCCCTCGCAATGGCCACACGTTGCTGCTGCCCGCCGGATAACTGTGAAGGAAAGCTGTACGCCTTATCCTGAATACCAACCTTATCCAGAAAATACATTGCGATCTCTTCGGCTTCTTTCTTAGCCATACCATGCACCTTCATCGGAGCAAGTGTAATGTTATCGATCACTTTCTTATGCGGATACAGATTGAAATGTTGGAATACCATGCCGATATCTCGACGCAGCTTGTTCATATCCATTTTCTTATCACTGACCTTGTACTCATTCACGACAAGCTCACCGCTAGTGATGGTTTCCAGTCGGTTGATACATCTTAGCAGTGTACTCTTGCCAGAACCTGACGGACCTACAACGACAACGACTTCCCCCTGCTTGATCTGAAGATTAATTCCTTTGAGCACATGGAAATCGCCGTAATGCTTCTCTACTTGACGAAATGAGATCAATGGAACCCCCCCTTCGATGAATCATCATTGATGTAAACTGTTTGTTATGTAAATTAACACTTGATGTATTTAAATGATAAAGAAAAAACTATGAAATCTTATGCAATCCGACATTTAGTTAGAAAAAAATGATGACAGCAAGATTACGAACCTTGTGTCTGATCAGCTTGGCATACTATAATATAACCCAGATAGATACCAACATTGAATGGCCCGGAGGTTCTAAAATAAATGGCGGGTAAACCCAAACGATCAACCTTCCGAACCCGACTGGAAGATATGGTCACGACATTACAGAGCGACATCGTAACCGGAAAACTTCAGCCCGGTGACTTTTTACCTTCCGAATTAACACTTGCTGAACAATTTCAACTTAGTAAAAACTCGGTTCGCAAAGGACTGGAGCTGCTACTCGATCAAGAGATGATCGAAAAAGCGCCGCGAATCGGGACGCGCGTTGTTGGGACGGGTCGAAACGAAAAGCTTACCCTGAAATTCGGTTATTACCCTACCCTCACTCTTGAAGCTAATTTATTAGAGCTAGTCGAAAAGTTTCAACAACAGCATCCGCATATTGTCGTCCAGATGATTCCTCTTTCGAATTCGTATTTTTCTCAGAACGTGAAGGAAGCCATGGAGAGAGACGGGCTCGACCTTATCACGTTAAATACCCAAAACTACGAAACGGTTACTGAAACTGGAGCAGTCTCGGATATCCTAGAGCCGCTTGAACGAAAGAATAGCACGTATCCCTTTCTGTCTGGACCGTTCACCAAAGACAATCATTTGTACGTGCAGCCGTTTATTTTTTCACCGATCGTATTATGTTATAACCGAGATCATTTCAAAGAAGCAGCATTGCCAGAGCCGGATAGCAGTTGGAGTTGGAACGATGTCCAGAAAGCAGCGCTAGCCTTAACCCAAAAGCATGACCGAATCGGCATCTTGTTTCACCTGCAATCCATCAATCGGTGGCCGCTCTTTTTGCTGCAAAACAAGGTCGTTTTTGAACGAGACCAGCATGGTAAGCTGATTTTCAACAACGATAATTTTCGAAAAGCGATGCAAACAAGCCTTGGACTGTTTGAAGGAATGAACCCAGACACCGTCTATATGTCGGAGAATGACTCTGATGCCGAACGATTTTTCTTGCAGCAAAAAACGTCCATGATCGTGACCAGCTATTACAGCTTGAACCATTTGCGTAATGCTGAATTTAATTATGACATCGCACCGCTTCCCTATTCGCTGGAAGCGAAGACTCAGCTTTTAATCATTGGTCTTGCGGTCATTAAGTCAAGCAAACAAAAGGAAGCAGCCCAAGCTATGCTCGATTTTCTCGTTTCGAACGAAGCGCAGCTGCATATTCGCAAAACAACCCTTACCATTCCTAGTGTCAAAACGGCAGCGGAGTGGATCGGGGAAGAAACGTTAGCGCGTCCTTCCCGGTTCTTCATGTACCGGGACATCATCCCGACATTTAGTTTCTATACCGACATGAATGTTACTTTCCACGAACTTGAAACCATGAGGCACATTCTCAAGCTTTACTGGGCACGGCTCGATGACTTCGAGACGGTTTGCCGAAGGCTGAGAGACGCCTATTAGGATAGACAAGTTGCTCTATAGCATGAGAAAAGGACTAAATTGTTTCAGAACAAACACTGTCGATTTATTCACAACTGGTATTCACAACTCCAAAATGTGATTTTAGGGTCATTCAGCTTTCGTGAGGGCAGATGGGCAATAGTGATTACCAATGTTGTATGTTCTACAACAATTCACACGCCAAAAGGCTATTTTGCAACTTGAAGTTGCATTTCGTACAACATTCCGATTCTGAGCACATTTGTTGTGAAATGGTCTATATTGGGCCAAATTGTTGTACAATATGCAACATCGAGGGGCGAAAGGCTGGATCTAGGCAGCAATTGTTGCACTTTTTACAACATTATTCTACCGCGAATGAATGAATCGACAGTCTCGAACATACAGTATTATGCATGTATCACAATCTCACTCAGCACAGTAAAACACATATCATACTAAAAGGGGATAAGCCTCGGCTTGCCTCATAGCCTAAATATCAACAAAAAAATGGGTAGAGGAGCGAACGCTCCCCTACCCATTTTTTTTGCACGGCCTACGAAGTGGCAAGAACCCACCTTCGGCAGCTATCGTAAGACTATATTCACAGCTGAAATAGTATCGTTGGATTTGTTGCGATGTTATTTACACTTTCCTTGCGAGTTGCTCCATATGTCACGCTAAAGGTATAAGAACCAGATAGTAGTTCCTTGTTAATCTCTCCGCTGGTTGTATTTCCGAAGGGCCTCCAGCTTCCTGCATAATAGCTTACCATGCCGCCATTAATTGGATTCCCTTGGCTATCCTTCAGCTGCACCTTAACGTTGATCGTCTGGTAGACAACCACAGGATCAGTTCCAATATTTTGTACCTTTTCGTTGTGCGTTCCTTCATAAATCATGTCAAACGTATAGGAACCAGGCAATAATTCCTTGCTAATCTCACCACCGCTTGTAGTGCCAATAGCCCGCCAGCTTCCTGCATAGTAGCTTGCACTGCCGACATCCAGCGGATTCTCTTGGCTATCCTTCAATTGCAGCTTGACTTTAACCGTCTGGAACACAACCACGGCGTCAGTCTCGGTATTCTGTACCTTTTCCTTGTGCGTTCCTTCATAAGTCATGTCAAACGTATAGGAACCAGGCAATAATTCCTTGCTAATCTCACCGCCGCTTGTAGTTCCGATAGCACGCCAGCTTCCTGCATAGTAGCTCGCACTGCCGACATCCAGCGGATTCCCTTGGCTGTCCTTCAATTGCAGCTTGACTTTAACCGTCTGGAACGCAACCACGGTATCGGTTCCCGTGTTTTGCACCTTTTCCTTGATCGTACCTTCATATTTCATCGAGAAGGTGTAGCTTTTATTCGGCAATGTTTTACTTACAGATCCAGTGGCATCCGTTGTGCCAAAATCCTTCCATCCTCCGTCGTAGTAACTGACTACCCCTCCACTGAGTGGATTTCCGCTGCTGTCTTTGAGTTGAACCTTAACAGCTGTAGACGACAGCGTAAAGCTAACCATTTGAGGAGACTCAACATTCCCTGCTTGATCCGTTGACTTATAACTCACGCTGACCTGACCTTGCTTATCAAACGTAACCGGCGTCGAATAAAGCTGCCATGTAGTCCCGTTATCCAGACTGTACTCGGTTTTGGCTGCACCCGATGAGCTATCGCTGCTAATCAATGTAACTGTGACCGGACTTGCGTACGTCCCATTCGGTCCATCCGGTTGCAGAGGCGATACGCTCGCTGTAGTAACTGGAGCTATTCTATCGATATTGCTTACCACATAACTGGTTTCATTCGAAACGTTGCCTGCGGCATCCGCTGCTCTTGCATATAAGGTGTTATTTTCCGAAAACGCGATAGGGCTTGTGTATGCATCCCATGTACCGCTTGCACCCAGTTTATATTCTTTTACTGCAGCGTTAGTTGGATAGCCGATCGTTACGGTGACGTCCGTGTTGGTTGGCGTTGTCTTATCTGCAGTAAAGGTCGGATCAATAACCAGTGGGCGAGTCACTGTAACTCCGATCGTGTTCGTTCTGATCGTCTTTCCACCTAAAGTAATATCAGCATAAACGTTCGCCGTTCCCGCTTTGAGCGCTTTAACCTCCCCATACACAACGGACAGAACAGTCGGGTCGCTGCTTGTGAAGGAAGTGGTGCCCCCTGCCAAGATGGCAGGCAGTCCGTTCTCCAGAACGCCGGAACTGATAATCGGCTCACTTTGCCCCTGATCCAGCGTAACCTTAGCCATTGATATAGAAGCTTGAGCCAAAGGAGCTTGTAGTTTAAACAGCGTCGGTCCCGAAGTATAGTAAATGCTTCCGTCGACTCCCAGGTCCAACAGATTCGATTGCGTTTCCGTAAGTTTACGGTATTTCAGAGTGACAGGATCGAATACGGTTACGTTGCGCGCTATGGTCGTATACAGCAAGCCATCTTGCCCCCAGCGTAAATAAAAGCCTCTCCATGGACTACCGCCTTTTGCCCCCGGGTAAACCAACTTGTTCTTAACAACCGCGTTAGTGTCGGGATTCAGCGCATAGACTGCGAATATGTCCACACCCTCAGTATCAATTCCCCATGCTCCGCCCCAAAGTAGTCCATCAGGTCCAAAAGACAGACCGCCGAGCAATTTGAACGATGAGATGCCCGGGATAGCGGGTACAAACTCATCCAACTTGGTGTTTGTGGCCGCATTCCATTTGAACAGCTTGGCTGTTGCAGCCGTCCTGGTGGAACCGAGACCTCCTTCTACCGACGTGCCTCCGTAAACAATGCCATTCTTATAAGCGAGAGCAATGATGCTTTGATCCTGCACAACATTTCGGGTTGAGCTCCACAATTTAGTTGTGTCATCGTAGGTCGTTAAACTGCCCCCCAGTCCCCCGTAACCTGGTATCGTTCCAATAAAGAGCTTGTTATCACCGGAAGCGAACGCATAGGGTCGGTCTTGAAAATTCGGGATTGTATAAACGAGGCCAGGATTATGTGCAACCGTTTCCCCGTATTCATAGGGCAGACTTGCATCGAAGCGGTTAATGCGCGCCCCGCCGTAATTGCCGAAATAGGTCTTGCCGTTCAAAAAGCCGATTTCCTCAATTTGGTGCGGAGAATACGGGTTAGACATTTGTCTCTCCAAGCTCTGCGTTGACTGATTGAATATGGTCATTCCATCAATGAAACCGCCGAGATATAGCTTGCCGTCAGGCCCTGCCGCCAGACTTTGAACATCGACGCCATCCTTTGCTATAGCTATTAAGGAGGTCTGTAAAGAATTATCTTGCGGGTTGTAAAGCGTATAGTATCCATTCTCATATAAAGTAGCCAACACTTTGTCGCCGCTATCCGGCAATGTAATCCAATTGATCGCTTTCGTCCCATATTCCAGCAGCTTCACTTGCGGCGTTACGGGCTGCACCGTATTCGTCGAGACATTATAAGTCCACAGATCTCTTGAATTTTTATTTCGATAATAGATCAGATCAGAATTATAAGGTGACGGAGGAGATAGGTAACCGTCAAATGCCTCTGGGGCATCATTACGTATCAGCAATTTCTCTTCCCTTGTCTGTTCATCCATGATGGAGAGCGAGGTTCCGTGCACAATATATACGAGTCCATTGTAGGGCCATATGTTGTGCACGAAGTCGGTTTTCCCAGTAAATGAAAGCGTGATCTCGGTGCGTTCCCCCGTAATCCGATCCATGCGCATCAAATGCTTTAACGAACCTATTCCAGTATACAGGTATCGATCGGAAACCCCGACTCCCCGGGCATATTGCTCGGTTGCTTGCATTCTGCCAAGATCGGCAAACTCATTTGTTCTTGTATTGTAACTGAATACTTTGGCATTCGGGGATGTGGCACCATAGATGAGGCCATCGGAGCTCGCATCCAGATCCCATACAAAGTTATCGGATGGATTTCCATTCCCCACCGAAGTAATAACTTTTCCTTTCGGGTCGTACTTCCAGAAACCACGATTTTGCGAAGCGGCAAAATAGACGTTCTTATCCGATCCGACCGTAACTGCCCAAGTTTGTGTTGTGCCGGGAACAGCCTGTGAGAAGTTGATTTCCCCTGTAGCGGCATCGACGGCATAAAAAGTCCCTGGATTGCCGTTAGCTACAAAATAAAACTCATTGTTGCCTATCGTTCCCCCCTGAGTCAACGCTGTGATCGTCGGCTTACCCAAATTAATAGGGCTGCCATACTTAAACGGTAATTTAAGCGCGTCACCTTTATATATAAATGAAACATCATCAAAATACGCTTTGCTAAGTGTCCCTACACCGGAGTACAATAAAACCTTCGCTGTAGCCGCTTCATCTGGAGCTATACCCTCTATTTTGAGTTGGCTCCATGTATTCAGCGGTGTACCATATGAAACGGAGGATGTTCCAAGTTCGATACCTGTGTTACTATAAAATTTTACATAAAGGTTTACAGCACCTCCTGATACTAAGTAAACACTGGCTTTCGCTTCATATATGCCGTTCTCATTCACACTGATCGCTTGGGTGGCGAGCCCAACAGCTTTGTCCGTATAAGTGTCTTCAATCAGCAAACTGGACAACCCGCTTTTCTGCTCCGTCTTGCTTATAGACGCAGAGCCTGCAGGCGTGCCTGAGAACAACCCCCAACCAGGAATAGTTGCTCCGGAAACAGGATCTTCAAATCCGGGATTGATCACGGCAATTGTATCGGCCACGCGGATAAACTGGGCCTCGTCTACATATGCCGTCATGGTAGTACCCGATGAAGCATACACGAAGACCGTCGCAAAGGCAGCATCTGCCGGAGCAATGCCTTGGGCTCGAATGTCCAGCCATTTGTTTAACGGAGGTGCGGAGATGTTATAAGTCGCCTGTTTGTTCAAAGGCTTCCCCGCTGCGTCATGCCAGCGAATCCAAAGAGCAGGAGTTCCTGTAAAGTTTTCGATATACAACTTGATTGCTGCCTCATAAGATTTTCCGGGCGTTACGGCCAGTTTTACGCTTTCCGCTCCAAGCGCACCTGCTATTGCCCCTGTTCTCTCCATCTTCAAACTTCTATTCCCTGCGAATTTGGTCGTTTCTGATATTGAGAGTCCTGAAGGTATTCCGGCGGAAAAATAACCCCAGCTCGGAATCTTTCCTGATACCAAATCTTGCTCGAATCCGGAGTTGGGCACCGGAATGATCTCCGCCGCCTCAGCGGCTCGTACGTTGGAGGGCAAGTAAAAAGCTAAGCATAGCAAAGCTAACAATCCCAACAACCATTTGGAAAACGGACTTCTTTCACCCATAGATATAGCCATTCTCATCATCCTTTTTCTAAATTCTACCCGATCGGCAGTGTGTGTGGTGATAGGGGATATTGATCGATTGTCACCATGAAATCGCTTACATTTTTAACCTGATTAGTAAGAAAAGTTAGTAACCTGACCCGTCATGGAGCATGACAACCCTATTATTAAATGAAAAATGGTTGGATGTATCTATCATACTCTCATGGACTGGTAGGATTTGATGAAGGAAAACGAGGCTATGCACACTTGAGGTTGCCGGATGAATGAATCCATTTTCTCTTGTTGAATGATGTTGTAAAAAGTGCAACAATTGCTGCCTAGAACCCACCTCTCGCCCTTCATTGTTGTATAATGTACAACAATTGAGCCCGAAACAGGCGATTTTGCAGCAAATGGGTTCAAAATGTTGTACGAACTGCAACTTCAAGTTGCATAATAGCCTTTATGCGTGCGAATTGTTGTAGGAAATACAACATTGGTATCCACAATACCCCTATCCATTCAAAAGCTGTTGAACGACTCAAAGCCACCTTCTGGAGTGGGGATTCAGCCATTACAACATTTTATAAAGATACAGGTACAGTACTTAGCGAACTCTCAACTCCCCCTCCTTGCTCCTTCCCGTAATCAATGAGAACGCCTAATACGTCTCGCGGAGATTCGCGAAGCAATTCGTAAGCCACTGTCATCGATGGTAAAGACATCTCATGGGTGATAAGTGTTTGGATGGAAATCCGTCGTTCCGCAAGTAAACGAATAAATTCCGTCATGTTGCGACCTTCTGTCCAACGTACGTAGCCGATCGGATAGTCGACACCCTTGCTTTCGTAGCTGTCATGATATCGCCCAGGACCACCAGCGCGTGATATGAGCACCTGCGCCTCTTTGGCAAACATCAACTCCCGATCGAAGTCCATCTTCACATCGCCGACAATGACGATTTTCCCTCTGTCGCGAATCCAGCGAAGGGCTTGATCAATAATGCCGGAATTGGCACCATTGGCGCAGATGATGACCGCATCAACACCTTCATGCGGTTGAAACGAATCGATAGAGCGATTAACATCCTGTACATTATCACACACTTGTACGGCACATGCTTCCGAAAGCTTGGCGCAGCGTTCTGCCAACAAATCAAGCCCGATTACCCTGCTGCCGGAAACGTCTGCAATCCGACATACGATTTGTCCCAATATACCTAGTCCAACCACGACAACCGATTCTCCAAAACGCAGATCCGCTTGCCGCAGCGCATGAATTGCGATCGCACCAAGTCCAACGAAGGATGCTTCTTTGGAGCCGCACTCATCTGGAAGCGGAACAACTAAATGCTTAGGCACCACTAAGAATTCCGCATGCTTCACATAAGGGGAGCCGTAACAAGCGACCCTCTGCCCTACCTTCACATGGGAGACGCCTTCCCCGATTTCCCGTACAATTCCCATCGCGCTGTAACCAAGTTGAATGGGAGAATCGGTCATCAGGTTTTTCAGCAGAAGCTCTGTGCCCGAACTAATTGCGGAATACCAGGTTTCAACACGTACATGGTTCGTTTCAACAGAAGGTTCTTCAATATCTAAGACTTCAACCTTGCCTTTCAAGGAAATCACTGCTTTCATCTCTTCCCTCCTTTCTTTTTGGTATTTATCTGGTTCATATAATTCATGTTAAGCGATTGTAAAACGACTGTCAAACCTTTTTTCGTAAGTATTCCGTCCTATTTTTCTGCAAATAGTTTTAGATAAGAATCAAATAAGAACCAGTAATTATGATATAATCAACTTTAAGATAGGGGTTGACTAGCATGAAGAATGATATGCTCTCATCTCTGCTGGAAACAGCCGAGTTAAAAGTGTTAAAGTTTGATATCCATCGCCGTCGCGAGATGAACTACCGGAACCGTGTATTTCAAGAGTATTACATGATGACCTATGTGCGAAAAGGCTCGGCCAAACTCAGAGTTCAGGACAACATCTATGTAATTGAACCGGGATCCGTCATTTTTATTCCTACTTTTCTGGAACACGACCAATATAAAGATAGCGATGAGGAAACCGAGTTTCTCTGGTGGCATTTTACTTACAAGATTCAGAATGTGATCGATGTGCTGCCATTTTTACAGATCCCTTACATCTATCCGCTAAAAAATCATAAAAAATTCGAGGCTGTATTCGACGAATTCATTCTCTCCACCACAAGGGAAGGTCATATCCCTACCATCATTTTGCAAAAAGCAAAATCTCTAGAATTGCTTTATTTGTTATTGGACAATGCTTTGGGCAGTATGAATACCACGGATTTGCGACAGCCGTCTCACAGCTTTTTGTCCATATTATTGAAGATTGTAACTCAGCCCGAGGCTTCGCTTTCATTATCGGATTTAGCCAACGATTTACATATGAACCCAACCTACGTAAGCAACCACTTCAAAGAGATGTTCGGTAAATCACCTATCCTTCTGCATCGGGAAATGAAAATCGCAAAAGCGAAATCTCTTTTGGAAATGCAGGAAATGAACATTACCGAAATCAGCAGCACCCTCGGATTTAACGACCTCCAAACCTTTACCCGCCTTTTCAAGAAATACACAGGCATTTCCCCCGTTCAATACAAGCATTTGTTTGATAAAAATAGTTGAAAATATCTCCATCACACCACCTGTATAAGTGTTAAACTTCAGCAAAGTTGTGCTCTATTTTTGTAAGTCTGAACCCTATACACTAATCTCGAGGGGAAATGACCCGTTCGAGGAGGTAAGGAAATGGAAACACTGTGTATCGTTTTCACAGAAAAACAAAAGGTTGAGGTCCGAAATGAATCGTTCGATTCAACACTCGGCCAGACCGAAATTTTATGTGCCGCTCTATGCTCGCTGATTAGTACAGGGACGGAACTTCAATGCCTTAGAGGTGTATTTGACCCCGAAACCAACTGGTCGGACTGGGTGAAGTATCCGTTCTATCCCGGTTATTGCATGGTGGCTGAAGTGCTTGAAGTTGGCCCTGAAGTTAAGGGGATACAAAAAGGAGATCACGTGTTTGTCGAGCATTCGCATACGCAATATTTTAAAACAGATGCTAAGCATGCCTACCTTCTTCCGCAGAATATCAGCGCCGAGCAGGGCGTATGGATCAATCTTTCCAAAACAACACAGCTTGGTGTAAGAAGAGCAGAGCTGCAGTTAGGAGAAACGGTAGGTGTCATTGGTCTAGGAATTCTCGGACAGCTGGTTACTCAATATTTATATCTGTCTGGGGTCAAAGAAATTTTCGCCATTGATCCTGCAGAGAGCCGTTTGCAGCTGGTTGGGCAACGACCCGGCATACATCTGCTGCCCATGGATGCGGGAAAAGCGCATGAAGAAATCAAGCATAAAACAGATGGCAGGATGCTGGATGTTATCTTCGATATTACCGGACATCCGGCAGTTTTAGCCCAAGCCACTCGGCTGGTCAAGCCATTGGGACGAGTTATTTTGCTGGGAGATACAGCTACACCCTCTGAGCAAGGAATGGGCCGCAATGTTGTGTCCAACTCCGTTTCCATTCTGGGCATCCACGCCTCTATGAATTACCAAGGTTGGAATCACCCCGAAATGGCCACCTTATTTTTAAGTTATATCGCACAGGGACGAATGGACGTGTTGCCTTTGATTACCCATCATCCTTCCCCATTGGAGGCCCCGCAGGTGTACGATTCATTGGTGCAAAACCGCAGTTCGGCCATGGGTGTCCTGTTTGATTGGACGAAATTAAAATGATGAAATCGGAAGAGAGGAGCCGAATTGTGAAATCACAATTGAGGGTAGGACTGATTGGATGCGGGGCCATTTTACAGCGGCGCCACTTGCCTGAGTACCTTGCACATAAGGATGTAATCATTGTAGCTGTATGTGACCCTAATTTGGAACGCGCACAAGAAGTCGCTAGGCAGTTTGGAATACCGAATGCCTACCAGACACATCAACAACTGCTGCAGAGTGGCGGGATTGACGCCGTTTCCGTCTGTACGCCGAATCATCTTCACAGCTCCGTGTCCATTGAAGCCATGGAATTAGGCCTGCACGTACTGGTTGAAAAGCCGATGGCCACCTCTCTGAAAGAAGCGGAAGCTATGATTCGCACGGCCAAAGAACAGAATGTATTTTTAATGGTCGGCCACAATCAAAGGTTTATGCCGGCACATCGCAAAGCGAAAGATATTTTACAATCCGGAAAACTAGGCAAGGTGTTAAGCTTTAGCACGGTATTTGGTCATTCTGGACCCGAACATTGGAGCATAGATGGCAAAAACAGCTGGTTTTTCAACCAGGAGCACGCCTTTTCCGGAGCATTAGGGGATTTAGGCATCCATAAAGCGGATTTGATCCACTGGCTGTTGGAAGATAGTATCATGGAGGTCACGGCATTTTGCTCGACGCTGCATAAGCCTACGAACGTGGACGATCACTCGATGATCTTATTGAAAACAGCGAGTGGAACCGTCGGCTCGTTAACAGCCAGCTGGACTAACTATGCGAATGAAATTAACTCCACTACTTTATACTGCGAAAAAGGTACACTTAAAATCGGAACCGATGACCGTTTCGGAGTGATCGTTGAATACTCAGATGGTATGAGAGATTTCCATGAAGTCGGAGCATTGCAAAGCAATAAGGCAGGGGAGCAGCATAATTCGGGCATTATCCATCATTTTGTCGATGGTATTCTGTCTGGCAACGGCCATGACATTACCGGAGTGGATGGTTATAGAGCGCTTCAAACCATCCTTGCGGGTATGGAATCCCAGCGTTTGAAGAAAGTCGTCGTTATTCCGGAGCTGGCGGAAATTAATTAATTCTTTTCTACAATGTAAAAAAGTGCCCCTCCCATGTGTTGACGGAGAGGCACTTTGTTATGTCCGAAGTATGGAGTTTAAAAAATCTCCCTTTTGATGTTTATCTAATGGAACAACTGTAAACGTAGTCTTATCCGCTTTCCTTTTCTCCACTTTCGTTGGTATTTGGTCGATTTTAAGAACATCTATGACACCACTTTCACTTTTAGTTAGAGTCAAAGACAAAATCATACCTCGAGTCGTATTCTCACTTTTTGTCAGCTTCGACGATACGAAGTTACCTAAGGAGGAAGCCGCGACTCGATTACGCACCTTACCATCATTGTCTTTCACTACAGTCTGAGTTATCGGGTGCAGCACATGCGGATGTGAGCCTAAGACTACGTTAACGCCTTGTTTAAAAAGGAACTGCATCAATTGCTTCTGATCTCTGCTCGGATACGTCTGATACTCTTTCCCAAAATGTAAGCATACTATGATGAAATCGGTTTTGTTTTTCAATTGACGGATATCTGCCATCATTTTTTTTCGATCGAATGGGCTTACCATCCAACGATGAGGAACAGGTATGGCATTCGTCCCTTTGGTATAGGCCAAAATGCCAATATTCACCCCTTTTACATGCATTATCAGATGCTGTTTAGCTTCATCAAGGGAACGAGAGGTACCCGTATGCTTGAGCCCGTGTTGATCGAGGACCTTTAACGTTCGCTTTAAGCCAACTACACCACCATCCATACAATGATTATTGGAAGTTGTTAATACATGAAACCCTGCGTTTTTCAGCGTTGCTGCCAATGCATCCGGGCAATTGAATACAGGATACCCGGTTCTCGGATTCCTCCGTTCCATTGGACAATTACATTTGGGGCGGATTCCCATCCTGCCCAATTGCCTGTTCCCAGAGAAGGTCGTCTCCAGATTACCAATCGTTAGATCGTGGTTCATTAGATAAGGTTTAATGGGTTCAAAAATAGAATCAAACGAATATCCGTCTCCTTGTTTCGCAGAGTCAATGATTTCACTTTTCATTAACAAATCTCCGACAGCGGCGATCGTTATTTGCACCAACGCATTCCCTCCTCTCATGAGCACATTATTCGATGAAAGGGGTTGTTGATTGCAAAATAGGCTGGGCTTTGGAGCCCACGCAGGTTGGGAGAAGCGCTACTAGGAGTTGGAGTTGGGTGCTGGTGCTGGTGCCGAGTGCTGAGTGCTGGTGTTGGTGTTGCCCCACCGTTGCATTAGATATAGTGATGTTAATCATCGTTAAATATGGCGATTCCTCTTTCACACACACTTTAACAATGAAAAACATCACTATGGAGCGGAAATCGGACTAATTAGCTTGATTCCGCATCATCTAACGATGTTTTATATCGTTAACGGAACACATTCCCGCCTCGTTCAAACTATAGTNGGAGCGGAAATCGGACTAATTAGCTTGATTCCGCATCATCTAACGATGTTTTATATCGTTAACGGAACACATTCCCGCCTCGTTCAAACTATAGTGATGAAAAACATCACTATGGAACGGAAATCGGACTAATTAGCTTGATTCCACATCATCTAACGATGTTTTATATCGTTAACGGAACACATTCCCRCCTCGTTCAAACTATAGTGATGAAAAACATCCTTACGGAGCGGAAATCGGACTAATTAGCTTGATTCCGCATCATCTAACGATGTTTTATATCGTTAACGGAACACATTCCCGCCTCGTTCAAACTATAGTGATGAAAAACATCNGGAGCGGAAATCGGACTAATTAGCTTGATTCCGCATCATCTAACGATGTTTTATATCGTTAACGGAACACATTCCCGCCTCGTTCAAACTATAGTGATGAAAAACATCCTTACGGAGCGGAAATCCTACAACCCGGCCAGCGTAGCCAGTTCCGACGTCACACACATCACCAAAAGCCAGTTTGCGATTTCCGTTCTCCATGATAAAAAGAAGAACCTCCATTCCACTTGAAGTGGATTTGGAGGTTCCTCACGAAAAATTTGAGACTGACTCATTCGCGCTGAATCCATACGGCGTCTTGCTAGCTCCAGTCGTTGTGCCTTATCTTTAGCGCTGCCCCGATTTCACCAGCAATCCGCTCGGAAGCTTGGCATCCCAATTACCGGGGAGTGGCAGGCCCAGCGCAGACAGCGCAACGGCAGCCGTGTCCATAATAGTCAGGCCAGCCAAGTCAGCCTCTGAGTGAACGCCAGGACCACGGCAGCCCCAGAAAATCGTCATGTCTTTCGGATGATCGCTGCCATGATTGAAAGCATCCAAGCCCCCGCCGCCATGATCCGTCGTTACGATAATCAGACTGTTTTCCAGCATTCCTGCATCTAAAATGGCTTTACTGATCTCACCGATTTGATTATCTGCATGTATGATCGCCTTTAGGTACTCCTCGGAGCCATACCCATGCCGATGGCCGGCAGCATCCACATCATCCAACTGAACGAACAGCAGCTCAAAATCCGGATTGTTACGGATATACGCGGCAATGGCAGGAACCAATTCATCATCCGGTGCAGCGTATTTATAAACCGCATCGTTCTCTTCAATGATCCCTGTCTGAATTGGTTTCCATGAGACGAAGGAAGCCATCCTACTGTTATGTTTGGCTTAACTTATGATTTGAAATATGGAAGGCGCTGCCGAGGCTACTGGGTAGTTCCGTTCCATTTTAATATTCAAATGGGACTCATGCCTCTCCGGCGTTACGCCATGCAGCAGTGAACCCCAACATTCCCCGCTATTGGAGGGAAATACGGTTTGCGCATGATCCGTTTTAGCTCCTCCCAGGAGGAGTACATCGATATACGGCGTATCCGCTTCGCTGACGAATGCCCCCGCTCCATCTATACCAAGAATGATGACTCTTTTGATCGCCATTGTAGATGCCATTGTCAATCCCTCCGATTACGAGTTATCCCAAATCCGGCTTATCCGTCAGTTCAATGACCGGGTTCTCCGTATGATGTAATTCAAATACGATAATTTCATTGCGTCCAATTCGCAGTAATGGCGCCGGCAGATACAACGTTTGCTGCGGCCCTTTCTCCCAATAACGACCCAAGTTAAACCCGTTAATCCAGACTACGCCTTTCGACCAGCTGTCTAAACGAACGAATGTGTCCCCCGATTCTTCCACGGTGAATTCCCCTCGATAAAAGGCAGGACGATCATTCCTTTCACTCACCTCAGCGGTGCGTCCAAACGGAATCGCCGTCAGGTCGTCCAGTGGGAGTGGATATATTGTCCAATCAAACAAGAACTGATTGTTCATCCTTACACCCTCTGTAATGCCTTTATAGTCCTTTAATTTAGGACCATAATTAACGCGTCCCATGTTCTCGACCACAATGTCCAGCTTCGCGCCTTGAGCGGGAATGTCCATCGGGAGTGGACGCGAGTCCCATCTTTCCACCGTGCCTTGGTAGACACCGTCTAAGAAGACTTGCGCACGGTCATGTACCTCCTGCAGGTGCAGCTTTTCACCGGTACGTGGCCCAGATACATGCGTGGAATAAACTATGAATCCATAGCTTTGGCCCAGCTTTTCCATCGGCACTGGATAAGTGCTCTTAACGGGCTCAGTGAGATGCGACAAATGGTCAAGCATATCTGCTTTTTCAGTCAACGTGATACGACCGTAGCCTTTCTTCTTAATTGGTGCTGGCCATTCCGGAAAATCCTTAACATCTTTGCCTAGAAAACCTGCAATCACGCTGCGGACAGCTCTATATTTCTCCGTCTCATCTCCGCATTCGGACAAAGGCGAATCATAGTCGTAGCTGGTGATTGTCGCTTCATATTTATCATGATAATTCGCTCCATTGTAGAAGCCGAAGTTCGTCCCGCCGTGGAACATGTAGAAATTCACTGAGGCGCCAGCGCGAAGCATTCGGTCGAATACGTCTGCAACATCGCCCGCTTCACGTGTGTGGTGAGGCTTCAACCAGTGATCAAACCAACCGTTCCAGTACTCCATGCAAAAGAGCGGCTCATCAACACGGTATTCGCGAAACTTATCGAAAGCTTCCTCCGGTTTAGAACCGAAGTTCACCGTGGCAAGCGTGCCTGGAACCGTCCCGCCTTGCAGCATGCCGTCCTCCGGACCGTCAGACGTAAACAGCATAACATCTACACCGCGCTTGATGAGTCCATCCCGCAAATACGTTAAATACGCTGTGTCATTGCCGTAGCTGCCATATTCATTTTCAATCTGCATCGCAATGATGGGTCCACCATTCGTGCTAAGCAGTGGGACCAATAGAGGGATCAGCGTGTCATAGTAACGGTCAACTTTCTCCAAATAAGACCGATCCATGCAGCGAAGCCGCATTTCTGGATATTTCAACAGCCATGCTGGTAATCCGCCAAACTCCCACTCCGCACAGATATAAGGGCTCGGTCGCAAAATCACATGCAGCCCCAGCTCGCCAGCCTTCCGGATGAATCGCTCCACGTCTGCAACGCCAGCGAAATTAAAAACATTTTCCTCGGGTTCATGCAAATTCCAAGGCATATACGTCTCCACGGTATTAAACCCGCAGGCTTTAAGCTTGATTAAACGATCTTCCCAATAGTCAGGTACGACACGAAAATAATGGATAGCTCCAGATATGAGTTGAATAGGCTTCCCATCTAATAGAAACTGCTTATTTTGGGCTTGTAAATTGGCCACGGTTATCCCTCCGACGAATGATTGCGATAGTGTATGAATGATCTAATCATCGCTGAAAAGGCGGTCAATCCTCAATCTCCAAATGGAGCATTTTCTATACCAAATGTGCCAATTGAGTGATATGATTGAATGTACAGAGATGATGTACGGAGGGAGCTCTTCATGGAAGATTTGTACCGTTTTCCGAATATGATCAATACCTTACAAGTCGTAGGATGTCATTTTGGCTTAAAGCCCCCGGGATGGCACTACCCTCGGCATCATCATCATTTGTTTGAGCTGCTTTACTGCTCGGAGGGTGAAGTTGTGCAAGAAATGAACCGCGAATCGATTACGATGCGGCAAGGAGACTGGCTGCTGATCAAATCCGGCGTCAGGCATCAATCTTCGAATTTGGCTTCTGTAGATTATGGCTACTTTAATGTGCATTTCGATCTCGATGATCCCGAAATACGCAGCCTGCTCTCGACTACTCCTTATCGGCACATCCATCATCAGGATGCGGAGCAAAGCAAGCTTCAGTTCTACTTGAGCGAATTAGAGGCCGTCATGCATCGCAATCGGTCGAAGGATACTGATGAGCAAGAGCAGCAACCCTATTTGCGCTTCGAGGATAAGCTGCTGCTGCATTCCTACACCCTGCTTATCATCCATGATGTACTTCGTTTACTGCGCGAACACGATTCATCGCACAAACAAAAACATGCACAAACGGTGAACAAAAACGCCTCCTTGTTCACCGCGGATGTTGCCCATGCCATTGAAGAGAAGCTGTCGCTCGGTCTCTGCGAGGAGGCGTCCGTCGCGGGGGTTGCGAAAGAGCTGAATCTGAGCCGCAGTCAGTGCAGCAAACTCTTCTCCAAGGTGTACGGACTATCACCGCGTCAGTATATCAGCCGGCAAAAGCTTAACCTAGCCAAAGAGCTGCTCGTCACAACCAATTTGCCGATGACAGACATTGCGGAGAAGCTCGGCTTCCATTCGGCCAGCCACTTCTCGCGGCAATTCCGGCGCTGGACCGGCCTGTCGCCAAGTGAATTCAAACCGAAGCATCATGCCACGCAGCAGCCGCTTGGACTTTAGCGGAACTAGGAGTCGCTATTTTGGCGAAAACCACTCAAATACTACGTTACGCGGAACCACAGGACGTTATTTTGTTATTTTTGCCTCCGGATCTCACCTTTTTCAGCAAATAACGTATCCACGTTCCGCTAATCCTATTTTCAACGTGTTTATCACGAAATAACGCATCGTGGTTCCCCTTCATCTGTATAAAGGGGATTTTACAACCTGCTTGTCCATCCGGTTCTTCATAATAAAAACGCCCGCAAACCTCGAAGGTTGCGGGCGTCTCGCGTACCGTACTCCTGTGTTCCGGTTTGCAGGCGCTCTCTTGTACTTACTCCTGTGCCGCGCCTTGGTCCGGCGTTTGTTCTTCAACCTCGTTAATCACGACGCTTTGTGATTCTGGTTCCCACTGCACATCGGCTTTCAGCGCTTCACTAATGAAGCGACCCGGCACCATCGTGGACCCATTGTAGACTTCTCCGGCCACTTCTAGATCGACGGCTTGTCCATTCACAAAGGCTTTACGAACACCTATCACAAGCTTCACTGTGACACCATCTTTCACTACGGTAACCGAGTTATCTTCTGGATTCCAAGTAACGGTAGCCTGTAAGGCTTCAGCAATCGCTCGGAAAGGAACTAATGTGTTCCCCTCTTTAATAAATGGCGGGACTTCAAAGTTAGGTTCAATGCCATTGACAAACGCTTTAACACCTAATTTGCCTCTCTTACCATTCAGTGCTCCAAGCTTTTTATATACAGTCAGGTTCGTAGAGTCTGATTTAATCACTTCTGTTTGAATCTCTGCAGCTATATCCAAATCCCCGTTATTCTCAGCTTCAATGGCTGAGTCCGCGAGAATTGAACCAATATCTGCCGTATCACTTAGCTGTAAATTGTACTTTTCCAATAGTTTGGAAATGATGGCACCTGCAGGGCGATCTTTGACATTTTCGTACGCGTTTTGTAAACCTTTATACCCCATATGACCATGAGAACCGTAGGTAGATGAAGTCACCGTTTCATGTTCCCCAAAATCCTTCTTTCTTTTTTCCTTTTCTTCTTTTTCCTTTTTCTCCTTCAACTTCACATCCACTTGATCATTAGAACTTGTACTTGGTTTAGAACTTGATTTAGAACTTGAACTTGAATCTGTACTTGAACTTGTACTCGAACTAGATTGATCCGAACCTTTATCATGCTTAGGCTCTGCATATGCCGCAGAACTTAACAAACTACCCAGAACTGCTATCGAAACCACAATGTTAAGTTTCCATTTCATGCTTTACACGCTCCCAGAATAATTTGTCGTTTTTTGTTAGTTTACTCATTATAGCCAATAAACGGACAACATTCTGTATCACAGCACACAAAATGGCACTTTAATTTTTGCCTTATTCTTGCCTCTTTCCAGCATTATTCACCTTTCCTGAACTGCCCCGGTGTAATCCCCTCATAGCGTTTAAACACTCTGATGAAGGTATTACTGTTCGAAAAGCCGACCTTTTGTGTAATATCCGTAATCGTATCATCGGTCTCCGTCATCAACTGCTTAGCCAGCTGGACACGCTGTTTATTAACGTAATCAATAAACGTTTCCCCAGACTGCTCCTTGATGAACCGCGATAAATACGGCGCATTCACTTCAAACTTCAGAGACAGCGAGGTCAGGCTCAAATCCATATCCGCCAAATGCTCATCAATATAACTCAGCACTTGATCCTTCAGATTCGTATTATGACTTTTCTTCTTGGAATCGACGTAGTCACAGACGGTTTTCAAAAACTTATAAATTTCATCTTCAATTTCCACAAAGGACTCGCACTGGGTCAATTGTTTAATGAGCGCATGCTTCTCTACCGCAAGTTCATTAGGACCCTGATCAAGATGCTCGATAGCCTTCAAGATCGTGCCGATCAGTTCAAACATGAGAAGCTTGCCGAGCTGCAGTGACAACGTGCCGTCCGACACATTCGTTACGATCAGTTCACTGACGGCCTCCATGGCCTCCTCGTACTGCCCGGTTCGAATATGATTAATCAGCTGCCGCTCCATATCCAGCGGGTAATACAACTCATTCTTCGGTCGTTTGATCCGATCAAACGGTATAATTTGGCTTGGACCAATGACGAATTTATATTCCAGCGCCTCCAGCGCCTCATCGAACCCATGGGGTATTCCGGTTAAAAGAGGATGAATATCACTGATTCCTATCGTCAGCTGAATATAAAATTTCCCCTGAATAATCGTCTGCGCCTCTTGCGCAATCTCAATCAATTCCTGCTTCGTCCGAACTTCATCGTCATTCTGAATATTAACTAGAAAAGCGATCATACCGTCCACCTCGGTCGTGAACACGGTATGTTTTCGGCCAATCAGCTCTTCCGTAATGTTCGTCACAATATAATAGACATACTGTAATTTGGACTCCGCATCACGTGACCCGCTATCAGCAAACAAAGCCTCATAATCGCCAATATGAAACAGCAATACGGCAAAACGGTTCGTCTCGAACCGCAGGTCAAACGATTCCATCGATTGCGCGAGTGCAGAACCGCTCTCGACTCTGCCTTTGAGCAGCCGTGCCAGAAAATGGCTGCGCAGCACGTCTTGCTGCTTCTGAATAGTTCGGTTTGCCGTAACCTGCAAAGCTTCATTTTCCGACATGAAGGACTGGAGCAATGAGAATTCATTCCCAATCCCTTCGAGATTGGACTTCACCTTCGGAGAAACCAAATCCACCATGCGGCGGATCGGCATATAATGTCTTCGCGTCAGCCAAATGGACATCGGACCTCCGACAAAAATACACAGAAATAAGCCCGCATAAATCCAACTGCGCAATTGACTTACTTTGGCTGAATAAATTTTCGTAGGAACGATGGAAACATACTTCCACTCATTTTCAACCGAGGAAACGTAAGAAACCGTCACCTCTTCCTTACCCCATTTTTGACTAAATGAGCCTTCCGCTGAGCGAATCTGCTTAAAATCAATATCGGATACATGATCCGATTCTCCTGCCGTCATCAGCAGCTTATTGGTGGAATCGAGTATCAACACGCTGCCTGCTTGGGCAATCTGGATATTCGAGATGGCCGCTTTCAAGCGTTCTGCATTCAGCATGACAACAAGTGTTGCCGGCGCTTCGCTGGCATTCTGAATCGGCAGTGATTGCATGTACACCATGTCATCGTCAGCGAATTGAAGGAAATTTCCATAGTAGATTTTCTCCATACTGTCGCTCCACTGCTTCATGGTGATGCCTTTATTTCCTGCGTGGAGCAATTGGAAAAGGAGCTCATCTTGATTCATTGTCGATGTCGTAACCCCGAAATGCCCTTTTTTCATATATACATATAAATCGTTAATATCCCCATTCGAGGCGGCATAAGAACGAAGCGAAGTGATCAAATCCAGTGTATCGATCTTGACTTGTGAATTGTTGAAATCAGCTTGATTAACATACTTAATGACTTTAGGATCCAGGGAAAGCTGGAGACCCATCCGCTTAATATCTTTGAACTGATTGTCTAGTGATTGCTTCACCTGGTTAAGCAGCGCTTTGTTGGATCGAATGACCTCCGAGCTCAATAAATGCTGCGACTGAAAAAGAACCAACATCGTGATGACGATGGGAATACATAGAATGGTTAAGTTCGAGTAAAGCCAAAATAAAAATACGCTCCGCTTCACAAAGATGTCCTCCCTTACTCATGCTGTATGCAGTATTATCCCATCTTCATCCGCTCAAGTACAATCTACGATTTTTGTATCATCATCATTTTTATTGATTCCCTCACAGAATGTGGAAAAAACCAAATATCCCGCCCTCTTTTTGAAGATCCAAAAAGAGAACAGGCCTGGTCGTTATTCTTTGAGCGCGCCAACCATGACGCCTTTCACAAAATATTTCTGTAAAAAAGGATAGGCAATCAGAATCGGCAATGTAGCCACCATGATCGTTGCGTATTTAATACTTTCCCCAATCGCTTGCGTGTCGTTCGCATTCCCCGTTCCAGTAGTCATCGAATCCGTGCTGTTTTGCACCAGAATTTCTCGAAGAATCAGCTGCAGCGGGAACATCTCCCGATCGTGAAGGAACAGCATCGCATTAAACCAGGAATTCCAGTGAGCTACACCATAATAGAGCACCATAACGGCAATTACAGGCATGGACAGCGGCACTACAATCTGGAACAAAATGCGCCATTCACCTGCACCATCAATCTTAGCGGATTCCATCAAGCCCTCAGGGATCGCTTCGAACGAAGTTCGCATAATAATCAAGTTCCAAGTGCTGATCGCCACGGGTAAGATGAGGGCAAGGTAGCTATTTCCCATATGCAGATAGTTGTTGATTAACAAATACGTCGGAATCAATCCGCCGCTGAAATACATCGTGAACACGATGCAGATCATCAAGAATTTCCGCATCACGAACTTTCTGGACAGCGCGTAGGCCCCAAGCGTAGTAAAAAACAGATTAACCGCCGTACCCACAATCAAGATGAGCAAAGTATTCCCATACCCCGTCAAAATGTTGGGATTCGCAATCACTTTCTGAAAAGCACTGAGGTTAAACCCCATAGGTTTCAATAACAAGCCGGAGTGCTGGATTAGCAAATTGGAATCGCTGATAGAAGCCATCAAGACATAGTAGAACGGGTACAACGTACAGACGATAAGCAATATCATCAGAATCGCATTACCGATATCGAATAGTCGCTCAGTTGCGCTTAATTTCATTGTTGGTTCCTCCTGAGAGCTTTTCGTAAGAAAAAGCTGACGTCGTAAGCATAGGCTACCACAACCGGCTGCCGGAGAATCGGCGGGATAAGCTGTTAGCGCTAATTAATAAAACGAAGTTGATCATGGATTGAAATAGCCCCACGGCCGTTGTATAGCTGTAATCATTCCCTTGTGCCAGCCCTTCACGATAAACAAAGGACGAAATCACATCCGCCGTTTCATACGTATTTGGGTTATATAGCAGAACGACCTTCTCGAAGCCGACCTCCATCAATCCGCCAATTCGAAGAATGAGTAAAATCATAATCGTTGGAATGAGACCGGGAAGCGTTACACTCCAGATTTGGCGGAACCTTCCTGCCCCATCAACGCGAACAGCTTCGTACAACTCCGGGTTGATCCCGCTAAGCGCGGCCAAATAAATGATGGATGACCAACCGAGTTCTTGCCAAACGGACGTACTGACGAAAATGGTACGGAAATTCTCTGCATTATTCATAAGGGCTGAATCTTGCCCGCCAAAGAACATAATGATGGAGTTCACAATACCTCCACGGTTCGTGAAGTCGATGATTAACCCTGAAATGACCACAATCGAGATGAAATGCGGCAAGTAGGAAACCGTCTGCACTATCGATTTAAAAAACTTCTGGCGAAGTTCATTCAAAAGGATTGCAAGAATAATCGGTGCTGGAAAGCCGAATATCAAGTTATAAAAGCTGATCAGAAACGTATTGCGCAGCACGCGGATAAAATAATAGCTTTGAAAGAAATCTTTGAAATGTTGAAAGCCTACCCAATCGCTGCCCCAAATGCCTTTCGCAGGACTAAAATCCTTGAAGGCGATCACTGCGCCATACATCGGGAAATATTTAAAAATGAAGAAGTACAGCACAACCGGCAGCACCATCAGGTAGATCGCGCGATTTTTTCTTATGTCATCTAGTAAAACCCGAATGGAATTAGCCATGTTCTCACTTCCTTATACGTGTGATGAAAAAGGGGAGGCTGGCTCCCCTCGAGCTTTTTAGCGTTTGTTGTAACGATCTGTTGCCGCTTGGTAGATCTCCACAGCACGGTCCATATTCATCTTTTTCACTTGCTCTACCGTTTTATCGTAATCTTCAACTTTTGCGGCACCCATTACAATTTTGGTAATTTGCTCCGTCAATAGCGTGCTCACATCGTTCAAAATTTTCGCTGACTCCTTCGCTTCATCCGTAGACAAAACCACTGGCGGCAGAATCACTTTATAGGCATTATTCGCATACTTAGCGTATAGTTTTACAGCATCTTTTTGTGCAGGTAATTGATAATACTGATCATTGTAACGGTCATCATCCAAACCGGAGAAGCCGTAGTTGGCAATAAAATATTTAGCCATCGCTTGACTGATTGGCAGGTTGTCCGGATTTTTCAAAATAAGGTCCGTGTACTTCGGTTGACCGTCTACTTTCGTGTATGTTTGACCATCGATACCGAAGTTTTTGAGCATTGCGCCTTCCTCGCTATACAGATAGTCCAAAGCTTTTATAGTTTCTGCCGCGTGCTTGTTCGCACTCGTAATAACCGTCCCAATGTTGTCGTATTCCCATGACGCTTGCACAAATTTAGGCTCGTCGCCCTTTTTCAAAACCGGATATTGGACAGCAGAAAGCTTCGCTTTCGGGTCTGTTTTCTGCAGCGCCGGTGTATACGTACCGATACTTCCGCCGATGAAACCGTAGAACGCTCCCGCTTTGCCTGATGTTACTTTTGCATCCATCGTTTTGGTGTCATTGGAAGCGAAGTCTGGATCGATCAGACCTTCCTTGTACCATCTTTGCATTGTCGTCAAATATTGTTTGAACTCTGGCTGTGTAGGTCCGAATTTCACTTTGCCATTATCGATATAGAAGCTGTTCGCATTGGCAATCGTCGACATACCCGCAACACCGTATGCGCCTGCGAAGTCAGCAAATGACATCGGATAGGATTTGTTCAATGTGAATGGGATAGCGCCTTTCTTCTCTTTGAACGCTTTGAGCACCGTTTCCCACTCATCAATCGTTTCAGGCGATTTCAGTCCGAGCTCATCCAGCCAATCCTGCCGAATGACCATGCCGCTGAATGTTTTGTATTGACCGTATTGTCCTACCTTCAAGTGAGGCATCGCGTAAATATCACCGTTATCTGCCTTGATTTGTTTGGCGATCTGAGGGTTAGCGTCCATAATTTTCTTCAAATTCGGAGCATTCTTTTCTATTAAATCATTCAGTTTAATAATCGTGCCGTCTTTGAACATTTTGGAGGTTCCGCCCTGCACGCTGTTCCAATTCCACAGCATCGAATCCGGCAAATTATTAGAAGCAACCATGACACCGTATTGCTGAACATCATCTTGCGGTGTGTTTCCAGAAGAATGTTGGAAGTCAAACGTTACGTTTGTTTTCTTGGCCCACTCTTTCACCATAGGCAGCTCGTTCAAGCTTTTGACGACTGCTTTCGCGTTCGGATTCATCGGTGTCCATAATGTCACCTTCACAGGATCTTTAGAAACTGATGACGCTGGCGCTGTGCTGTCCTTAGCAGCATCCTTTGTAGATCCAGCGTTTCCGCAAGCGGTTGCAAGCGTTAATGCAAGAATGGTTGCCGCGATCGGCAGTACTTTTAATTGAGGTCTTCTTTTCATGGTAACACTCCCCTTAAATCGTAGTCCGGCGCTAACGCCGTAAAGCGGATTAGCCCTGTGAAAGAAGCATATCTCACACAAGCTGATGTCGTATATCGTCGATTATTCAATCGTATTGTTTTCTTAGGAATAGACGTCGCTTCTTTTTGTACCATCCTCATTTTTTGAGAATGCCCCTATTTGCAAAGAAAAAATCGCCCTTACACCGCTATGAGAGCCGGTTCGGTGGCGATTTTCCTATTAGTCGCTGATCAGCACTTCAATGCCGAGCGCCTCAAACGTATCGATCCATTCCTTCGAGCAGCCCGGATCGGTAATGAGCATCGAGATTTCCTCGAGCTTTGACACTCTGGCGAATGTAGACATACCGAATTTGGAATGATCCGCAACCAGAATGGCTTCCTCAGCTCGCTGCATCATTTTTCGCGAAATGATGGCTTCAGCCAAATGAAAGTCGGTAATGCCGTCTGCGAGTGAGATGCCTCCAACGGAGATAAACGCTTTGTTCACTTTAAATTGATCCAGCATCTGATCCGTCAGGGAGCCTGTTGCGGCTTGATACTCGACGTTCATTTCCCCGCCAGCGAAGATAATTCTTCCCCGGAACGTTTCCATGGCCAGATTGAGAATCGGAACAGAATGGGTGATCAAGGTTACACTCGTACGATCCTTCAGGTAAGGCAAAATCTCAATCGTCGTCGTGCCGTTATCCAGCATGATCGTTTCGCCGTCTTGGACTAAAGAGGCAGCCAGCTTGCCGATCGCTGTTTTCTCTGACTTCATCATTTGGGTCCGCTTGAGAAAAGGAGGCTCAACAAGCTCCATGCGCATTTTGACAGCGCCTCCGTACACTTTGCGAAGCTTGCCTTCCTTCTCTAGGCGATCTAAGTCCCGCCGCACCGTTTCTGTCGAGACATTAAGCATCTCAGACAGGTGATGCACCTGCACTTTCCCTTCCATCTCCAAATGGTTCAGGATGGTCATCCTGCGGTCTTCGTATGTTAATGACATAATGGCCTCCTAAGGGTTTTCCGTAAGGAAAACTGGCATCGTAAGCATCAGCTATTGACCGATGATATCCACATGGTGATGTTTCATGTTGTTTTCATCCAGTTTATAAGGTGGCGCTTACGATGTCAACGGATCAGCTTCATCCTTAAGCCAGCGATGCTATAAGTTGATTGATCTGCTCACGTTTCTTGATAATCCAGTCGGGTTCATGCGGATAATCGCTGAATGTTAATGGCACAGCAAGATCTTCTTCCATCATAGCAATCGTTTTCTCGCGGCCAATCAAACCTTCTAACCTTTCAAGCGCCCTTACATCTTGCAAAGCTTCATAAAATACAACCATTCGAATAGATTCGATAGGTCCCGTTTCTCCTGGATATACAAGAAAGGCATCCCCAGATGGAAAAGCTCGATCTGCATCCGTTTGGACGAATGGATTCACCATTTTACGTGCATATTGCGAATACCAGAAGTTATACCCCCAGTGTAAAAATCCTCGTATATTAAATTTATATAACTGGAATCCAATGATCCGATTTCTCTCCGAAGGAAAGGCAAAGAATCGATTTGATACTTTCTTGTACTGCGCACAGCAATAATAAGTCCAAAGGTTTTCCACGCCATGGCTAATAAATGAATCGATATGATTGTTGGCAACCACTGGTGTGTTTACAAGTCCATGCGCATAAAATTCATAGTCTGAAAGCGCATCGAACGTAGGATAGCCTTGAAGGAACTGGCTCAACCGTCTACTGGCTGCTCTATACGATTCCAAATTGTCCAAGGTCGGTTCGTCCGAAACGTGGAAAAATACGCGATCCTGAATGCCCTGCTTTTTGATAAACCGATCCAATTCAGGTAAAAATGCCTCTAGGAACTGGCCATATTCTTCTCCAGTTGCGTCAGTTTCCCAACCAAATATTCGATCAAGCTGCCCCTTTAACGTGGCCATGATTTTAGGTGCAAACTGTGCCCCCCATTGCGTAAATAAATGAGAAAACTCAAAATACTCAACCCCGCAGCGTTCTCCAAGCGCTATCCATCTCTCCAGTAAGCGAAAATCAAATCGGTAGCCATTCTCATCACGCTGGACTTCCACTAACTGCACAGTCGTGCGCTCACCGCCAACTTCTGTATCCAATGGGGGTGTGAATAATGGCGTTAAAATCATATTGATCCCTTGTTTGACCGCAGTTTGAACATATTGCTCAATAAGTGTCCAATGTTCTTCGCTGAAGACATTCACGTTGTAATGATTGGCCAAACAATCCGTATGAAACCATTCGGTTCGAATCAACCTTTGCTTGGGCAAAGAACCGCTTAGTATTTGTAAATCGATACGTTCTGTACCCATCCGATTGCCATCAGCAGATAGCAAAATCACATCAATTGGATACACACCCTCTGAATGTTGATCTTTGAGCTCCACCGTTATCCATAGAGAGCTCCAGCTCCCAGGTAAAGCGACCTCACCATTGATATCCAGTGGCATCAACGGATCGGGATATAGACCAGGTTGATCACTGATCACATACCCATCATGATCGCCATAACATGCTAATTCACTTGGCACCAACCCAACTTTTCGTACCGTCATACACTCGGTTAGAGGTGATTCGATTTCGATGCGTATGCCTTTAATAAGCTGCTCCGATCGATAGGCTACCTGAAACGAGTAAATTTCGTTGCTGAACATTGTTGCTCGTTCAAGGAAATAACGGGAATCGAGTTCATGATGAGCGATTACTTTAGCCAAAGAATTCAAGCACCGTAATTCAACCTTTTTATCAGTCATTATGTAGTCTCCTCTTACTTACAATTAATATGTTGATTGATTATAAAGATACGGTTGTTGCTCTGTACCGTATATCGGCATTTCTTGCTTAATCGCTCTTTTTTGTGAAAAAAACTGTCCCTACGAGAACTACAGTCGAAAACGGTTTCATGCTTGCTTTTAATCATTTTATCAAAAAATTTCTTCATTGACAGCAGTGCAAACCAGCGATACAATAGCCAACAAACAACATTATATCACAATGAAACAACATGAATACTACAAAAATACAACTTATAGGGGGACATTTATCGTGCAGCACCAGCTTGCCTTTCGCGAAGATCGAACTTTTACCATCGTCCAGTTCACCGATTTACATTGGGAAAATGGTGGGGATGAGGATCAGCAAACACGTCGTCTAATGGAAGAAGTGCTAGATGCCGAGCATCCTGACCTTGTCGTATTTACAGGCGACGTCATTTATACAGGAAACGGGGCTTCCGGTGAACCTGTTTGCGAGCAACCGCATCAAGCGTTTCGCGATGCCGTTCACACGGCCGAATCTCGCGGTATTCCATGGGCAGTTGTGTTCGGCAACCACGATACAGAAACTACCATCACTAGAGATGAGCTCATGCATACAGTGCTGGAGCATCCCCATACCGTTACCAAGCGAGGACCAGAAGAAATTAACGGTGTCGGCAACTATACGTTGTCCATTTCGGGCTCCGATGGTCAGACTGCTGCCGCTTTGTACTTCTTTGATTCCGGGGATCGTTCTCCGCTGCCGATCCAAGGTTATGATTGGATTCGCAGCAATCAGATCGACTGGTACAGAGAGGAATCCCGTAAGATCCAATCGAGCATAGGGGCGCAGGCATACCCATCCTTGGCTTTCTTTCACATTCCGCTTCCGGAATATAAACAAGTTTGGGAGAATGGGACGTGCTATGGCAACAAATTTGAGAATGTCTGCTGCTCCCCCGTTAACTCAGGACTATTTACAGCCATGGTAGAAATGGGCGATGTCATCGGAACCTTCTGCGGCCACGACCACGTCAACGATTATTGGGGCGAGCTTCACGGAGTACGTCTCTGCTACGGAAGAGCAACAGGCTACAATACCTATGGCAAAGAAGGCTTCCCTCGCGGTGCCAGGATGATTCGACTTCGCGAAGGCCAGCGTTCTTTCGAATCCTGGCTGCGACTGGCTGACGGAACGGTAATCAAGGATCAACCCGAACACAACCCCAACGTTTAACTTCTCTCAAGGTTTGGAGATGATCGCTTGTTTATCGTTTCAATTTTACTAGTCGTAGCTTCAGGTCTTACCCACGCGGTCTGGAGCTTATTCACCAAAAGAAGCCAGAATAAAAGCGTCTTCCTATGGTCCATCATGATGGTAACCACAATCGGACTTCTTCCTTACTTAATCAGAGAGCTGTGGCTTACCCCTTTATCTCTAAAAGCCTACGGATTCTTACTTTTATCTGCGTGTTTGCAAAGCGTTTACTCCCTGTTGTTGGCACGTACCTACAATATGGGCGACCTGTCCCAGGTGTATCCGATTATGCGAGGCACCAGCACGCTCTTCATTCCCATTGGCAGCGTCTTGTTCCTTCGTGAATCCTTATCAATTTATGGTTGGATAGGCCTGCTCTGCATGGTCTTTGGTTTCATCTGGCTTAGCGGTATTTTCACCCGTAATAAGGCATCCGCCGGATCTGTTAAACCGTTCCTTATGGCCCTTAGTGTCGGCCTATGTACGACATGCTACGTTTTTGTTGATCGCATCAACCTTCAGCATGTCTCAGCTATCTCTTTATTGGAGGTTACGAATATCGGGTTCATGGCTGCGCTGACGCCGATTGTACTCGCTTCTAAACAACTTCGCGTCGAATGGAAGCTGAATGCCAAGATCATTTTACTGGGTGCGATCCTCAATCCCGGATCCTATTTGTTATTTTTGTTCGCCATGAAATATGCTCCTGTCGCCCATATCTCACCAATTCGTGAGATTGGCACTGTCTTTGCTACGATTCTGGGCATTGTTGTGCTCAAAGAAAAGCAAGGCACACTACGAATTATTTGCTCGATTCTTATCTTGATCGGCATTCTGATCATTAGCTTTTTTGGCTAAGCAGGATATACACACATTGACTTTATTCCATATCCAGTCTATTATAATGTCAGTGAGTACTGACATTATTGTGGAAGAGGGATAATAACATGGACAGCAACAAGCTGGGAAGCAGCGATAGACTTCTCTTGGCGGCACTCAATTTGATCGCGGCTAAAGGCTACAATGGGGTAACCACCCTTGAAATTGCAACGGAAGCAGGTCTTAGTGAGAAGACCTTGTTTCGTCAATTCGGCAGTAAACAGAAGCTTCTCGAAGCCGCATTTGACCGCTATCATTATGCCGAAGAGATGAAGAAGCTGTTTAGTGAAAAGCTCGTGTGGGATCTGGAAGAGGATCTGCTCCTGGTTAGTAAAACCTACCATGAGATTATGAACCGTAATCGCAAATTGATCCAGATCAGTCTCAAAGAAGAAGGCCAACTGCCCGGATTCCGCGAGCGTACGCATAAGCATCCTCTGCAATTGCTGGACATCTTAACGAATTATTTCATCACAATGTCCGAGAAAGGCAAAATGATTCCAACGAATCCGGAGATGCACGCCTTCTCCTTTATGATGATGAATTTCGGGGCGTTCATGAACGATCTCGATAACCATAAGAATTACGCCACCATTTCATTGGAGCCATTTATTCAAGAGAGCGTAAAGATTTTTGCTAGGGCCTTACAACCCTAGTTTTTTTACAAACCAGATGACAGTCAGTACTGACAGTCAAATTTTAAAAAAAGGATGTGCAACTTATGAGTCTCCAAAGCCAAGAACCTCAGCAAGCCGGCGACAAATTAATGCGTGTTTTGATGTTCACCCTGATTATATCCATGATGAGCGGCATCATGTTCAACATCGTCTTGCCCAAGATTAGTGAAGACTTTTCCCTTACGATTTCCCAGGTCAGCTGGCTCTCTTCTGCCTACATTCTAATCTATGCAATTGGTGCAGTCACCTATGGAAAGCTGGCAGACCGCTATAAGCTGAAAAGTTTGGTTACCTTCGGACTCCTATTATTTACGGCCGGGTCTCTCATCGGGCTGACCTCACAAACATTCGCAATGGCTCTAGTCGGCAGATGTCTGCAAGCATCCGGTGCTGCGGTTATTCCGGCGATTGCGATGATCATCCCCTTGCGTTATTTCGCTCCGGAGCGCAGAGGTGCAGCTCTGGGTATGACTGCGGTAGGCTTGGCTTTTGGTAATGCACTCGGGCCTGTAGTTGCTGCTTTAATCGTTAGCACGGTACACTGGCGCTGGTTATTTGCTGTACCTTTACTTATATTGGCTACCCTCCCTTTTTACCGCAAGTATCTTGGAAATGAACAGCTTGGGACAACAGGGAAATTTGACTGGATTGGCGGGAGTCTGTTAGCCATCACAATAGCCTTATTCCTGCTGAGTGTTACGAAGGGAATTTGGCTTTTGTTAGGCGGCTTACTCACTTTAGGGTTATTCATTGCTCGAATTTGCACGGCTGGGGAGCCCTTTATTGCACCAAAACTCTTTCGAAATCAAAAGTACACACTCGGACTGACCATTTCATTTCTCATCAACGGCACTTGCTGCTCGCTCTATGTACTCAGCCCTCTGCTATTAGCAAATATTCAGAAGTTGCCATCCGTCTGGATCGGCTTCGCAATGGTCCCTGCAGCCGTTGCTTCCGCCGTATTTGGACGTAGAGGCGGTAGACTCGCGGATCTAAAAGGCAACTCGTTCGTCGTTTACGTAGCATCAAGTTTACTGCTGGCTTGCTTTATTTTACTCTCCACTTTTACTGGAGGTTCTCCCTTGTTTATTGCTGTTTTTCTGATTCTTGGCAACGTCGGGCAATCTTTCATTGTCATTGCGATTTCCAATTCGGTTTCAAGAACCTTGCCTATGGAACAAGTTGGCGTCGGGATGGGCATGCTGGCGATGGTCAACTTCATTTCGCAAGGGATCGCTATCGGCGTATACAGTAGAATCGTTGATCTTGGGTCACAAGGCATTCCAAACTGGAATCCCTTATACAACTATTCATCCGGCTTTATTTTCAGCAATATCTGCTTCGTTCTAGCCGCATTGCAACTGGTTATTCTTGCGATTTACTATGTCTCGTTTGGCAGACAGACGCTTAAGAAGACTATGGTCTTGAAGGAGTCCGAAGCAGCTGCTTTATCGAATATTTAGAAGGAATCGACGGAATTAAGAAGGCCCATGCGTAATTGCATGGGCCTTCTTAATTCCATTCTTAGCTTGATGGGCATGGGCCGTTCCCTTTTTAACTAGCCAATGACAGAGTTTTTTTCCGCAGCAGCACCTGGCTTGTTCGGACAAGCTCTAATCATCCATTGCCAAAATCCCGATAGTATTGGTATAACGGGTCAAATGGCACTGAAAAATAATGTAATACATTTTTATGGAGCGTGAAATACATGAAGATTATATTGGTGGATGACGAAGTACTGGTGCTAAATCAGATTCGGCGAATGCTATCTGGGTATTCCTTAATTTCGGTAGTCGGCTCGTTTCAGAATGCGCGAGAGGCTATTGCGCGAATGCCGGAACTTCAGCCGGACGTCATATTTTTCGATATTCATTTACCGGAGCTGTCGGGCATTGATGCAGTGGAATTGGCACAGGCGGGTTGCCCGGGAATCGATATTGTGTTTGTAACGGCATATAACGAATATGCTATCCAAGCGTTCGAACTGGATGCGGTCGATTATTTGCTTAAGCCGCTGCATCAAGCTCGTTTGGATCATACGATAAAGCGACTAATGCAAAGAAGATTGCATAAACAAGAAGACATCCAATCAACGGCGCCTTCCCGTGTTCTCTGTTTTCGATCTCTCCGTTTTCAGAACAGCAGCGGGTCTCCGGAAATTCCGAAATGGCGGACGACAAAAACGCAAGAGCTGTTTGCTTATCTGCTGCACCATCGCGGCAATATCGTCCTCAAGGAAACGCTTCTGGAGCTGCTGTGGCCGGAGCTTGACGTGAAACAGGCGACGAGTCAACTGTACACATCGATTTATCACATCAGACAATGCTTGAAGCAAATGGTCATCGATATCCCCATCCGCAATCTGACTATTCAGGAAGGCTACGTGCTGGACACAAGCCGCATTCGGATTGACGTGGATGAATGGGAGAACGGTTTGCGGCAGGCGAGCGGAGGAAATTTGGCCGACAGTCATTCCGAGCTGCTGCGGCTGCTTGAGCTTTATGAAGGGGACTATTTTCAGGAGTACGGGTTTGGATGGGCGGAGACCGAGCGCGAAAGACTACGGAAGCTATGGTATAAGAACGCCAGTTCGATAGCCCGATTCTATGAGAAAGCCGGATTGCTGGAGGAAGCGCTCGCGATGTACGAACGGATTCAGGATGCGGATCCGTATAACGAAGACAACGGACTTGCGCTGATGAAGCTTTATACGGCAAGCGGACGGCGCAAAGAAGCGGAGAAGCACTTCCGTAAGCTGAATCATCTGTTTTCCAAAGAGCTGCAGATCGGCTTGACCGACAAGCTTGTAGACTGGTTCGAATTAATCGAGAATGAAATTTCCCATGACACAATGAGAGTGACGAAGGAGGACATCGAAACAGAAACTTTGGTAACTATCCATGCCGCTGCGCGGCGCCCCTAACAATGCTTCGCTACAGCTCGTTCGAGCCATTTTCAAAGTAGATCTTGAGGTGCACACTTGGCTTTGAGGAGGAAGGCAATCACATCGTTCGCCTCTCTCCAAGCCAACAGCCTGCAAACGCTAAAGCTTGATACTCCTCACACTTCACTTCGGCATGACAAAGGAAACGGTCGTACCTTGCTCCGGATAACTCTGAATTTGCAATCCATTCCCATACATTTGTTTCAGCCGCCGATCAATATTGCGCAGACCAACTCCTTGCCTGCTGCCCGAATGTGTGCGCAATAATCCTTTCACCGTTTCTTCATCCATTCCAACACCGTTATCGGTAATGGTTGCTTCTGAACGGTTTTCATATTCGGTGATTTGAATAAGGATCTTTCCTCCCGACGAACGCCTCGTTATACCGTGCCGTACTGCGTTTTCCACGAGAGGCTGGATGGAAAGCGGAGGAATCTTCAGCCTCATTCCCACATCAATTTCCCATACAATATCCAAATTACCGTTGAAACGTTCATTCTCGATATACAAATAGGAACGGACGAGAGCAAGCTCCTGTTCAAGCGAAACAAGCTGCTCGGAATTTTGAAAGTTGAAGCTGGATCGCAAATAATTTCCGAACTCGTCCAGCAGAAGGCGCATTCTGTTCAGATTGATGTCGCTGAGCGCCGCTATCGCATTGAGTGCATTGAATAAAAAATGCGGCTGTATTTGCGCTTGCAGCCATGCCGCTTCCATACGCAGCCGTTCACGCATCGAACGGTGCACATCGGTTAATGCCCTTACCCGGGCTATTAACTCCATCGTATCCGCAGGTTTTACAACGTAATCGTTGGCGCCTGCCAAAAATCCCGCGGCAATATCTTCAGAATTGTTGCGTGCGGTCAGAAGCAGAATGGGCAGTTCCGAACTCGAAAAGCGCTCGCGGATCGCGTGCGTTAACTCATATCCCGACATGTGAGGCATCATGACGTCGGTAATAACCAAATCCCACACTCTTGAATTCAGTTGGGACAACGCTTCTTTGCCGCTCGTAACTGCAACGATATCGAAGCCTTTCGCAGTTAAAATGTCCCCCAATACTTTCAGGTTAAACGAATCGTCGTCCACAGCCAATACGATCGGTCTATCCGTAGATCTGGAATTTGGCGTCTTCGTATCTTCGCCGTATTGAATGTTCGAGCCGGCAGCGCCTGTTTCCATATAAGTGGACAATAGAATCGGCGCAGCCTCCATTTCCGATTGAACGAACGGCGAATCGGACTGCGCCAAAGAAAACGTGAATACTGTGCCTTCACCGGGCGTGGAGATGACCTCTAACGCTTCGCCGTGCAGCTCTACTAGCTGCTTGCAAATGCCCAGCCCGAGTCCGATGCCGCCGCCTGGAGCCGCCGTCATGCCAGTGTCGCCTTGCTCGTAGGGCTTAAAGATTCTTTGCAGCGTTTCCGCGTCCATGCCTACGCCTGTATCCGCAACGCTAATGTACGCTTTCCCGCCCTTAACGGCCGCCCGGATGGTGATTGTCCCTTCGTTAGTAAATTTGACCGCATTGTGAACCAGATTGAATACAATTTGAACGAACCGGTTTTCGTCGGCCATCACAGAAGGAAACTCGTTCGGAATCTCGCTGACGAGCCGGATCGGTTTACCTTCGGTCATGAAACGAACCATGTCGAATACGCCGGAAGCGACCGCTTGCAACTGAACACTTTGCAGATGCAGGCGGACGATCCCCTCCTTGAGACGCGTCAAATCGAGCAGGTCATTTAACATAAACGACATGCGCCGGCCGACGATGATCATCAATTCCAAATTTTTGGCGCTCTTATCGCTCAGCGCATGTTTTTCGCTGTCAAGTACCGTTTGCGCCATATTCAGTATCCCGTGCAGCGGATTGCGCAATTCATGTGATGTGTTGGCCAGGAAATCGTCCTTCAATTTGTCTGCCATCCTTAACTGCTCGTTCAGCTTAGCGTTTTCTTCAGAGTTGCGGAAGTACTGTTTAAACCAGTAAGCGGAAAAACTGACGATAGCCGCCAGCACGTCAAACGGGTAGTAGACGTTCGTTATTACCGAGCGAGGATTAAGCAATCCCCATGCGGAGCTGGATAATATACTCGTAGCGGCAAGCAGCAGAAAGGCGGCACCAGGCTGTTTTCTGGCTATCATTTTGCAGATCAGATAGATGACCCAAGCCAATGGGAACCAATAAAGCAGCCTGAATATTTTAATTTCGATCGAATAGTAAATGAGCGGCGGCGGCATGACCACCACAAACACCGAATAAAGCACGAAAACGACGGCGTACGCACGAAACAAAACCGTGTTAGTTCGGAGCTTGGCAAATATTGCAACCATCAGCAGGAAAAAAAAGGGGACCGACGTGTACGAGAGCAACTTGATTTTCAGCGCCCATGCATAGCTGATGAATGGCATGGATACAAACAGCAGGCTGTCGTTATCGGACATAATCGAAAGACCGGAGACCAGAAGCAGCATGAAGAAGATAAGAAACGATTTTTGCCGATTGAACACGTATAGCATTAAGGCGTACAAGCCATGCAACATCAGTATCATGAATGTCACAACCTGAAAGCCAATGGAGCTCCAGCGTTCGGTATCAACGGCTGCATCCGACCCGAAGCGGATGTCCCTGACAATGCCGCCATTTAACGGATTTTCGAAATTGGCAACGCGTACAAGAAGCTCGATCTCACTCACTCCGTTCGCCTTATAGAGCGGGGTATAAGAAATCCGGCGGGGCGTATACGTTTTCGCTTGCTCAGTCGGTTGGCCGACTCCTGCTAACTGACCGTTGAATTCAACAGTTGAAGAGGCTTGAATTTCCTGAATCCAGAATTCGAAAGACTGCTGCAGAAAAGGACTGACAAGAATGCGCAGTCGGTACGTCCCGTATCCGAAAGATGACTTTGACCCGGGCGGCAAAGCGCTTCGCCAATCTCCCGGAACCTGTATGTAACGCTTGCCAGGATATTCCCGGCCCTTGTCTTCATGCGTGATGAACGCTTCCGGATAAAACTCCCACTCGCCTTTCAGCGTAATGGAATGGGATTTCGCGAAGTCCCAGCCACGCAGATCGAGCACACCTTGAACCGCTCGAGGATGTTCAGGCGTAAGAAAAAAACCGGACCAAAACCACCGGATGCCGAGAAGTATGAAAAGAAACAGGATGAACGTGGCCGCATATTTCAGGGCGTTTTTGTTTTTTATCCATATCATAAAGAAGCTCACTCCCAACGTTTCGCCGAGCAACTCCACCATCTGCTTGCAAATGCTGGAGTTCATATTTTCGACAAGAACTGCGTCAATTCCTTGTGCCGTAATCAGATAATAAAGTCTGGAATGTAAAGAAAGCCCGCCAATATACGAAACATTGGCGGGCTTTCTCGTTTTGAACTTATTTAATCAATGGCGTTTTGTTACGGTACCCAAATTTCCATACCGTTTGATTTCTCGTATTGATGGGCATTGGTTGCTTCCATAATGTCATAGTATGCCCAGTAGCCATTTGAAAGGTCTTTGAAAACTTTGATACTGGTGGACGCATCGATGGCTTTCTTGTCAGGCTGACGATTAAGCATTCTGTTTGCAATCGTAGCTGTCTCTGCACGAGTGATGGTCTTATCCGGTTCAAAAGCACCGTCCGGATAACCGTTTACCCAGCCGTATTCCGCTGAAGTTGCTATGCTGGCATATGCCCAATGGGTATTAGATACATCTGTAAAGTTCTTCTTGCCTGCAGCTTTATTCGAAAAGTTTACTGCAATGATTGTAAACTCTGCGCGAGTGATAGCCTTATTAGGTGCGAAAGAGCCATCTTTATAGCCGTTAATAATACCGAGGCTAGCTAAGGTGTTCACAGCTTTTGCATACCAAGCTTTCTCAGGTACATCAGCAAAGTGCATTCCAGTAGTATTTACATCCTGATTTTTTAGAAGATTATAGAACATCTGAGCGACTTCAGCACGGGTTACTGAGGCGTTAGACCTAAAGGTTCCATCTTCATAACCGTTTAAGTATACAAAATGATCCTTCGTATTGAGCAATTTGAATACTCCCGTATCGGCAGCCGACGTTGGCGCCTTGTCTAAAGCTTTAAACGTTGCGTTAATCTTAACTGTGCCGCTCGGTTGGACATACGTGTAAGTACCGTCACCATTGTCTGTATAGTTGATTGCATTGCCTTTATCATCTGTAATCGTTAGCTTGTCCAATGAATATCCAGTATCAGGAGTGACAGTAATGGTCACTTTGGTACCGGATGTAACTTTATTATTGTCTACGGTTACTTTTCCACCTGTCACACTATCAATCGTGATGGTGGGGCTGACGAAGCCTCCGCCTCCGCTTCCTCCATCCGTTGATGGCTGTGAAGGTCCTGTACCCGGCAAGTTATCCGCAAATATCATTTGGTTGGAGTAAACCAAAGCATAAGTCGAAAACTTGGTTGAGGAGAACGTTACGGTTGTTCCATTGACAGAGGCTGGTATGAATTCCGCAACGCCATTATGAACTCTCACAATAGCGAAATACTTATATCCCAACAAGTTTGTCGGAATAGGTAGTGTAATACTAATCGGCAACGGTACTACAGGTACAAGCTGTGGTGTGCCTGGAGTAATCACTGTGCCACTGCTGTTTAGTTCATCCACTTTTTTGGTAATGTTAATATCATACATAAAGCCAATGATAGCCGCACTTGAGGCAACGCGGGCTTCAATTAAGCTCTTGTCAGCTGATACTCCTGGAGTTGTGCTAGTAGACACATCCGTCGCATTCAGATTAAGAGTGACATTCAAAGATTGACCGTTCAGTACTTGAGCAATTTCTGCAGGCGTAAGCAGCATACCCTTTTGATTATCCAATTGATTTCTTGTGGCAGCAGGGTTTGCAACACCGCTTACGGCACTGCTAATCTTTAATGAAGCCTGCAGCAAATTTAATATCGCATTGGATACATTCTCTACCGTTGTTCTGCTTATTTGCAATTGTTCTTCCGGAGTGAGAGCCGTAAATTCATCATGTGCTGCTTGTAAAGCCTCTAAAGTATTCGTATGGATAGCAGCTGTCATATCACTGGCTACCTTTGAAACAGCAGTAGAAGGATGCACAATAATGTTTCCCTTTTCATCGCTTGTAACGCTCATTCCCGCAGGTGTTCCAACAATTGACGTAAATGGTCCAAAGGTGACATTGCCTTTGTCATCTACGGTAGCCGTAGCCGTAAATGTTGCGTTAAGTGATGCGTTGTCAGGGTTCGTAATCGTAATACTTGCTGGATAAACTCCTACCGGTACATCGTTTACAGCGTATTTGCCAGTATTTTTATTTATGCTGCCCGTAACGCCAGCCACAGTGATTGTAGCTTGTGTAGGATAGGTTGAATCTTCATACATCATTCCGCCGGAAATGTTTGCTTTTTGATATGGAGGTACATCCGTTCCGCTTGTTGGCATCGGCGAAATCTCACCTACTGCCGGTATCGGCCGGGCTAAGACTTGATAAGTTTTCGCAGCATCAACAGGTTGGAAGGTTAATGTACTTCCGTTTCCGCTTATCCAAACAGGTTCAGAAGACAGATTGCCATTTACATCAACATATTTGCCTGTACTCTTATCTATAAGCGCATACTGGATTGCAGGTACAGTATTGTTAATTTGAATCAGGTCGCTGCCGGCGGTGCTTGTTGGCATTCTCAAGATATTTTTTACATCCACTGGCGCGACTGGCGTCAAGACTCGTGTACCGCTTACGTTTGCTGTAGGAAGCGGATCGGTCGTATCGGCAGGAACCGTCACAATTTGATATCTGGTACCTGGGTTAAGGTTATCAAAAGTTAAATCTGAACCTGTGCCTGTTTTCCAACCACTTACCACATTACCATTCTCATCGGCTACAGCATATTTAGCCAAAGTTGAGGATGGATCTACAGTAATGGTTGTTTTACCGGGATGTCCCGAATCTTTTCCTGCTGCAACGTTATTACTTACTGTTGGCAATGTAATATCTCGTGTCACAGTAGCCGTACTTGGAGTTACTGCACCTGCACCGAATGTCGATGTAGCAACTACTTTGTAAGTTCCACCCGGCAATACAGGCAGAAATACAATCGGGTTTCCGTTGCTTGGATACCAACCGTTTACACCGGCAGTAATTTCATTGCCACTTTGGTCAAATGCTCTGAGTCCTGTAACTGGGTCCCCGTTTGCATATGTAACTGCCATAACCGTATTTGCATTCAGAGGGGTTGCCGTTATTGTGCTGGAGCCGTTATAAACGGAAGCAGTTACACTCTTATAAACGGCTGCTGTTACACTATCGATCCCAACACTTGGAACATCTTTGGTGGCAGTGATGATGTTAATGACACCGAGATTATACTCGACAATAACTCCCGGATCTTTAAATGTACCGCTACCGTGTACATCAGTTACGCCTAAGTAACCTACTTTAGTATTATTGGTGTCTAGCAGAAGTGTAATATGGGTGATGGGTCCATTAGGCACATTATAATTCGAGGTCTCAAGATTTGTATGCTGACCGATGTTCGATACATAATGTGTCAGACTATCATTATTAGAAGTGCTCCAACTAGGTGATGCAGTTTTAGTAGCGCCAATAAAGCTTATAAAGTTCCACTGGGTTCCTGAAATTGTCATAAAGGAACTCTTAAATTCTTTAAACATACTGGCAATCGCCAACATTTCTCCAGCACCTGCATCGCCTGCTGCTGGCTCTACGAGATGTCCATTATTGTTCGTTGCAGTAGTCACAGCATCATAAAAAGTCATGGTAGTCTGTCTTGCCACATATACAAAATGGCGACTATTGTAGGTACGCACAGATGTTTTTCCATTGGACAATGGCGCTCCTGGCGTTACATTGACTGTGACACTTTGGGTTTGACCTGCAGCTTGTGTAAATGTCATATTTCGAATCGCAGCTCGAATGTCTTCATAAGTAGCGGCGCCTGAAAAATTGAACACTCTATTTGTCGATGTAGATTGGTCAGTAACACGACCACTAATTGTTATGCCACTAGTCAACTCGGTAATACTGCTTGGAACAGTCCCAACAGCAGTTGAGCCATTACTTACCGCCACAGTAAAGTATCCGCCCCCAGCATCAACGACATCTGATCTTCCAAACGCAGCATTTGACAGCTGATAGTTTATTGCGGATGATCTAACCGGAGTACCGAGATCAAGTGTTGGTGTTACCGCTGCTCCTACTTCTAACGGATGAAAAGGCATCATCGTTAATACCATAACGATTGCCATTAGAACAGATAACATTCTTCGATTTTTTATTTTCATCTTTTGTTCACTCCTACCCTGCTCTCGCTTGAGTTATTTTGCTTCTTACGTAGGTAATCCTGTACGGATGTTGTACCCTGCATCAGTAAAACGATTGTTCTTATTCTATTCCTCTCTTTATACGTCACTCCTGTCCCATAGGGAATCAAAACCACCTCAACCCCCCATATATCGATAAAATCCATGTCCATTCGACATCTGTGATCATAACAAAAGGAACTCTACAAAATCTCTACAATTGCTTTTGCATGCTGTTTTCACACAAGTAGAGCAGGACACTATATAAATTAGAAGTAAAAATATAAATATTAATAATCTCTAAATAAAGTTCAACGTAAATAGCTCTCGTACAGAAATTATTCAAGATCGTGTTCCGTCAGACTGAAAGCGGATGTGAAGGATATCGTCCAACGAAATCCATTCCATTCCTTCTGTATGGCTTATTTTGACACTTCGGAGTTGCTGATCAATCATAGTCGCCAGCCCCGTCAGTTCATGATTGTTCATCCCGTCAAAATACCAAATATGAATAAAACACTGATTCAATAGCGATTCTTTAATGATGTTTGCAAATTCATGGTCGTTTGTCATGATCAAATACACACACTCTCTCCAACGAAGATAAGTAAATAGGATTCGAAGAAACATAAGAAAAGGACTGCCCCTCAGCGCTGTCCCATTATGGAAATATGGAACCAAAGCTCCATATCTCCCATATCTCAACAAAATCCATTTCTCTTTCAAATGGTATGATCATAACAAAAGGAACTATACAAAATCTCCACAAGTTTTGGTTGCTTTTCACACGCCTATCAAAAAGATTTTGGGTCATGCGACATTGGATATGGCAAGGCATCAGTAGCATTGAGCAGTAGCTTTCTCATGGTCATATTCTTTTACAACCCTTGTCCAAAATCACTTTATGCAAATGAGACATGAGAATGAGTGCGATAAAACCGATGAACACCTTATTCTTCATACTGTCATCCCATGTACGTGGTGCCGTCCCAAGCTGGGGAGTCCTTTATTGCGCCAAAACTCTTTCGAAATAAAAAGTACACACTCGGACTAACCATTTCATTCCTCATCAATTTTGCTTTATCGAATAGTTATAACTAAATGACAGAATCAAATAGGTCCATGCGCAGTTGCATGGGCCTACTTGATTGCGTCGACAAATTCTGGGTATGACAATGAATTGATGTTGTAAAAAGTGCAATAATTTCTGCCTAAATCCCGCCAATCTCATTCGATGTTGCATAATGTACAACAATGTAACCCCATTTAGGCCATTTCGCGACAAATGGGTTAGAAATGTTGTACAAACTGCAACTTCAGCTTGCCAAATAGCCTTTTGGCGTGTGAATTGTTGTAGATTTTACAACATTGGTGACCACTTTAGCCTATCTACCTCACGAAGGGTGGCCTTAAGAAACATGAGGAAATCCTATTAACCATTTTCTTTATATTCACATTTTTTCTGTTGCTCACCTGTTTCAAGTGGATGTACAATTCCTTTTTCGATGGAGGGATATCGCCCTTTAGCCGGATTCCAATATTATTTTGTTAAAAGCACACGATGAACGCCTTTACTGCCTCCAGGTGCCGTTCCTATATATAAAAATCCATTATGGCTTGCAGCCGTCGTTACGCCATTCAGCGAACCTTCCGGATCATGCCAGCTACCAATAAGTACTCCCTGGGGGCTGAATTCCGCTGCAAGCCCATGTTTCGCTGGTGCGCTTGCACCGCTAAGAAGTGACTCTGGTACTTTGGCCATGAAACCGGCCAACCACGGGCTGCGATGCATCTGATCTGCAAAAGAAAGGCGAGTCGTGAAGATCCCGACCCAGAAATGACCTTGTTCATCACGCGTAATGTTATCTGGAAAGCCTGCGAGATTGTCCGCAAAAATATCAGATGTCCCCTTTTTGGGACCCTTGAGCCAGTATCTGGTCAACTGATAATGATACGATTCCGCCACAAGCACGAAATCTTCATCCGCAGACAAGGCAACCCCGTTCGCAAAATAGAGACCTTCTAACAGAACGGTCGTCTGTTTGGTCATTGGATCGTACTTCAGCAAGCGTCCATGCGGCTTGTTCTCGGCAATTTCTCTGAATGTCACACGTCCATAGTTCGAGGTATCCGAAAAATAAATCGAGCCGTCCCGGGCAATATCAAGCTCGTTAGCTAAATAGATCGGCTTGCCGTCCACTTGATCCGCCAATACCTCTATGCTCCCGGATGGGTTTATAGACAGCAATCCCCTCTTGATATCCGTAACGATCAAATCGCCTTTGGCGTCGAATTTAAGCCCATTTGGCGTTCCTTTGGTGTCTGCAAACACTTGGGCCTTTTGCGGATTGCCCTCTGCATCGAAAGGAACCTTGTAAATTTTCCCGTCTGAATCTCCTGTATATAGCTGGCCGTCTTTATCGAATGTAATGAATTCCGGGAATTGCGGGGCATCTGTAACAAGCTGAGCAGAGCTGAGTTTGTTGTTCTGTTTCCAAGGGCCCGCTTCCTGAAAAGAGGGAGCCGTCGGCGCCAACCATTTTACCGGTTCTATGGGTGAAGGAACAAGTAAGAAAACGATGACTCCAAGAATGAGCACAGCAAGCAGCGATAGCCCCAATCTGCGCATTTTACTTGGTGAGCGTTTTGGACGATTCACGCCTTCTGGAGATTTAACGGAACGAACTTGTGGATTTGGCATTAGAGTGCCTCCTATGTCTTTTAAGTGAGATTTAAATTTGGACTACGATTTTTCCGAAATATTGCTTTCCTTCGGCCAAGAGCGCGAATGCTTCGCCAACTCGATCTAGAGGGAATACACGGTCGACGACGGGATGTAAACGATGATGGGCAATCGCTCGATTCATCTTTTCAAAGTGATCCCGGTTGCCTACTTGACTGCCGCGAACCGTTGCGGCTTTCTGCAAGATGCCCGTGACATCATATTCCGGAATGGTCAAGCCCGATAAGAACCCGACCATACTCAAGGTTCCTCCAATGCGAAGCGCATTTATGGATTTGGTCATCGTTGCCGCCCCTCCAACATCTAGAACATGATCGACGCCGCCAGTCAGTTCTAACACTGCTATATCCCAATCGGGAACTTCCGAATAGTTGATCGTTTGCCATGCACCGAGAGCTTTTGCTCGTTCCAGCTTGTCGTTGCTGCTCGATGTGATGATCGCTCGTGCTCCGGCCATAAGAGCGAATTGAAGCCCGAAGATGGAAACACCGCCTGTTCCTTGCAGAAGCACGGTATCACCCGCTTGCAAACCACCGTATTCGATTAGCATGCTCCATGCTGTTAATGCCGCGATCGGCAAGGTGGCAGCCTCCTCCCAAGTGAGGTGATCGGGAATATGGACAATTCCGTCTTCATGTAGAACGACATATTCAGCCGCTACTCCGTTCAACGGACCCCCTAGACTGTCTCTTAATACTTCTGCTCTTGGACTACCGGCCATGAATCGCTGTTGCAAATTACCCGCTACTCGATTTCCGACCTGAAACCTCGTTACTCCTTGGCCAACGGCTACAATTTCTCCCGCTCCGTCTGATAATGGAATGAAGGGAAATTTGATTTCAATCGGCATTAATCCGCTGAGGATCACTAGATCCCGGTAATTGAGAGAAGCTGCTTTCATGCGGATCAGCACCTCATGGGGGCCTGGCGTTGGTATGTCTAGTTCCGTTATGTTTAATTCCTCAAAGCCGAAGCCGTTTGTTAGTTGTATAGCTTTCATCGAATTGTCCTCCCTGCAAGATCAGATTGATTACTTGTATTCTTATAATTATTAGTATTGCCGGATCCTCCGCGTGGACGAAGCATGCCTCCAACAAGTCGAAGACCTTGCTTGCGTGTTATGAATCGCGATAACTGCGCCCCGATATAATTCTGCACACCCGGAACGACGTATATCTTCCCTTCCTTCAACGCACGAAGGGCAACCTCTACGACTCTTTCCGGCGTATCTTTCTTTCCGACAGAGGCATCATCCGTTCCTACAACATTAAAGAAGCTGGTGTCCGTCGAACCGGGACAAAGTGCGAAGAATTTGATACCTCGGTCGCGGTTTTCCCACCATAACGCTTGAGTAAACGATAAGACGAAAGCTTTCGTCGCCCCATATACGGCCATAAAGGGAAGCGGCTGAAATCCAGCAGTTGATGCCACATTAATAACTGCTCCTGAGTTTTTTCGCAACATGTTTGGCAAGAACAAGTGCGTCATATCTACAACAGCAGCGACATTGAGCATAACTTCTTCATGTTGACGCTCACCTGACACTTGCTCGAACAAACCATGTGTAGCAAATCCTGCATTATTGATTAGTAGTTCGATATCCACTTTCAAAAGTTCACATTGCCGATATAACTCGCTGGGTGCACCCTCTTTCGCAAGATCCATTGAGATAACCTCAGCTTTGATGCCATACTTCTTTCTAAGCTCTTCTGCCAAGCTCTCAAGCTTATTCGTTGATCGAGCCACGAGTACCAAGTGGCTGCCTTGTTTGGCTAGTTGTCTCGCGAATTGTTCTCCAATACCGGAAGAAGCTCCAGTGACAAGCGTCCATTTTCCTTGAATCTTCATAGTGTTAGCCTCCTTTTAGATACAATGTTTTAGTTAAGTAACAATGTTGCCAAATACTTAGAAGTAATCACCGATTCCGAAGAAAGCTAAGAATCTTCAATTTCGGTAACAGTGTTTCTGAATGAATTCATTGTAACCACTCGTTTTTAAAAAGTCAATATGATCTTTGAATATCCAACGTCACATTGACAACTACCCAACAACTATATAAAATTTCTGGTATGAGTCAGAAACTTTGTTTCCTGACGAAAACACGATAACCGAAGGTGAAGATGATGAGCGATGACCAAGATACTTCTTCCACTGCGAACACACGATTGTTGAAAACCTACCAAGAAGCTCGTTTGCAAAATACTGAAAATCTGCGTAAGCTCGTTGTTGATGCTGCGGCAACACTCTTGCAAGAAGAGGGACCAGAAGCCGTTACTGTGCGAAAAGTAGCGCAGAAAATGGACTGCTCAACAAAAATCATTTATAGCTTGTTTGTTAATAAAGAGGGCTTAGCTCAGCAGTTGTATCTGGAAGGGTGTAAGCTTCTCGCTTATGAATTCGAGGCGACGCCGCAAACTGCTAATCCAGTACAGTATTTTCTAAATTTATGCGAAACCTATTGGCAATTCGGGCAGCGTTACTCTGGCTATTATAAGCTGATGTTCGGAGGAGCCTTTGGAAATTTCAAACCTGACGAGGAAAGCATGCATGGCACCGTAACTGCCATGCGGCAATTATTAACCGTGATTAACCATGCGCAAGAGCATGGACTGATTCCCGGCCAGTATGATACGGAATCGGTTGTACGTATAGTCTGGGCCTCGCTCCATGGCGTTATTCATCTTTACATGGGTGGACACTTGGGAGATGTACAATCGGCTCATGCCGTATACAAGCAAACATTGTCAATGATAGTCAGCTCGTTGTTGCCAAATCACAGCACCTAATACGGGATCCTGATCCGGTTGACAAGTCTCACACACTACAAAAATATGGCATGATTGTGTGTCGTTATGGTAGATATAAATGCCATGCTTCTCTACAAACGTCAAAAAGCCCCTCCAACTTGTTGAAAAGATGGGGGGGCTTTTTGACGTTTACAGAGTTCTATTATGTATTAGAAGTTAGTTTATAAACGAGATGATAGCTCACTTGTTATTTTTTCTATGTCCACCGTAAGCGGCAGTCCGCGAGGGCTGATCTCCTGACGCATCGCTACCAGTGATGCGCGCTCCCGCAGTTACACACCCCTTATCCCGTCTTTATGAGTTTTCCTCGAATACATCCTTCGCAACTTGAATCGCGGATGCGGCACGCGGCCATCCAGCGTAAAACGCGAGATGAGTCAACGCTTCGATCAGTTCTTCTTCGGTCAGACCGTTCTCTTTTGCTAGGCGGAGATGATAAGGAAGCTGTCCTGTAAGTCCTCCGGCGACTAGCACTGAAATCGTAAGGAGACTACGTTCCCGAAGCGATAATTGTTCTCTTCTCCAAACGTCCTCGAAGAGCACTTCTTCCGAATAGCGCACGAAAGTAGGAGCAATATCCCCAAACGATTCACGTGCGTTTGATACAATTTTTTGATGCTTCATTCTTATGCCTCCCCCTTGTTGTCTGGACGTTCAATCATTTGCGCAACGCCGTTACCGAATGTCCAGTCCTCGAATTCCGTATCGACCAGCACGACGAATACGTCTTCTTTCCTCATGTTAAGCGTATTTGATAATAGGTCAGCTAACTTACCGTAAAAGCTTATTTTCTGCTCGGTACTTCTTCCGGATTTGAGCGTGATTTGAATATAGAGCAGCCCGTCACTTCGCTCTATGTTTAAGTAATTCCGACTATAATAAAACTTGCTTGCTTTGTGCGAATGGAACACTTGAAAGTAATCGTCTTCCGGCACATTGAAATGCTGGATTAGAGCGCTCATAATCGCACGGCTTATCAAGGGCAGTTGCTGTGTCCCATATTGATTTTCCAAGTAGCTTACTCTGATTAATGGCATTCAAATATCACTCCTTCAGCAAGATACCCTAATTGTACTTCTCTCTTCTTTATTTGTATAATTGAATAAAATGATTTATTAATTCAATTTATTCGATGGAGAGATATGCCATGGACTTAAAGGAACTAACTACGTTTCAAGCCATTATTCAAGAAGGAAACTTCACCAAAGCGGCAGTGAAATTGAATTACGCTCAGTCTACGATTACAAATCAAGTCCAGCGATTGGAGAAGGAATTGGGCATCCAGCTATTCAAGCGAGGATGGGATGCGGAGTTAACGGCTTCTGGACAAATTTTTGCCACGGAAATTGACAAGCTCATTGGGCACTGGAACCATGTAACTGAGCAAGCGAAAGCTTTGCAAAGAGAGGAGATCGGCTCCCTGCGCGTCGGAGGGCTTGAATCGTTGATAGAGCATGTGCTACCCAATTCACTGCGACGATTCCGGGAACATAAACCAAAAGTATCGTGTCACTTTGTCAATGGGAACACCGACTCCCTGTCACGCGCGGTACTCCAGAATCAATTGGACTTTGCCATATGCGGAGAGCCTACCGATCTTTCTTCTTTTCACTTCGAACCGCTATATAACGAGAATATCTCCTTTATTGTAGCGAACAGCCATCCCTTGGCCGGAAGAAACGATATAATACCCTTTGAAGAACTGCTTAACTACCCGATGATCGTTGGGGGAAATACCTGCTTGTATTACCTGCGGTTATCTAAGCAATATTCCCATTACACCGAAACTCCATTTCTATATACGGTGAGTCAAATCTCGGCTATTCCCGGGTTCGTTCAGCAAATTCCTACCGTAGGAGCCGTTCTCGATTCCACAGCATTACCCCCGAATGTCGTGAAAATACACGTCGAACTGAAGGACTCATCCATCCCGGTCGGCCTGCTGCAATTACGCAACACTGAATATACCTCATCATCCAAAAATCTTTTAATGCAATATGTTAAAGAGGAACTGCGGCGAATCTAAGCGTACCGCCTCCTACATGGACTCCACCAAACACAAAAAAACACGCCTCACTTGGCGTGTTTTTTTATGGAGCCTTAGGGGGATCGAACCCCTAAGGCTTCATACTTGCAATAACTGGAAATTCCTCCATATATACATGATGTAAATGGAATCTATTAGAAAAGGCAGCTATAACAGAGGAGACTCTGCAACAACTGCTTTCTTAGTTTGTATGAATATGCGGAATTCATTAAGGACTACCTACTCAGCCCCGCTGCCCGCAGATGCCGCTTCCCTCATAGCCGACAGTGCTTCATCTAGTGAATCAACGCCACCACTTGCGCCGCTTTGAGCAGTACTGGCCATTTCCGCGCTATACGCCCACCAACGCACACGTACATTCCCCGGCTCAGAAGTCTGTTGTACCTTCACACCAATACGGAATGTGCCTTTTTGCGGATAGGCAATTGTGCCAATCTTAACTTCTGGCGCATCAGGTTCAAACTCGCTGCCCTTGAACACATCCGAGGCTCCGCCGTATACGCGGTCCCCGCTGGATAGCATTTCGGAGAAAGCTTCACCGCTGCTCTCTTCCAAGCTAGTGATGATCAGCACGTTGCCCTCGCCGAGTCCGTGTGCGATTTCACCGGAGAAGAAGCTTTTGGTCGCTCTTCCAAATGGGGACACAGCAATCTTTGTGAAAGGCTCGATCGGAATGTCCACAACGCCGCTCAGCATGCCTGCAATGCCGCTTCCGCCGCCGGCTGGAATGCTTAAATCGAATGAAAGCTCGCTAATCGCTTTATTGAAGTTAACCTTGAATTCCGGAGGCTGTCCTGGCGCCAAGGTTTTCACTTTGGACTTCGTTACGAACTGACCGGATGTTTCTTCGCGGTACTCGTTCGCTTTGCCAAGCCTATACATGACCGAGGAATTGTACACGTATTCGCCAAATGGTACTTGCTCGACACTTTCAATGACATAGGTTGGTCCCACTTGGACAAGGCATATTTTAGCCAAATAAATACAGGGCTCGGACGGAGCTTCTAAAGAAGTCTCCAAAGATTGTTTCACGAAGTCCGACATCAACCGCTCCCGCACGGATTCGCCAATAATCTGAACTTCGCCAACAGCTTGAGTCTGCAGCTCCAACTGCCTGTCATCCAACTTCAGAACGGCTGTACTCACCTGTACGCCAATCGTACCCTTCACGGACGCTGTACTATCCGCTCGCAAAAGCACCTTCATTTCATACTCGCTCTCTTGCCCATCCTGCGGCTCTTGGAACACAATGGTTGTTCCTTCAATCGCCTCTACGCGTTCAGCAGCCAGCTCATATTGAAAGGACAGTCTGCCTGCTTTAAGAGTCTTCTCGAAGCGCAGCTTCATTTCGAAGAGCTGACCTGGATTCACATAACGAGGTGTTGTTTGAAGCACGCGCACCCCAGAATCTTGATAAAGTACGACCGTCTGATCGGATAGATTTGCCAAAGGCAGAGAGGCTGGATCAGGCGCATCCTCCCGGATAAACAAGCGGTAGCTTTCCAACACACGATTATAGTCATTAATTTCATCAGAACGAATAGAAGAATTAGCGACCGCGTGAACGGGTTCTTTTTCCTTTTCGTCATAGGCAATACATAGGTATACGTTCTTGGCATACTGATTATTGCTGAAACCATCCATCATCGCTAGCTTCAATGTCATCGGAGAAGGCACGACAATTTCCCGGCCAAGCGCGTCGATCGCAGCTCCCATCTCTACAGAAACTGACTTTTCATCGACCGCGACAACCTGCAGACCCGTAAGTACACCCGAACCATGCAGCAAACGGTTCATCATTCTGCGCTTATCGTTGAAATACTTTTGCTCAGACTCGAAATCCCTTACCGTCAGCAGCTTTCCATAGAAATACCGATTGCGCTCAAACGGGTAATAGCGTGTTTTTTTCATAAGTATCCCCTCACCTTCCAAGGCTCATTTCGTTTATTCGATTTCGGAATCCAATTCCAAGCGAGTATGTATATCCATTCGTTTATCGCGATCTACATCAATCAGAACCGTATTGTAAGGCATCGACGAACGCTGATCTAGCGTTAACAAGGTTGGCTCTGATAAGTAAGTATTAATGCCCAGATAGGTATGCATGTCCGCGTACATCCACGGTTGTAGAACGATTAATTTGCCTTCCGTATAAGCTGGTTTTTGGTCTTCGATGATTTGCTCGATCGTTAGCCGCTGTGCGTCAGTCTGAACGAATTCAGGCTTTAGCATAATACAGAAGCAATAAGGATTATCCCCATATAACTGGGCAAAAAGCTGCCGCAGCTCCGACGTCTCCTGCATTTGTTTAAATTGAAAATATTCCAACAAAAACGGTTCAGACCCTGTGTAAATCTTAAGCATGTTCATCATGCCCTCGCGAGTTCCCCGCAATTTATAAAGCTCAGGGGCCTGTTTGATCAGCAATCTTAGCTTCGTTTCACCCCATGCCTCATGATCCGTGATAGCCAGCCAGCGGCCCAACCATTCCAGATAAGTGCCGGATACCGCATCCGGATCGAAATGAGAGGAAATACGGTCTATTTTATCCTCCATATCGTCAAAGAACGTGCTGAACATCGCCAGAAACCGCTCCAGAAAAGGGCTATGCTCCTCATCCTGCTGATAAATCGGCGGCAAATAGGCAATCAGTGACGTTCTTGGGAAGTAGACCCGAAGCTTTCGGATGTAAGGTGATTTTTGCTCGCTGCCAATCAGCTCGATTTTGAACCATAGATATCGGCCTCTTGCATTCATCAGAAGAGCGTCCTTCGGATTCAAGATGGGCTCAGACCATAAGTCTCGCGTCGCAGCTAGCTTATCTCGAATTGGAATGCCTGGATCCGTCAAATAGCCCGTATAATTTACGTATTCGCCATCAATGAATCCTTCACTTTCATCCGATGTAAAATAGGAAAAACGAACCTGCGTTTCCTCCGGAATATCGGCATCTAGACGAATCTTATGCCACTGTGTCTCCGTCTCCGTCGTATCCAGCTCAGCTGAGAAATAGACGGCCTCCGGAAGCTGAGTCCCCTCAAGCAGCATCGTTCGGGCACGAAGATCAAGCAGGCTAATCTGACCGCTTATCCGATCAAAAACATACAACCGATTGCGCCCATCATGCAGCAATTTATCCGTTCGCCCTCGAAAGCTCGTTACTTTATCAAACTGCTCGCCATTCTCGCGAAACTTTAGTATAAACCGCTCCGTTACTCCTTCTTGCTGTGCGTATCCGCTGTCCCCTATATAGATATTATGATTCGTATCAATGGAAATACCGGCAAAGCGCCCTTCCTGCTCCAGCTTAAAATGAAACGGCTCCCGACCGTCCTCATGGAACACCGTTACCGTTCTGAGCTGTGCATCCAATAGAACTAATTTACCACCCGCAGCAGCGGTGTAATAACGTCCTCGAAGTGCAGTAATTTCAGCCGCTTCTTCCAGACGGAGCGTTTCATGTTCATACACATGTACCACTTCACCTGCCGCGTTCCACTGTATAATGCCGATCCGGCCGCCCTTAGGAACTTCGGGACTTCCATTCATACCAACCGCAATGTCCAAAGGGACCGCCACGTAAAGCGAATTTGACGTTGTTAATCTCGTATTAGCCGAGAGGGGAAATAATTCAAGTCCTTCCCAATCATGGATGGCCCACATGGTCTGTCCATTGGAAATCGAATAAACCGCAAGTCTTCTTTCGCTTTCAACGTGAGCATCTGCTATCACCAGAAGATCTGACATAGAAGCCAGCATCGCTTGATGACTAAACAACTGATGACCCTGACGAAATAACGACTCGAGGTGGCGACTTTCATCATCATAAATCCACACATTCGAAGCCTCGTCTAGCAAAAATAGCTTCCGACCTGGCCCAACCGTCATCTCTTGAATAGGATGAATGCCTTCCAGCTCGTCTGTGCGAACGATGCGGTGAATGCTGTATTTTTCTGTCTGCTGAATCGAAAATCCTTCGCTCTGCATATGAATATTGGCTTCATATCCTTGTTCCCAGTCAAGCGGCTTGTTAAGTGAAAAAAACGTTTGTCCATCCTGCATCGTTCGACACCTCTTTTCCTAAATAAGGACTTATAAATCCGTCTGACTAATGGTTTCCACTTCGTGATCACCGGAATAGACCAAAGCATAAGGCGGGATATGAATGTCGCCAGCACCATCCTTGTGGAAGCCTGTACCTTCAGCGTCGATCCAAATGTCCTGCACATAGACAACCCCTTTAATCCGGGAAATAACGCCATAAATATCGCCCTTATAGACAGTCCGCCCAAAACGCCAGCCTTCTGAACCTTGCCCATGATCCATCGGCTGTAGTAATAGTCTGAGCTCTTGCATGATTCGGCGCTGTTCATCTTTGTGCTTGGGTTCCATCACCACGACAGCGTGAACCGTTATTTTAATATATTCGGCGGGAATCACATGTAGTTCTGTGGTCAAAAGACGATGCCGATCTAGATGCTGCTTGATCGTTTGCAAGAAGCCCTTGCCAGCTTTCGGCTTATCGCTTTCGCTGTATGGGACGACCACGACGGTCATCTGTGCAGGCGCTTTGACCTTTGGATAATCCCGCATACCTAGCTTGTACAGCGGGATTGCCTTCACACGCGCGACACGCAGACCCGGCGTCGCCTTCGCGATCGCCTCGTAGTCCTCGCCAGTCACGGCCCGCGTCGGCGTATCAAGCTCGCGCCGCACGCGAAGCTTCGCCTGTGTGAGCGTCTCCGCTTCGAGGCCGCCTCTCGCCGGGAACGGATTCGTCACACGCACGCCTTTGGTATTCGTGAAGCCGGTCACGAGGCCATCCTTCACGTTGCCTCGAACGCCCCCGCCCGCTTGCAGCGCCAGGAACCGAATGTTCGGTTCCACGGACTTGGGCGGAGTGAGACCCGCTTCATTATTGCCGAAGCGGATCGTCCCTGCTGCAGCGTCGTAGACGTAATGCCTGTCCGTGGACTTCGAATTGTCGAAGTCATCCACGGACTGCCAGTCGTCCCAAACGACGTCTCGCTCTCCGCGTGGCCGGTAGCCAACCTGCAGCAGCATGCTGCTGGGCTTGTACATCCGGCCGCGGCTGATTTCAAAGGTCTGCCCGGGCAGACCTTTGCTGCCCCCGACAAAACGGCCATAGTCGAACTCGGCCGTGTAGGCAATGAGCCGTATCCGCTGCGGGCCCTGCGGCGGGATACGCCCGTTCACCCCGTCGCCGAAGCGCAGACGGGTAGTGCGCAGAGCCGAGTCCTGCTGCAGCTGGCAGCAGAGATCATCCGGCTCGCAGTCCTCGAGCTCCGCGACGATGTGCCAGTCGCGCCAATGCCCTTGCTCGTCCTGCACCTGCACAGTGTGCAGGCCGTTGTAAGCGAGATACGAGCTTACCTCGAAGCTCTGGTCAGGCTCACCTGAGCTGTCAAAAGCAGTGACTTCGCTGAAGGTTTCCTGCTCAGCCGCCTTCACCGCATTGAGACTAACCTTCTCAATCTTCGGAGACAGCTCATATCCGTCCTCCTCGAGTGTACAGCAAATCCAAAACCGGCTGCGATCATCCGCAGGGTAAAGAGCCATTGGCTTCATCTCCGACGTGATCCGAAACCGGAGCTCGCCACTTTGCGACAGATGAACCGTAGAGTCGCTTATCTGTTCGATCGGCAGCCAGCTTTCGCTTTGCCCCTGCTGCCCGGCCCCAGCGAACGTCCATGCCACCTTAGCCGACGAAATCATTGGCGTTTTCCCATCTTCACCATGACCCACCGTTACCGGATAGCGGTCAAATAACTTAAAGAAGATTGAGATCTCCATTTGCTCAGGCAGCGCTCTATCGAAACCGAGATACAAATGCGCGCCCTTACGCGCTTCAGGTCCGAAAGCATAATAAGCAATCTTAGCGTGATTATTGGATGTAAAATCACCTGCCGCCGTCTCCGTACGGACTAGCACTTTCTCAAGCTCGGATGGAACAAGATGCACCGTGTCTAGTGTCTCAAACCGCTGGTCCATCGCTTGCAGCGGTGTCCCCTTCGGGAGCACAAGCTGCTGCTGTAAACCAGCAAACGCTACATCACAAACCGCAGAAACGGCTTCACGAGGGCTAATCCCAAGCAGCTTCAGAAACTTCCGTTCACTGCGCTCCGTCACCCGGTTTAAGTAATACTGCTGCATCTCCGTCATCCATGACATCAATTCCAGCAGCGTAATCCCCGGGTCATGTTCATTCTCATCCGTCCACTCCGGAAAAAGCTTCGGTATCGACTTCCGAGCCTCCTGCACCATCTGTTCAAACATACGATCATCCAAATTAGGTATAGGCAGCACTTGTGCTCACCTCCTTCGATTATTACTAATCCCAACCAACTAGCCCATTTATCCGTACTTTAGCGATGTAAAACATCGCTAACCCATCAACCAGCTCATTTATTCCTACTTTAGCGATGCAAAACATCGTTAAGGTTACTCGACTCTCTCTCAACCATAATCAGCTACTTTAACGATATAAAACATCGCTAWCCCACCAACTAGCCTATTATCCCTACTTTAGCGATGTAAAACATCGTTAAAGTTGCTCGATACTCTCTCACAACCACTAATCAGCTACTTTAACGATATAAAACATCGCTAACCCRCCAACTAGCTCATTWATYCCTACTTTAGCGATGTAAAACATCGTTAAGGTTGCTCGACTCTCTCTCACAACCACTAATCAGCTACTTTAACGATATAAAACATCGCTAACCCACCAACTAGCTCATTTATTCCGACTTTAACGATGTAAATCATCCCTAAAATTGCTCGACTCTCTCTCACAACCACCAATCAGCTACTTTAACGATATACAACATCGCTACCCCACCAACTAGCTTATTCCTACTTTAGCGATGTAAAATATCGTTAAGTTTACTCGACTCTTTCTCTCAGCTACTCATCAGCTACTTTAGCGATGTAAAACATCGTTAAGGTTGCTCGACTCTCTCTCTCAACTATTAATCAGCTACTTTAACGATATAAAACATCGCTAACCCACCAACCAGCTCATTTATTCCTAATTTAGCGATGTAAAACATCGTTAAGGTTGCTCGACTCTCTCTCTCAACTACTAATCAGCTACTTTAACGATATAAAACATCGCTAACCCACCAACTAGCTCATTTATTCCAACTTTAGCGATGTAAATCATCCCTAAAATTGCTCGACTCTCTCTCACAACCACCAATCAGCTACTTTAACGATATACAACATCGCTAACCCACCAACTAGCTCATTTATTCCTACTTTAGCGATGTAGAATATCACTAACCAACCAAATAGAAGTCTCTAAAGGCTCCTATTATAGCTATTTTCCGTTGGAGCTACTAATTAGCAGTCCCTAAAGGCTCTTATTTCTGATAAATCCCCTCTTGTTATTTGATATCGCTGAAATAAGAGTCTCTAAAGGCTTCTATTACAACAAATCTAGGCAAAAAGCAGTAAATAGCAGTCCTTAAAGACTCTTATTTGCCAGAACCCTTCGTCAGCAAGACTGACTTCCCTTGTTGCTGGGGAGTAGGGGGTCCGGGGGTCTAGGGGTCCGATGTTCCCCAACCCCACTCTACGAAACTCCATTTCCCCATCCCCGACTCCCTCACTACAACGCGTTCACAACAACCTTATGCTTGCCGCTCACAATGATCCCGTGCGGGAGCGCCGGAAGGCGGTTCACGTCGAGTTCCGTACGCTCGGCGTCTTCAATCTTGTATACGGTCATATAAAGCTTCTCTACATGACTGATTACTCGAATTGATTTCAACAACGCGTAGAAAACGGAAGGGTGGATTTGTTGACCAATTTGCCAGCCTTTGCCGTCGAAATTGCCGGTTAGCGGATCGAGGAATCTGTTCAACTTCTCCAAAGCCTGAATTTCGGTAGCTACTACAGCGTCCATTCCCTCAACTGCAACGATCGCCGAAACGGAAATTTCCATATAGACCGGCTCAATCACTTGAAGCCGTTCCGGAAATGCAACAAGGCTGGAAGCCCGCTGTAGAATATACCTCTCTACCTGCTTCTTCAGTTCTGGAAACGAGGAGCTTCCCTTCTGCCCTTCTTTTGGCAGTACCACTAAAGTCATAGCCCCAATTTCTTTGTGCATATAGGCGTTACGATTAGGAATACATGTGACTTTTGCAATGTTCGGATAAGCCTCACGTGCCAGCCATTCGTAATCTTTGGACGATACAGCCCGATCACGATGCTTTAGCATTTCTGGTCCGCGCTGCAAGGCCGACTCCAGCTTTTCAGCTTGGCAGCCGCCTGACGATGGTTCTGGGTTATAAACCTCACCGACAAACGCAATAGAGTCCTGCATCTGGTTAATTTGCCGAGCCCCTACGTTTCCGATTTGTCCTGACGTAACTTGATAAGTTACCTTCAGCTGCTCCAGACCACCTTTTGGCGGACGCATTCCATGGATACCGTCACCTACACGAATACGTCCAAACGTACGATCGATCATATAATGGCGATCTCGATTGCCCGAATCCGCCATCTGGCGAACAGCTGTCCAACGAACCCAAAGTTGAAGTAAATTCCCTTCGGAATCTCGACTTATCTCCATAAGAGGCACTCCTGCACGTTCGTACTCAGCGATTTCCTCTTCTGTCACAAACTCCGTCTCATCCACCCAGACCTCTTCGGAGACAATACCGCTTCTGGCTAGCTGGTATTCCGTTTCTTCCAGCCCTTTGGAATCGGGAATTTCCCCGATGATCGTCTCCTGCTGAAGCACTTGAACCGTATTCATGTAGAGACCCTGAATGGTAGGAATTTGTATCCGACCGGAACTATCATCATATTTATCATCACGATTAACAGCACGAATCCAGTAACCTTCTTTTCCAAACAACGACGCTCCTGCAAAATCAGATGGACCAACGAATTGCACGGTACCACTCTGGGTCAAACCGTTCGTATCATCGATAACCTTGAGTGCTGCCCATTCGGCATGGCTTCCCAGCATTAAACCAGTTCGCAAATACTCCCATTCAAGTAATGGCATGTCCTGCTCCGAGAAACGCTGCTGTTTCACCGAAACGAACATCGATATTGGGCCTTTAACTGGCGGTGTATCAAAAGAAAGATGCAAGGCAGGATGACGGCCCTCCAACGGTTGAAAGGGCTCAAACCCGCCTTCCAACTGACGGCTATGCCGAGTCCGATCCTCAAACACCGTATTATTCAGCGCTAAACAACGTTCGGCTGGGTACAAACGATCATCATACTGATAGGTTAAGGATACATCATCCACCCAAGGTGAAAGGTAGATCGCTTGCGCCACATACGCATTCTCAATATGTAAAATCCTCGCTCGGATCCAGCAGTTTTCATTGCCGTTCACATAAGTCGCTTCTAGATCAGCCGGACAGCGGAAGTTAATTTCTTTACGCACCCTCTGCTCCTGCGGATAATAAAACAGCTTTTCTGCTTCCTTCCCCACATCCAGACGCAACCAAGTTGCCCCATTCCAATACTCCCAAGCAACCTCCATAACGGTGACGTGCGTAACTGGCGGCTTATCGAACTTGGATTTTTTCATTACCATTTTCCAATCGACTTGTTCCGTCAGCTCCGGCTGAAAACGATTCTGAATCGCTTGCAGCCCAAAGCTCAGCTTAATATCGCCGTCTTTTTTCGTAAATACTTCCTGACTCCCGATGTAAAAAGAACCATAAAGCGCAAACTGATCACCAAATGGATAAAACCCCGATGGGTCCGCACCAATATCATTGTAAAACATCTGATCAGGCCGAACGCCGCCTGTTTCCAGTGTATCGACATAATCCGTTTTAAATGAAATATGGTCCATGGACAGTTTGCTGTCAGCCAGCGTTTTACCTCCGCTTATGAGCGGCTTTAAACGGCATTGTATCCAGCGTCCGGATGTCCCGTTCACTTCTCGCAGAGCAATCTCACCTGCCACTGCTTTCATTAAAATAACCCGATTCCCCTTAGCCTCTACGTGGTCAAAAGCCTTCCAGCCTTCCGCTGTGGCATACAGCCACTCGGTTAGCTCGGGATCCGCCAATTGGTTGGACATCGAAAGTTCATCAAAACGTCGCTTCGAGTTACGGAATTCGATTTCAATACGAGCCGTATTATACACGGTGAAAAGAGAGCTGTGCTCCAAATAAATGGCATGCTCCTGCAAATTGTCGCCATCCTGCAAACGGAAAAGCGCCGTCGGCGCTGCATATCCTTGCCGAGATGCCGTGACGAACTCATCAGATATGCGAATGATCATATCCTGTTTGCGGCTCGTCATGTATACATCTGTTAGTAACGCGGGTGTCAACAAGCTACTACGTGCTGTCTCATACAGGATACTGCCTTCTTCTGCTGCAGCGGCGACTTGCGTGCCTGCCGAGATGAACACGGACTCCTTCGTACCCTCGTTAAGGGCAAACGTTAAGTAACTTCGAGCAGGACGTGCCGGAAGCAGCGTCACATCAAACATGTTGAGGAACGATATCAAATTTTTCGTAGGCACTCGGTTCAACCGTTTGATATTGTCTTGAAACATATCAGCAAACATCAAGAACAATGCGGAACCCGGGTCCGGATTTTCAGGCGTGAACCGCCACTCCGGCGTATAGTACGGCGCCATTTCCTTCATTTGCGCGATCAAATCGGGTAAATCTCTGGAATCAATTTTGGGAGGTTGCACAGCTCCACCTCCTCTCTGTACGTATCGTCATAGCTTCCGCAGCCAGCCTCTCTATTTCGATCCTTCAAATAAATAAAACGGATAGACCTGGTTAAATAAGTTATTGGTCGTACGTACCAAATAAGAAATATGAATCATCACCTTAGCAGGGTCATCTGCTTCCGGTATGGCTTGTACATCAACTTCATGAACCCTAGGTTCCCAGTTCCGAATGGCTTCCTCGATATTACTTTGGAGCAAGTGAAGCGTTGTATCGTCCGTTAATCCAAAGATAAATTCCTGAACACCACATCCAAAGCTCGGGCGCATAACCCGCTCCCCTTGTGTGGTCCCCAGAATAACACGGATCGCTTCGGCGATGTCTTCCTCATACTCAGACATTCGGATTCGCCCTGTTGCAGGATCGACCTGAATGGGGAATTTCCAGCCTCGTCCCAAAAATGCTTCCGACACCTCGTCACGCTCCACTCGTTAATTGATTTTGACCATACTGCCTTTAATATTAATGATACCGTCGGACTTCAGATCCAGTGTTGCCCCAGCCTTCAGGGCCATCGTGGCAGAAGCTTCTATGCTGATTTGAGTGGATTTGATTTTGATTTCCTTCGTGCTCTCAATGCTGACCTCGCCTTTGGCGTTCAAGGTGATCTTCGAGGTTTGGCTCACAACCGAAATTTCATTGGCCGAGCCGCCCTTGATCAATATCTTGTTATTCCCGCTTGAATCCGCGATCGAAATACTCTCATCCTTATCCTTCAACTCAATAATTTGGCCTTTTTTCGTCTTAATCTTCATGCTCTCATCACCGCTTTTATCGTTAAAAGAGAGCTCATGTCCGGAGCGTGATTTAATCATGCGCAAATCATTTTTATCCGCGGGCGCAGGCGGCTTATTCTTCGGATTCCACAGCGTGCCGATGACGAAAGGCATTCGCAGCTCTCCCAGATGGAAAGCGACTAAGACTTCATCCCCTACCTCAGGTATAAAGAGACTGCCCATTTCCTTACCGCCCATTAACGTCGCGATGCGGACCCAATCCGTTTCGGTCTCCGTTTCCTGCATGGAAAGCTTGAGCTTCACTCGACCCATTTTATCAGGATCGGTGTTATTCGTTACAATGGCGACCATGACGCCACCAAATTTCTGACTGGCAAAATCAGACACACCACCTAAGGTAATATCGGGAGTTTTAAACATTAGACCGCATTTCCTCCCAACTGAAACCGTGTTGTATAGCCTTCATCGTCAAAAATGTGTGTAGCCCCGGTAATATAGTAAGGCTGGTCGAATGATTTCCCAACACCACTGAGTTTGATGTATCGGCCGGCGCGAATCTCTGGGATCCCAATACATTCCCCGTTACCGCTAATCAGCTTCATTGCCCGGCGATTCAGGATCGCATTCGCATAGCTTTTCGCTTCTTCCACCGAGGACACATTCGTGTACATATGCTCGACGAAATCACCTTTAGATGCCAAGATATCCTTGCCCGTCTTGCTATTTGAACCCAGCTTCGTTATGCTGGCTGATTTACCTTCGATCACTTTCAGCTCTTTATTATCCCATGCCCGAACGGTTACACCCGTGATTTGCTCAGCTAAATTCATATCAATCATTAAGCTACGGAGGGTTTTCCCCATTTCTAGCGTCATCAATGCTGTCATCGCTGTGAGCGGCTTACGGAAATATAAGTTCTTCCCCACAACAAAGAAATCATAGTTAACCAAATTAGCTAAATTTTGAATAAAGTGATAGTCATTAATCTGACTCTGCGAAAGAGCAGGAAATTCCGTCGTCGTTGCATCAATATGTGTTTTGAAGCCATACGTTTTGGCGATTTCCTCAACAACATCACTGTATTTCTTCTTATTCCACGAGCGAGATTTAGTCCCTTTCATCATGAGATAAGAAATGTCCATTCCCCGCACGACGAGGCCAGGAGCACCCTCTTCCGGGAAATCAACAACAACCGATGTAATATGTCCCGAAAATACAGCGGTCATTTTGTCTACATAACCTAAACTGATCTCAATGGCTTTGCCTAAAGAGAACGTAGACAGCCACTGGAACTCGTTATTTGTAATATCGTACGCATTCGCAATACGAAATGAAAAGGAGTCTGCGGTTCCATCGATGGATGTCTCAACGCGAAGAATATCAATGGCAATCGTGTCCGATATTTTCGTTCCATCTACGCTAATTAGATAGGACGGCGCATAAAAATCTTTGTACTTTTTGGCCAAGTCGTCATAGGGAAAAGAGCTCGTTTCTAATTCTAAGGGCATCGGCTTAATCCAGCCTCGGGACTGAAATGCGGCGCCCCGTTGCGACTTTCATTGGATTATCAATCTGATTGGCTTTGGCGATTTCTCGCCATAAGGTTGGATCCTCATATTCCGTTGCAGCAATCATCCAAAGCTGTTCCCCTTGATTCAGCATCTTCAGCTTCGTCCGGTCGGACGAATGGCGGGGAATCTGCTTAAGCTGGTCTTTCTTGCTCAACGTGGATTTAAAGGTCACGCTAAGCTTGGCTCGAACCGGAACTCCGGTTTCCAGAAACATCGTGAAGTGCTGATTAACACCCACAACAACTCCCTTGAAATCCAGTGAACCCCAAACAAACCTGCAAAGCGGCGGTGCATGGATCTCCTTTTCGACATCTAGAAGACCTGAGATTTTCTTCGTAAGCAGACGAACGTCCGTCCCTTTTTCGTAGGTGTCAAAATAAAAATCCATGATCAGTGTCGTTGTCCCTCCGCTCACAAATTGAGCGATGGGCATGGACAGACCCGGCACTGTTTTCCAAGAATAGCTGTTATTCGTGTCTAATTTATATTCACCCGGATTGAACATCACTTGTACATTTTCTGTTTTGCTTCCCTTGTGAACGATAATCATTGCTTTCTTGAGCGCCATAGGTGTCTGTCCTTTCTGCTTTTATCTATATACTTAACGTTATTAACGATTCACGATGGAAATAATTAGATGCCTCGGCGCTGCCGCTCGAACTTCATCTTTTTCTCAATCTCGCGGTACACTTTGTCCGCAATTTTGGCTATGTCCAGCTGCGGGAGCTGTTTTATCAGCTCCTGCAGTTGTTCCGCACTTAACTCCGGCGCCGCCTGAGGAACCGGCGCTGCTGGGGTAGGTGCTTCGTCTGCGCTTGCTTTGGTGCGCAGCCAGTCCATCTCCAGCGGCGCTTCGGCAAACGCGCTGCTGATCTCTGCGGTTGGAGTTTGCTTGTACTCCAGCGTGGTTTGCTGCTGTTGCGAGGCTAAGGAGATTTGCCTCGCCACTTGCGTGCTGATGGTCATCGGCACGCTTTGGTTTGGATCGCCGACGTTCGGCACGCCGCCGGTTGGTGCTTGCCGCTGCACCTGCTTGGGCAGCGACTTTGTTGCAGCAGCCATGCTTCCGCTGCTGCTGTGGGTCATGCTGGCGCTGCGCTGAGCGCCAGCTGTAGCTGTTGCGGCTGCGCTGCCGATGGCAGCCGCCTGGATGAAGCTGACCGTCCCGTGGGCGGGCAGGTGGTGCATCGCTGCGGCAGGCGAAGCCGCAGCTCTACCCGCAGGAGCAGCGCGAAGCGCTCCTGCGCTGCTCGCCAGCATCGGCATGACACGCGGTGTCATGCTCAAGGGCTGGCGAGCTATCAGCGCATGCGCGGCACGCGCGCCGCCGACACTACCTGCTGCCAGCGAAGCAGCAGCCTCAACCCCTTGAGCGCGCTCCTCTTCCAGCGCGCTCACTCTAGCCCGGATGGTTCGTTCCGCTGAATCTGACTGCAAGCCTCCAGCTTCCACTTGATTCTCCGAACCATTCCCTCCCTGCAGCTCGCGCTCGCTCTCATCGACAGTGACTTGTCTCTGAACATGCTCGACTTGCGCCCTGCGCCAAACGGCTCGGCCGGTCTGACTCGTCGTCTGCCCAGCAACCTCTTCGCCTGCTGCTCGATAATCCAACGTTTTACTGGTTTTTCTTGCACCTGTGCGAACATCCGCTGTTTGCCCGGCTTCTCCTGATCTTGCCCGACTCGTCATCTGTCGGGTCATTGCTTCCCCCGTCCCCGTTTGAGTCATCGATTGTCTGGCTTCGCCTATCCCTGTTCGAATCGTCGTAATTACCTCGGAATCGATCTTTCTTTGTATCGCTGCTTGCTGTTCTCTTACTCGATCGATTCCCGTCGGACCGCCTGTTCTTCTTACCATGTCCACGGGTGACCGACTTATGGTTCCTCTAACAAGTTCCAGCGAGGTATGGTTCGTTATTTCATCACTTGTATTGTCATTACTAATTTTGTTACTAACTTCATTACTAACTTTGCTGCTAGGCGTGTTACCAACCTTTTTATTGGCTCTTTCTCGGATGGTTCCCCTAACTGCCTCTATATTCGTTCCGGTTTCATCTATCGGCCCTTTTTCAGCTTGCCTCCAAATGGCACGAATGGAAGCTGGCTCTGATAACTCAGTATCACGGGAGAAGCTGCGATGTACACCTATTTGACCTGCATTCACAGTAAGACTAGGACCAATCTTCTTCAAACTGCTTTCAATTACCTTTGTAGCTATCTCAGAAGCTAAACTTTGGGAGGGTATGCCCTCCTGCGACTTAGTCCCGAATCTATCTTCGTTCAACTTTGCCTGTTGTCTGCCCTCTTCTAACTGTCCCGAACCTGCTGACTCAACAGGAGTCCGAAAAATCCGCCGAGCCTCCTGCTTAAGAGCACCAGCACTAGTTGGCAGGCTAGCACGAATACCATCAAATTCAAGTTGATTCTCAGAATAAGCTTTCCTTTTAAGTTCTGATATAAAGTTCAGATTTGTTCCTATTTTTTTGACACTGGTTTCGGCCATTTTTGCAGCTAGTTCAGAAGCTAAAGTTGGAGTAGAGCGTATGCTTCGTACGGGAGTTTGTTTTTCTCCCTCTTGTGTCGCAGATTGTTGCTTCCTTAGCTCACTATTTACTTCGGTCCCTGCCGGCTTGCGAAATACACGCCCAACTTCTTGCAGCTGCATACGCGAGCTGGCTTGCAAGCTAGCTCGGTATCCCTCAAGCGGCTTCATAGCACCCAGCGAATCTAAGGTCCGGTCCCTAAGTATCGCTGACCTCGTAGCTACTGGGAAATTCATCCCCGTTTTCATGCTTGTTTCATCTTGCTCTTCAGGTTTCGAAGCAGCTCGGAGGACACGCTGTGAATCTTGTAAAAAAGAACTGGCTTGCAAGCTAGCTCGGTATCCCTCACGGGGACTCGGATTTGCAGCCGATCTCGCGATAGAAAGGGGCTTATCAGCACTACTTTGCACGATATTCTCCCTCCGCATAATCCGCGGAATGTGAGTTGTCATTGTTTGATGATCGAAGATCACCTTTAATTTATTTTGTGGAACTGTATGTATACTCCCAACAAATGAATCATTAGAAGAGTTTTGTCTATGTTTTTGTCGTTGGACCAACTGCTTCAGCAATTTCTCATTGCTTTGAATTTTCACAACTGAGTCTAGTCCATTTTCCATCACACTAGGTTTTCTATGTATCTGGGAAGGAAAAGCAGCTGCTGCACGTGGAGTTGCACCAATACCCTGCTCAGCAACTTGTTTAGTAACTAGCTTGATGAGGCGTTCCATCATAGACGAGCCTCGATTTCTCTTGCTACCCTCACGCGTGCTTGAACGAGTTTCCCAATTTTCAAATGAGATAGCTTCCGAAAATCGCTGCTGCCCAGCCCCCATCTCAAGCTTTTGACCCGCAGAAGTGTTTGTCTCTAGCTGCACTGATTGGTGTTTATTTTCTTCTAGCTGCACTTGATTCTGTACTTGATCATGGTTTGGTTTTTGAATCGCTTGATCCTGTACCTGATCCAGTTGATCCTGTTTTTGATCCAGAGCTTGATTTTGCACCTGATTATGCACTTGAATCTGCTCATTCTCTTGGGCTCGATCCCATTCCTGCGATATTCCCTGTTCTTGCCCTCGCAGCCGTTCTTGCAACTGTTCTTGTTCTTGCTTTTGTACAAGTTCCTCTACTTGTTTCTGTACTCGCACTCGCACTCGATCTTCTACTTGTTCTTGCATCTGACCTTGCACTCGATCTTCTACCTGATCTTGCACCTGATCTTGCACTCGTTCTCGCCCTTGCTCGCTACCCTGATCCCGCTCCTGCAATCGTTCCTGCGTTTGCACTTGCACTCTTTCCTGCTCTAGCTCGCGAATTCGCTCTACTAGATCCACTTGCTCTTGCCTTATCACCAAAGCCAAAGAGTCATCTTGATGCACTTGATCTGTTAGTCGCTCTTGTCCAAAACCTTCTACTTGCTCATTCGTCTTACGCCATACATGCGGCACACTCTGCCGGGCTCCCCTTGATGTGGAAGCATGCATAGCAAAAGGTAAAGTTGAAGTCAACCGCGCTGCATTAATAGCTAATGGTTGCTGACTAGCAGCAAGATAACCTTTAGCAGTTGAAGCTTCTTCTTTACGATTTAGTTTCCCATTACTCTTCGGCTCGCCTATTGGCGTCAATAGAGCAGTTGGCGAAACATACTCCTCGTCACTGGCATTAGCCGTATTTCTGACAAGTAAGCTCCTAATAAAATGCACAGAAGCAGATGCTTCTGATTTCGAAAAAGGCCCCTCACCAAGCTTAGGCAATGAGTGATTATACTGCGGAAGTCTTTGCTCATGCAGCGTTTGTGTTTGGCCAACACCATTTAAATAGAGCTTGGCAGCATGCTGATAAGAGGGCTGCATCCCAATTGTAGATACCACAGAAGGAGCAATTGCAGAATGACCAGCCTTGGCATCAGGTAAAGCATCGCTCGCTTTCCCCTCTTGGAACTGCTCTATCCATTGCGATGTATGCCGAATAGCATCCACATGTTTGACTACTTGCACATGATTATCCATAGGTGCAGCTCTATGCACGTTTGAGCGCTGCGTATGTAAATTTGTATGTTGAGGTCTATTCACCGAGTGCGATTGTTGATTCGGGTTACTGCTTTGGGCATGAGAAAGCATCCCAATGGAAGCGGTAATCTGCCGAATAGACCGCTGGATTAACGGTGAATTCCCTTTATTAACGTAGTTAAATGAATTTGATTTCTTTGGCGACATCGCCTGCTTCTCACCCAAAAGCTCATGAGTTGCAGCAGCTTGAAGATTTATTTGATTTACAGATTGTTCCGCGTTCTTTTTACTTTTTCGTCCTTTTTTCTTACTCTGCTTGTCAGCAAGCATTGGCATATGTTGGTGAGACGATTGTGAATCTGATTGGCTGCTTGAAAAATGATCAACAGTCGTCCGTGAAGGAAGCCTGTAACCACTATTCGCAATCAACTGTTGTAACTGACGAATCGTTTGCTTTTTCGTAATAAGCGGTGCTGATTCGGGATGCTGCAAGCTTTGCAGCTGCAGTTGTAACTGGATAACCCAAGATTGATCATTCGAATCCGTTAAGGCCGATAATTCTTTATCCGTAAGAATTCCTTTTTGTTTAAAAATAAGAGCTAACAACCCTAGATAGTTGTTACGCCAAAATCCGTATTTGCCCATAATGCCGGATGCAAACTGTTTAGACTCCCTGGCTGCACGTCCTGCAGAACTATTGCTAGCAGCAGAAACCTGCAATATGCCCTTGGTCCTCTTCACTCGGGGTTTATGCGATTGTCGAGATTTCATAAACAATCCCCCTAAAAGTTTTTCTCCAGAAAAACTAGCATCGTAAGCATTTACTGAGTTTGAGCACAATTATTTTTTGAAAATAGTTTTCAAACCGGCATGCACCAGCTCGATCGACTCGATAGCTACGTTACCGCTGCTGGCATTCAAATCAGGTCCGTTCCATTTCACAGGAAAAGCACTAAAAAAATTCCATCGACACATCTCCGTACCTGCCTGGTTGTGAAGAATAATGGAGCCATTTTTACGCTTTATTTTGCCTTGGGCGACACCATTGTACCATTCCCAGAGCTCGCTGGAAGTGGTGATGCCTCTTTTTAGCACAATATTAGGATACTTCGTATGTTCGATCATATAGTGGGGGTGCGTGTTCACGCCGCCTTCCCATAAGGGCTTTACTTCCGTTTCAGACTTCATGCCTGTTACTTCAGAAAAACCGCCGACGATGAGTCCGTCAAGCTCTACCTCGAACCGGAATGCGCCGCCTACGTTATGCAATTTGGACTCGTTTTTGGACTGTTTCACTTGTTACTCACCTCTTACCGAACACATCAAACGGATTGTCAGGCTGCTTTTTACCATCGTCGTTCAGGTTGCGGTTGATGCGGGAAATTTCCTCACACCACGTTCGGCGCTCCCGGTGCTCCATTGACATGATTTCATCATGCGTCCAATGAAAGTAGTAAGCTATAAAGCCCGCTTCCTCATAGATCTTGTCAATGGGATAACCCGTTATGCCCCCGCCATCTCGTCCAAAAAAGACACGTCCACATCAAACTCATGCTCACATTTCGGGCAGCTTGTGTGTACTCTCGGCACTTCCATTTCATTAATTTGACGATAAAAGTTTTGCAAGAAGGCTAGATCGGCCGTGAAGAACTTCTCAACCACACGTGTATCAATCGCACGCAGATCACCTAGGTTGGTAATCACACGAGTAAGTAAGATGATCGTTAAATAGCCCGGATTTTGCTGGACGCGTTGGTCACGCATGGGTAGGATTTCATCCGCAGCTGTTGCTAACCGCATTACGCCTCTCTTGTGCAGCGTACCGTTGTCATCCACATATCCTCTAGGCAGCTCGAATTCATATTCCGTTTTGAAAGCCATGATGTTACCCCCTTAGCATTATGAAAAAAAGAAGAGTTAGGAACCGGAGACTTCATGCTCCGGCGCCTACTCTAGTGCTGCCTTACTTCGTGCGTGTCATGCCTTCGTGGGCAAGCTCTAGGCTCTCAATGGCAATTTCATTGCCAGTACCTTTGAAGCTTGGAGCAGAGTACTTGGACGGCCATGCTTCAATAACCTGCCAAGTTGCTACGTCTGCACCCTCTTCGTTGATTGCGATGATCGTGACCGTTTTGCGGGAAACTTTCCCCTGAATCGATTCCGACATCCAGTTATACATGTCCATGGAGTCAGTAACACCCCACTTAAGTGAGATGTTGCCATATTTCGCAAGTCCCGGAAGCTTCCGAGGCGTAATAGTTTCGTTTCCTTCGCGGTATTCAATTACCGACAAGGATGCGTCAAATCCAGAGATTTCGCTGAAACCAGCTTGCTGAATACCTTCTACTTCAATTCTAAATCTAAAATTGCGGTATGGATCCCTACGTTCGCCAGCCATATAATACCCCTTTCCTAATATGAGAAATATCTAACACTTTGACAGACTATTCTTCTCTTGTTTTCTGAGTAATGCGGAAGATGACGAACTCTGCAGGTTTGACCGGAGCTACCCCGATCACACAGATAAGTCGACCGTTGTCGATATCATCCTGCGTCATTGTGCTGCGTCCGATGTTGATATAGAACGCCTCGGAAGGACTTCCGCCCATTAAGGCACCGTCTCTCCAGACACGAGTTAAGAACGCATCAATGGTCCGTTGTACACGAGCCCAAAGCTGTTCATCATTCGGTTCGAATACGACCCAGTTCGTGCCGTTCTTGATGGACTCTTCAATGAAGATGAACAAACGTCTCACGTTCACATATTTCCACAAGCCGTTCGACGATGTTGTACGAGCACCCCAAACACGAATACCTTGTCCGGCAAAAGCGCGAATCAAGTTTACACCTTGTGGGTTCAGGATATCTTGCTCGCCTTTGTTATATTGGCAATCAAGACCAACTGCACCGCGAACGACTTCATTAGCAGGCGCTTTTTGAACGCCACGCGTTTGGTCGGAACGGGAGTAGATACCAATAACAGAGCCAGATGGCGGTATGTATATATTTCTTTTGTCTAATGGATCGAACACTTGAAGCCACGGATTGTACATCGCTGCGTAGCTGCTGTCAAAAATATTACGGTGCGTCATGACATCGGCAACTTTTGTTTTCTCACGTGGAATATCAAGAACGGCAAAACGGCTGCCCAGGTTTTCGCAATGCGCTACGAGAGATAATTGAACCGTAGGCTCAGTTACACCTGGAATCGCGATGATACTAACAACATCGTTGTCGATGAAAGACTGGATACCTGTACGTTTACCAGGTCCGCGGTCTACACCCATAAAGATATCAGGAGTCACTTGCGCGATTGAACCGTTGCTTCCGCCAGACAATGCGATCTGGAATTTGCCAACCGTTTCACTCTCACCAGAGAGTACTTCAAAAGGAGCAACAGCACCAAGATCCTTACCATCTGTCAAATCTTTCACCGTAATGATGTTCGAACGGGAAACAATTTTCTCAATGTGATTCGCTGCAGAGATGTTTAGGGACACTTTCTCATAAGTCTCTGCTTCATCGCCGTAAAATACATGCAACGTGAATTCGCTTGTTGTTAACACTTTGGATGGAAGCAGACCGCTATCCACAACATCTCCATCAAGCGCTTCAGCAAGCTCAATAATGTTATCTTGGGAAGAAACAACTTTGTTGTATTGCTTTTGGCCAGCGGCCTCGAAGGCAACAACATCACCGACATTGAAGCCAGCATTATTTTTCACGCGATATTGGGTCTCGCTCAGCACTTCATAGATTTGCGTCTTAGCTTTACTGGACGGAACAACCACAACACGAACTTGGTTACCCCATGTTCCCGGGTTCTTGGAAGCAATCTCCAGAATCGCGGATTCTTTGTTTGTTGCCGCCTTGTTCGTTGCTACCTTAGCGTCAGTTGGCGCTACGCGCATGACATAACAGCGAGAACCTCCATTTAAATAGAAATGCTCAACCGCATAAGAAAGGAAACGATACTCACCGAATTCATTCTCGGACAAGTAGCTGCCGAATAAACGATGGAAATCAGCTACGCTCGTAACCAATTGAGGGACACCTTCAATTTCCCCTCTTTGCGCAAGCCCTATAAACCCGGCCGTACTTGTGCTTGCACCTTCAAGCGGTTGCGCCCCGCTGTCAAACTCTTCCACATAGACTCCAGGTGATAAATAGTCAGCCATTGTTCCCCAGTTCAGTCAGATGGCACTTCTTGCTTATCAATACGGCCACAGACATGAAACCAGTTCTCTCCTTTCTGCTTGTCATTTTTGTATAGAAGATGGACGTGTCCATTCTACTAATTAGGGTTAAGTGAGTCGAATGATGCCAAGGTTCGTCGTTGTTCCTTCTGCTACTATTACTTCCTTCATAAGATGCCGCCGATCTTCACCGTATGTAATAGCCAACTCTGTCTGAAAGGACGGAACCCGATTACCGCGAAAAGCAATAACGGCCTCTCCTTTTTCTGTAACTCGGCTTTCTTGGATGGGCAGCAGCAGTGCTCCTCGAGTAAAAGCTTTAGTCAGCATTTTCTCTAGACGAAAACGCTTTTGATGCTCCAGTACCTGGGCGATTCGAATTTGCTCTTCGGCAGCTTTAGGGCCTCGTCCTCGAAGCAAGTAAGAATCTCCAACTGCAATAACACCTGTAAACGAACCCAGTATTACTTCAAGTGCTCCCTTGTCAACTTGGTCTACCATTATTCGAGCGCGGGCACACTCCTCCGATAGAATCATCGCCTGCAGCTGGGCATCCCTCAAAGGAGTTCCGGCTGCATCCTGCAGCATGACTCGGATAAGTCCTGTTCCTTGCGAAAAAGGATAAGACGGCAGCGGCTTTAACTGAACAACCTCTATAAAATTGTCTGTTCCTACTGTGATGAGCGTTTGTTCTTGAAAATAGTGCTCGTTGCTTACCATAAGACGGTAATCACCGGGCGGTAAATCGTTGAATATATAGGAACCATTCGATTTACGAATTGCTTTCGAACGGGTACCTTCTAAATAAACGATGGTAGTGTTGCCAAGAGGAGTTTGTGAGGTAATTGCATCGATGACGCATACAACCAAAGATACGCGGGTTTTCAATTGCGATACGCGAATGTGATCCACAACCTAAGCCCCCTAACCCTGTATACGAAAATCGGTTTCCGAAACTCTTTTGGTTGTCTTGATGCGGGTTGAATCGATATTTACAGGCCCAACTGTATAGCTAACAGAGAGTCTGTAAGGAGTATCAGCGAAGTTCCACATATTCAGGATGCTTTCTCCTTTAAGAGGCTCCATGACAATGCGAACTTCTTCATCTTGCTCAGCTAGGGTTCCGAGGGTCATAGAACCTCGAAGTATGGAATGATCGTAGAGCACTTGCATCGCTCTTCCTAGTATCCGATGCTCATCCAGCGCTCTGGACTGCAGCTCTGCTGGAGATTGTACCGTCAGCAAGTAGCTAAGATCTACAACCATAGGCGGATACTGAATTTCATTCGTCCCTCTGGCAATCATGTGAGTACGACGATTATCGCCGCTTTCGCGGACGTTGTACAAATAGAGAGATAAGTAGAAATCCCCTTTATCGACAGGCGAAGCAAGCCCAATCATCTCTGGTTGAGGAATGGGATCAGGGGTCATATTTTCTCTGAGAAGCTTGATTAAAGATGCGCTTACATCTGCAATTACAGAATAATCGCCAATAGGAATCACTTCCTGCCTCAAAATACCTATGTAATGTTATGAAGATGGTAAGGATTATGTCATAATGTGTACCTTTTTATATTATAATTGCAATTTACTAGGATGACTATAGGGATTATATTATTTATTTTTAATTCTGCTGATCAAAAATTCGGGCGTATTCCTGTTTTTGGAGAGCATTAACGATGTTTATCATCCTTAAGTTCGAGAATAGCGAGAAACTAATCGAAATAACGATGTTTTTCATCATTTCAGACGAAGAATTCGCGCCAAAACTCAAAAACTTTCACTTTAAGGATGTTTTTCATCATTAGCGACGGCTTCATTGGTAAATAGGGATGCATAACGATGTTTATCAACGTTACGCGGCTCATCCAGAAAGGATGCACAGGATGATCGAGCTAACCAACGCGGAAGAGTGAGTTGAGGCTGCCATCAGATAAACCTCTATCGAGGTTTTTCGAAGATGAGCGACCGCGCTTAACGAGGAGAGACTTTGGTCTACGACCAAAGATCCCTATATTAGGTTTTATTCGCAAAGAAGAATTTCGTTCTCCGATTAAGTCGGGAACTTATAAATTCTTATGTGGTCAAAAAACCGGCTTCGCCTTCCTTGATCGAGAGTCTTTGTATCGGTTGATGCTGCAACAAATTACGACTAGAACGTATATGTTTAAAAACATTCACTTGCTAATCCGAGTAATGTTGTACATGCTGCGTCTTTAGGCAGACTAATTCATTGTTCCCACGCGAATATTGCATAAAAGAGACCGTCGATTCATTCATCCATCCAATTTTCTTCTATATTCAGATGTCTTAAATCGGAGTCCTTCTACCTATGTGCTCACTTGAGGATGCCAGATGAATGGATCCATATTCGCTGTTGAGTGATGTTGTAAAAAGTACAACAATTTCTCCTTAAATCTCGCCTTTCCCCCTTCGTTGTTGCATATTGTACAACAATTTGGTCCTATAAAGGCAATTTCGTAACAAATGGGTTCAGAAATGTTGTACAAACTGCAACTTCAAGCTGCGAAATAGCCCTTTGGCTTGTGAATTGTTGTAGAAAATGCAACATTGGTAACCACAATACCCAAAACCAATCACAAAAGGGATGAACGATTCCATATTACCATTTTAAGTCGTACCTACCAGTGGCGAGGAGACATAATGAATGAATCGACGATCTCTAAAAAAGGCAGGCTCTACGCAGCAGCGCGAACCCGCCTTCTATGATTAGTACTCTTCCCACTCCTGGCGGGCAAGAATTTTGCCCGATTTCTGAAGCTCATGCCGAATTGACTTGATAATATGCTGCATCCGAATGGGTTCGCCAGCCTCAGCGGCTAGGAATGCCGATGAAAGGACGACGTTCTTGATATTCCCACCGGCGATCTCATAGCGCTGAGCTAAATATTTGAAGTCGACATCCTCGCTAAGCGGGGCGGCAGGCGGAAACATGGAATACCAAATCTTTTCACGATATTCACTATCCGGAAAAGGAAATTTAATGACGTAATTGATCCGCCTCAGGAAGGCTTCATCAATATTATTTAATAGATTCGTTGCCAGCACCGTGATTCCTTGATACTCCTCCATCTTCTGAAGCAGGTAGGCGGTTTCGATGTTCGCATATTTATCATGCGAATCTTTGACTTCCGAACGCTTTCCGAATAGCGCATCGGTTTCGTCGAAAAACAACACCGCATTGCTGAGCTGCGCTTCCTCGAAGATCTCATGCAAGTTCTTCTCAGTCTCACCAATATATTTGCTGATTACCTGTGAGAGGTCGACCTTGTAGAGCTCCAACTGAAGCTCACCGGCGACAACTTGTGCAGACATCGTCTTCCCCGTACCCGGTGGACCGGCGAACAACATACTCAGTCCCTTGCCGTAGGCCAGCTTCTTCTCAAAGCCCCAGTCGCCGTAGACAACGCCACGGTATTTCACTTGATTGCACGCATTGCGGAGCTGATCCTTCTGCTCAGGCGGGAGGATCACATCCCCCCACCCATAGCGAGGCTCAATGCGCGTTGCCTTGCGCTCGAGCTTGTGCTGCACCTGCTGGTAGCACGCCTTGTAGAGCGCATCTGCCCTCAGCGCGTACGGCGCAGCCACGTCGCCGGAGCCCTCCCGCGCCGGCTCGCGCTGCCAGGCGGAGTACCCGCGCGCCAGCGTCAGCGCGCGGCGAATCTGCCCCGGGGTGAAGCGGAATTTCCCGCTCATCACCCGCCAGTCCACGTCCGCGCTCACGCTGAGCTCGCGCGCAAATGCCGTCCAAAGGCGCTCACGCCCGCCTTCATCCGGCACTTGCAGTTCGTGCTCAAGGAGCAGCCGCTCCTTGGGCTTCCACGTTAGCCGGTTGAACCGCCCGGCCAGCAGAAACACCATGCCGCCGTAGCCGTCCAGCAGCTCGTGAAACCACCCGAGTCGCCGCTGCGCCGCAAGATCCGGCTCCTCCGGATAGAGCGCCTCCAGCCGTGTGAAGCACAACACGGCTTGGTGCAGGATCGCTTCGCGAACAATCGCGCTCAGCTGATCTTCAAAACTCGCTGCGTGCAGAAGCACATCAGCGAGATCAACAAGCAGCAGCGGCTTATTGAAGTGGCTGCTGAGATGCTCCACCTGCAGCTTCTTGCCTGCGCCCGCATTCCCCCACAGGTGGAAGGCGAGCCGTTTGCGCTCAGCCGCCGGAGCCTGGAACGCGGCTTGGATGAAGCCCTGCAGCCGCTGCTGGAAATCCTCATGGACGAGCAGAGGCGCCAACTCTTCATCGGGATAAACCATCCGAACCGCCGGCTTCAGCTTCGGGTCCATTTCACCGGAATCCAGCATGAATGAGATGATTCTCTTATCCAAAAGCAGCGGCCTCGACAATAACGTCTGGCCGCTAATTTCCTGCGCTTCACGGTGAAGCACATAGCGTGCCAGTCTACCCTCAGGCGCCATGAAGGTCGTTCTCGCTGCCCGCATGTCCTCAGGGCTGCTGCAAGCAATTTGCAGCGCCAGACTAATATTAGGCGTTTTGCTGGTTAGGTCATCTTGCAGAAAGCCGAAGATGCGTTCATATTTGCGATCCAGTTCTACCGCGAGTCCTAGCATAACGAACCGCTCTTCTACTGGAGAAAGCCCAAACACAGCAGATACATACGACAGAGGCAAGAACACGCCTGCCTTACGGCTTTCTTCACGTCGCAGGGCAATGAACGCCTCCGAATTCTGAATACTAGCCAACAGCTCGAGTTCTTCCCCATCAAGCTCCTCATCTCCACTTGGCCCGCCGATAAGGCGAATGAACTCATCTTCGGACACGAACATCCCGCGAAACGAATCCGTTTGCGGGTCGGGCGTTAGCTTTTGACGACGCTTATATAAAAGCTCAAGCTTTTTATCCAACAAGGTAAGCTCATCCTTATAATGTTCCCATGCATGTACGTAACCTTGAGCTGCCATAGCCCCTCCTGATAACTCTGATCTATATTTACAAAAAAATACAATCCCTCCCCTTCGTAAACAGCTTGCCTAAACGGGGTGTTATTCTTTACAATGATCTGATAAGGCTCAAAATGTTTTTCCAATAATTGCTAACCCGAAAGGAAAGTGGCCTCCTCTACATGGAACAACTTCCGGCTAATGATCATATATGGAATCGAAAACTTATACATATTTTATGGTGGATCCTATTCATCTATGAAATAGTCGCTATCCTTGGATTCTTCTTTAATATGCATGATCAGCCTCCGCAATGGTTTAACAGGTTCATGGAGGTTCAAATCATTACGGCCTGCCTACAGCTCATCTTAATGGGAGCCGGTTATTTGGCTATTCACTTTCTGAAACGATACAGCGATTTTATCATGATTACATGGACCATGACCATGGTTTGTATCTTTATTATCTGTATTCCCGAGCTGATGAGCAGCTACGAATTAATTAGTATCCCTATTATTTTAGCCTCTATCTATTTCCAAAAGAAATATATTTTTTTCGCTTATAGTTTAGGCATTGTATATTTAATTTCATTACTAGTTTGTCAGGTATATCAAGGGCATGCCCTAACACCCTCTGATGTGATCGTGTCTATGACAGTCCTCAGCTCAACGGCACTTATCTGCTTTGCAATCATGAACAAAGGGCTAATTCTCATTACAGAGTTAAAAGATTCGGTCGTTCGCGAACAGGACCTCCTTATTCGAAATGTGATGATTGATCGGCTTTCCAAAGTGGATGCGCTCACCGAGCTGTTTAATCATCGTTCTTTTCAAGAACATACCGATCATCTGATTTCGCATATGCCCCATGATACGCCGCTTGAGCTTGCTCTTATCGATATCGATAATTTCAAAAGGATTAATGATACCTACGGGCATTGGGTCGGTGACATGGTTCTCAAAACGATCGGTTCCATTCTGAAGGAAGAGCTCGGCCCTGACGATATGTCTTTTCGATATGGTGGCGAGGAATTCGCCGTTCTGTTTGTAGGCAAATCACACGAGGAAGTTTTACATATTTGCGAAAAATTAATGGAAACCATCCGGAGTACCGAAATTCCTGAGATGCCAGATCAACCGTTAACGATGAGTATCGGACTCGCTAGCTATAATCGCAACACGATGAAAAAAGCCTGGTTCCAGCTTGTAGATGAATGTTTGTATACCGCCAAAAGAAATGGGAAAAACCGCATTCATTCACATATTTCCGAATAGATGTTTTCAGCTAGGAGCCCAAAAGCTTCTAGCTTTTTTTTGGCCTCCAATTTCCATGTCATTACTTACCAACCGAAAACCCTCATAAAAGGAGTCGCCTCTTCCGAAATCATATTTATACACTGGGAGGTAGACACCATGAAGCCTAAGATTCTCGTTGTTGATCCGGTCCAAAGCCTTAGAGGTATTTTACGTCAAATTATTATTACGATGGGTTACGATGTACTAGAAGCAGCTAATGGTGCCGAGGCCATTCATGCGTATCAAGTCAACTTTCCGATTCTGACCACAATGGACCTGAATATGCCAGACATGACCGGTATAGATGTAATCCGAAAAATTAGAGAATTCGACCCTGCCGCCAACATTATGATGTGCTCTGCTTTGGAGCAAAAGACGATGATTATCGAGGCTATCCATGCGGGTGCCAAAGAGTTCGTTTCTAAGCCTTTCCGGGAACATAATATAAAGGAAACGATGTTGAAGCTGCTGATTGTGTAAGCGAGGAAGCAGGGTTAATTTAATAAAAAGATAAGCCTCGTACATGTATTTGGTTGATTAGGTAAATAATAGCCAAAACCAAATGAGGTGGTAAATAAATGTGTCATTCCATATCTATTCTTGCTGATGTCAACGAGCTTGTTAAACAATTCCGCATTGATCGGCTGCTATCGTATAGCTCCAATCGTTATGAGGTGCGGCCGACAGAGTCTGTATCCGCTGTAATGATGAATAAAAAGGGAGAACGCATCCTTGATGAATTCCGTTGGGGTCTAATGCCGTTCTGGGCAAAAGATGCCGTATGCGGGGACCGCGATTCGATCTTCACCAATGTCGTCTTCGAGCGTATCGTCAGAAAACAGCGCTGTATCATTCCTTGCAGTGGATTTTATATTAGCGTAACGGAGGGAAAAGAGACAGAGTGGATTAAATTCAAAATGCGCAGCGGCACCTTTGGCATCGCGGGGCTGTATGATGTCTGGCGGGCTCCATCTGGTGAAGAGGAGCTTCGTACGTGCATGATGCTCATGACAGAAGCAAACTCACTCGTTTCTCCTTATCAACGCAGAATGCCTGCGATACTCGACCAGGATCAGGCCGAGATGTGGCTGCAGCCAGAGATGAAAGACAGCAGACTCCTCAGATCCATCCTTCGACCTGTAGATGATCTGCTTATGGTTGCAAATGTATTGTCGTCCCCTGAAGAGAAGCTGGAAAGCGGTTCGGATGTCAGTGTTTTTGTATGAAAAAGAGAGGGCTGCGTCTACACGCAAGCCCTCTTATTTGGTAATGATGGGCGGCAAATCGCCACCCTCCCCGATCAATCGTACACCTTCCGCACAAACACCATAAGGCTCCCAACGGCATGTGGCACATAGATGACCAATGTCGCTCGGCTTCACACGGTCGGCCACTTGCCCGCAAATCTCCGACCAGCTCAGCTCCATTTCCACTTGCAAGCCAAGTTTGGTGATGATTTCTGCATCGTGCTGATAGACGGTCCTATTTTCACAATGCGCTTCTTGATCCTTCGGGAAAGCTGCGCAAAGATCATCAGGTCCAAGAACAATGCGGATCATCGTTTCGGGCTTTTGACGTAATTCTTCGTAGACGGTCGTCATATTTTCGCAAAATTCTTTCGAGTAACCTATCCCTCTGTATCCTAACAGACAAAGTAAGTGATGTCCGCGAAGCTGGATCGCTTTGGTCATATTCTAGGGACACGGTACAATCCGTACCCTTCCATTTTGATGATTGGATCTTTATCTTCGACTAGTCCAGTCGTTTTGGAATGTAGGGCAACATCAATGAGCCAGCGTGTAAAATCCGCCACATTCATCGATTCCATCTCGGCCAAGCTGTAAAACCCTGCTGCGTCAACCTCCACGCCGTCTGGCTGAGGCTCACCGCTGATGTAATCCATTTCAAAAGCAATGTATACATTATGTATGCTTCTTGGCAAATCGCGCACGGCTACTAGGCGAGTGACAACCGCTTTGACTCCGCTTTCCTCCAACACTTCGCGCTCAATCGTATCTTGGATCAGCTCATGCTGCTCAATATAGCCACCCGGGTTGGTCCATCGGCCTTTCCCTGGCTCCTGAGCCCTGCGTACAAGCAGCATCTTCTCATCCTTCATCACGAGTGCGCCTACACCGATGCTATAGTTACCCCAATGAACAAAGCTGCACTCCGTACAAGCTCTTCTAATCGTGCCATCCACATCGCGCGACTCCAAAGCGGCTCCGCAGGTCATACAAAACTTCGCTTCCATCTATCTCATCTCCAACTTCCTATAGTCTCATTTCCAACTTCCATTCGAGTTTACTGTATGTAAGCTTACTGCTTAAAGTGGACTATAGGCAAATCCGATTCCGTACGTTTTCCGTTCATTGTATGGGAAATTAGAGATACTTCCTGCACTTGTCTTGCGATATCGCTGAATTAGGAAACGAGGTGGCTCTGAGTAAATAAGAGCTTCTAGGGGCTGCTATTTGGGCATTTGGAGGACTTCAAGTGGAAATAAGAGGTTCTAGAGACTCTTATTAGGCAGAATTTGTTGGGATTCGAGAGAATCTGAGCAAATAAGAGGTCCTAGGGACTGCTATTTTTACTTTTTGGTAAGTTTATACGGAAATAAGAGTCTTTGGAGACTCTTATTTCGCGGATTCGGCTGGAGAAAGAAAAACCCGCCGCCCTATGGAGGAGCCCAGAGGGTGGCGGGGTGAAGTTGCAGAACGGGGTGATTGGTTTGTTGGTTTGTTGGTTTGGTTTGGTTTGGTTTGTTGGTCAGTTGGTCAGTTGGTCGGTGCGGGTGGCAGATTTTACTGTTACAACTAGTTTGACGGGCAAGATGCCGCATCTTACTACACCAAAAACATCGCCACGACCGTCGTCACCGCGAGGCCGATAAGCACAGGCAGCAGATTCCGTCGCGCCAGCTCGAACGGACTCACGCCGCAGATGGCCGCTGCCGGAATCAGCGCCCACGGAATCAACGTGCCGCCGCCGACCCAGATGGCGGCCACTTGCCCGAGCGCTGTAAGCACAGCCGCGCCGGAGCCAATGGCGGTTGCGAATAGCTGCGCAATCGAGCCCGCAAGAGAGATGCCGGAGAAGCCGGAGCCATCTAGGCCCGTAATGGCGCCTACGACGGTGAGCGTCACGGCGCCGACCGCGCCGTTCAGCGGCACCTGCCCCGCGAGTGCTACACCCAGATCGTTCACGATCCCGTGCGAGCCTTGCGGAAGTATTTTGCCGAACAGCTCCGTGAAGGCGGAGTCGCCTAGATAGAAGAAAGCGGCAATCGGGATCACGGGGCCGAATACTTTGAAACCGAATACAAAACCTTCGATGAGGTAAGAAGTCGTTTGTTCTAGTCCTTGATTCCGATGTGCGAGCAGTGTCACCGCAATGAGAATGAATACGGCGGTGCCTCCAACGAGAGCCGTCGCATCTCCACCTTGCAGATTAAGCACGAACATCGCAATGACATCTAAAGCGAAGAGCAAAGGAATCATAACCGCCAGAGTTTTCTTCAGATTCGGCGCTAGATTAACTTTAGCCTGCCCGACAGCTGAAATAAGTGAGCCACTATCTCCTGGACCACTCGCTACTAGGCCATTCCGCCACGTTCCGTTCTTCATATCCCGTCGCATCATCCAAAAAGCGGTGATCGTCGTGACAAGCCCCATCACGATAACCAGCGGAATGCTTGCCTCCATGACGGCAGTCACTGGTAATCCAGCTGCATCTGCTGTTAATTTAGGAGCTCCCTGTATAATGTAATCCCCCGAAAGCGCAATCCCATGTCCGAATAAGTTCATCGCCATAGCAGCACCTAGTGCTGGCAGACCAACACGGACGGCCACAGGCAGCAGAACAGCACCAATGAGCGCGACACCGGGAGACGGCCAGAAAAACCATGACGTCACCATCATAATGATACCGATACCCCAGAAAGCTAAAGCAGGCGTTCGCATAAAGCGGGTTAGCGGAGCGACCATGGTTTCATTTATCCCTGTTCGAATGAGCACACGGCTCATCGCTACAATAATGGAGATAATCATAATGGTCCCCATCAGCTCTTTGGTCGCATAAATGAAGCTGTTGAAAATACCAGAAACGGAGCCGCTGAGCGTTTCCGTTGCCAGCAAGCCAAGCGCGAAAATACCAACTACACAAATCATTGTTGTGTCTCTACGCTTGATTAAAAGGGTAAGAATAAAACCGATAAATACTAAATAGACCCAGTGAATCGGCAATAATTGAATGTCCACCCTAGATCACGCACCCTCTCTGCCCATACAGCATTTGGTGCTACATTGTATGCTAGGCTGGGCGGAGGAGTTCGTGTGAATTCGGGTTGAGCGGCACCTTGTGGTACAATAGAAGAACTATTTTAACCAAGTTAGGGGAATGCCGAGGATGGCTAGAAATCAACGCTTAGTAACGGATACCGATTTTCAAGATGCTGTTGAAAGACAGGCTGTCGTCCGTGTTTTCAAAGATGATCACATTGTGGATTCGAATGCGGTTGTATTGCGTTTTAGTGAAAAAACAGTGGTCGTACAAACTCGTGTTAGTGATTTGACGTATTATGATCGAGAGGCTTGTGAATTTTTTGAAATGAAAAAACGATAGCTGCTGCAGCTATCGCTTAGTTTAATGTATAAGAAGCTAGTAGTACGAAGCGGTAGCCCGCTTTTTGAAGCTCAGGAATAGCTTTCATAATGCCTTCTGCCGTATCTTTCTCCGGATGGTTCATATGAGCTAGTACGATAGAACCGCTTCGGGCTTTTAACAGCGCTTTGTATACCTGATCCGTGTTATAAGTCGCTCCAGCGTCGCCGAGTACATTGTATCCAGCCAACTGAAAGCCTAAATCATGAACAACTTCTGCAGCAATATCATCATAATAGGCTGTGCCGGAACGAAAAAATAAAGGGCGCCGCCCAGTCAGCTTCTCGATCTGGTCAGCATTGTCTTTCACTTCATGAATAATATCGTTCACATTTTTGGTTCCCGCGATGCCATAGGCCAACCTGCCGTTTACGGACAAGGGCCGATGCTCGGTCCCATGATTTTCAATCTCAAACAGCGGGTTTGCGGCCAATTTGGCAAATATGTCCTTATTGGCCGTTATCCATCTCGCATTGATAAATAAGGTTGCCGGGATGTTCTCCTTGATCAAATAGTCGATCAGCTTCTCATCGTACCCACTGCCCTCCTTCCCACCGCATGCGTCAAAAGTCAGCGCAATCACTTGTTCCTTGGTAGTAAGATGTGTCCGAACACCAGGGACATTTTCGCCCCATTTCTTAGGTTTTGCATTTCCGTAACGCTCGATCAAGGTCTTTTCCAAAGTCGTAAAAGCCGGACTAGGCGATGAACTTTGGTCGCTTGAAGCCGCCGATGGTATCGTCGGAGTACTGGGGCTGCCGTGGTCTCTTTTGGTGTTTCAATCGGTATCTCTTTTGATATTCCTGTTGTTATTGGTGTTTCTATTGGTGTTGGTATTGAAGTTGTTGGTGGTGTTGTCACTGTCGGTGCACCATTTACTTCTGCAGTCCCTTGAGCTGCCTCCCTATTGCCCATCTCACAGGATGACAACGCTATCATTACGAAAAGAAAGAAAAGGAGGCACACTGTGCGCTCCCTCATTTGTGTTTACGCCAATCCAGACTGCTCTTACTCAGCAGATGTCCAAAATCATTCTCAAGCCGTTTTTCTTCTGCTTTGTGAGCAGCTTCCGCCTTCGCTCTCTCAGCATCTTTCTTCGCTTGTTCCTCTGCTTTCATGGCATCAGCCTGCGCTTTGAGTCCCTCAAGTATTTCAGGGCGCAGTAAATCCTTAAGTGTTGCAGGTTTATCTTGCACGCTGGTAACAGCAGGAGTAGACGACCATTTTTTCTTAGCCATAACGGGTTCACCTCAGTTCAGTTTCTCCCTATTATTGTACACTTCTACTCGTGCAAATGATACGGTACCGTCGCCACGACGATATCTTTATCAGCTTGCAGCTTCGAACGAATGCGTGCAGCAGACTGGTTATGGAGCAGTCGGTGCCACCATTTTTTCGGCATAAATTGCGGTAAAATAACCATAATGTTTTGTTTTTCCGAAACATGCGTGTCAATTCTCTCAATAAATTCAGCCAGCGGCTTCAGTATCGTCCGATAACGAGATTTAAAAACAACCAATCGAACGCCCGGATCCCACTTATCCCACTTCTCCTGCATCAATTCTTCATCTTCATCGGAGAACGAAACATAGAAGGCAATCACGTTTGGAGACAACGATTTCGCATAGTTCAAGGACTGTGCCACAACCCGATGAATGCCCGCCACAGGCACAATAATCAAAGGCTCCTTCGTGCAAACCCGCTCAATCGTTATATCAATACGCAATTGCTTCGCTACATCATCGTAGTGATGACTAATTTTCGTAATTAACCAAAGCAGCAGCGGGGTTATAATAATAACAATCCACGCACCTTCGGTAAATTTAGTGATGGAAAATATGAGTAAAACAGCAAGAGAAACGATCCCGCCTAAACCATTGATGAGCAGCTTTCCGATCCAACCTTTCACTCGCTCTCTCAGCCATTTACGAACCAAGCCGCCTTGCGCAAGTGTAAATGATAAAAACACGCCAATCGCATATAGAGGAATGAGTGCATCGGTCTTACCTTTGAAACCAATCAGAAGAATACTGGCAAGCACACCAAGTGTGATAATACCATAGTGAAACGAAAGTCGGTCTCCCCGGAAGGAGAACATGCGCGGGAAGTTTTTATCCTGTGCCATGATGGATGCTAAGATTGGAAAGCCGTTGAAGCTAGTATTAGCAGCCAAAACCAGAATGAGCATGGTACCAATTTGAGTTGCGTAGTACATCGCTCCACGACCAAAAGCCTGCTCTGTCACCATCGATAATACAGATGTATGGCCATTAGGATCAGGTACAATACCATAACCCAGAGCTAACACCGTTACGCCGCCAAACACGATAGCCAAAAGTGTCCCTAAGGATACTAACGTGCGCTTCGCGTTTTTCACGGATGGTGAGCGGAAATGCGGCACGGCATCGGAGATGGCCTCGATTCCCGTCACGGCTGAACACCCGGAGGAAAATGCTTTTAAAAGAACGAATAACGTTAATGAGCTCGTCATTGAGCTCGGAGCAAACGCTATGGGATGCGTATTCATGGATCCCGTCAGCATATCGTATATGCCTTTGCCCACTAGCACTAAAATACATAGAATAAAAAAGTACGTTGGAATAGCGAAAATCGTACCTGATTCCGAAGTTCCTCGCAAATTAAGCCAAACCATGATCCACACGAGAACTAAAGTAATCGGAACAATGTACGGCACCGCCGATGGAAAAGCTGACGTAATCGCCTGCACACCGGCTGAGATCGAAACGGCAACGGTAAGTGTATAGTCAATAAGCAGCGAAACTCCAGTCAGCCTCCCCCAAACCATACCTAGGTTTTCTTTGGAAACCATATACGCTCCGCCACCTTGCGGGTAGGCCTCTATCACTTGTCTATAGCTAAAAACTAGCAGCATAATCAGAGCAATAATGGATATCGCAATGGGCAATGAGAACGCAAAAGCGGCAATACCAACAGTCGCGAGTTCTAAAAGAATCTGCTCAGTCCCGTAGGCAACTGACGATAAGGCATCCGAGGATAGGATCGGTAATGCTTTCCAAACCTGCATTTTTTCGGATTCCATTTCGCTGGATTTAAGCGGTTTGCCAAACATAATTTTTTTCAATGAATCGCTTGTCATTCGTGCTAGTTCCCCCAATTAAACCTAATATCTGACATCAAACTGCGTTTTAGGACGCAAAAAAACACAAGGATAGACCTTGTGTTTATACACATGTTCTCCTTCCCACGGTCGCTTACGAGGTTAGCTGTCGGGTTCGGGCCGCGAGAATCTGCCCTAAATGGTGCCATACTTAAGCACCTTTACTCACCCCATGAAACTTGTGGTTCCCCCGCTTTTCTAAACAGAAAATTAAGCGAAATATTCAACTGTAACGTACGAGTTGAATACTACTCTCTTCTTGCAGCATAGTAAAGGATTGAAAAAACTTAAAAAGATAACTCCAACCACTTCATTCACTCAATAATACGCTTACAATCATACGATTCATTGATTTACTTCCATTCTCTTATTACATCGTGGTTTTTTAAGCATTTCTTAATGAGTTGAGTAATTAATGAAGCAAAATAAAAGAAAATATTGGATTTTAATGATAACTCCTATGCAAACGAGGATCTGTGTTGAACCCACAAGCTGAGAAAAAGCTAGCCATTCTCAAATGGACAACAAAATAGACGGCTTACGCCGTCCTTGGTTGAGAGTGTTTATAATGTTGATAAAATGCAATCTACGCGCAAGAGATGTAATGTTGAAACATTTGCTTACATATCTGTGTAAAGTTGTACTTTGTGCAACAATAAGCAAACTAATCCGCGTTATCCACGCGATTGTTGCAAAAAATACAACACTTTTAGGCAACTTGCCTCTCTAATTCTCCATTTTATTTGAATCATCCTTTTTGTCTGAACCAAGAATCACATAAGCAACGCTAAATAAAACGGTTATGCCAAAGATCTGAAGCCACGCCTTTACCGCATTTATTTTCACATTATAACTTATACTCGAATACACACCCTTTGTTGGTTGAAAGGAAACATCCAACCTGGATACCCAGATCGATTGATAACCTTGTTTTTCTGGAAAAGGAAACGGACTATTCGATAATAGGTAATAATCATCTGGGACGGCAAGAAAGCAAATAATGATGATAACGACAGCATAAACAGCCAAAAGCTTCTTACGGTGTGAGGTAACTTCCAAATTCACATCTTCTTTCGTTTTTGATTTTCAAAGCTCTTCAACGACAATGCCTTGGGCAAATTGGTCACTTAGCAAAGGTACCCTCTCCTTGCTCATTCCCAACACATTTTGAGAATACATCTAGGCCAGCTTTGGCTGCTGAATAAACACTCATACCAGAAAGATGATTTTTCGAGGACATAGAGGAAACATTTAATACACGTTTTGGAATCTGAAGGTGTTGGGAAAACCGAATGAACATGGAAGTTAAAAGGATTGGAGCCAGCAAATTTACGTGGACACTCGTAGTCAACTCTTCGGTACTTCCATGCTCAATACTGGATAATGGGGTTACAACTGCAGCTCACTCTCAACAACTAAGCCCTCGTTCCTATTCCTGGAAATACAAAGCAGATGATGTTCAGAGGATATAAGCCTACGAGCAAGTGCTTCACCTAAACCTCTTGATGTCCCTGTTATTATAAAGTATTTCAATCAAATACCTCCCCCCAAAATTAGTACCTGGTACTAACTCATCCGAGTATAATCCATAATTTGGAAAAATTCAATGTAAATCAGAGCTACCACGGCAGCTCTTTTCCCCAGTCTTGGTACAAGGAATAAATTTCCGTTTTCCAAGGAAACCTACTCTCAGGTGATATAACATGAATCTGACAGAAACAACGGATATGGCCAGACTTAAACTTCAATTTGAATCAAATAGTGATTTTGTGATGGAACGAAAACAACTTTTGGGTCATGAAGTTGTATTTTGTTATTTTCACCCCTTTGTTAACCTTGCACAAACGAATCAATTATTATCTTGGATGGAGTCCAGTCCAATCAGTGATTGGCTTCAGCAAATAAGCCTATTGAATGGCCAATTAAACGCTTCTTACGACCTGCAGTTGAGCAGCTTATTGGATGGTAATTTAGTTATTTATTTACTCGATAACCCTATAAGAAATTTTGTTATTGAGCCCGTTCCGTCAACGATTAGGAGAACGCTAAATGTTCCACAAAATGAAAATGTGATTGAGTCTTCCTTCGGAGCATTTAATGAGGATTTGGACACGAATATAGCGCTGATCCGCGATGAGCTAAGATCCCCTAAACTAACCATGAATACCATGATGATGGGGACAAAACAACCAAAAAGAACCACCTTAACTTATTTATCCGACTCTGTTAATCGTAAGCTACTTTCATCCTTAATGAAGAAGCTAGAGGCAAATAAAGCAAAGGAATTTAAACATTTGCAAGAAATCATCAAGGTTTTGGGAGAAGGGAATTTCAGCCTTATTTCCCCTTGTCTAACTTCTGAGCGGCCGGCAGAAGCAGCGGACCATTTGAAAAATGGCCGTGTTATCCTGTTTATCGAAGGACTTCCGTACGCTTTTGTTATGCCAGTTATTATTACAGATCTCTGGTGCTTGAACTCCGATCGTAACTTCCCTAAGATTACAATGGTTACCATTCGGATGCTTCGGTTTATCGGTATGTTTATCGCTTTAGTCTTACCTGCTCTATATGTATCCTTGGTCTCTGTGAATCCAGAAGTATTGAGAATCCAGCTAGCCTTGTCAGTTGCCCAGAGCCGTGAAGGGGTACCCTATCCGGCCTTTTTGGAAGTCATTTTTATGTTAATTGTTCTAGAGATGCTCATTGAAGCGAGTATTCGCCTTCCCAAAAGTATAGGTCCCTCGATAACAACAGTAGGTGGAATTATTCTCGGGCAAGCCGTTGTCAGCGCAAAATTGGTAAGTAATCTATTCATTATTGTTTTGGCAGCTTCCGCTTTAGCGAATTTTACATTGAACGGGGTACAAAATGCCTTGTTTATTCGAATATCAAAATATGTTTTGATCGTATTTAGCGCCATTTTTGGTGTTCTCGGTACGATTGGCGGAATCATTTGGCTATCCATCTATATGGCCTCTATCACGACATTTGAAGTCGCCTATATCAATGTAAATGTAAAGGAAGGTCCCCATGATGGTTAATAAAATATCCGTCTATCTGACATTCATCACTGTACACTTCGGGCTGATATTTTTCGTATATCCTGAGAAAATATTTGAATCGACAAGCAAAGGTCATTGGGAAGCTATACTGTTAGGCTGCCTATTTGAAGTAGCTATGGTGTGGATCTATCTAAGGGGCCTTTCAACTTTCCCTAACATGACGATCGTTCAGATTTGTAAACAAGTATTGGGCCCCTGGCTGTCAAGAATCCTCCTAATCCCAATCATGTTATATTTTCTTGCAACTCTAGTATTAATTTCTAGGGTATATTCGGAAATGATGGCCATCGTCTTTTTACCAAAAACGCCGATCTGGGCTTTACTCTGTTTTATCTTCTTGGGCTTGTTTGCAGCCTGGTGTGGTATCAAAACTGTACTAAGAACGAGTGTCATTATCTCGGTTTTGTTCATACCATGGATTTTTGCAGCACTCAGCAGCTCTGTGACAAATTTCGATATCCGTAATGCATCCCCAATTTGGAACACTAACTTTGATTTTTTGAAGCATCCTGCTTATTATTCGAGTTTTTTCGCTTTTTCAGGGTTTTTATTTTTGGGTATGATTCACCCTTTTTTTCGAAATGTCGTGGGCAGCCGCAATGTATTCATTCTTTTGATTGCAGGCTTGTTTCCTTTATATTTGGCAGCCGTTTATATCCCCCTTCTCATTTTCGGACAAGAGACTGTCATTCAACTCCAATTCCCTCTTCACACGGGGATGGATACGATCGATATGAGCTGGTCCATATTCGAGAGAATGACGCTGTTTTACACAACTTCTATGATTGCTTTTTTAGTTCTCTATAGTGCGGTTTTAATTTGGCTTATAGCTGAGATGTTTCGGGGCATTGTAGTTCCCTTATCCAATAAGTGGTTAAGTGTAATTATTTCAATCATTGCCTACTTTCTTAGTTCACTGGTTCCAGGTTGGTCTGAAACAGAACACCTAATTGGGCTGGATACTGGGCTCCGAGCTTATAGTATCTTTGTCTTTCCAATCGTAATTGGGATTATTGGCGCACTGCAAAGGAGGCGAATTAACCAAGGATGACATACATATTTCGTTCAGTCTTAGTACTCCTAACTATATTCCTGTTATCGGGCTGTTGGGACAATAAGGATATCAATAAAAGGATACTGCCTGTAGCGATGGCTATAAGTCAAACAGATGCAAAAACGTATAGAGTTGGGCTTCGAGTGCCTCAACTTGATTCAACTAATATGACGCCACGAATCATAACTGGGGAAGCCTCAACGATCAGTGAAGCCTTGGATCGGATGCGTGGTAATCTAGAAAGCAGTATTGATTTACTGCATCTCAAACTTCTGATGATTGATGAAAGAACCGCTAAGCTTGGTATAAAAGAAGTGCTTGAATATGCCATTAGGTCTCATGACATTGCACCTAAAGCGCTGGTTTCTGTGTTTAGAGGTGATTTAATCGAAATGTTAAACAAAAAAGAGCAAGGCGGAGCGGATGGTGGCACTGCGAGCTATGATTTTTTCAACAAGCTGGCTGGCTGGACCCCCAACACTTCTATTGTGTATTTATGGGAAGCATATCGAGGGGTTTTTTCGCATACGGAAGATTTTGCTCTTCCAATAATTAAACCTGGCGTGCGTACGATGTTTAAATTAGATGGTTCAGCCATCATGAGTCGGGGAGTTATGGTTGGAACGATTTCTTCAGATGATACGCTCATATACAACATTATGAAAGGTGATTTTCAGGGGGCTAATGTAGAAGTAATGGAGCATGCCAGCGTTCTCCTAGTCGACGTGGATTATAAGCACCGTCATCATTGGGATGGCCATACACCGCAAGTGGAAACGGATATGAAGGTCGTTGGCATGCTTCTGGAGACGAAGGGCAACCCCAGTAAAGAACAGATTAAGGATGAGCTCCAAAACTTGTTGAGTAAGCGGGCTAAAGCTATGATTTCAAAACTGCAAGAAAATCAATCGGATTTGTTTGGTTACGGACAATATTTCCGTAATGATCTTTCTCATGATCAATTAAAGGAATGGAGAAAAACCTGGTATCCACAGCTGAAAGTGACATTAAATGTGAAAGTGAATATTAGAAATAGTGGGAATTTGAAATTTAATACGATTGATTCGTGAACATAAGGGCAGAAAAGACAGAAAAACACAGCTTCCAAGCTGCATTTTTTCAGTCTTCTTCTATTTCTATGAACGCTTCAAACCTAACTTTTCAACATCTGCCAGCCACTTTTCACGCTGTTTATCCGTTGAAGACTTAACGGGAGTTATTTCTGTAATCTTGACGGGATTGACTCCACTGAATTGCAAGGTCCCACGTTTCATGACATGATGCCCTGCTTGTTTGTACACCCATCGATAGTACCAGGAAGGTGTGTCCATGGTTACTATGAGACGAGCAGACTTCCTACTCAATAATTTGTCCCAGAACATGGAATTGGGGCGATTCCGATAGGCGAAGCCTGGTAGAAATACACGATCGATGAACCCCTTTAGGATCGCCGGGACCGTCCCCCACCATATCGGATATACGAACACCAGATGATCCGCCCAACGGATCGTCTCTTGAGCCGCAAGCAAATCCTCTTCTAGCTCCAGCCGTTGATGGTAACCGTATTTCAAATTCGGTTCAAAAGACAAAGAGCCTATATGAATGCTGCGTACCTCCGAGCCGCTAGCGATTGCACCTTTCTTGTAGGCCTCCGATAACGCTGTGCAATAGCTCTTGGCAAAGGGATGTCCGTTAATAATGGCTATGTTTGGTTGCATATTCCTGCCTCCTCGTGACTCTTTTTATTCATCTTTCATCACTGTGCGTGTTAAGATAAAGTAAGAATAAGCCATTTGGATCTAGAAAAGTATGATCAAACATGCCAAAATCTTATTCTTATGTGCAAAAAGGAGGCCTCGGGCGTTGTTATCAAGCTACACTGGATTATCTGTATCCCTTGTTTATCCGATTATCAAAGCGATTGTGTTCAAGGGACATAACAAAGACGATTTTTTCAAAAGAGCAAATATAGATGAGTCCATTCTTCATGACCCTGAGGCTCGGTTGTCGGAGGAGGATTTCGAACGTTTGACGGAATTAGCCGCTGCGATCACATCGGATGACATGTTCGGATTACATCAGGGACAGAACATAGAGGTTTCTGATTTGGGGATTCTAGGATATGTGATGCTTCACTCAAAAACCATCGGTCAAGGCCTAGCAGCTTTTCAGAAATATAATATGATCGTATGTGATGGATACAACATCAATTGGCAAATAGCAGAGAATGACGTTATCATCGGGTTGTCCTACAATCGTCCTCACAAGCAACCGGCCCGACACTGCATAGAAGATATGGCTAGTTCTTTGTACCATTTGATGATAAGCCTAAGCTGCAGAAATATTTCTTTAAAAGAGGTGCATTTCACTCATGCTCTCTCCACAGAGATTGACGCGTATACATCCGTACTGGGAATAAAGCCGCAGTTTGGTAAGGATTCGAATGCAATTCGTATAAGCAAGGATATTCTGGAATACCCTATTTTATTAGCGGACGCAAAGCTATTGGGGACCTTCGAGGCCATCGCGGAGGACACCAGACACAGACTCATGCAAGGTCGAACATTTTCCGACCAATTATACAATTGGATCATGAAGGACATGCCGATGCCTTTTCCAAGCTTAAAAGAGACGTCGATGGCTTTCAAAATGAGTGTTAGAAGTATTCAGGCAAGGTTAAAGCTGGAAAACACTACCTATCAAGACATCATGAATCGAGCTCGGAGAGAGCTTGCTGTTGGTTATTTGGCTAAACCGGAATATAAAATAGGAGAGGTCGCTTACCTTCTTCACTTCTCAGAGCCAAGTGCCTTTCAAAGTGCTTTTAAAAAGTGGACAGGGGTAACACCAAGGCAGTATAGGATGGATTTATTGAAACATCTTCAACTATGATTACATCCAAAACCATGAAAGCCCGAAGGGGCTTTTTTTACGTTACTCCAATGTTTAAAAACTACATCGCCAGACCGAGAGCTTTTTAAAGCTTGCGTCCGATGAGTGAAACTTCTTGAAGATCTATACTTAGAGAAGCGTTGAGGAGTTTAATTAAAGATGAGGTGTAATCATGAAAAAGCAAGGAAACAACAAGACATTAGTTCTAATCGGCCTGCTGTTAGGCCTGGTATTCTCTGAGTTGGATCAAACCGTCGTATCGACGGCTTTGCCGACCATTATTCGTGATCTGCACGGCATGACACTTTACGGCTGGGTAGCCGGGATTTACATGCTCTCGATTACGATGTTCATGCCGATCTTCGGCAAGCTTGCCGATATTTATGGCCGCAAGAAGATTTATTTAAGCTGTGTCGCCCTATTTATGGTCGGATCCATCATCAGCGGACTCGCTGATTCGATGACCACACTGCTAATCGGAAGAGGGGTTCAAGGAATCGGAGCCGGTGGACTCATGCCATTAGCCATGATCATCATCGGTGATACATTTCCGTTGGAGCAGCGAGCCAAGGTCCAGAGCCTTGTCGGTCCGTTATTGATTCTGCCTCAACTGATCGGACCTACGATTGGCGGATATTTTGTGAGCTATGTGAGCTGGCATTGGATCTTTTTGATCAACATTCCTATTGGGCTTATCGCTGCCTTTATCGTTTCCAAAGGCTTGCGTGAAACGGCCAGCACCGAGAAAAAATCCATTGACTGGGCAGGAGCCTTTACACTCGTTCTAGCCATGCTCTCACTTCTTCTAGCTCCGGTCTTGATCGATATCAAGGGCTATACGTGGTGGTCCCCCGTTATTATCGGCTTATTGGCGTTATTCGCAGCTCTTACCATACTTTTTATCCGAATCGAATCGAAGGCTAAGGAGCCGATCATTCCGCTTGTTCTCTTCAGAAATCGGTCCGTCGTCGTATTGTCCTGTATCGTATTCCTAACCATGCTTGGTGTCATGGGAGGCATGTCGGGATTCCCATTTTTCGCGCAGAATGTCATGGGTATGTCACCAACCGCATCCGGTTACTTGTCGCTAGCCTTCATGGCAGGCGCCATTCCGGCGAGTATCCTTTGCGGTAATCTCATAACGAAGATCGCCTACAAGAATCTCTTCATCGTATCGTTTATCTTCCCGATCGTAAGCTATGTACTGCTATCACGCATACATGTTGATACAACAGTTATCTACATTATCGCAGCGTTCTTCATTTTGGGACTTGGGATCGGCGTTCTATTCGGTTCAGACAATCTGATCGTACAGGAGTCCGTAGCGAAGGAGCACAGCGGAGTCGGAGTAGCAACGGTTCAGTTGTTCCAGGCCATTGGTACCACGCTAGGATTTAGTATCTTCGGAAGTTTGCTTTCCAGAAATATCGCCAGAGGTTTATCGGGATTATCGGACCAATTCCCAGAAGGAACTGCAGAGACAATCCTGAACGGAGGCATCCCACAAGGGCTTTCAGCGGACATACTGCTGCGGATCAAAATGGTATTTACCGAAGCGTTCCAACACATTTTTGCAATAGGCATCATATTCGCCATTGTAGCTTTCATAGCTTGCTGGTTCATGAGAAAAGAAGTGCTGACGAATGCGGAAGAAGCTTTGACTGCAAAAGAAGCTCTGAGGAAAACAGAAGAAGCTTTGATTTCAAAAGAAACTCTGACGAACACATAAGATGCTTTGACTGCAAAAGAAGCTCTGAGGAAAACAGAAGAAGCTTTGATTGCAAAAGAAACTCTGATGAACACATAAGAAGCTTTGATTGCAAAACAAACTCTGAGGAACACATAAGAAGCTTTGATTGCAAAAGAAAACTACAAATACATGACAAAAATAGACGGCTATAATTATGACTTAAATATATGACTAAAATCAGGGCTTGCGCCGTCCTTACACGAGTTTGTTGCATCAACCCTTCACGAGTGCGTGTAAGGTTGATGTAACGCAGGTTACGTCCAAAAGATGTAATGAGATAGAGACATTTCCTTGCTTACTCCGTGGAAGTTGTATATTGTACAACATTTGGCAATCTTTTCCGCCTCATTCATGCAATTGTTGCAAAAAATACAACAATTTCACCCAAAAGTAGCTATATACCCTATAAAATAGCTAAATTGTTGTACAGCATACAACATCCTGAGATTAACCAGAAGAAATCGAGGAAATTGTTGTACGCTGTACAACTTTCCTTTCTATTTCTCCATTTCCCCAGAAACGAACAAGCAAGTAAACCAACAAGCAAACAAACGATTGAATAAACCAACCATCAAACAACCAAACTAACGATCGAACGAACGAACCCATAATCAAACCATTAAACCAATATCGCATAGTCACTTACCGAATGATTATGCATGTCTCCACAATCTCACTCAGCTCAGCAAAATCAATAGCTAACTAAATACGGGGGAAGTTTGGACTCCCCCTAACCCGCCAAAAAAGTTCTGGGGTCAAGAAAAAAACTGGAAAGATAATCAGATTAATTTCTGATCTTCTCAATCCAGTTTTTGCTTTTCGTCTTAATTAATTCGGCACGTGATAATTGCGGGCTGTTGTTTTTTGTTTGAAAATCATTTTTTTCCATATGAGCGGGATGCCGCCAATGAGATATAAATAGCGAGCATCGATGACTTTCTTCAGGAGAGCGGCGAATTTGCCTCTGACTTTCTTCACTTTGAGTAAGCCCACTGCCTCTCCTCTGCCCAAGGATGCCACAGTCCCTTTGAAATCGTATGCGAAGGGCTTAAGGTCTCGGCCGCGAACGGCAGATAGAAGATTTCTCGCTACGTTGTAGCCTTGCTGAACGGCAATCTGGGCATTCGCAGGATAAGGCGTCCCCTCAGGGCTCATCACAATGGAGCAATCACCTGTAATAAATACATCCGGATACTGGTAAGAGCGCAAGCATTCGTCAACTTTGACCCTTCCCCGCTGTACATCGAATCCTGCTTGCTGTATCAAGGAATTCCCGCGAATGCCTCCCGACCAAACAATAGTGCCTGCACGAATGAACTCGCCATTGCCTAGAATAACACCATGCGGCGTACACTCCTTAATGGGTGTGGATAGTTTATACTGAACACCTTTGCGGCGCATGACTTCCATGCCGTATTCAACAAGATCTTCAGGTAGACCAGGAGGCAGCGCCGATGGGGAGGCTTCGATATTGATGATTTTCACAGTTGACGGGTCGACGTCATAGGTCCTACATAGCACAGGGATCCGATCCGCCAGTTCCCCCACAAACTCTGTTCCAGTAAAGCCTGCACCTCCAACCACAAAAGTGAGGTACTCAATCCTCTTCGGCTCCATTTTTGACTTGGCAAACATATATTCAATGTGCTGGCGAATAAAGCGCACGCTGTTAATGCTCTTAATTGACATCGCATATTCATTCATCCCAGGAATGCCGAATGTTTCGGTCTCACTCCCCAGCCCAATAACCAGATAATCGTAGGAGAGGTCCCTATCGCCGAGCACAACCTTCTTTTCCTCGGGTAAAATTTGACTTACCGTTGATTTCACAAAATGAATCTTACGCTCATCAATCAAATCCGCAATCGCCACACGGGCATTATCGTGATGATCGGTACCGGCAGCCGGCATATGCAGATGTGTGGTGATGTAGTGATAGTCATGTTTGTTCACCAAGGTAACATCCATCTCACTTGCTTTCATCCGCTTCTGAAGCCTAATGGCTGTGACCAGACCACCGTAACCTGCGCCAAGAATAACCACTTTCGGTTTGCTCATTGAAATCCTCTCCTCCGATTTGTGAAATAAATCACATATTATTGTGAAAAATATCACATACTTTTATAAGATGAGCCGATGAACGACTCTTTCTTTTATAATATGCTATTTCTCACAGGAAATCACTATAAATTTGACCAGTCTATGAACAAAAAAAGTATTATTTACACTCGAAGCCGTCGCCCTCCGCTTTATCATGTAATCTGCGCAAGCGAAAACAGTTCATTCCTGCCACGCCGAGCTCCTCCAGCAAACCAAAGTTGGCCCAAGCGCCCACCACCGCCCCGATGCCGGGAACGAGCTGAAGCATTTTACGAAAATCAATCGTATCCCGGTATTCCTGCTGCAGCTGCTGCCAATCCACTTGATTCATATAGTCCTCAGCCGGTGGAAAGGAATGCGAAATGGTATGCCAATTCTTAATGGTATGAAGAAGACCCGGCTTCTTATTCGGACTGGAGAAGGCCAGCTGAAACACATAGAGAATGAACAACCGCTCCCGGTAATCTTTCGTCGAGTAGCCGTACGCATGCGCCAGCTCAAATAGGAATTTCAATTTAATGCCGATCAGAATCGGGAAATCCGCCAGTCCTAGCAGAATTCCGCCCGCTCCCGTACCAGCTCCTTCTGCTGCGGCAATCTTTTTATATAGGGATAATAATTCCTCAGCTTTGGCATCGCTATCTGCTAAGGAAACGCCGTATAGCGGGTCGTTTTGGGGGATGTAATTCATCCCGAATAGGGTCGTTTGCACGATTCCTTTGACGGTCGCGGTTATTGTCTTATGAACCTTATCAGGAATCAAATTATTGATGCTGGTTTGAACAGATTTGGAGGCTCTTTCCATCAGGTTGGGAACCCTTTGCTGCCGGATTTCCCAGCGTTTCAGCTTTTTTAACATTTGCTGCTCATAGATTGTGTACGCTGTTTCCATTCTCGTCACCGCCAACTCTGATCTTCATTTAAGTATAGTATACGGGGCGATTGGTCTCAAGATGACGGGGTGAGTGGCGGAGAGTGTGAATCGGCAAGGGGAGCGAGAAGTGCAGCAAATAAAACCTGGCTGATGGCCAGGTTCTTGTCTAAAGCCGACGCTTGAGCATGAGGAACGAACTTCTCTTTGATATCACTCGCACGTTTAAATCCCAATCCACCATCTTCTCGTCTGTAAAGATGAAATACATCGTTACAGACACGTTTTCACTTCCCCTTGCGACTGTAACGATGAAAAATATCTTTACAGCTTCGCTCAGCGCATAAAACTGCTTTTTCCTCGTTTGTAAGAATACAAAACATCGTTACAGACACGTTTTTCATTTTCCCTCGCGACTGTAACGATGAAAAATATCTTTACAGCTTGTCACAACGCATAAACCTGCTTTTTTCTCGTTTGTAAGAATACAAAACATCGTTACAGACACGTTTTCACTTCCCCTCGCGACTGAAACGATGAAAAATATCTTTCCAGCTTGTGCTATGGTTGTAGGTTATTGCGCGCTTTGCAAAAACCGGGCAACTATAGTCAATCACCAAAAGATTATGCATGTATCCACAATCTTACTCAGTCTAGTAAAATCCATAGCAAACCATGCTAAATAGGGGAAAGCTCTCGTCTTACCCCCTACCCTAAAATCTGACAAGAAGAACAAAAGCAGCTCCTTAAAAGTAGCTGCTCTGCCTTTATGATTGCATATACAGAAGTAATGCAAAACAAAGAATCCCCATGGCGACGAGAATGGTGTCCATACCTCGCCACTGTAACGTGTTTTTCCTCAGCAGCAGCTGTTTGCCGTCGATTTTTTTCAGTTCCATCGCAATGGTCATTTGCTCAGCTTTATGAAACATAGCGAGCAGCAAAGGGACGACTAGCGCCGGGATATCTCGTGAACGAACAGTACCCGGTCGGATTGATGCTTTGCCTCTGGCTCTTACGATGGCTGAGAACTGCTGCCACTCCCGCAAGATGAGCGGAATGAAGCGGAAAATCAAGGAGACGGCCAATGAAAAAGATTCAACCGGCAGCTTAAATTTGCGAAAATATTTCAAGGCCCAATTAAGCCCTTGCACGAGCTGACCATAAGGCGTCGTGATGGCTAGCCAATAGCCTGCCATGAGGACGAGAAGCAAACGTGTCAACGTGAGTGCCGTGCTCCAGCCACGCTCCGCCGAGAAACCGAGCGGAAACTGCCCTTCAGCGGTTGACCAGTCCAGCCCTGCCAGAAGGATCGAAATGAACATGAAGATCAGGAATGGCAGGGCGATCTTCATGCTGCCGCGAAGGGCGGATCGCGGGAGGCCGAGAAACGCGAGGCCGAGGAGCAGCATGGATGCCGCGAGGCCGCTCCACTCCTGCTGCTGCATCGTCCCGATGACGAGCAGCAGGTAGAGCAGCCACTTCGCGCGCGGGTCGAGCCGCAGCATCACGGCCTGCGGCGGCTTCGGGGCCACGCCAGCTTCGCACGTGGCCTGCGGGCTCGGCGCAGCCGCTTGCGGCGCCGGCCTAGAGCTGGCGCTGCCGCATTCGCGCAGCGCCTTTGCGATCGCCGGAGCGGCAAGCTCCGGCGTGAGCCGGTCCGGCGCGATGGCGATGCCATAGCGCGCCAGCTCTATCGCGGCCTCCACGCAGCTCGGGAGGCCGACGCCCGCGCGCGTCAGCACCTCCGGCGCGCGGCAAAGCTCTTCCGGCGTGCCGTCGAAGACGAGCGCGCCGCGGTCTAGAACGAGGACACGGTCCGCTAGCGGAAAGAACGTGTCCAGGTCATGCGTGGCGATGACGCAGCCGCCACGCTCGCGCGCGCGAATGATGCGCAGCAATTCGCGGACGGCTGCCGCCTCTAAGCCGGCAGTTGGCTCATCCATGAGGAGCCAATCCGGCGCAGTGGCGAACGTAGTCGCCAGCGCGAGCCGGCGCTGCTCGCCGCCGCTCAGCGAGAAAGGCGACCGATCCATGGCGATGACGCCGCGTGGATCGAGATCAGCGCAAGCGGCGCGAATGCGGCGCTCGCGTTCGTCCGCCCCGAGGCGGTAAGGACGCAAGGAGTACGCGAATTCCTGGCGTACACTGCGTGCGAACAACTGCTGCTCGGGGAATTGAAATATTAGACCTAGACGAAGGAGATGGGCTTGGTTTACTTTCCGTTTGTGCCATAATGGCTGCTCATCAAGGGTTATCGTTCCTAAGGTTGGTTCCAGAATTCCTGCCATGACCTGCAGCAGTGTTGATTTCCCAGAACCCGTATGACCAATCAATAGGGTCAGCGATCCATCCGACAAGTTGAAGCTGATATCTTTCAGCAGTTGATTGTTAGAGTCATCCGGAGCATCTACCCGGATGTCCTGCAGAGCTATCGGCATAAGGACGACACCGCCTTAGCCAACTCTTCCATATCTATCGGGAGGAGATCAAGCTGACAGCCTTGCTGCATCAGACCAATGGCAGTCTTAACCACAAAAGGCGGATCAAACCCTAACTCCTTACAAGGTGTCATACCCGGCAATTCTCCCCCCTCCCCATACAAAAACGCTCTCGGCTCCCCATCAAAGGTTATCCGTCCCTCTCCAAAACCAACGACGCGCGTAGCATCCGCCAACTCTTCCAAACGATGGGTAATCCACACAATCGTCGTCCCCCGCTTATGCGCTTCCCTTACAGCTTGGCGCACTTCCTTCCTTGCAGCAGGGTCTAACATTGCGGTCGGCTCATCTAAAACAAGGATCGATGGATGAGCGGCAAGCGCTGCTGCGAGATTCACCAACTGCTTTTGCCCACCGGATAATGTGTTTAACGACCGCTCGATCGGGATCGTCAATCCAACGGCAGACAAGGCTTCCATGTACCACTCTTTACGCGATTCTGTGCTTAAATTTTGCCCATTCGGCAGGTAGTCCAGCTCTTCCTGAACCGTGTCTCCAACAAACTGGGCATCCGGTATTTGCAGAACACCCCGGGTTAGCCAATTCTGGTCTTGTTTATGCACGAACTGTCCACCAGAGAGCGGACTTAAGCCCAGTAATACGCTGGCTAGTGTGCTTTTGCCGCTGCCATTGGGTCCTATGACTACAATCCACTCACCCTGATGAATATCCATGGAGACATCGGACCACACTTGCCTTCCTTCTCCAGATTCTGTTCGATAGATAACGGAGGCCTTCTCCATGGAGGCTAAAATCTCTCTGTTTGCCATATGTAAAATGTTCCTTTCACTTTCACAAAAGATGTGCTATCATCTGAATTGTTAACCAACGTTGATCGAATTGGTTGACAATACATTTACAATAACAGAAACAGGAGCGATGAACAATATGAAACTCACTCTTCGCGGCGTTGTTTTTAGTGCACTATTTGCCGCTATTCTCGTTTTATTCAGCTTTGCCAAAATTTCTCTTCCTTTGACACCCGTGCCTATTACCTTGCAAACACTGGCGGTTATGCTAGCCGGCGGACTTCTGGGAGCACGCTATGGATTCCTTAGTATGGCACTCGTTGTCATCCTCACAGCCATCGGCTTTCCCCTGCTTCACGGAAATGGCGGTTTAGGCGTCGTCCTCGGACCTACTGGCGGCTTCATTATGATTTGGCCTTTTTCAGCTATGCTTATCGGTCTTATTTTACCTCGTATTCGGATGAATGGCATCATGGGTTACATCGCCGCCTTCTTAGTCCTTGAAGTATTCGGCTCTCTCATTCTGTATCTGGCCGGAGTTCCTTGGTTAATGTACAAAGTGCCTACCTATACATTTGCCAAAGCCATGACAGCGGCGTGCTATCCATTCTTACCAGGAGATGCCATCAAAGCTATAGTTGCAGCGCTTATCATTGCTCCTGTTCGCCAAGTATTCCCTCCGCAAAGACTTACGGGCTCCTCTTCACACAGCGTTGTTAAAAGTAATAGTCCTACAGATCTTAGCGTTTAAGACTCTGAAGACAAACAACGGCCTTACAGCCGCAGAAGATCTGAGTACATACTCAAATCTTTTACGGCTGTAAGGCCGTTTTTTTGTATAGCTTTTCGAGCGGGGATATCAAAATTTTTACGATTTTGTAATGTGCAGCACGTAATTTTTATTCGATTGTAATGCCCTGACGTGTAAGCTAGTTCTTGTAGACAGCAGCACGATGCAAACAACAGCGCAATCAAACATTATCGAATAGGAGTGTTATATATGAAAAACAGTAAAAAGACATTAGCCGCATTAACGATCACAGCAACCGTAGGTTTATCAGCAATTCTTCCTTTCAATGCACTAGCAGCAAGTCCTTTCACGGATTCCGCCAACACAACTCAAGTTCAAACAGCGATTGAACAATTAGCACAGCAGCAAGTTGTATCCGGATATGAGAACAACACCTTCAAGCCGAATCAGACTATAACTCGCGCAGAGGTTGCCAAAATAGTCGCATTAGCGCTTCATGTGAGCATGGACCCCGCCGCAGCCAACCATTTTAACGATGTAACGAAAGGTGATTGGTTCTATTCTTATGCAGTTGCTCTTGAGACTCTTGGTGCAATGAAAGATACTGCCGGACAATTCCGTGGAGGTCAATCCATCTCTTCGGATCAACTTGCAGACGTGATTGCTAACGTGTTAAAAGTTGATAAAACGGCGGTTGAAAAGCTGCCAAGCTTTGCATCTATTACAGGCAGTCAAGTGACTAGGGGGCAAGCCGCTCTTCTTATCTTTGAAGCACAGCAATTAGTGCCTATTCAAGTGACTAAACTTCAAGCCTTGAATGCCATAACACTGCAAGTTACTTTCTCGGCACCGATTCCCACGGCAGAATTGGAACTGGATCAAGCGTCCAAAAACTTTGTTTTTGACAACGGCCTGGCGATCAATAATGTTCCGCGGTTAAAAACAGGTTCCAAATCCACCTACATCGTTCCAGTTCCTACCCAAAAAGCCGGGACAACTTACACGCTGACTTATAAAGGTAAGCCTGCTGGAACTTTCACAGCGAGCACAGAGAAAATTGCTCTGAAATCCACGGCGCAGGTAGCAAGTGATTTATTTGAAGTGGAATCCCAATTGGCTGATGGTGTTGCTGATTACGGTTATGTGATTGCAGCTTACAGCAAAAGCCGCCCAGGCTCATTCATCGTTGACGAGAACAATAGCTATAACGGCAAAACGTATCAAATTCTTTCGTCCATGCGTAACCGTCAGGTGCAAATTACCCCTGAGGGTGGCGCTACAATGACAGCGAACTACTTGCCATTCACACAAGCAACCGATGGCCGACAAGCACCTAAGTTTATTCTACCTAACGGCGAAACGTTCAAAGCCGGTGTCAAATATACTGTTTCAGCAGACTGGGCTACTCTCGTGAATCCAACGTTTACAGCCGAAGAAATCGCACCGCTTACTATCCAATCCGCTGCTGCGGTGGATACGAAGACGATCGCCGTCACACTTTCGCAAGATCCTAAGGATGAAATTTTCGTCTCTCGCCGTGTTACACTTACCGCAACTGACGGTACGGTGTTAACTGCAGAATACACGCTGACTTCACGTAAAGGCGCTGTAGGTACTTTCGCTCTTCTTAATAACGCTCAACTCGTTCCAGGCACTTCTTATACCGTTGCTCCAGTGGGTAAATGGTCAACTGCAACAGGTGTCACTTTGACATTAACCAAATAATCTTCACATTAATAAGATAAAGAGATCCGAGGGTACCTTAAATGAGGTGCTCTCGTTCTATATTTATCCCTACCCACATATCCGAGGTGAATTCCCATGTTACGTAAAAAACTTTCATTCATGACAATATGGACTCCGCTCACACTGCTTCTTCTATTAATGGGCTGCGGGTCGCGTCCCGACGCGGCAGTTGGCTCCAACATCGGAGCAACGGCAGCACCAGTCCCTACACCTTCAGTACCTTCAACAACACCTGCCGTTAGTCCAAAACCAACAAATATCACTCCGCCCGATGCTTCTGAAACCACTTTGATGGTTACACATTCCAAGAGTGACTATGTATCTTTCTTAAATCCAGCTTCCGGCAGCTTCGAGAAACTCATCGTCGGTCAATCTCCTTTTGCTATTGCGGAAGGACCTAATCATCGCGTCTATGTATCAACAGCGGAAGGTATCGCAGTGGTGGATACCCAATTGCGTAGACGCGTTGCCCTAGTTCCCTACCAAGCAGCTGTAGGTAAGCCGCAATATGGCGAATATCGCCCCGGTGGCATGGGCATCGCTGTTTCACCTGACGGTCGATTTGTCTACGTAGGTGTTTACTTACCCAGCAGAAGCAAAAGCCAATTAGAAATCATGGATACAGAAAATTTCTCCATGACAGGCAGTGTCTCCGTCGGAATCCGACCGTTCGATGTCGTTACCAGCCTCGATGGCCGTGAGGTTTACAGCATCGACCATGATTCTTACTCCGTGACGGCTATCGATCTTGCCAGTAACAAAGCTCGCACCCTTGAGGTTGCTCCTTATGGTCACGGAGGCTTCGAGAAGCCCCATTATGCGGCGGTTCGATCCGACGGCCGTCTACTCTTGCCTTACCAAGGCCGCGGCCTCGTCGTTCTTGATCCTGTCAGCGGCAAGTATGAGACGAAGCCGCTAACCGGCAACACGCATCAGGAGGGCGTTGCCCTCACACCTGACGGCAAGCAGCTGCTCATCGTCGGCATCGGCTCTGCCGGCAGCGCAACAGGCAAACCTAACTTAACAGTGCTCGACATAGCTGCGCATGCCGAGAAAATCATCCCTCTGGCCCGTATGCACCAAATGGTCGCCACCAGCGCAGACGGTCGTTACTCCTACCTCACAGGCGGCGTTACTTATGCCGATACCGGTTGGAACGGCATGACCGTAGTTGACTTGGAGTCTGGCGCAGTCCGCGACTTCGAGATCCCTGATTACCCTCTAGATGTGCAGCTGTTGAGTCGGTAAGTTGGTTTTTCATCGTTAAATAGTCTCATACCAGCTTGAAAGAATCTGGATTATTGCGCGGAAATAAGAGTCCCTAGGAGCTTCTATTTCGAGAAAAAGTGACTATTGGTGGGAAATAAGAGTCTCCATAGACTCTTATTTGATGCCGAACACAGTGAATTTGGATCATTTCGCGGAAATAAGAGCCTCTAGAAGCTTCTATTTCGAGAAAAAGTGACTATTGGTGGGAAATAAGAGTCTCCATAGACTCTTATTTGATGTCGATCACAGCACAAATAAACTTTAATGATGAAAGTTATCGTCTCAGCGGCTTTATCATCAAAATGATGGCCTTCAGACACTATTTTAAGATGTTTTACATCACTAAAGTGTCCTCTTAACGCGGAACACCTACTTTAGCGATGAAAGTCATCGTCTCAGCCGCTGACAATGTAACTTTTCCGACAGTGAGAACTCTCAGCATACATTTGTGGTAACAAGCATCCTTCTGGCTCCGAGAAGTCTTTTTCGGACTTCTCAGCAACACTTTGCTACTTTTCCGACAGTGAGAAGTCCATTTCGGCACTCTCAGCATACATTTGTCGGTTAACAAGCTTCATTCACACACCGAGTGGTCCATTTCGGACTTCCCAGCCAACACTTTGCTACTTTTTCGACAGTGAGAAGTCCATTTTCGGCTCTCTTAGCATACATTTGTCGGTTAACAAGCTTCCTTCACGCACCGAGAAGTCTGTTTCGGACTTCTCAGCAACACTTTGCTACTTTTCCGACAGTGAGAAGTCCATTTCGGCACTCTCAGCTTGTTTTGCATGTAATGCGAAACCAAAAGCCCCTTACCCGATAACGGGCAAGGGGCTTTTGCTATGTGATCTTGCTTAATGGGAAAATGCTTATCCCACTCCTACACGCACGCATGCATACTCTCATTCCATCATCCGTGCTTCGCCATGTAACCCACCCCAGGATAGGTTACAATAATCTCCATAATTTCTTGCCCCTCTGCAAGACTCTTAATCTTCTGGCGAATTCTCGCGATCGTGACCCGTAAATATTCAACTTCATCGCGGTATTCACTCCCCCAGATTTCACTCAGCAGCTGTTCATGGGTCATAACTTTGCCCGCATGCTGCAAGAGCAGAGCGAACAAGTTATACTCGGTCTCCGTAAACTTAACCTCAGTATCTCCCAGCCATATTCTACGCTGAGCAAGATTAGCCGTCACGGGTCCGAGTGTGATCTCACTCGTTGTGACTGGTGTTGCCATTCGGCCATCCATCCGGCGAAGCACGGCGTTCACGCGAGCGAATAGCTCATCTAACGAGAACGGCTTCGTCAAATAATCGTCCGCCCCTAGGTTGAGTCCTTGCACTTTATCCGCCCCATTGCTCCGCGCGGTCAGCATGATGACTGGCACACTGGAGTAGGAGCGCAGCCTTTTGAGAACGTCGAATCCGTCCATGCCCGGCATCATCAGATCAAGTAAAATCAAATCCGGATCAAATCCCTCAACTTTCTCAAGCGCCTCAGCGCCACTCTGGCAGGCCAATGTTTCATAATCTAACGATTTGAGGTTCGCTGCAACGAATCGTACGATTTTAGGCTCATCATCGACGATCATAATCTTCTTCTTGTTCACTTTCAGCCCTCCTTCCCTTGGAACCTCGGTATGGAGAGGATAAATGTACTTCCCTCACCAGGTTTGCTCACTACGCGGATCTCTCCGCCGTGCGCTTGCATGATCCCTTTGCAGATCGCGAGTCCGAGTCCGGTTCCGCCCGTTTGACGGCTGGATGACACATCAACTCGGTAGAAGCGGTCAAATATTTTATCCACATGCTCTGCAGATATCCCGATGCCATTATCTTGAACTTCCAGATGAACATAACGCTCATCCGCTTTAGCGGTAATTCGAATAATCGGATGCTGCTCATTATAGCGAACTGCGTTCGTGAACAAGTTCACGAGGACTTGCTCCATGCGCAGCTTGTCCGCATAGACCAAAGGAATATCATCGGCCAGATGTACCTCGAATTGGGTATGCTCATAGTTCGCTTGCTGCGGGAGCCTTCTCCTGGCGCTTTCTACAACTGCTTCCAGCCGGAGTGGCTGCGGATTGATCCGCATGGCACCCGATTCAATCTTCGAGATATCCAACCACTCATCGATCAGATCCTGAATGCGCCCAATGTCTTCATGAATTCCCTCCAGCAGCTCCTGCTTAAAGCTTTCTTCCCACTGAGCATCGACGCGAAGAAGCGTCTCAACACCACCGCGAATACTCGTGATTGGTGTTTTAAATTCATGGGATGCCAAAGAGATTAAATCATTCTTTAGCGCATCGATTTCGTGCTCCTTGGTCATATCACGCCACACATAGCCTCGGCCAAAAACTCGCCCTTCTCTAGCCACTTGAAACGCCGAAACCATCATAAAGCGCTCTTTGCCATGCTCGGATTTCACCGTAAAAGCCCCCTGCACTCTTGGCTCAGCAGTAAGCATCTGCAGCTCGTCTTGACGTTCGGGCAGCAGAAGAGCAATCCTTTCGAACAACGCGGCCTCATTCATTGCTCCCAACTCCGCACTCGGAATCGCGAAGATTTCGGCCATTCGATGATTGGCATATACAACATTATGCGTGACGTCAATCAGGACAACCGCATCGGACATGCTTTCAAGAACGGCGTTCAAGGTTGCATGCTCGTCCTGCAGCCGCTGGGTTCGTTCCTCAACACGATTCTCAAGCTCGCTATTGAGCTGCAGAAGCGCTCCTTGATTTTCCTTAATCTGCTCAGCCATCCGGAAGAAATGATCAGCCAGTAATTGCAGTTCCAGAGGTGAGCCTTGAGGAACAACCTTGCTATCCGGTTTGGCGAAGGTGCCTCCTGCAAGACGCTGCGTGTAACCAACCAAGGCATGAATGGTTCCATTCAGTCGTTTCGCCAGAAAACTGCCCAGCAATACGGTCAAAATGAGTGTGAACACCAGCAGCAATATCGTGATACGGAGAGATTCGATGAAAGCAGCATTGACTGCGGCTTTGGACTTGCTTACCCACACGATCCAATCGATTTCAGGAATGGCTTTGTAAGTAATCTGTTCTTTATGCGCAGAGATGCTTAATTGATAAGTTCCTTCCCCCTGCCGCTGGACTCGGGCATCTTCGGCAACAGGTTCCTTCGATAAATCCGCCATGGATTCAGTCAGCGCTGCGTTCGGATGATAGATGGGTTTCCCTGCGTGATCCAGAACAACTGGATACGCTTCTTTGCCGTAATCATATTTGGTAACAAGCTCCTTAATAGGAGCCAGTTCGAGCACGGCGAGCACAAAGCCATCAGCTTGCTTATTTCCTTTATATACCGGTACAGCAATCGCGACCGCCGGTTGATTCAAACTTTCTGGTCCCCGGAATAAGGAGGATATGATGGTCTTTTGTGCGGTTTGCACACGTTTGGTGTAATCTCGATCCTTGACGTCGGCGCCAATGAGTGAAGCATTCGCTGCCGTATGAGTCGCTTTGATGATTCCGTTTTGATCTATAACATAGATACCCGTGAAGCCAGCCAAATTTTCTTGCAGCGATTGCAGCTTCAGCGTTAAACTCTCGCGCGTACGGAAGGTGGCGTCCGATGCCGTAATTGTGGCAGCTAACGTTTCAACCGCATTTCGATGATAGTACATGTAATCTTGGACAGCATCCCCCAGCCGATAGGTTGTCTGCCGCTGATTCTGATTGGACTCCTGCGTAATATGGGTAATTTGAGAAACTTGAAAACTGCCTAGAATTAGAATCGGAATCATTGCCATAATAGCGAAAGTTATGGTCAAATGTGATCGCATAGAATAATGTTTCAAAACATGGTTCCTCCGCTCCAGCAACACTATTCTTAGATGTGTTTCATTAGCTCTATTTTACCATTTGCAAAAATGTAATGAAAATGAAATCTGAAATTCATCTAGTTTTAATGAACTAAGCTTATAATAAAGTTCGACCCCCCTTTAAAATATATACTTAGACCCGCGGCCCGTTGCTGTGGGTCACTTTTTTGTTATAATGTATAGAAACTAAACAAAAAAGGGCGGCTCCCTATGGAAAATGACCAAGAATTGATTACGACCAAATTTCGTGAAATAAAAAATGTCATCTCCTCCTATTTGATGCAGGTGCTGCCTCACTTTCAGATTTCACCGATTATGATGTATGTCATGGAGTTTCTACGCAAACACCCTGAATGCATCGCGGTGGATATCTCCAATGAATTCGGGCTAACTAGAGGAGCTATCACACAGCTGTTAGATAAATTGGAAATGCAGGGATTGGTCATCCGCAAACCGCATCCTACTAGTCGCAGAAGTCAGCTCGTTCAAATGACGGATAAAGGAAATGAACTGATAATTAGCATTTTAGATGCGTATAATAACAAAATCGAACAGCTATTCACCCCCTACTCCAAGGATGAATTGGCTTCACTCAAACAGCTTTTAGAAAAATTGCCGCTATAATCCCAAAGTTCCTGTTGGGATTTTTCATTTTCATCTTGACTAATTTGTTTAATCGTCATATTGTTTAGTTAATAAACAGTTTAAGACATAAACACAAAAGGAGTGTTTTGAATGAATAGAATTATGGCGATTACCGGAGCCTCATCCGGCATAGGATTAGCGACAGCACTGCAATTTTCTGAGATTGGTTGGACGGTTTACGCAGGAACACGCAACGTAGAACGTGATCGAGAGAAGTACGGCAATCAGGCTAATCTTCATTTTATCGAAATGGAAATCACCAGTCCTGAATCGATGGAACAAGCATTTTCAGTTATCGAAAAGAACCACGGTCACCTTGACGTCCTGTTCTGCAACGCGGGCTTTGGTTTTTTGAGAGCCTTGGGGCAAGCGACTATGGAGGAGATTCATAATGTTTTTGATACGAATGTGTACGGAGTTATGCATACGATTCGTGCAGGGCTTCCGCTACTTCGCAAGTCAGATGCTGGACATCTGATTGCAACAACAAGTGTTGGCGGCTTGGTCGGGCAACCCTTTAATGAGATTTATTGCGCGGCTAAATTTGCCGTTGAGGGCTTGTTAGAAAGTTTAGCTACCTACTACAAGCCCACATTCAATATCGATGTTACGCTGCTTGAGCCCGGAGCGATTGCCACCAATTTTAACAGCACCGTCCTCGGTCACGTTCAAAAAACCGGCGGCATTTTAGAGGATGAATATAAGCCGATGATTACACAGTATTTGGACACCTTCGCCAAGCGAAATTCGGTGCCTCAAACGTCAGAATCAGTTGCAGAGGTGATGGTAAAATTAGTCACGGAGCTGGATCCGAAGCCATTGCGTATTCGAACATCGGAGGCTGCGGAAGCTTTCGTCCAATATAAAGTGAGTCAAGATCCCACGGGTCTGGACGGTATGCTCAACACACGTAAACTGCATTTGAATAGGTAAAAAATCAAATCAAATACCACTTCGGAACGTAAAAACGTTCTGCAGTGGTATTTTTCAAATCCAAAAAAAAATTGCATAAACTAATCTAATTAGTTAATATATTATTATAATTAGTTTGCCCATGAAGGGGAGTGTTGTTATCATGATGATCATGATGAAAGCCGCCAATTTAGGCTTACGTTTTTTGTTAGAACTTTGTATCCTTGCTTCCCTTAGTTATTGGGGATTTCACGTTGGCGAAGGATCGCTGCTCAAAGGCATTCTGGGCATTGGCACTCCGCTGATTGCAGCCATCCTATGGGGCATGTTCGTTTCACCGAAAGCTTCAATAACCGTCTCTCAACCACTTCAATTTATCATCGAACTCGTTATTTTCGCAGTTGCCATTATAGCCCTTTATGTAACCGGCAAACATTCTCTCGCAATTTGTTTTGCTCTTTTTTACATTCTTCATCGCATTCTGAAGTTCCTCTGGGATCAATAAATCGCGGTCACATTTGGGCGACGAGCAGCCCATCTTTTACAATAACGGTAAACGCAGTTAGACTTTTCGAAGGCACGTTCAGACACACGCCTGTATGAGAATCGAATTCCCAACCATGTAAGGGACATACCAGCTCTCCACTTTCCTCTTCTACCAATCCCCCAGCATGCGGACATTTGCGCGATACTAAGCGATAGCTGTCAGGTTCTTCGTTTTTCAAAATCCAGTACTTTTGGTTTTCAATCTCAACTTCTGCGGGTAGATCTGTGAATCTCTCTTCCTGACCCAGTTCAATTTCCTTCATCATAATCCTCCTGGCAAAATGTTTTATTTCTCCGTCTTAACAGTTTGTCGCAATCCACAAGCTTCTACACATAATTTCCCACAATGTTGCGATAGGATGTCCATAATCTTTCGGTACAGTAAGGGTGTAAGGGAAATGAATAACAACCCCTACAAGCTACATATATCGAGAGGAGTTTTCTAAAATGAAAACACAATGGAAAAAACGCGCAGCTCAAACTAGCTTGCTAGCCGTAATCGCAACTATCGCATTCGGAGCCGTTACTGCATCCGCAGCAGACACGAACAAAGATACGAAATTGATCCAAGGCATTCAAATCTCACAACCTGAAGGCAGCAAACCAGTCATGATGTTCCGTGCGACTAATGCTAGCTCAGGTCTACTGATGCAGCCATCGCATGAGCGAAACTACTGGAAGCTGCTTGCCAGTACCTATGCACCAGAAACTTTATCCGACTGGAAGAAAGCTTTGGAAGATCGCAAAGAGGTAGAAAGTGAGTTTCCAAAGCCTACTTTTGCTAAAAAAGTGATCATTCAGAAAGATGCTGAGACCGGTAAAACAGATGAGAAAGTCCTTACTGAAAACGGTGCCCTTCAATTAGAAGAGCTCCCAGCTTCCGTTACTGCCGTCCCTGCCCTTCCTTCTGTTACCATCAATTCAGATGGTAAAATAACGCCGCCTACCAAAGATATCATGATCAAACAACTGGTTACCCAAGCACTTCCACTTGAGGGTGCTGTGGCTGGTGATATAATGAAAGCGGAGCTACCCGAATCTTTCAAACGCCAGCAGAAATTAACAGAAGCGGTGGAAGCTGATGATGCCGCGGCGATTAAAAGCTTATTGCCTGAATTGTTAAAGGATTATGTGAAGCAAACGGAAGAGCTCCGCGAGTTGACGAAGAAATTGAAAACAGAAATTCCAGCACCAGCTGAGAAATAAAGATTGTTTAGCTATTTGAATCTAGTGGAACCGAGCGCATTTTTAAGCGGATCGGCTCCACTTTTTCCCTATGTAGTCAGGAAAGTAGGAGATTATGCACATGTATCACATCTATCTAGTAGAAGATGAAGAGGATTTAAGAGGCGTCCTGGCAGCATATTTAGAGAAAGAGGGGTGGCAAGTGCGCTCGTTCCCCGATGGAACCTCAGCCCGAGAAGCAATCTCGGAGCGGCCGGACTTGTGGGTCCTCGATATTATGCTGCCCGGCGTTGATGGTTATCAACTTATGCGCGAAATCAAAGCGGATCAACCGATGCAGCCTGTCATCTTTATTTCCGCGCGGGATGCAGATATCGATCGGATTATTGGACTGGAGCTAGGCAGTGATGACTATCTGGCCAAGCCCTTTTTACCACGGGAACTCGTGATACGCACACGTAAATTGCTTGAACGCGTCTATGGGGAACGACTTGGCGGATCCATGACAGCCTCCCAAGAACGCCGCGTGAAACTGACAGTTGGCCCCTATCTGATCGATGAGCAAGGCCGCATCGTGACCGACGCTGATGGAACGAACCCGGAGCTTACGTCGAAGGAATTCGAGCTGCTGCTCTACCTGGTGAATCACCATGGACAGGTGCTTGAACGTCAGCAGGTGCTTACCGCTATCTGGGGTATTGATTACTTCGGAACGGATCGTGTCGTTGACGATTTGGTGCGAAGATTACGCCGTAAGCTGCCGGAATTAAGACTTGAAACCGTGTATGGTTACGGATATAGGATGGTGAAAGCATGAGAATGCGTCTGGGAAATTGGCCTCTTGCGGTCAAGCTATGGGGAGCGTTCGCCTCCTTAACACTATTGATTTTCACATTGCTCGCCATCCTGCTTCCTTGGACACTGAAGGGGTTTTTCACTGAGCAGCTGTATGATATTTTACTCGATACACAGAGCGGTCTTCGTGTGGAAAGCAGCAAAGCGGCGACATTTGCAATCCCCGCGGAGCCAATCATTCAACTTCCGGTTCCCAGTTTTGTACAGGGCGTACCTATGGACAAGCGCATTTTGGTCGTATCGAAAACCGACCTCAGTGAAGCAAACAACATCCTCCCTAATTCAATTATGGGGACACGGGCAACCGCGTCTCTTCAAGCTACATTGAGCGGACCAGAGATTCAGCATTTCATGATAAGCGGTACAGCCAGCAATCAAACATGGGCTACGAGTGCTGCCATTAGCGAGCCATTCATGCAGGCTATGGAGCATGATGCCTTCGCACAACAACTGCCCGTAGAGAAATACACGCGAAATATTGAGAACAAAAGTATCTTCTATGTGATTCGCAAAGAAGGTGATCTAGCTAAGCCCAACTTTATCGTCTCGTATGCTTGGGGAAACTATCGCAACGATCTCGTGATGACGATGTTTGGCCGGCTCATGCTGCTGATGGTAGGTCTGATTGTCATTAGCTGGCTTCCCTGTCTGGGAATAGCTCGCTACTTCACACGTCCACTCGTTCAGATGGAGCGTCATGTCGGGCGGATGGCTGAACGTGACTGGCATGAGCCTATCACAACAAGCCGAAAGGATGAGATTGGCCGGCTAGCCAAAGCGATTGAATCCATGCGGCAGCGGTTAGTGCGCCAGGATCGGGCGCAGCAGTTCTTCCTGCAGCATACGTCTCACGAGCTGAAGACGCCTGTTATGGTGATTCGCAGCTATGCGCAATCCATACAAGACGGTGTTTATCCGAAGGGAACCCTCAATGAAAGCGTTGGCGTTATTATGAAAGAGGGCGAGCGGCTGGAGAAGCGGATTCGCGACTTGCTGCTGCTGAATAAGCTGAACTATTTGACCGCCCGAGAGAAGCCCTTTCAGCCTTTTGAGATCAATGCTGTCATAGAGGATGTGGTTGAGCGGCTGCGGTATCGTCGTCCTGAAATCAAATGGGAGATGGATCTCGCTCCTCACACCACAATAATTGGTGATCAGGAACAGTGGAAAATCGCCTTGGAAAACATGCTCGACAACCAGCTCCGCTATGCCAAAAGCTGCATTCGCATCCTGGTCAAATCACTGTCACTCGAGAATGCGAATGCGACAAAAGGGCAACCCTCTTTATCTGAGTTTTGTATAAGTAATGATGGCCCGCTTCTAGATCAAGCCATCGCGGATAGCCTTTTTGAGCCCTTCCGCTCCGGTGGCGATGGCCAATTCGGACTTGGCCTCGCCATCGTGAAACAAATTATGGACCATCACGGCATGACGGTTCGCGCGGCGAACCAGAGAGATGGCGTGTCCTTTTATATCGAGCCAGGAAAACATTCGGACAAAACTAGCGTCCCAAAAGTCTCATAAAGACAAAAGAAGCACAAGCAACAGGAAACCGATTCCTGATCGCTTGTGCTTTCTTCTATTGTTCCACGGAAGCTCAATGAAATAGCACGATTATGATTTTTTTTCAAGCTTGGCGGAAATACCAGTGAGTAGGACGGCAACTAAAACCATCAGTCCCCCGATCCATGGCGTATGCACACGTCCCAAAGAGTCGACAACCACACCGCCGATTATGGAATGATTAGCTCATGATATCCTCCTAGTTTATAATTGAAGTGTACGGCTTTACACTTTAACATTTCGGCTCTGAGTGCTATTATACTTGTATACGAACTTTTTGATAAGTACGCACTTTGAAGTAGCATAGATACATTTAAGGTATATAGGTACTATATAGTACCCATATTATTCAAAAGGAGGTTTACGACTATGGCCTATAATGTTCCAGTTGAAGCCACGCTTGATGTGATCGGTGGTAAATGGAAGGTCGTCATTTTGTGTCATTTGGACAAAGGGGACAAACGAACAAGCGAGCTAAAAAGGTTAATGCCCGACATTACCCAGAAGATGCTTACTCAACAGTTACGCGAGTTGGAGCAGGACGGAATGGTGAAAAGAACAAGCTATGATCAAGTTCCGCCGAAAGTGGTCTACTCCTTAACCGATTATGGTTGGTCATTCAAACCCATTCTCGATGCTATGTGTGCCTGGGGGGAGCATCATATGAAAGAAAAAGATATGGCTCCAATACTAACGTATTAGTTTGATCACTGAGCAAACGTGATACAAGTAACTAATCCCAGGAGGTGTTTGCTTTGAAGATCATTATTTCAGCTTCGGAAGCTATGGAAAAAGGGGTCTGGGCAGAGATACTTCGTCTCTTCGGGAGAGATAAAGATGAGGAGATATGGCCTCAGGAAGAATTTATTTTAACAGAGGCGCAGGCTCTTAAGTTGAATCTTATAAAGAAATAAACGATGCAGAATAAGACCACCCAGAGGGTGGTCTTATTTCATGTGGTTTTCTGGCTAAGTAGTTGGCTCTTAAGCTAGGACACGATCTATCCATTGAATCCTCGGTGGGCAAGGACGACTGTGATTGTATGGCAGATGAGCTATAGCGGCTACCAATGTTGCATTTTATACAACAATTTACATCCCCAAAGGTTATTTTGCAACTTAAAGTTGCATATTGTACAAGATTTTAAGCCCATTTGTTACGAAATGACCTGTATAGGACCAAATTGTTGTACATGATGCAACAACGAAGGGAGAAAGGCGAGATTTAGGCAGTAATTGTTGCACTTTATACAACATCATTCAACCGCGAATAAGGATTCATTCATCCAGCAATCTCAATTGAACATGTATAACGATTGATCCCAATTTAAGACACCTCCATGATGAGCAAGATTGGATGAATGTATCAGATGTCTCGAATATACAATATTCTTAGCAAACTAAGAAGAAATCAAAGAAATTGTTGTATGTAGTACAACTTCCCCCTTCTATTTCTCCATTTGTTCAAAAAACCAGTAAACAAAAAAGCTAGGGAAACATAGCTACATACCGAATGATTATGCATATCCCAATCTTAACCTAGCAAAAAGGACCTCCACCTTGATGGCGGAAGTCCTCATGGATACGTGCAACCATCGCAAAGCAAAAAATGCCCCCGATAACCGGGAGCATTCCTATCACATTACTATTAAGCTTTGACTTTTGCTTTGATCTCTTCAAGCGGCTTGTGGTTACCGTATTTCGGATACTCACGTGTAGATGGAGCCGCCCAGTGAACCGCATTGCTGATAACGCGGCGGATTTGCTCATTGTAGTAAGTACGGTACGTCTCGTGTCCAGGACGGAAGTAGAAAATCTTCCCGTTGCCGCGGTTGAATGTACAACCGCTGCGGAAAACTTCGCCGCCTTCGAACCAAGAAACCATGATCAGCTCGTCCGGCTGAGGGATATCGAAGTGCTCACCGTACATTTCCTCTGCTTCAAGATCGATGTACTCGCCGATGCCTTCAACGATTGGATGACCCGGAGCAACAACCCAAAGACGTTCCTTCTCATCAGCTTCACGCCATTTGAGGTCACAAGATGTGCCCATCAGCTTTTTGAACACTTTGGAGAAGTGTCCGGAATGAAGCACGATAAGCCCCATACCTTGCCATACACGCTTTTGAACGCGGTCTACGATCTCGTCCTGCACTTCGTTATGCGCTTTATGTCCCCACCAGATGAGGACATCTGTGTTATTCAAGACTTCTTCGGACAAGCCGTGTTCAGCATCATCTAATGTCGCATACGTGACATCGACTGCTCCGCTTAAACCTTCACCAATCGCCGTATGAATACCATCTGGATACGCTGCGCGTACGACTTCATTTTCTTTTTCATGACGGAACTCGTTCCAAACCGTTACTCTAAGCTTCTGACTCATTCTTATTCCCTCCAAGGTAGCGTATTCATTCATACTTTTGAGTATAGTCACTCCCTCGCCGAAAATAAAGGCAAGATCCTGCCTAATTCTTATTCAATAGTGTCCTTCCACTTCAAACAATGATATACTCATTACTGATAAACCTTACGTCCGGCCACTTTTTACGTATTCAAAAATGTCTTCCCAGTAGTGAGGTATACAAATCCATGGACCCTATTCAAAGCACTAGCACCTTTACCGAGATCGTTAATGAAGAAGTCATTTACCAGAACCCTTTGCTCTTTTTGAAAATTTGGGAAATGAGTTCTGACACCCCGCAGTTCGGGCCTCCTACTCCTTGGCGTTGGCATTCACATATGCAAGTTGAATTTCTTGTGGTCATAGAAGGTCATCTCGGCATCCAAACGAAGCACGATTTTACGGTGATGGCGCCTGGGGATGTCATGGTCTTGGGCTCTTCCCAGCCTCATCGTACGTATAAGCATTCGGCGGATGCCTTGAGACAGATCGTTTTTCAGATTGATCTAAAACAGCATTTCGACCTTAGCACCATGCCCTACCTGCACTGCTTCTCGGAGCTGACTCATCCACTTGAGCAGTTTAATGAGCTTTTTCAAGGCAATGCAGCCGTCAAGCAGGCTGCTTACAATCTCATTATGCAGATTTACGAAGAGTCGCAATCCCGTAAGATTGGGTACGAGTTGGCGATCAGTGCAGCGATCAAAAATCTCTTACTTTTAATGCTGCGCAATGACAACCGAGATTTCTCGGCTCTCGCCGAGGACTCCGGCATTTCTCGCGTGCGTCCGGCATTAGACTTTATCGACGAGCATCTGAGCGAACGGATTTCGGTCGAAGACATGTGCAGTGTGCTCAATTTGAGCTATCATTACTTTATTAAGTATTTCAAAAAGGTGATGGGGATATCCTTCGTCGACTACGTTAATTACAAGCGGATCAAAAAAGCCGAGCGTCTCCTTTTAACGGGCGACCTCAGCATTATGGAAGTAAGCTTTGAAGTAGGCATACTGAATATGGCGCAATTCTACAAGCTGTTTAAGCGTCATAACCAATGCTCGCCCAAAGAATTTAAACAACGCATGCGCAGTCAATCAGGGCTGACGCCTCTGCTTGCGCAAGCGGACTAGCTCGCTTATAGCCTCCATGGGAAATCCCGTAGGAGGCTATGTTATATCAATCAAGGCAGGAAGCCTTGTTGGCTGACAAACACATGCTCCTGCGGGAAATGCCGCAGGAGCTGTTCGCGTACGCGCTCGAACGCATCCCGACTGTACCAGTCTGGCAGCTCCAGCGCGTCATAGATAGCGCGCACGCCGATGCGTTCCGTGCGCTTGCCCCCACTGCCATCGCCCATGAAGTAATCGTCGATGCACACCCGATCCACGATGCCCGCAAGCAGCTCGGCGAAATGCTCCGAGCTCGGCAGCGCTGGCGCTATCGTGGCCTGCACCGGAATGCCGCGAGCTGCCAGCTCGCGTAGGGCATTTAGCCGCGCCGGAATCGGCGGCGCGGACGGTGTGAACGCTCGGCGAATATCCTCGCGGTCGGTCTCGACCGTCATGCTGACTCTTACGCGTTCGCCGAGCAGCTTTAACAGGTCCGCATCCCGTGTCACGAGCGGACTGCGGGTTTGTACGAACAAGAAGTCCGGCGGATTCGCGGACATCACCTCAAGGAGCGATCGGGTGATTCGCTCCTTATGTTCGATCGGCTGGTAGGGATCCGTGGCCGATGACATGAAGATCGTTACCGGCCCTTTGCTCTTCGCTTTGGCCAGCTCCTTCGCCAGAAGCGCGGCCGCATTTTCTTTTACATCGACCCAATCACCCCATGCATCGCTGCGGAATAATGCGACCGGCATCTGCCTCACGTAGCAGTAGGAACAGGCGAAGGAGCAGCCGGTATAGGGGTTTAGCGTGTGTGTGTACCCCTTAAGAAAGCCGCTTGCTTTCGTGAGCAGCTGCTTTGCTGTCTTCCGGTTTACGTTACTCTTCATAGACTCACCTCCACTTTCCCTTTCGAGATCATCTCTTCGATAACGTAGACAATCTAATTTCCTCTATTACATTGGAGATAAGAGACCATCGATTCTTTTCATCCAATCTATTACTACATTAGTTTTTTTACCCTTCACAAAGCTGCTGAAAGACTCTAAATTCAAGTTTTCGATTGATGTCCACCCGTGGTGAAGGGGCATTATGAATGTATTGGCATTGGATAAAATACAATGTAAACTCACTCTAGACCTTAGCTTGTGTACTTTCATTGGAATAACTCCAATGGATTTTTTATTTTCCATGAAATTGGCCGTTTCTATGAGTTTTAATTGGATATACTCCAATAGAATCGGTTATCTGCATGCCTAATTTAAAAACTACTGTAAAAACTCCAATGGATTAGTATATCTGCAGCCACATCCAATCACAATCCTGCTCGCTCCAACAACAGCAGCTTCTCCTTATTCCGAAGTCCGCCGCGATAGCCAGTTAGCGACCCATCCTTCCCCACAACCCGATGACACGGCACCACGATGAGCACGGGGTTAGCCCCAATGGCAGTACCTACGGCTCTAACTGCACTCATTTTATCTAACGCCTGGGCTACCTGTGAATAACTAAACGTTCCCCCATGTGGAATCTCATGAAGCACACGCCACACCGACTGCTGAAAAGCAGTACCACGCAGATCCAACGGCAATGTAAATGCCGTGCGTAGTCCTTTCAAGTACTCCTCTAGTTGAAGGATATAGGGCTGCAGCTTCTCAGCATCCTCTACCCAGCTAGACTCAGATAGCTGCGCACGAGCCCATTTCGCTAATTCCAACCACGCACCCTCATCTACACCGCCTGCAGGATCTGCCTCATGAAATTGTAAATAGCAAAGCCCCTCATCCGTTGCCGCCATCAAAAAGTTATTCTCTAACAAACGAACGACCCCCCAGTAGATCGACTTGGTCGGTTCGGTTTGCATCTCTGAGCTCGCTCGCTTGGCTTGCATCACTGACTTCTCCCGTTCGGTTTCCATCTCTGACTTCGCCCGCTTGGTTTGCATCTCTGACTCCGCTCGCACGGTTTGCATCTCTGGCTCCGCTCGCATGGTTTCCATCTCAGATTTCCCCCTCATGCCCTGTAACTCTGCCATTCCCTGCTCAGTTTGCTCCTCAGACTTCGCCCGCATAGTTTGCATCTTCAATCCCTCCTCGGTTATGTTTAAATTGATTTTATTTGACGGAATTCCGTAGGCGAAAAACCGGTCTTTTTTTGAAATATCGTGGCAAAATGTGCCGCATTCGGAATCCCCACTTGAACACCAATCGCATTTACAGGAGCATTCGTTTCTAAAAGCAGCCGCTTGGCCGCTTCAATGCGAACCTGTTGAAGATAGGTTAGAGGTGTGATTCCCTGCAGGCGTTTGAAAGTCCTTTGCAGATGATAGACACTCGCATAAAAGTGATCTGCCAGGATCGTCAGCGTCAGCGGCTCGGCATAATGTTCATCGATGTGAGCTGTCATGAGCGACACCCATTCTTCATCAGGCAGCCTGACGCCGTCTGGCCTGCACCTTTTGCAGGGACGATAATTTTCAGAGAAAGCCGCTTGTCGGTTCCCAAAAATCCGGACATTCTCCCTTTTAGGCACCCTTGATTTGCAAGATGGCCTGCAGAAGATCCCAGTTGTCGTCACCGCATAATAAAACGTACCATCATAAGCCGCATCATTCGCAACAATCGCTTTCCAAAACCGTTCTTGCATGACTACCGCTCCTCTCAGCTCCATTTCCCTACTAGCTCAGTATACCCAAACTATGCTGCTCTTGTAAGGGAAGGAAGATGAGAAAGCAAGATTACGAAAGCCGCTTTCAGTGATAATAGAGGAAGAGACTTTATCAGATAAGAGGAGAACTTAACATGCCACATCTTCAATCCTTTGACCCTTCTATCCTAAAATGGTACGAGCAGACGAGTTCCCTTACACTGCCGCTTCCTGATCCTTTTCGATATGAGCAAAATCTTGGTTACTTATCCCGATCAACCAATGAATGCTTATTCCATGTGGATAACTTGGCTATTTACAAGCTGCTTCCGGTTGGGGATAACCATGTCCTAATCGCTGTCAACAGTGAGGATAATTCTCGGCTGCGTATTCAACTACTCCATAGTACCGACGGTACCCTCTCCTCCTCCACTCGTGAAGACGTGGCTCGCTATGTGTGGGAGTGGTTTGACCTTGGCACCGACCTTACGCCCTTCTACGAGTTGGCCAAGGGTGATCATCTGCTGAAGCAAGCCACTCAGGACTTTTATGGGCTGCGCCTGATGGGGATTCCAGATCTATTCGAGGCAATGAGCTGGGGCATTATCGGACAGCAAATCAACCTGACTTTTGCCTATACGCTCAAAAGACGTTTAGTTGAAACCTTCGGTACACAGCTAGACTGGAAAGGACGGACGTACTGGGCATTTCCTACACCAGAGCGAATCGCCGAGCTCACGCCTGATGCCCTGACTGCCTTACAGTTCACGGGTAAAAAGGCTGAATACTTAATTGGCGTCGCCAAGTTGATGGCTGAGGGGCTACTTGTTAAAGAGGAGCTGCTGAGGCGGAACGATTTTGCAGAAATGGAGAAAGAGCTGTTAAGTATTCGCGGCATCGGTCCGTGGACGGCCAATTATGTGCTGATGCGCTGCTTGCGGAACCCCGCTGCTTTCCCTCTTGCCGACGTTGGCTTGCACAACGCTCTGAAGCATGTCCTTGGCTTAGATCAGAAGCCGACAATCCCCCATATCCAACAGCTTGCAGAAGGATGGAATGGATGGGAAGCTTATGCGACTTTTTATTTATGGCGTGTATTATACTAACCGAAATGATGCGATGACGTGAGACTACCCTACGGATAACTAGACTAAGGTCCTGACCAAAACTTGACTTTCTGACGGTTCATAGCTTTACTTGAAACAAGTATACTTTTGGTAAGATGGTTCATTTCTGCTGCGCAAATTTGAGATTTTCATGCAAATTTCCACAAAAAATATACGGTTTTTTGTTACAAGGAGAACATAAGTCATGAAGTTTATGGGACTAATTGAACAATTATTTGCACAATATGGCTATTGGGTATTGTTGATCGGTCTGCCATTGGATGCTATTGCGCTTCCGATTCCTCCGGGAAATACGACGATGACGTATACGGGTTTTTTAGCTTATAAAGGGGTGCTTCATTGGTTCTTAGCCATGGTTGCGGCCTGGGTCGGAACTATAATCGGCATGACGATTACCTATTGGATCGGATATAGACTAGGCACGCCTCTGATCGAACGTTATGGGAAATTCCTGTTTTTGAAACCCGCACACCTGGATAAGTCTAGAGAATATTACGCGAAGTACGGAAACAAATTGCTGCTTTTCAGTTATTTCATACCGGGAATCAGACAGTTTATCTTTTATTTTGTAGGCATCATCCGCGTTCCTTACCGAATTTTTGCTTTATTCGCCTTCACAGGCTCAGCTTTATGGGTGGTAGTATTTTTCGGAATTGGTTACCTTTTCGGTGATCAGTGGCTTCTCATTTTTATGTGGGTTGAAAAGTTTTTGATTTACACCTTGATCGGATTGTGTATTGCAGTAGCTATTTTATTACTTGTAAAATGGCGTATTCGTTTGAAAACGGGGCTGCAAAAGCCTCAATAAAGCAGTTACCTAAATCCCTTTATATACGAAAAAGGTTGCCCATCGGTCTTAGTAAGATCGAAGAGGCAACCTTTATTTGATTTTTTATTATGCCTTTTTACGGGTGAGTAAAATAAAACTTAGGATCGCTCCTATTTCCATCACGGCTATGATGATGCCTAACGGAACCGCGGTTTGGCTGCCGCCAATACCGACCAACGGAGCAACTAGGCCTCCTATGATAAAAGAAAGCAAACCTAACAATGCTGCCGCGCTGCCTGCTGTTTTCCCTTGATTTTGAAGAGCAAGGGAGGAGGTTGCTACAGAGACAGGTCCTACGCTTGAAACGATAAAGAAAAAAGCCGCCAAAATCGCATATAACCCTGCCCCAATAAGGGTAGAAATGAAAAGTAACAAACCGCCGAAAGCGGCAATGGCAAGCCCACCAGCTAGCAATCGATGGTTGCTAACTTTTCCTGCTAGCTTTCCCGTGATTTGACCGGCTATGATAACACCCATACCGTTAATCGCGAAGCAAAGACTGAATATTTGCGGGGAAACGCCGAAAATATCCTGCAGCACGAACGGGGAACCCGAAATATAAGCGAACATGCCGGCAAAAACGAGTCCTTGCGTTAACGCATAGCCCATGAACATACGGTCTGTAAGCAGACCGCCAAACGTTCGAAGCGTGTTGGTGAGACCGCCTTTGGAACGACGCTCTGGCGGGTGTGTTTCCTTCAAGCCGAGCACAGTAGCAAAGAGCATAACCACACCGATCAGGCTCAAAACAAGGAATACGCCACGCCATGAGGTGAATTGCAAAATTTGTCCACCTACAATGGGAGCAAGTATAGGCGCGGCCCCATTGACCAACATTAGAAGGGCAAAAAACTTCGTCAGCTCCACACCTTCATACATATCACGAACAATCGCACGGGAGATGACGATACCAGCTGCGCCAGCCATGCCTTGAACGAAACGCAGACCCAGAAAAACCCATATCGTTGGCGAGAACATGCATAGGACCGAGGAAATCGCATAAACAACGAGCCCAATCAGCAGTGGCATTCGTCTTCCGCGCACATCACTCACCGAACCAGCGATGAGCTGACCGATCGATAGGCCGAGCATGCAGGCAGTTAAACTCATTTGTGCCAGTGAGGTGGTGGTATGAAGATCATTCGCGAGCACAGGCAGTGCGGGTAAGTACATATCTAGTGAGAGCGGGCCGAAAGACGCCAGTGAACCGAGTACGAGCACAATCCATAAACGGTTTGAACGACTTACAGATAGTCTTGTTTGGGAAGCAATAGGATTGGACATCACGTATCACAAACTTTCATTCGTAGTAAATTTACGCTACCATCGAGATCTGATTTTGTCTAGTAGGTAACTTTTACAATGCTGCGTGTAGCGGAAATAACAAATGATGCGTCGGCAACTCGTATTTCGGGGATTTTGCCAATTTACCTGGTGAGGTGCAAGCCCAATCACTAGAAGCCCCCGCTAGTGGTATTTCTTTTAATAAAAAAACTCCCCATTTTCACGGGGAGTTCGATTTATGTAGTTTGTTGTGTATCAAAGTTTGATGCTGGGTTACCGTATCCATCGAGCTTTTCGTCACCAATTATATCGACAAACTCTTTCGCTCCTTCTGGTACAGAGAGAATATCCGATGCCTCAACAATCGTTTCTCGATTTTCTTCAAACATTTCTATATCCATTTTATGCCTCCTTCGAAAAATAATATTGATATTATGTACCAACATTTCACAGAACATACAATGAATAATTTCTAGGCTCAGGAAAGCCATGTGAGGCCAATGAAATCATCCTCCACGAATCTTCACCAGTCACTCTATCAAACTTGCTATGAGCGGCTTCCTCATGTTTGTCACAAGCATTCAGTTCATAGTCAACATTTCCGATTCGAAATGTGGCTGGTTGATCGCAGTAAGAGCATATTGCCGTATTCACTATTCCTATTCCCATGCCTATTAACACCCACCATTCAATACATCATATAATGACCATGATGCCATCTTCTTTACATTTTTATACATATAACACTCATCCCAAGCCGACTGTTAAATTGCACACTAGTGGTACTGCCTACATGAGAAGCCACTCCGAATCAACTAATCTCTCCCGTCCCCTCCCCAACTCAGACAAAAAAGAGCCTCCAACAACTCCAACCGGAGTCGTTAAAGGCCCTTTTTCCATAACGTCAGCTCTTACTTCGTTACTTTCACCGTAATCTTGTCACTCGAAGTAACACCACCCGCATTGACCAATTCGCTGCGGTACTCATACAGGCCAATGGCTCTGCCAGCAATCGTCGACACCGCGCTTTGTGCACTTGGAGAAGCTGCATTCAAGCTCTTGGTTTCGATCAAAATGCCATTTTCGTATAGGCGATACTCGGTAGCGTTGGTGCCCCACCACATGTTCATCGTCACCTTGTAGCTGCCGTCTCCATCCCAATTATCTTGAGATAGTACCGGTTTACCTGGCAATGCGTCTGTAATCTTGACCACAAGTGGGCTGCTAGCTGTTGTTCCGAAAGAATTAATAAGTTCACTCGTATAGGTATAAGTGCCGTTCGCTTTGCCTCTCACATCTACTTTAGCCACTTGCGCTGCTGGAGACGCGTCAGTTAATGTTTGCGTACTGATGAGTACGCCATTTTCGTATAGCTTAAACACGGAGCCGTTATTCCCCCACCACATGTTCATTGTGACTGTGTAGTTACCATCTTTTAATCCAGTTGCATGACCACTGTTATCTGACAAAACAGGTTTACCTGGCACCCCAACCGATAACGGCTTTACTACCGTAATAGACACAGCGTTGGTTGGTACTGTTTTTCCATTCAGTGTGACGGTAGCTGTAATTTGCGCAGTCCCTTCAGCCAAAGCGCTAACTTTACCTGCTGCATCCACAGTAACTACCGCTGCATTACTTGTGTTGTAGGCAACTACAGCACCGCTAAGATCAGCAGGCGCTCCGTTGCTTAATATGCCTGTAAGGTGAGTAGCCGTCGTTTCACCCGGTTTCAGTGACAGCGCGTCAGCAGCAAGGGTAGCTTGACTGAATGTAACGCTCGCACTTACGTTGAATGTTTGTGTCGATTGCACTAAATTGCCTGCTGCATCCACTACACTGTATTGCACCGTATGTGCTCCTAGTGCTAGACTGCCTGCGGCAAACGTTTGACCGCTGTTAATCACAGCGCCATCCAAAGTCAACGTCTGCGTCGCCACACCGGAATGTGCATCTGTACTGTTCAAATCGAATCTCAGCGTATCCGCATCTGTCACATCCGTCAGAGCATGACCGGACTCCGTCAAAACAGCAACGGGTACTGTTTTATCTAATTTCACTTCCATAGATTTCGCCGCTTCCACATTCCCTGCAGCATCTGTAGAGAAATATCCGATCGTACTCGTTCCTTCGTTTTGAATGACAATGGGTGCAGCGTAAGCAGCTGCATTTCCGCCATTGATACTGTATTCGGTCCCCACCGTACCTGCTGATTCATCCACAGCCGTCAAGGTAACCGTCACATCTTCTTTAAACCAGCCCTCGCTATTTGGAGCACTCGACAATACCGCCGTCGTCACAGGTGCCACTGTGTCAGCCACTGCGGTGAAGTCGCTCAATCCTCTTGGTTTCAATTGAAATACACCTTTGAAAATGGCAGCGACACCTTGGATATTCACGGTTTTACCTGCCTGATAAGGGAACGTGCTTTGTGTTAATCCAGTCCGTGCATCAACCCGAACATGATTGCTCACCGCTCCGTTAACCGCATCAAATTCAAAAGAGCCCGTCGGTGCAGCACTAATGATATTATTGATCGTTACATTGCTGAGCTCGACCAGCTGCCCTTGATTATCGCTAGTTACAGCCGATACAACAGCTGGTGTAGGCACAGCAGTGACTCCTGTTTTGGTAATTTCCACTGGATCGGTCAACTCGAACTCTGTGTTAAATACTGCGGTCGAAGCCGTCACCTTCACGGTATCTCCAAGATGAAATCCACTCAAGCTCTGGAACACATACATACCGCCGGTAGCATCCTGCAAGTAGAAAGATTGCCCGCCAAAAGATCCAGGTTCCGTAGTTACAACGCCCTCAACTGTCACCAATGTTCCATCAGCTTTACCTCGTGCTTCAGCGACGGTGATCTTAGCCGGAATTGGATTCTGCTCTTCCGGTAACGGTTCAGCCGGAACGTTGCCAAGTGTAACGGCTTCGGTCTTCAGGTTCGTTCCGTTTTGACGCAGCCTCAAGTTGGCCGCAGCCGTCGTTCCCGGCTTAATTCGAACTTTCAAATCTTTTGTAGCATGTCCATTAATATCTGAGGTCACGCTGAACGTAGAGCTGTACCCGTATGCAGCGGGCCATGTGCCATCTGCATTTTGAATCATAGCTATTTGAGCGCCCCCGCTGACCAAATAAATACCAACACTGAACCCCGCTACAGTCGTAGACGCAGGCAGGTTATCCACAACTACCCGCACGGGGAAGTCCTCTGCATTGGGTAGTGTTGCTTGATGCACAAAGCTGTAAGCAGCACTAGCTGTTGCCGTAGGTCCGCCGTATGAGCCCGCTTTAAACGTGCTGCGGTCATACCATTTGTAGCCTGCGTTTGGCGCAGCCCAAGGCTCTGGCTGTGGTTCCGTTGACGCAGCCGGATCTTCAAAAGGCAGCAGCGCCGTAGGTTGATCCAACTGCAAGCCGCTAACCTGAGATAAGCTTGTATAGCTTTCTTTCTTCGAGAGCCAGTTCACCATATTTACAAGCAGCACACCATCGTTCTGCTCTTTAAAACCGTCATAGGTCGTCTTCTTCGCACCCGTATCCTCGCGGACATATTTCGGTGTCGCATCTTCAACCGGTGAGGAATCGCCGATAAATCCAGCCTTACCTGCACCTGCTTTGGCAACAGCCACATAAGGGCCTTCGGCAATACCGCCTCCGTTATATACACCTTGATCAACTGCATTCGCCCAAGCATCGCTCGTTTGCGGCAGGTACACAATCCCCTTCGCTTTTGTAGGATCAAGAATAGCTAGCGTTGAACCTGCATGCATAGCCACTGTTGAGACACCGCTGGTAATCCCGAAAGCTTGCTCTGGCGCTACTATTTGATTCGCCGTAATATCTCCCAAAGCGTTATAGCGGAAACGCAAACCGAACTGTGTAGCCAACCAATCCGAACTAGCTACGTCCTGCATGGCTGATGAAGCGGTCTCCTCTGCGTTCATACCGCTAGCCGGGTTCGTCCATGCACCTCTGCGGTAGCCATTGAATACTTCCGAACCGTCCCAACGGTTCTTGTTGCGGTCTGCATTGTAGTGATCTCCGATGAAGAAGATACTGCCGCCTCCCTGCACATATTGCTCCAGAGCAGCTTGCTCAGTCGTCTTATAGGGAACATTCGATTCTGCAACGACGAATACATCGTAACCACTCAAATCACTCAACGTAATGGGTGTCGTTTTGCGCAGCTCTTTCACGTAATAACCATTATTCGCTAAAGCATTGGCAAAATCTGAGAAGGCCCCATCAATTACCCAATCGGCTGCTCCAGCGGTTTGTTCATGCGTATTGTCGAAAAGAACCTTCTTGCCTGCATTTTCGTTAACTACTTTGGCTTCAATAAATGGAGCCGGATCACTCGGTCCTTCCGCCATAACAGCTTGCCAACTGCTTGTGGCCAATACTTGAAACGGTAACGCGATTGTTACGGCAAGTGTTGTTTTCAAAAGTTTTGCTTTCCATCCTGCTAGCCTACTCATTACAATTCCTCCTTAGCATTTGCTGAGTCAAAAAATTTCTTCATAAGCTGAGGCTTTATGGACAGACAAGCCCAATAATACCCCTAAATTTTACCACGGTTTAAAAGGAAAAAGTGATATTTTTTTGTAAAGATAAGGAAGTTTGTGCAGGGGTACAACCGCCATAGATGATTATCTAAAATCAATGAAATTGAGATCTGGAATAGTAATGGATCCATACACAAATAGAACCTGGCTGAGGGCCAGGTTCTTGTCGAAAGCTTACGTTTGAGGATGGGGAACGAGCTTCTCTTTGCTATCACTCGCTCGTCTAGATACCAATCCGCCTTCTATTCGTCTGTAATGATGAAATATATGGTTCAGAAACGATTCCACACCTCTTCGCGACTATAACGATGAAAAACATCTTTACAGCCTCGCTCAACGCACAAAATTGCTTTTTTCTCGTTTGTAAGAATGCAAAACATCGTTACAGACACCACTTCACTTCCCCCTCGCATCTGTAACGATGAAAAACATCGTTACAGCCTCGCTCAACGCACAAAATTGCTTTTTTCTCGTTTGTAAGAATGCAAAACATCGTTACAGACACGATTTCACTTCCCCCTCGCATCTGTAACGATGAAAAACATCTTTACAGCCTCGCTCAGCGCTCAAAATTGCTTTTTTTCTCGTTTGTAAGAATGCAAAACATCGTTACAGACACGATTTCATTTCCCCCTCGCATCTGTAACGATGAAAAACATCATTGCAGCCTCGCTCAGCGCACAAAATCGCACTTCTTCACTAAAGACCGGGACTGATGTATCCGTTTGTTTACAAACACCGCTCAAAGTACCGGACCGAGCATCGTTATGGGGGTATCTTATTTTTCCAAAAAAACAGACTTGTTCGCATATGAACAAGTCTGTTTCTTCTCCGTTAAGTCGGCTGATTCGCTTTCGTTTGTCCACGATAAGCATTTGGCACAAAACCCGTATGCGCTTTGAACAGCTTTCCGAAATAATTCTTATTCTCGTAGCCCAGCATATCGGAAATTTGTTCAATGCTCTTATCCGTGATTTCTAAAAGCTCCTTCGCTTTTTCCATCTTCAGCCGTGTGACGTATTCAATGAAATTCTCTCCGGTTTCCCGCTTGAACAATCGGCTTAAATAGCTTGGATGCAGATGAAGATGGGTTGCTGCATCTTCGAGGGATATTTTCATATGCAGATGATTATATACAAATCGTTGACACTCTAAAATCTCTCGGTTGTGAGACTCGCGATATACCTGACCTGCCCATTGAATAGCCTGCTGAAGGTAGTCTTTGAGCCATAGCTCAAGCTCACGGAGGGACGACAATTCATGAACATCATGATGCAAGAGCTCTGAAGAGAAGGTTGACTGGTAATGCTGCAGCGACTTGAGCCGCATCCGTACGTCGAGAATCATCTTCAGCAGCCACTCCTTTACTTCCATCGGGCGAAATCGGTTGTATTGGATAAAATCTATCCACTTCGAGACAAACCCATCGATCATATCCAATCGCTCATCGAAAACAACACTCCGAAACTCATCCAATGCTTCGGAGTACTGTGCTAGTAGCAACCCTCCGTCCTCGAATCCATCTCTGACATGACCCAATTTAATGATAGATGACTCCGGCAAATAAAATCGCAGATTCTTCCCTTCGACCATTCGAATCAACTGGTCTTTCATGGATCGTGCATCTTTGACTGGACTTCCCGTTAGAAAGGTAAATGAAAGCTTCGTGTATTGCTGCAAGCTGCTTTGCAGCTGTCTTAGTGTCTGCTCCACTTTCAGGCTGTTGTTGACGTGAAGCTCTGAATAATGTGGAAACAACAAAACAAATTCTCCTGTATCGTAAGTGAAAAGTGCTGTCTCCTTCTGATCGACTAGCAGCTCTTCCACAATATTCTGGATGGTGTATTCAAACAGATCCTTGGATTGAAAGCGATTGTCTGCCTCCTTCACACGATTCGCGTAACCAAAGACTGGTAGTACGCCTTGTTTTCCAAGTCGAATACCGAATCCTTCCGCTTTCAGCGTCCACTCTTTCGCATCTAACAAAGGCTCATTCACCGTACTGCGGATAAATTGACGCTTGGATGCACCGCGATGTTGATACACCTCCTTCTCGAGCTTGCGGCTCTTCGACAATACTTGGATTTCCGCGTCCAGTTGTTCCTTCAGCCTTCCCAGCAACTCGGAAATATTGCCAACATTCATCGTTTCCTTCAAGATATATTCGCTTACCGACAGCTTCATCGCGGTTTGCGCAAAGTGAAAATCATCGTGACAGGATAGAATAACTGCCTTCATATGAGGATGGACCTCGCGCAGACGCCCAATGAGCTCCAGCCCATTCATGCCAGGCATGCCAATATCGCTGATAAGCACATCCGTCTTTTCCTGGCGTCCTGCTTCTAGCGCATCCAGTGGATTCTCGTAAGCTCCCGTCAACGTATACCCTAATTCTGCCCACTTAATTGAAGTCTTCAGAAATTCAAGCACAGGTAAATCATCATCCACAATAATAACGGAGTACATGGTTAACCCTCCTTTCCTGCCTGTTGAGGAAATCGCAGCACAATCTGCGTTCCCTGATCTGGTCCGCTTTCGATTTCATAATCGAAACGATGACCATATATTAATCGAAGTCTTTCAAATACATTGTGTATACCAATGCCTGACAAGGATGGGCTGCTAGTTTCTTGAATTTGGTGGGTAGGAGCGTCATCCAAATGATTGCGCAGCGCAGCTAGTCGTTCAGGGGGCATTCCGACACCCGAATCTCGAACCTCCACTTGCAGCCTCCCATCCTCACAAATCCTCGAGGCTATGGTAATTTCCCCTGACTTACTTTTAAGCCCATGTATATAAGCGTTCTCAATTAGCGGTTGTAATAAAAACCGAGGTATTTCAAAAAGAAGGGTGTCTGAAGCCGCAGAAATGTGCAGTTGTACCCGATCACCGTGCCGAGAATTTAAAAGTCGAATGTAATGTTCGTTGATCTCAATCTCTTCATGCAGCGAAATGTATTCGTTGTTGCGGTTGATCGTCATACGCAACAGTGATGACAATGAACTGATTAGTTCCGCATTCTCAGAATCACCCTTCATCATGATTTTCAAACGGATGGAATTAAGCACGTTAAATAAAAAATGCGGGTTAATTTGCGCCTGCAGCATCGCTAACTCTGCTTTACGCTTTAATTCTTGTTCGCGGCGGTTCTCCTCTAACATCCGTTCAATGCGGTCGATCATTCGGTCGAATACATAGCCAAGCCGCCCTACTTCATCTCCCCCGCTGATGTTGGATCGCTCACTCAGTTGACCGGATTCAATGCGGACTACGGTTTGGACGAGCCGCGCAATTGGTTTCGTAAGCGCCCGCACCATATAAAGGAGCACTACAGCGAATAGGATTAAAAAGAATAACTGAATCAGAAAATCAGTCTTTCGGAACGACTCAATTTTGTGGGCAGCGCTTTTATAAGGACTCATATTAACAAGCTTCCATTCGGGTGTTAAATGATTGCTATGCAATATGTAATCTTCTCCATCTACCTTTAGAAACGATGATCCATCCTGCACCGGAAGTTGATCATAGTATGGAAATGGTTTACCAATTGTGCTGGAGTCTTTATCAACCAGAATACGCCCCTGACCGTCCAAAATGACCATCGATTCATTGTTTTTATATTGATCAAATAACTGTTGGATTGTGCTTAATTCCAGTCCAACAACCACATAACCGTACGTTAGTCCATTTGTACGCAGCGGTTTTGCTGCTGCCAATAAATAAGGTTGATTGGTTGCTTGACTATAATTGGGTTCAGCGCCTATCCATTTGACATTATAACCGGACGCCTTCTCCACATCGCTAAACCAACTTTTTTGCAAGAATTCATTCGGGTTAAAAGCAAAGGTTGAATACGAAGCAACATACTCGCCATTGGGCAAAAGCAGTGTGACGTACAAATTACCAAATGAGTTGATGACCGTTGAGATTCTCTTGATTATCGTTTGTTTATAAGCCACGACATCGCCTTTATCTGTCTGATCATTTGCCCGGCCTAACTCCCGAATAGAAGGCTGCAGATCCTCATCAAATTGAATGAAATTCATCACATAAAGCATATTTTTCATTTGTCCGTTTACGATTTGATTGACGATCCGCATCGATTCCTGCGAGTTATCAGCCACTTGCGACCTCACGGCATCCCGTGTTAACAGACTGGAGACGTTCATGGAAACGATGGAAGGGAGAACGAGACAAATCAGAATCGTCAGCACCAATTTATTACGTAGTGATAAGGTACGAAGCCAGCTCGGCACTGCACTCTCCTGCCTTTCGGTTGAATCAAGAAATGGGAAAAAGAGGAGCCCTAGGCCTCCTCTTTCATTATATCAGGATTGGTGCGCTGTTCGTTAATAACTACTTGGCATTGCTCTTACGGATATCTTCAATTTTTGTTTTTGCGGTTTGAATCGTTTTCTCCAGATCCTGTTTGCCTGTCAAGAACAGCTCAACTTGCGTTAAGAATTCCTTCTCTTGCTGCAGGGCATATGTCGGAGGAATAACAAGCTTCGTTGCTTTATTTACTTTCAACGTAGCGAGCAATGAGTCCTTATCGATCATAGCAGCTTGTTCAGGTTTACCATTTTTCAGAATCGAATCTACATTCTTAGCCAAATCAGCTTTCTTCCAACCAGAGAAGAACAGACCCTGTGTTTGAATTCCTTCCGTCGTATACCATTTCACAAAGTCATATGCCGCTTGCTTATTCTTGGAATTTGCTGCAACACCCACGAAGTCCGCGCCTCCAATTGTTAGACCGTTCGCATCTTTCGCGTCGTACTTCGGATATGGAGCAAACACTGTCTTAAATTTCGCATTCAGCGCCAGTTCTCCTACCATCCAGTTACCTGTTGCTAACATCGCTGTTTTACCAGCATAGAAAACGTCACGGTAAGCCATTTTCTGCGATACAACTTCAAAGTAAGGAACGGATGTTTTGTCCACATTTTCCATCTTGTTACGTAAATCGAGGGAGTAACGAACCTTTGGATTATCGATATTCTGTGTACCGTCAGGTTTCACAAGGTAAGCGTTATCCATGTCGCTGTTCAGCGCCAATTCCGCGTATTCTTTCCAATTATGGAAGTAGGATCCGTACTGCTTGGCTGCGCCTTCACCCTTGGTCAATTTCTTAGCATACTCCGCATATTCATCCCAGGTCCACTCTGTTGGCACGGGCAGTTTCGCTTCATCCAACTTATCTTTGTTCAATAGAACGAACCATTCAGCCATTTTACCGGGCAGAGCATAATATTTGCCGTTTACGACTGGATCAAGTTTATATTCATCTTTAACAACAATATTATCTTTCTTCAAATAATCATCAAGGGGCTCCAAGATACCTGCTCCTATGCGTTGAGCGAATTCGGGTGCGCTTGAGTACATAACAACGTCCATTTGCTCACCGGAAGCAGCTAATAGATCAAGCTTTTTCATCCCTTCTTGGGAATCGCCCTTCTCGGACATGCTTTCATAAACAACTTTTACGTTCGGGTGCGTTTTATTGTAAGCTTCAACAGTCGCGTTCCAGTTCCCTTGAGCCTCGGTGTACCATCCTTGTACTTTAATTGTAACCGGAGCTTTAGCCGTTGCTGCTGCATCCTTACCATTATCCGCTGCTGGTGTCTCTCCTTTGCCACAGCCTGCAAGTACAGTACTGATCACTAGGATACCGCTTAGTACTAATAAACTCTTTTTCATAGGAACCCCTCCAAGTTGTATTCGTTATTTTGAAAACCTTTACATGATCGATCGTAACAAACTTGTTTGGAGCACACGAGGCACTATTTTAACCTCATGCACTCATTTTTTGACCTTTTAACCCTTAACCTTTAACCCCACCCGTCGAGATTCCCTCGATAACTTGCTTTTGCCCAATGATGAAAATAATGAGTAAAGGGACGATTGCCGATACAGAAGCAGCCATGATGAGTGAATAGAACTCTCCATTTAAATCAGCAAAGGATCTGATGCCGAGAGGCAGTGTGAATAAATCTTTCGTTCTCAAGAAAATAAGCGGGTTCTGGTAGTCGTTCCATGTCCAGATAAAACGCAGAATCGCATAAGTAGCGATCGCCGGACGTACAAGCGGTGTACAGATAGAGAAGAAGATTCGGACATGACCCGCTCCATCCATTCGCGCTGACTCGATAAACTCCTCATGAATGCCCATGTAGAACTGGCGAAGCATGAAAGTCCCGAGAACACTGAAGGAGCCAAGCAAAATTAGACCAAAGTGACTATCGAACAAGCCCATCCAGCGAAACAATAGAAACTGCGGAACGAGAATCGCTTGACTGGGGATCATATAGATCGCCAACACGAGAACGAAGAGCATATGACGGCCGCGAAACTTGATCTTCGAGAAGGCATAGGCTGCCATGGAGGAAAGCAGGACAGAAAGCGCCGTAGTCAAAACGGAAACCTTGATAGAATTCCAGTAATAAAGGGAGAACTTCGTCGACCACACCGTTTTATAATTTTCAATCAAATTCCAATGCTTAGGGATCCACTGAATGGGATATAGAAACACATCTGCTTCCGGCTTCATAGATGCGGATATCATCCATAAGAAGGGAGACATGAACAATATACCTATAATAAACATGAGTATAGTTAGCAGCGTTTTTTTAACATTTTTAAACTTGTCCATCGGTTACTCCTCCTTCTTCTCTAGTAATTGACCCATCTACGTTGTCCAAACCACTGAACGAGTGTAATCAGGAGGACAAAGACCAGCAGCACAATAGCCATCGCGGAGGCATAGCCGGATTGTAGATTTACGAAAGCTGTTTCATACAAACGATATACGACCACACTGGTTGAATTCGCAGGACCGCCGCCTGTTAGAACGGAAATAACGTCGAACGCTTTAAATGTCCCTATAATTCCTGTTACGAGTAAGAAGAATGTGGTTGGTGATAAGAGCGGCACAGTTATGCTGAAAAATTGTCTCAACTTCGATGCGCCGTCAATGTCTGCTGCCTCATAAAGATCGTTCGGAATCGACTGCAAACCGGCCATAAATATAATCATGTTATATCCGATACTCACCCAGATCATAAGTCCCATTACACAATATAAAGCAAAATCCGGATCAGCTAGCCATTTTGGCGGGTTCGCTATCCCCCAGTCGATTAATATTTGATTAATCGGCCCATAGGTTGGGTGGAACAATACCTGAAACACAATCGCTACAGCAACAACACTTGAGATGTAAGGAATGAAATAAACAACTTTAAAGAAGTCTTTAAAATGAATTTTCTTATCAATGATAACCGCCAGAACGAGCGAAAAAATCAAAGTTAACGGCACTACAATCATAAGAATCAGGTTATTTTTGAGTGATAGAAGAAATACGCTGTCGTGCACAAGCTTAACAAAGTTATCTAAGCCGAGAAATTTCACTTTAGAAAATCCGGCAACAAAGTTCCAATTCGTAAAACTGAGGAAAAAGGAAGCTACGATTGGAAATAGTGTAAAAATAAATAAGCCAAGTATCATGGGACTGACGAATGCGTATCCGACCAGATCCTCGCGCACCTGCTGCATGGACCGCTTCCGCTTCACTTGTACGGAGGGAATAGTGCCTGCTTGTGAATGTATTTTGGTAGCCATGTAATTCACCCCATGTCGTGTTTTCTCTAGTCTACCTTGGTAGAGAAGGATCGGTAAGTCAAATAATTGACCCCTTTGGGTAAAATTTTAACCTGTGGGTAGGATCTATGTCTTACGATGCCCTTTTGGTTGAGTCCCCTTTTTGACCAGTTCTGGACCTTCTAACCGGTTTAGGGTCCTTTCGCAGGGTCCGTAGGACCCCCACCTACTGCCGAATGAATCCTCCAAAGCCCAAACCGCGCTTGTAGGGGGTCCAGCAATGTTTCCTCCAAGCAATATTGTATTTTGTACAACATTAGGCTGGCTAATCCACGTTATCCCTACGATTATTGCAAATAATACAACATATTTTCCCAAAAGCAGCTCTTTTGAAAGAAACGCGGCTAAATTGTTGTACAGCATACAACATCTTGAGCTTGTATGGGAAGAAACCACCGAAATTGTTGTACGCTGTACAACTTTCGCTCCTGTTAGCAGAGAAAAGGCAGACTAAAATCCTCTTTGCCCCTTTCTCCTTGCGCGCGAGAATTCTGAGATTGCGTTGTAGCAATAACGCATGGCGGTGGTCAACTCTAACGGCAAAAAATCCGATAAGCCTAAGAGGCTAACCGGATCGTCGATCTTACTTATTCGCTTCATGCACCTTGAGCAGCTTGCCTTTAATCGTCGTATTCCTCATGATTTTGAGCACCAGCGGGCCCTTACCATTCAAAATATCCACATACGAAACATTATCCTGAATCGTAATGATACCAATATCGTCAGCCGTCACACCTTCAATTTTGGCCAGGGTTCCCACAAAGTCTACAGCCCGAATCTTTTTCTTTTTGCCACCGTTAAAATAGAGCTTCATGATTCCCTTATTCAATTGGTCACTTTTATCTCTCTTAATGACCGGTGTAGCCTGCATTTTCTGATCAAAAGCCGGTTGTCCAAGAGCAACCTCTTCCACCGTTGGAGCGTCATTTCTCGGTATTTCGAATCCAAGATAGCCTTCAATATCAGCTAAAAACTTGTCCTCATTTGGCGTAACAAACGTAATCGCCTTGCCCGTCTTCCCCGCACGTCCAGTTCTTCCGATTCGGTGGACATAGCTTTCTTTTTCAAGCGGAAGATCGTAGTTAATGACGTGCGTGATATCCTCCACATCAATCCCTCGTGCCGCGACATCCGTGGCAATTAAGAAACGGAATTCCCCTCTTTTAAAAGCATTCATGACTAGGAATCGATCGTCCTGCATCATGCCTCCATGGATTTTGTCGCACGGATAGTCTAGCTGCTCCAACTGTCTATATAAGTAGTCGACATGCTCTTGCGTCCGGCAGAAAATGATGCAATTATCAGGATTCTCCACCACGAAAACATCCTTAAGCACATTAAATTTATCGTTTTCTCGAACCGTTATGATAGAATGCTCAATCTGAACCTTGGACGCCTCCGGCGTTTGAATCTCAATATCAATAGGGTTATGCATGTATCGATGGCATAATTGTTCCACATCATTCGGGAGTGTCGCTGAAAATAACATCGTCATGCGATCCGTTGGCAGCTCATCAATAATTGCTCCCACCTGCTCAATGAAGCCCATCCGCAGCATCTCATCCGCTTCATCGATGACTAGATACTTCAGCCGCTCCAGGTCCAGCGTCCCTTTCTGGATATGATCCAGCACCCGGCCCGGTGTCCCAACAACAACATGGCACTTCTGGTGCAGCTCAATCTTCTGCTTGGCAAAAGGCTGCTTCCCATACAGAGCCACCGCTTTAATCCGCTTGAATCTCCCGATATTCGTGATATCCTGCTTCACTTGGTCGGCCAGCTCTCTCGTCGGTGTCAAAATCAGCGCCTGCGGCCTGTTCTCTTCCCACTCCACCAACTCACAAATCGGTATGCCGAACGCCGCCGTCTTCCCACTCCCAGTACGTGACTTAACCGTGAGATCCTTCTCCTGCAGCGCGATAGGAATCACTTCATTCTGCACATCTGTCGGCTGCTCGTATCCTAAGCTTTGAAGCGCCCGTACGATATCTTCACTCAAATTATAATCCGTAAAACTTTTTATACCCACGAATAAACTCCCCTTCTTCTTGCTGTTCTTCCTATATTACTACATCTTGCCTCGGGAACAAAAAAAAGCCCCTTTGAGGGAGCTTGAGGGATACAGACCACGAAACAATTATTGCGCTTTAAACATTAAGAAAATTTCATTTTTATCGCCCGAGTGGAAACCAATAATCTCCTTACAACCCGTTAAGATATATTCAAATCCTTTAATACTGCCCTCTCTCGTTACACTTCTCTTCTCAATTTTATTGCACGAGGTTTTATCTTTCCCTTTTTGAATTCCACCATGTTTATCTCTTGAATCATCAAATATATAGTTAATTTGCTTCCCATCATAAATGAGATCACTTAATATTGGATCCCCTTCCTCTGAGTAACTAGTAATTCTTAGTTTTGATGCTTTCTGATTTTCAAAATCTGTAATAAAAGAATCAATCTTTTCAAAGTTCGTTGGCCCCAGATGACCTACAATAATATCTCCATTCTTCTTTGCGTCTTGAAGAGTGTATGTATGACAACCTGATAGTACGAATACAGAAAGAATAAGACAAATTATTCTCCTCATGGGTTACCTCAGTTCTATAAATGCCTTGTCGCGGGTCATCAAACTTTCGCAATCTTTATCCCCAAAACACGCCTGTATTGTCCTGATCAACTAATTGTAATTGTTTTTCAAAATTACTATCGGGATCGATATAATCAACCCAGTGCCACTTGTCCCTACTGTCTCTCCAATAAACCTTCCATACATTTGATTCTAATCTGAACTGCGCAATATCATATTGCGTCCATTCCGTGCCCATATAGGGTTCTCTTTCCTCGATGAGTGTCACATTATTCCCTCTAAATTTATACACCATCCGAATCTGGTTGTTTAAATGTTTGGGAATTTTCTTCTCAATATATGCCTGCAAAATATTTTCCAATCGTTTCTTTGTGAATTCATCCAGCATAATTCCACCTCATATTATTTTAAATTATCTTCATCCAATATTGGTTAATAAAGAAGGCTAATCCGAAGCCAGCAGGTACCCTATGTTTAATACAGTCTCTTCTCATAGCTCTCTTGTAATCCCTTAGTGATTACTTCAATGGTATATGGAGTTGAATTCACATGTTCTGATAATATTCTTGGAATTGATGGTAAAGAGTCCTCTACTGCCCAAGACTTACTATCCCAAATACCAGAACGTTTGAATGCTTTAGCACAATGAATGAAGCATTCTTCGACTTCTACTCCAATTCCTAATACAGGGTATTTTTCCTTGGCTTTCATCTGCTTCAGAATTCCTTCATCTTTAATCACAAATGCTCGCCCATTAATTCTTAATGTTTCTTCCAGCCCAGGAATGATAAATATGATTCCAACATGAGGATTAGATAATATATTTCTTAGTGAATCAATCCTGCGGTTCCCAGGTCTTTCTGGAATAACAAAATATTTTTCATTAAGAACAAGTACCGAACCGGGAGCATCTCCTCTTGGTGAAACATCACAATAACCACGCTCATCTGAAGTCGATAAAAATAATAAAGGTGATAAACCTATTAAATCCTGACAATGTTTATCTAGACTGTTAATTACTTTTCGCTTTACAAGGTCACTTGGAAAGCCTATTAATTCTCTGATTTCATCTTCCGATTTCAAAATTTCCTTAAAAGGAGCTTTCATATATTTTCCTCAGTTCTTTTGTGATTATTATTGCTCATTAATATGATTGAATTGGCCCACACCATAGTTTTTAATCGTCTGTTCTAATGTTTCATTGCTTTTCTCATTCCAAACGAAACTCATCTCGAAAGTTCCCTGTTTAAAAAACAAAGGAAATCTTCGCTTAAACCAATCCTGCATAGGTAACTTTAATGCTTCTTCGATTTCTACCCACAATAGTTCTCCTTCAGGTGGATTTTCGAGTATATCTCCCTCAAATGATGTGGCCAAATAGTTAAATACCATATATCTTAGTCCTTTTTCAGGTTCGCAAAATTCATCCAGACCTTTATAAATAATGTCTTTAACAATCAATCCAGTCTCTTCTCGTACTTCCCGAATGGCCCCATTAACTATACTCTCAGGAAAATCAACCTTCCCTCCCGGTGCTATGTATCCTGGGAAGCCAAGTTTATCCGGTCTATTCATTAATAGTACTTTAGTTCCGTCCTGTACCATACACATTGTATATATTTTGTGTGTTACATTTACAGACAAAATGATCAACTCCAGTTATTCTCTAGGTTAGGGTTGTCCCCTTATCAAAATATCATTTACTCCCCTAATCATTAATTCAATTAATCCCAATAAATCCCTGCACTTTTACGAACTACTACTCACTTAATTCACAAAAAGAAAAGGAGCTGCCGCGGCAGCTCCTTCATTATTTCTATAAACTCTATAAGCCTACTCTAATCCGATCTTAAAAGCCTCAACAGCCTGACCCAACCCAGTAAAAGCATCCGAATTCTCCTGAATCGGCTTATCCGATCTAATGGCCTGCACCACATGGTTCAGCAGATTTTCCGGCATGTCCACATCCGCAGAGTGTGCTGTAGCAGCAACGACTAATTGCAGATCAGGAACGACAAATATGCGTCTTCCGCCTGAACCAGATGCATAGAACACTTCATGCTGCTTTTTGCTTCCTCTGACTAGCCCCTGAGCCAAGGGCTTGGACCACCAATAATAGCCGTAACCGCCTTGTGTACCATTACTGTAATTGAGGAATATGCGCTTAGTCACTGACTCCCGGACCCATGACTTCGGAAAAATAGTCTTGTCTTCCCATTGGCCTTCCTTCAGATATAGATAGCCAATTTTGGCCATGTCTCTTAACGTTAAAGCCAGAGCCCAAGCCCCAATCGTGCAGCCCCCAGGATCATGATTCCAGTTTACATCTGTTATACCGAGCGGCTCGAACAGGCGGGATTTGGCATAGTCAAACATGGACTCACCCGTTACCTTTTGCAGTACAGCGGACAGAAGATGTGCATCACCATTGCTGTAATTAAACATTGCACCAGGCTGGTTCTTAGCCGGACGTTCCAGCACATTTTGCACCCAGTCCGATGAGTACATCATTTCGGTAGAGGATTGTTCATTTTCATTGTTCCACGCTAGCCCCGAGGTCATATTAAGTAAATGCTTTAACATAATCTTTGACTTCAGTGGATCACTTTCTAGTTCAGGAAAAAAAGCAGCAAGCCTTTGATCCAGACTTATCAGCTTACGCTCAGACAAGGCAATACCGATCAAGGCGGACGTCACGCTTTTGGTCACGGACTTCACATCTTGCGGCAAGTCAGCTTGGGTACTCTCATTATAAGCTTCAGCAACCAAATGTCCGTTACGAATAACCGCCACACTATGTACCTGCTGGTCGCGAAAAACTTCGAGCATTTTGGCTAGCCCAGCCGAGTTCATCCCTTGCGCCTCTGGTGTAGATGTTTTCCAACCTTGGGTAGGCCAATCATTAGCCTTTTTTTCAGAAATACTATCAGAATTGATGGTCATTTGTGGAATCGATTTGTTCAAAATATGAACTTGTTTATGTTGGGTTCCAGTTGCTGACAAAGAAAGGGCTGCTGTTTTATTTCCACTTCCGACAAGTGGTTTATTTTTATTTTTCATCTCTATCTTTCCTTCCAGTATGGTTTTTAGCCCCCTGTGCTATGTATTTTACTTTATAAGTGTGAAGTAAATATGGCTTAAACCTTAATAGAACCTTAATATTAGCTGAACGTTTGCTGAATTTCATGTGATTTGAGCCCCATATGTTACAATATTCGTACAAATCCCCTTAAAAGGAATCATTATTCGGAGGTTAGGCATGCGAAAACTCATATTTTTCATAGGTCCTGCCGGTGCAGGGAAAACGACACTCGCCAAAGCATGGGCACGCAAGCACGGCGGAGCTTTCCTTGACATGGATACGCTGCTCCGGCCAGCGGCAGAAGCGATCATGACCCTTGCTGGACAAGACCCGAACGACCGGGATTCCCCCACATACAAGACATACTGTCGCGATTTGGGATACCGCATAACGATGGATGCTGCACTTGAGAATCTCGAGCTAGGATTGGATGCCATTGTGGTCGGACCTTTCACCAAAGAACTGGCAGATCCACTATGGCTGGAAAAGGAACTTTCGAATATTGGTGCTACGATTAACGATGTGTGCGTTAGGGCTGTTTTTGTCTATTTACCAAGCGAGAATGCCTACCAAGAACGTATACAGTCTAGAGGCTCCGCTTTGGATGTTTGGAAACTGGACAACTGGAAGCAATTTAGCCAGTCGCTCGTTCGCAGAGAAATCAAATGGGTAATTGATCCCTCTTCGATTCTCTATTTCGATAATTCAGGACCGCTTTCATCTGTAAAGTTAGATGTACTTGAGGAATTCATTAATAGAAGCTAATGCTCTAGACAACAACATTGACAATATCTATTTTGTAAATTGATTATCGAATTGACTTCACTTTACAAAAACATATATAATTATAGAATATAAACAGGATCTACATACTTCTCAAGGGGCCATACATAAATGAACTCGAAAACCTCCATGCAAGACATCGCCGATAAGTTGGGCATTTCCAAGAATGCCGTCTCCTTGGCCCTTAATAATAAAGCTGGCGTCAGCGAAGAATTGCGCTATCGTATTTTCGAAGCAGCTAATCAGTTGAACTACCGAACAGATACAAAAACGAAAAAGAAACGCGGCAACCTGCTCGTCTTAATCCCTGAAAACATTCGTAATGATAAAATTTTCTACTACGAAGTGTTCTGGTCCATAGAAAAAAGAGCCAAAGAAAGTGGCTACAACGCCATTATCTGCGGTGTCACACAAGAGATGGAGGATCAACTCATCCTGCCGGAGCTTTATCATGAAATTGATATTCATGGCCTATTACTCGTTGGTGTCCTTCATCTTAACTATGTTCGAATGCTTTTTGACTTGGGAATTCCCCTCGTTACGGTGGATCATTATTACGACAGCTTACAGCTTGACGCCGTTGTGACAGCGAATGCCGAAGATGCTTACAAAATCGTCACCCATCTTATCGACAAAGGTCACAAGCAGATAGGTTTTATAGGTGAGATTAATAAATCGAAGAGCTTCAAAGAACGCTGGTCTGGATACCAAAATGCCCTGTCTGATGCAGGGCTGGCAATCGATACGAAACTGGAGGCGCTAAATTCCACCCCCGCCCAGTTAGCAGATCATCTCGATGCGATGACTTCCATGCCAACAGCTTGGTTTTGTGCAGATGATCGCATTGCGATTTCCTTCATCCAAACCCTTATTTCCAAAGGCTACAAGGTACCGGAGGATATCTCTGTTGTTGGGTTTGGCGACATTGAAGCAGCTCAAATGATCGCCCCTCGCTTAACGACGATTCAGGCGCAAAGGGAACAGCTCGGCCATGAAGCCGTGGATTTTCTCATTCGCAAAATTGACTTCGGCGGAAGCCCTGCGAAGATTTCCATCTATGGAAAACTCATTGAGCGCGATTCTTGTAAAGCGCTGGGATAGCGATAATCATTTCAATTCCTCTTTCTACAACAAAATGTTATAATGTTTATTAGACGAAGAACGTCCTTGAGCCATGTGGCGCAAGGGCGTTTTTTTATTCTTTTATAAGGAGGCGTTTGCCAAATGCCATTTGAACAAGCACATCAATCGTTCATAGAAAGCCATCACTCTCGCAGAAGCGGTGATAGAAAGGGGCGTTTAATTAGGGGGCACAACTATGCAGAAAAGCTGCTGCTACAGTAAGTATGGTGGCCGATATTCGGAAACTTCAACAACCTGCATCCGGAATATGAGATCTACGACTGGAATCGCAAATCGCAATTCCTCGACTTTGCTTTCCTCACCCCATTCGGTCGTTTGGAATTGAGTGCGACGGCTATCAAAGCCATATTAAAGATATGGACCGCGAGAAATTCAGTTACGCTCTGAACCGAGATACATTCCTCACAGGAATGGGATGGACAATGATTCATTTCTCCTTCGACGATATCCAGAACCGGCCCGAGGTATGTCGGATGCTGCTCCAGCTGGTAATCGGACCTCATCTCCTCCGCAATTTAGCAGCCACTTCTATCTCTCCAGAAGAAAAGGAAGTCCTTAGGTTAGCAGTAAACCTTGGAAAGCCGATTCGTCCCAAAGACATCATCCTGAATAGTGACGTAAATTTTCGTACAGCCCGTAAATGGCTGTATCGTTTAGTCGAAAAGGGCATCCTTCGCTCAATAACGAGCGGCAAATATACCTGTTACTATGAGCTGAAGGAAGGTGCATGGCAGTATTTGATTTAGCCGGTTGAGTCTGGTGCATTAGTACTAACGCGGTACAAAAAAAAGCCAATTTGACCAAGGAAACCGCCATATTGTTGCACAAAATACACCATTCTGGCGAGTTAGGGATACTTATTAGTCGGACACGCACCAATTCGGGCAGCCACAACCGCGACTTAGACATGCATCAAGTCGGGCAACTTTAATTGGTATCTAGCAGTTGGGCATCCAACACCAGTTTGGGACCCGATAATTGAAATCCCCCGAGTTCACGATAGTTCAAGTTGTATTTTGTGCAACAATACACCTTCCTCACGCCATTGTAGGCTGCTACTGTTGTATTTCGTACAACAATTTGAGCTTAAATCGCCTATTTCTGAGCGATTCCCTCCAAATTATTGTACGCGGTACAACAAAAAGTCAATTTGTCCAAGGAAACCGCCATATTGTTGCACAAAATACATCATTCCGGCGAGTTAGGGATAATTATTAATCGGACACGCACCAATCAGAGTACTCGCTCCAATCTGGCCACCACAACCACTACTTAGACACGCATCGATTCATGCAACTTTAATTGGCTTCTAGCAGTTGGGCATCCAACACCAGTTTGGGACCCGATAATTGAAATTCCCCGAGTTCACGATAGTCCAAGTTGTATTTTGTGCAACAATACACCTTCCTCACGCCATTGTAGGCTGCTACTGTTGTATTTCGTACAACAATTTGAGCTTAAGTCGCCTATTTCTGAGCTATTCCCTCCAAATTGTTGTACGCGGTACAACAAAAAGCCAATTCGTCCAAGGAAACCGCCATTTTGTTGCACAAAATACAACATTCTGGCGTGTGGGAGATCTTAGTTAGGCATTGGAGTTGAGCAAAACGTCGCTGTACTCTGCTAAGATGCACAAAATGCAACAATGTAGTGCAAGTTGAGTAGAACACGCTGTTTAAATACTGTTTTAACGTTGTTTAATTAACCTTCGAGTTATACAATGAATAAAAACATTAGAATGAGGTTCCACTATGCAAATTGAGGTTTCGACCAAAAATATGTACTTCCTAGAATGTTTCTCCTCGGAGACCCGAGTGAAAATCATTGAGCTGCTGAGTGAAGAACCTTTGAATATCAAGCAATTATCACAGCGCCTGGAGATTTCATCCGCTATTGTAACTAAGCATATACAGAAGCTAGAACAAGCCGGAATTGTTACGTCCGAAAGTATGACCGGTGTTCGCGGGACACAGAAAGTATGTTATCTGCAGCTAGAGCTTGCGACACTTCAGTTCAAAGCAAAGAAACCGTATGAACATCCGACGAATACGATTTCAATTCCGGTTGGCCAATACTCATCTTTCGAAGTGAGGCCTACGTGCGGTCTTGCTTCGCCTACGCAAATCATTGGCGTCATTGATGACCCCAGATATTTCGCGGATCCCCAGCATGTGCATGCCGGCATCCTCTGGTTCGGGAGCGGCTATGTCGAATATAGAATCCCTAACTTTTTTCACAGCAATCAGAAGCTTCGCTCGATGGAAATTTCTTTTGAAATCTGTTCCGAAGCCCCGGGGTTTAACGAGAATTGGCCATCTGATATTTCTTTTTTTATCAACGAAACTCCCCTGGGTCAGTGGACGAGCCCCGGTGATTTTGGAAAGCAAAGAGGCGTGCTATCCCCGGATTGGTGGGGAAATGGTTTCACTCAGCACGGTCTTTTGAAAATCATAACCGTCAATCCGCAAGGCTCTTTCTTGGACGGAACGAAGATTTCCGACATTACCATCCAAGACTTAAATATTTCTTTTGCAAAAGACATCCAATTTCGAATTGCATCCTTAGAAGACTCCACAAACTGCGGCGGCATCACTTTGTTCGGCAAGCAATTTGGAAATTACGAGCAAGACATCGTGGTCACGATGCATGAGGATAAATAAGATCGTATAGTATATGAGCATCAAGGGTGCGGAGTTGCTCGGCGTTGGGCCGTGGCGCTGGCCATGCTACTGGCCACGGTACTAGCCTTAGCACCAGTCATGGTTCCGGCCATGGTCCCGGTCGTGGGGCTGGCCTTTCGCCGGCCGTGGTGCCGGCCACGGTACTGGCCTTGGCGCCAGTCATGGTTCCGGCCATGGTCCCGGCCACGGTGCTGGCCACGGCATTAGCCTTAGCGCCGGTCATGGTTCCGGCCATGGTCCCGGCCATGGTTCCGGCCATGGTTCCGGCCATGGTTCCGGCCATGGTCCCGGCCGTGGTGCTGGCCTTTCGCCGGACGTGGTACTGGCAATGGCGCCGACCTCAGGGCTGGCCACGGTCTGGCGCGAAGCGCAAGTAGCGGCAGCAGTCAGAGGCCGTCCATTTTCGCTGATTTCCCCACTTACATTGACAATAACAGCTTGTCAAGTAAATCCCCCATCTACAGATTTAAACCAGAAAAATCTCCACACTCCCCACATTGACACCAAACTTGACAACAAAAAAGCACCTGTACATTTTGAGCCAAAGTACGGTGCTTTTCGAAGGGGAAAAAGAGGGACAAAGGGACTCCCAAAACAATACTAACTTTACATTCGTTGTTGATGGCCCAATGGATCACACATTTGCATAGGCTAGCTGCAGGCCATCTAGCGCAGGGATGAAATGATGGTGAGTATCCAATATTGCATTCAGCGTGTGAAGAGCATCTGGGTTCTGCTGACTAAGCTTTGCATTTTTCTTAAGTCTCACGAGCAAAGACTGGTTGGCGATAACCTCAAGCAATTGTCTTTTCAGCTCCACGGCATTCTTTACTTCAATCGCGGCTCCAAGGCCAACAAGAAATGCCGCATTATCCTGCTCTTGACCAGGTATCGGCTTGTACAGCATCATCGGTAGCTCGAGTGCGAGCGCCTCGGATACGGTAAGTCCTCCCGGCTTCGTCACGATCAGATCGGATAAAGCCATCAGCTCGTGGACATGATCCACGAATCCTGTGACCATCACGCGATGACGTGTTTTCTCGCCGCCCAGCTCCTCCTCTAGCTGCTGCTTCAGCTTCTCGTTGCGTCCGCATACGAATACAAACTGCACCGGCACCGCCAAATCATCTGATTGCAGCACAGACTTGAACTGCTTGCCAATCAAACCATGCCCGCCGCCCATTACCAGTACAGTAGGCATGTCACGATGCAATCCATGCTTATCACGGAGCTCATTACGATCATACGTTTGCGTGAAAGGCCTTCGAATCGGAATACCCGTCACCATAATACGCTGCTCCGGAATCCGGTAACGCAGAAGCGATTGCTTCACATGCTCGGCACCAACCAGATAACGATCCGTACCGGGATGAACCCAGTAACTGTGATCTGTATAATCGGTCATCACTGTCACAGTAGGCACCGTAGTCAGTCCATTACATTTTAAGTACGACATCGCCGCGGCCGCTCCTGGAAAGGTGCACACCACTTCCGTCGGCTCCTCTTCGTCCAGCAGTTCCAGCATCCTATCGGTGCTGAACGATTTCATCTTTTTGAACATATGGGACAATGTATTATCCTCTCGCGTCTTGCGGTACAAATACCCGTAAACTGAAGGCAGACTTTTCACCCACTGCATATAGCAGTATTTGCCCACAGAATGCAGGTAAGGATGCGTCCACTCTAGGAAATCAACCACTTTCACGTCCACATCCGGTTTATAAAACCGTGCAGCTTCCAGAATCGCTTGCGCTGCTTTATTATGCCCGTCCCCTAGGCTGCCTGTTAGGATTAATAGTTTGTCCCTACGTTTCATCTTCTAAGTCCCCCTTCTAACTTTCGCTGCTGCGTATTCACAGCCACCGAATCTTTCAGCAAACTAATTCTAAAACGTTCCACAACGTACACGACACCCTCTGAAATCAGTACAGCACCTACGATATCCAGAAGAACATGCTGCTTTACGAGCAGCGTCGATACAATAATGAGCAGTGACATGCTCGTAACAGCTATTTTGTAGGACCAAGATATAGTTGTTGATCTTAAATAGGCTTTCATCATTAAATACGAAGTTAACACATGCGTACTTGGAAAACAGTTAAACGGTTGATCTGAGCGATACACCCACTGTACCATCCGCAGCAGCCAATCGCTTCCGGTTAGCTCCGGCCGAGGAACAGTCGTCTGATATATAGCATATACCCCATAGCACAGGAGAAGACCCATTATGAACTGAAAAAGTGTTTTATAGTACATGCTGCGATCCTTATAAGCCAAATATAGGAACCCAACCAACAGAAACCCATACCAAGACAGGTAAGGTATAACGAAGCTCTTCATAAACGGAATTTGCCGATCCAAATCAGTAACTAAGCTGTAAGCCACCCCGTCCGCCTGATTCAGATGAATGTAGATGAGACCCACTAGGGGGATCAATAGCAAGCCGCTGCAAGCCATTATATACGACCACCACGAAGTTTTTTTCACATCAATTCCTCGCTCTCCTTTACGTTATCTTCATTATAAAAGAGATCCACTAACTTCTTAACGCACTAAGGTACTGTCTTTCGTTAGCCAAAGGTCGCGAAAAAACCTAGACCAAAGTCTAAGTTCTATTTTTGCAAAAAGGAAACATGCACAGAAAAGACCTGTGACTATGCACAAGTCTGAAAAGGCTAGTGAAGCAAGTAAATGCTTATTTATTTCTCTTAAATCGCTTCCTATAACGTAGAATTCTATATAAGATAGCCCCGATCAAACCAACAAAGATGGCGATGATAATCCAGCGATTGGACGTAGGGTCTCCTATGGAAGTAACAGATTCTGCTGTACCTTTAGCCTCTTTCAAGGAGACCTCTTTATCTTTCAAATAGTCGAGCTCTTTGGATGCGTCGACTAGCTTCTTGGATGGGGCGCAAAGCGGGTTTACCCATTCGTCCCCTTTCTTTTTTAGAAAAAAGAGATAGTTCACGCCCTTCTCACTTGGCCCATTAAGTGATCCCCATGTGATGTCTTCGACCACTTTTATTGTATGTTCCTCAATACCTTTATAGCTTTTTACGACGGTTAATTGAATTTGATTACTCTCCTTTTTGCGAACTACACCCTCAACATGCCCAATAATTACACCGTCATATTGGTCATAAGCCTGATCCATCGATGGCATTTGCGCACAGGATAGCGCATAGGTATTTGCGGGAAATAGAAACACAAGAAGAAAAATCCATATGATTAATTTATTCATACTAACACCGCCTTTTAACTAAAGACGAGTTCAATTGGTAATCGTTTCAAAATGATGTAAAAATCCGTTTTACGAACGCCGTCTATGCCATTGATCGATTTTAACCAGCCCAGAACTTCCTCTTGTATTTGTTTGGATGAGGGAGCGGTCTTCGTAACCTTGCCTAAATCAATGTCAAACAACTCTATATTTGGAGGGATGGCATGCAAAATTGCACCCGCCAGTAATAATGTTTTCAGCAAAAGCCCCCCCCTCCCTTAGCCTAATGCAAGCCGTCTAACTATCTTCAAGAAATCAGCTTCGTCTGCTTCGCTTTTTCCGCAACTTTCTGAGTATAGCCACTGAGCGGCTTTTTCAGCGCTAGAGCAATGACGTAGCAAATCGCAATGAACACGCAGAGGTAGAACACATCCCTAAGCACCACGGAGAGCAGCATGCCTCCAACCGCCTCGCGCATGATACCTACCGCATAAGTGAACGGTACGAGCGGGTTAAGTTTTTGGAAAAAAGGCGATGCTGTGCTAACCGGAAAAGTTCCTCCAGAGCTGGAAAACTGAAGCACAAGGAAGATGATCGCAATTCCTTTGCCAATGTTCCCGAATACGGAGACCAATGTATACGTGATGGTTATGAAAACTTTACTGATGAGAATGGCAAAGATAATAAACCAAAACTTATCCACAACATATGTTCCCAGGAGGTATATATCGCCGAGCGTGACGATGATAGCTTGGAGACATCCAACCGTCAGGAAGATGAGCATACGTCCAAAGTAGATATGGTGCGGCTTCAGCAGGCCGTCCGGGTTATCCACATCTACTCGCATCATCGAAACAAGCAGCATAGCGCCTACCCACAGGGATAGCGTTGTATAAAAGGGCGACATCGCCGACCCATAGTTCGGAATAGGGAAGCGCCTATCTTCTTTAATCAGCACAGGATTCGCGAGGAAATCACTTTGCTTCTGAATATCATTTTGCAGCAGTCGCAGAATTTCTTCGATGCTGCCCCCGCCTTCTACCTTACGGATTTGATCCGCAGCCTTGCGGACTGCCACCTCAAATGCTGGCAGATCGTTGCGCACAAGGTTGGCCGCTAAATGAACGGCACTCTCGACCTCCGGAAATTTCGTCTGGTACAGATCAGACAATTTACGGATTTCATCCTCAGCTGCCGGTAAATCATTGCGTACAAAGTCTGCTGCCTCATGCAGCTTTTGCTCGACTTTGGGAAGATCATTGCGAACGAACGGCGCGGCTTCATTGATCGCGTTGGTGAACTCGTTCATTTTGGTCTGAAGGGTCGTTGACGCTTCATGTACCTTCGCGCGGATATTCGGCAGATCCTTTTGCAGCATATCGAGCTGAGCTTGCGTAAAATGAATGCCGCTCTGGGCGTCCACTAAGATCTCTTTGATGTTCGGCAATTGAGACTGCAGTGTTTGCAGCACAGCAGCTGAATTTTGGGCAATAGATTTCATCTGATCCAGTGCTTTGGTAATGTTAGGAACAATTTCCGAGTCATAGCGCGACAAGATATTGCCTAATGCGCTGCTCGCCTCTTTGGACAATGTGTTCAAATTATCCACAAGGTCTTTCGCAGGCTTCTCCCCGCGTTGAATGGCCGATTGGATCTTACTTAACGTTTGAAGTTGGTTATTGAACTTGGTTTTAACACTGTTCAAACGGTCTATGGAATCTGTAAGCGGGCCACTCGGTAAGTAAGTATTCAAACGCGTAAGCAGGTCAACTGTTCGGTCGATGACCGCCGCGCCCGCAGTAAGGCGATCCGTGAGCAGCCCTATAGCAGCCAAAGCTTTCTGCGGGTCAAGATTAGCATCCTGGAGCAAGCCAGTAAGCTGAGTTACCGCATCGGCAGTCTGCTGAAGCAAGATCAAATTCTGCTTCACGACAGGGATAAGCGCTTGGAACGCCGCATCATTATTTTGTAAAAAATTGGCCAATTGGGTTGCAAACGCGCCACCTTGCGCAGCAATGGCCTCTATTTTAGGCAGAGTGTTTAGCGCCGCGGTAACAATTTCGTCCGCCTTGCGTGATTTATCAATCGCTGTGTTTAGAGCCTCTTCGACTTTGCCGAAGTTTTGATCCAGTTCTGCGATACGGTCAGCGGCCCGCTGAATCTCCGGCAGTTTCTGCTGAATGACCAGTACTTCTTGCGCAGCAGATTCAATCTTTGGCCATCGCTCTTCAATTTTTAGAATCGTATCTCCGGCCCGATCTATTTCGGGAATCCGTTTCTCGAGCTCAACGATTTTCTGCCCCTTCTCTTTGATTTCGGGCAGCTTCTGCTCAATCTCAAGCGCCTTATCTCCCATAGCCGTAATCTCCGGCAAGCGCTTTTCCAACTCAAAGATCCTTGACTCCATATTCCGAATTGTCGGCAGCTCTTTCTCCAAATCGATACCGAGCTCTTTCATTCGCGTCAAAACAGACGTGCTCACCGTTTCAATAAAATTTTCGCTGATTTGCGCAGTCACACTGGAAGCGCCTTTGCTCGTAATTTTGGGCGCAACCGCATTGATTTTCTCATTTACTGTATATAAAATCTCCGGCTTTTCCATCGATCCATCCACAATACTCGTTATTTTTCGCGAAAAATCGTCCGGAATGATCAAACTCGCGTAATAATCCCCTCGCTCAACACCGTTCAGAGCCTCCTGCTCGTTCACAAACGTCCAACCCAAGGAATGATTATTTTTCAAATTATCCACAACTTCATTACCGATATTAATGGATTTATCCTCGACAACAGCCCCTTGGTCTTTGCTTGTTACAGCAATTTTGATACCAGACGTATTGGCATAGGGATCCCACATCGCCTCTAGATTAATCCAGGCATACACAGACGGTAAAATGGATAGTGCAATCATAAGAAAAAGACCTGTGGGCACTTTCCACAAGTTCCTAAGATCCGTTAAATAAATGCTCAAAATTTTCTTCATAATACCTCCACAACTTTTTAACCATATGGTAGTTAATGTAACCTTGCACCTAAGTTACCATACACCTACTTACCATACAAGGGAAAACCATCCAAGAAAATACCCTGAATCCGCTTAATAGCGTCAATCTGCAGGAGTTCTTCTCCGTGTTAGAAGCCGTCTTAGCTGTGGGTAACTTGCCCTGTGGATATGTGCATAGAATGTCTGATTTATTATACACAGCCTGCTCTGTGGACATGTTGATATTGTGGGTAACTTTGTGGATAAGTTTGAAACGATCAGCATGGAGTCGTAAAAAGAGGGACAAAGAAATGAGGTCAGATTGCAGGTTGGAAAGATGACGGTTTGAAGAACAGAATTCCCGTAAGATCTATTTTAAAAACGAGAAAAGAGGAAGGTTATGTGAGTTATTCCTACATTTAAATTTACATAATCACAATTTTAGGACTTAATTTATTAAAATACACAATTATACTGACATTAAATTGACTCATTTTATATAACAGACCTATAATCCACTTAACAAATCAATTTAAACGTTAGATTAATTAACACAGTCACGAGGTGAAGCGGCATGGAGCCAGATTTGATCATCCAAGGTTTCTCTAATCCTCATTTCAGCACATTCATGGATGTCGGTATTCAAGCGGGAAGGATTGTTTTCCTGAGTGAGCATCAGCCTGACTCCTACAGCGGAGGAAACATCATAGAAGTCCACGGACGCGTACTACTCCCTGGATTCATAGAACCGCACATCCATCTGGATAAAGCTTTTTTGTTAAATCAAATGAAAGATGAAGCCCTCACGATACAGCAAGCCATGGCATCGACCTTGGAGCTAAAACGCACGTTCACGAAAGAAGGTATCAAGACACGTTCTGTACAAGTTATTCAACAAGCGATAGCTCACGGCGTAACACACATGCGTTGTCATGTAGAGATTGACCCTATCGTTAACCTCATCGGCCTCGAAGTCATGTTGGAGCTGAAAGAGCGTTATCAAGACGCCCTAACCTTACAGATCGTCGCTTTTCCTCAAGAAGGTATCATTAAACAGCCAGGTACAGAAGAACTGTTGAGAACAGCCTTACAGCATGGAGCCGATGTGGTCGGCGGCATTACGTACCAAGATCCGGATCTCGAAAAGCATCTGAGTATTGTTTTCAACTTAGCCCATACCTTCAATAAGCCCCTGGATTTGCACGTGGATTTCTCCGATGACCCGCAGATGCTGGCGATTCTCACGATCATTCGAATGACGCACGAGTACGGTATGCAGGGGCGCGTCAGCGTTGGACATCTCACATCTCTAGGATCCCTCCCTTACGAGCAAGCCAAAGAAATTTGCAAGTCAATTGCAGATGCCGGCATTCACGTCATGTGTTTGCCAGCAACGGATCTCTATTTAAACGGCCGAGGTGACGACCATCGCCCCCGCCGCGGATTAACTCCCGTCTCCTTACTATTAGAGCAAGGCGTTAATGTAATCTTTGGAAGCAATAATATTCAAAATCCTTTCACCCCCTTCGGCACCGCGGACCCCCTGGATACAGGACTACTTCTCGCCCAAACCGCCTACATGGGTTCCAAACAGGACGTGATCACGATCGCCCAGATGGCAACAACTTGCGCCGCACAAGCCCTTTTGATCGATGATTATGGCTTAAAAGTTGGCGCATACGCAGATCTTGTCTTATGTGATGCATTTGACCTACGAAGTGTTGTCTACGAACGCGCCCCGAGGCGGTACGTTTGGAAGAAAGGCAAGCTGGTCGCTTCCACTGTGAAGCAAACAACCTTCTACCATGAGAATGCGGCTCTTGATGAAAGAAAGGCGGGGTCCCGATGCATCTGACCGTCGAAGAAGCGCTAACGATTTACCCGTTATCTCACGCGAAGCTGGTCGCTGGACAGAAGGGCGTGTCCCGGATTTTAAGATCCGTCAACGTTATGGATGCTCCCGATGCCGGCGATTGGGTCAAGTCTGGTGAGATGCTGTTTACCACCGCCTTCGTCATGAAAGACCATCTGGAAGTTGCTTTAACGCTATTACGCATGTTAGACGAGCGTGGCGGTGCTGGCCTCGGCATCAAGGTAGGCCGCTACTGGTCTCAGATTCCACAGGAATTATTCGATGAAGCGAATCGATTAGATATCCCCATTCTTGAGCTGCCGTACGAATTCACCTTTTCCGACCAGATGGATGCCCTCTTCAACGCGGAACACACCAAAACGACCAAAAAACTGCAAAACGTCCTAGAAAAACAAAAGCAGCTCATGCAGTTTGCACTGCGACATAAAGAATCATCGGATATTTTTCATATGATCTCGGGTATTTTGGGGCAGCCCATTGCTGTGTTCGGGCACAGCGGAAATATCCTATTTCACAACACCTCATGGGCGGAAGAAATCCTGCTGCATCAGTGGCCATGGCACAAAAGCGCGCAATGGGAAGGCTTCGGAGATACGCGGTGCTTTCGCATTCCTTTGATGGACCCTCAAGGCTGCACCGGTTTTTTCAAGGTGTATCTGAATTCTCCGCTCACACTCAAAGAAGAGGAAGCCTTATTTCACCAAGCGGCCGAAATATTAACGTTTCATCTTGGTTTGGATATCCAAAAAGGCAAAGATCCCTCACGGCAGCATGCGCTTAGTCAGGTGTTTACGGACTTTTTCGGGAGAGAGCTTTCCTTTCATGATTTTATGAAAAGCTGCAAGAGCTATCACCTCAGTGTGCTTTCCAGCACTTATCAATGTGTGTTCACAACGGTTTCACCCGAGCATCCAACTGCCAAAAGGCTGTTGAATGAAGTACGTCAGGAGCTCATTTATCACCCCATGTTGCAGCATTATGAGTCTGAGCACCTCTATATCGCCGATGGGCTGCTTTCGATTTTCGCCTTACCAGAGGAGCAGTTGTTCCATAAGAAAGAATTTATTGCCGCCCTTACAACCTGCCTATCTAGTTTGACAACAAGAACTTCCGCTTCAGGCTTGAATTGCTGGGTTAGTCGAGCTAAAGTTCATCCGGAGCTGGTGTACGACGCCTATAAGGAATGTCTGGAAACTAGCCGCGTGGCCCACAGGCTGCGTATGAACCAAACCGTTTTGCATCATGAATCTATCGAGCTCTTCTCTTTGTTCCAGCACCTTTCTGAGGAAGCGATGCGCAGCTACTACAATTACGTACTAGAGCCCATCTACGGTAATAACAAGCATATTGATCAGGAGCTGGCATTAACCCTCGAGGTGTATCTCGAATATGACGGTTCCATCAATGAAACAAGCCGACTTTTATTCATTCATCGCAATACAGTCTCTTATCGACTTGAGAAAATCGCTGACATCCTGCAGATGGACTTCAAAAAAATGAGTGACGTACTGCGCTTAAAGTTGGCCTTTCTTTTCCGAAACTATTTGCAAACTAGTAAGCACTAGCAGAGTTGGAGCTAGGATGAAAGGAGCAGCATACATGGGGCAGTGGTTAAGTAACGTTCATGTTAACGGAGGCCTGCACGATATCTATTTGGACCAAGGCATAATTACCCAAATCGTTCCCGGGGCGAGTGATTGGGAGAAGATTACCTGGGACGCGCAAGGGATGCTGATGCTGCCTACTTTTAAAGATTATCATGTGCATTTGGACAAAGCTTTTCCGGATCAAGAGTGGGTATCACGACGCAAGGTCGATTCATTATTCAAGCAGTTTCAAATGGAAAAGGATCTGCTAGCCCCTATGAAAAGCGGGCAGAAGGAGCGTGCGCGAACGATTTTACAGCAAATGCTGGCCTTCGGAACTACACGGCTTCGCGTCCACGTCGACATCGATCCCGAGATTGGCCTAACGCATTTAGAGATGGTTCGGGGGCTGCAGGAGGAGTTCAAAAGCAGGATGGATATAGAAATCGTTGCTTTCCCTCAGCAAGGATTAATCCGTTCACAGTCGGTTAGCCTCATCAAGCAAGCTCTCGAAGAAGGGGCATCTATCGTCGGGGGCGTTGACCCCGCAGGCGTTGACCGGGATATCGAAGCCTGCTTGAACGCCATATTCGAGCTATGTGTTGCTTATGACGCGGAAGCCGATATTCACTTGCACGACCCCGGGCATCTGGGTCTGTTCACCTTAGAGCGCATTATGGACTACACCGAGCAAAGCAGTAAAAGCGGCAAAGTCGCGGTCAGTCACGCATATTGCCTAGGCCAAGTATCAGAAGCTGAATCCTTGGCGATTGCTGAGCGGCTAGGCGCGTTGGACATTGCTATTATCACCAGCGTCCCTATCGATTCAGCCATGCCCCGCGTAGCGCAATTAACCTCGCAAGGGGTGAGAGTCTACGTTGGCTCCGACCATACCGGTTTGGATGCTTGGACACCCTTCGGCTTTACCGACCAGCTTGCGAGAGGCCGGAGAATGGCGGACATGAACCGCTGGAATGACGATGAGCGGCTGCGTTCCGTTTATCCTTACTTAGGTTCCACGGCAGCAGCTTTCCAGATAGGAGACCCTGCAGATTTCATATTGCTTGATGCGATAAATGCTGAGCATGCGATAGCTGCCGCCCCTCCACGCGAGATCGTCAGCGTTCGAGGCGTGCCAGTTGCTGGGAGACAGCTGGAGAGGGCTTGGAAGATACGAAGTGATTCTCAAGAGTAAATAAATGAGAGAGAATGGGGAGATTTCAATGAAATTACTAAGGACAACAAAGGTTAGTACAGCCGCCATCGCCATGGTCATCCTTCTCACAGCTTGCGGAACGAGCAATAAAGCTTCAACAGCTGGTTCAACTTCAACGGCAACAACAAGTACAACAGCCAGCACAAGTTCAACGACCACAACTACAGCAACATCAACCGGCGGAACTGTGCCAGCAGAGGGCTCCAAGGCCACAACAGCTTCTAAGCAACCAGATAAAGTCACCCAAGCGATGAGCTGGTTCGCACAGCCAGAAATGGGCGGACACTATGCCGCGCAAGTCGCACATTTCTATGAGAAAGCAGGCCTAGATGTCACCCTGCAGCAAGGCGGGCCACAAGTATCAAACATTCAGCTAGTCGCTTCGGGTAAGGTGCAATTCGCCATGGCTAATGCCGACGAAGTCGTACTGGCACGCAAAGAAGGCATACCAGTTAAAGTGATTTATGCCAACTTGCAGACCAATCCACAGAACCTCATCTACCACAAAGACTCCGGTATTAAGAAAATCGAAGACTTGAACGGGCGCAAAGTGTACACAGCTGTAGGTTTCCCATTCTGGCAATACATCAGCTACAAATATAAACTCGATAAAGTCCAAGTTCAAAATTACACTGGCTCCCTCGCCGGCTTTAGCGCAGATAAAGACTCCATCACGCAAGGCTTTGCTACCAATGAACCTTACGTCCTGAAAAAGCAAGGTGTCGACGTCGCTTGGTTCCTCAATGCCGACCTTGGCTACAACCCCTACGGCAACGTCGTCATAGCAACCGATGACTTCATCAAAAAGAATCCAGATTTGATCAAAAGATACTTAAAAGCAACAACCGAGGGCTGGGACTACTATTATATTCATGCTGATGAAGTGAACAATGCACTCAACGGAGTAAACAAAGATTACGACGTGGAACACTTGAAAGATGCGCAAGCTGTTGCGAAAGATTTTATCTTCGGCGGTGATGCCAAAACTCACAGCGTTGGCTATATGTCCGAAGATCGTTGGAAAACACTCGTAAGCCAGATGAAAGAAGCCGGCATGATTAAGGATGACATCCCGGTCAAGGATTTATATACGAATGAGTTTTTGTTGGCTAAGTAGTATTGGAAAATGGCTTCTCAGCCTACCTTTCCCGCGTGCAGGCCCGTTCCATTACTTTAGGCTCGGTTTCCGAGCCTATTTCTGTTCACACAAATTGAAAGCTCGGCTTCAAGCACTTTCACGCATAAGCTGTTTCTCAGCCTATTTTTCTCGTCGCAGTGCATAACGGCACAAGCCCACGCGCTGGTCGCAAGGCAAAACGCGCAGGTATTTACTTTTACAGAGAGGCATGATATTCTTATTTCGATAAATATAGAAACAACAGAAAGGAGCAATCTACGATGGTTGATGTCAGTTTGGAAGCCAAGCAAGCGGTGAAAGTTCATAAAGCGTTAGGCGAACCTACTCGCTACAAAATTTTCGAGATCCTGATCAAAGAAAGTAATTTATGCCCCGCAGAACTTGAAAACCGCTTGGAATCAGTGGCCTTATCCACACTGTCTCATCATTTGAAGCAATTAACAGACTGCGGGCTGCTTGACTCCCAAAAAAAAGGAACTTTCGTATACTTCACCGTGAATTGGGAAAACGCTAAAAAATTCGTACCTTATTTGCTTGATTAATTTTTTCGCTTTATATTTCTACATATTTAGAAATATAAAAATATCTACTCACAACTGCTGCAAATATATTTTTTTGATTCATATTTCAATGAATCTAGAAATATAAAAATATAAACGAAAGAGGTTTCAAAATGTCAAAAACATGGAAAATTTACATCTTAGCACTCCTTAGTTTTTTAGTCGGAACATCAGAGTTCATTATAGCGGGAATTCTGGATAAAATATCGAGCTCGATGGATATTTCATTAGTGGCTGCAGGTCAACTGATTACCGTTTTCTCACTCGTTTATGCGGTCGGCACTCCGATCATCATGGCCTTAACCTCAGGCTGGGACCGGCGTAAGCTGCTCCTCTATGCGCTTGGTTTGTTCGTCATTGCTAATGGATTAGCCTTTGTCATGCCGGGATTCGGACTGTTCGTCAGTGCTCGAGTCTTGATGGCTCTTGGAGCCGGGGTCGTCGTTGTTACCTCATTGAGTATCGCGGCCATGATTGCTCCTCAAGGAAGACAGGCCAGTGCGATCGCAACTGTCATTATGGGCTTCACTGCCTCTTTGATCGTCGGGGTCCCGCTGGGCAGAATGGTTGCCGCTTCATATGATTGGAAAATGGTGTTTGGCGGAATCGGCGCCCTGGGCCTAGTAGCAATAATCGTTATCGCCCTAACTATTCCTTCCTTACAGGGAGAGGCGGCTATACCGCTGCGCAAACAATTGGCTCTGTTGAAAAATCCAAAAATAGCTATGGCCTTGTCAGTTAGTTTCTTTTGGCTGGGCGGTTATTCAATTGCTTATACGTACATTTCACCCTATCTTTTAACGATTACCGGTATGGGTGAGAAAACGCTAAGTACCGCCTTGTTTGCATTCGGTATAGCGAGCCTTATCGGCTCCAAGCTCGGGGGCTACAGCACGGATCGATGGGGAGTTAAGCGAACATTAACATCGGGTATGCTGTTGCATGTCATCACCCTTATTTTGTTAACTTTGGCCGCACACTCATCAAGCGTCGTATTTCCTTTGCTCATCTTGTGGTCCTTCGCCGCTTGGTCGTCCGGGCCTACGCAGCAATATAATTTAGTTACATTAGCCCCTGAATCCTCAGGCATTATGCTCAGTCTTAACAGCTCAGTTATGCAGCTTGCCATGGCAGCCGGCGCCGGCGTTGGCGGCGTCGTAGTTGGACAGATATCTTTGGCGTCCGTCACTTGGATCGGAGCGATCGGTGTCGGGATTGCTATGGTCCTTACAATCCTATCTTTTAGAAGATCAAGCGTAGGAAGCAAGGCTACTGCTGAATCTTCAGTTGAGCCGTTGCAAAGAGCATAAGAAATATCTAAAGGCAGCTTTAGAAAAGGAAAAAGGATAATCAAGCCCTTATGGAGCTATTGATTATCCTTTTTCCTCTGTCATGTTAGTCATAAAATCCCAATAAAACTGTCTATAGTCCAAATCTAGCGCTATCGTAATTGTATTCGGCTGGGCGGTGGCATTGGGTCGAAAATCGGCAACGCTTTGCCCCCTCGTGATCCCTTCTTGGGTAACAACATGAACCGGTCGACTCGTCCACTGGAATATAAGTCGATTAACAAGAGCCATCATGGGAAGTAAGTCATGCGTCGGGGCACCTTGAAGTTGAGGCATAGATGTCTTATAAAAATCGTAATAAACATCAAAAATTGGTTTGAAGAGGGGCACTTTTCCTACCCTGTTGATTGAATCACTCATATTTTGCGTCACAATAGCCTTATGTGTCACATTTAACGGAAACAAGGCAATAGGTCCGCCGCGCCTCATGACAAGATCAGCTGCGACTGGGTCCCCGGCAAAATTTGCTTCAGCCACTGGCGTAACGTTGCCCGGAACAAGAAAGGCACCACCCATGATATAATATCCTTTCACTTTCTTCATCAAGTCCCCATACAGCATAATTGCCATTGCAAGAGAAGTCAGTCGCCCGGTATCGACAATGATGAGCTCGCCACCATATCGTTCGAGGATGGATTTCAAGATTCCAAAATTTTGCCCCTCCGATGCAAATGGAGGAACTATCGAACCGAGCCCATGCGTCCCGTGAACTTTGGTAATATAAGTCGGAGATTCACCTGTCATTGGCCGTTCCGCCCCTTTGATAACCGGCACATCATTCAGTCCCAATAAATGGAGAAGAAAATGTGCATTCTGGACGGCATCCTCGACTGGAACATTCCCGTAGCTGCAAACAATTCCGACAATGTTTATTGTTTTCGTAAAGCTAGCATACATAAGAGCGACAGCGTCATCGACCCCCATATCGGAGAAAAACAATACGTTTTTTATCATTGCATCCCCCTTCGAACTCATAACATCCTTTCTATTTTATGAACGCGGTTTATACAACATGCGATATGTTCCAATTCAAGCACACAAGGAACGTAGAGACGCTATTTACCTGAATTATGTTCTAATTCAAGCACATGAGGAACGTAGTGACGCTATTTACCTGAATTATGTTCTAATTCAAGCACATGAGGAACGTAGTGACGCTATTTACCTGAATTATGCTCTAATTCAATCACATGAGGAACGTAGAGACGTTATTTACTCGAATTATGTTCTAATTCAAGCACATGAGGAACGTAGAGACGCTATTTACCTGAATTATGTTCTAATTCAAGCACATGAGGAACGTAGAGACGCTATTTACCTGAATTATGTTCTAATTCAAGTACACGAGGAACGTAGTGACGCTATTTACCTGAATTATGCTCTAATTCAAGCACATGAGGAACGTAGAGACGCTATTTACCTGAATTATGCTCTAATTCAAGCACATGAGGAACGTAGAGACGCTATTTACCTGAATTATGTTCTAATTCAAGCACATGAGGAACGTAGTGACGCTATTCCGTTGTTTTTAGCTTCAAATAGCTCAAATTCCATCGAATAACGCCCCCACGTTCCGCTAATTCAATTTTTAGCTCATTTCATCCACTTTAACGGATTGTCGTTCCGTTAAGAACAACTCTGCCCCTAAAGGACCTCCCCTAATGGGGAAGTCCTCATGGATACGTGTTGGCATTCACTTCAGAGTCGTGCCAAAACTCAGCAGCAGGCAGGCGCAACCCGCCTGTTACAAAGGCACCACTTTGCGCCATGTGCGCAAAGCCGTTACATCTTCCGCGCCTTCGGCCGCGTAAGCTTCGCAAACGAAGCCCGGGACTTCCGTGCCGTCCCGGAGCTCAACCTTCCCGATCCCCAGCGGAGCTGGGATCGCAGCCGCAAAGCCGCCGAATGCCTCCAGCGGCATCTCCCAAACCTCCAGCAGGATGGCTGCGCCGCCCTGCTGCTGTTTCACCAGCCCCGGCTTCGCCGGCGTGGTTGGCAGCTTTACCAGGCTATACTTCGCTGCGGTCTCATCCTCACGGATGAACCGCGCTCCACAGCCTAGCATTTGCTTCTCCAGCGGATAGCCGCGCATGTGTAAGCCACAGACCGCGACCAGCGTCGTCGGCGCCGCTGCCACGTCAACCTCTTCCGCCGCCGAGCCCGCAACACGCTGCGTACTCGCTTCAGCAGCCGATTCCAGTTCGGCGTCAACAGCACCCGCCACGAACAGCGCGGCTGCGCCGCAGATCAAGCTCTCTTCTTCGGCAAGCGCGAAGAACGTGATGCCAAAAGGCGTCTGCAGTGCCGCATCACCCGCCGGCACAGCAACCCCGCACAAATCAAGCAGATTGCAATGATTTGTGTAGCGTCCCATATCCCGATTCGTGCTAATCGGGTCAGCTAGCACTTGCTCGCGCGTCCATGTCCCCCCGCAGGTAGGCATGACAAGCACGGTATCCTTCAGCAGTTTGCGAGCTTCCAGCTTGAACTGCTGCAGCTTATGCATCGCATGGAACACAGATGCAGCATCGTACTCGGCAGCGGAGCCCGAGCGGAGGATCTTTTCCGTGACGGGGTACGCGATGCCCGGATTCGCTTCGATGAAGCTGCCCAAGGCCGCCCATCGCTCGGCCACCCATGGGCCTTCATACAGAATTGCCGCCGCTTCGGCGAACAACGTAACATCAATATATTCAACCGGGATGTTCAATTCGACACTTAATCCCTTTAATTTTTCAACAGCAGCATCCCATGCATCTCGGTATTCCGAAGCATACGGACCATAAAAGCCTAACTCTCCTTCCGGAAGAAATACTTTGGCCGGAAGCTTAGCCCCTTCCCTTGTTACACTGCGTGACCAAGGGTCATCCGCGTGAAGCCCGCGCACTACGCCGTCTACGGCGAGCGCGTCATCCAAGCTGTGCGCGAAGACGGTTACACAATCTAAACTCGCACAGGCAGGCACTACCCCTTTGGTTGGCCAAGCGCCGAGACTCGGCTTATAGCCAACCAATCGATTGAGAGCAGCAGGCACGCGTCCCGAGCCTGCCGTGTCTGTGCCAAGCGAGAACGCGGCTTGGCCGCGAGCGACCGAGACGGCTGAGCCGGAGCTCGAGCCGCCGCTGATCAGTTCCGGGCGAAGCGCGTTATGCGCGTCACCGTAAGGACTTCTCGCGCCGACAAGCCCCGTCGCGAATTGGTCCAAGTTCGTCTTGCCGACCGGGATCGCTCCTGCGGCAATCAATCTTTCCACGACGCCCGAGTGCTCCGCCGGCGTATATGCATACTCCGCGCAGCCAGCTGTCGTCGGCACCCCAGCCAGATCAATGTTATCCTTGATCGCAAAAGGAATTCCCCACAGCGGCGCATCAGCCATAGAAACCGATTTTAATCTTTCCAAATAAGGCTGAATGACATCCATCGTCGGCGGTGTAATCCAGATATTCATACCCGCATCATCCGAAGAGCGCTGCACTATGGCCGCTATCACTTCTTGCGGAGTCAATTCTTGATTCTCATACTTTTCTCGAAGCCAAGAGATACTTAACCCCTCTGGCACTTCAACCATCTTTATCTTTCCATTACTCTCATTCTTTCTGTTTTTTCCATTCTTTTCATTCATCTCGTTCTTTTCATTCTTCTCATTCTTTTCATTCTTTCCATTCTTTCCATTCTTCCCATTATTTCCATTCTTTCCGTTCATCTCATTCAGATCGATCTTTTCCACCTTGTTCGTCTCAGCCATCTACAGACACCTCTCTCCTTAAGCAGATTGTGCAATACCGAGAATCAACTGTCCTGCATGAACTTGATCTCCAGGCTTCACTTGAATCATAGAAACAAATCCATCACAAGGCGCATGCTGCGGGAACTCCATTTTCATACTTTCCAGAATTGCCAGTTGATCGCCCTTCTTCACTTGTTCACCCTGAGATACAAGAAGTTTCCACACGCTTCCCGGCATAATGCCGCGTACAGCGACAGTCCCTGCCGGCAGCTCATCCTCTGGTCCTTCATTGACAGTCTCCTGTTCGGATACGTACTCAGCCAATCCCTTCGTCCTCCAACTCTCCCGCTCTTCTTTAAAAGCAATTTGTTGCTGCTCACGGAACGTTTCCGTACTCTCTTCGATGGAGCGCAGGAATTGCAAATATTCACCTAAGTCAAATGTCGTTTCCTGAATATCCGCTTCATATCGGCCCCGAGGGAAGTCTTCACGTAATTGCAGCAACTCCTCTGCGCTGACCTCGTAGAATTGAATTTGATCAAAGAATCTCAGCAACCAAGGCTTACCCGCCTGAAAGCTCTCCGTTGATCGCAGACGATTCCACATTTGAATGGTACGTCCTACGAACTGATAGCCGCCTGGACCTTCCATCCCATACACACACATGTAAGCACCGCCGATACCAACGGCATTTTCCGGTGTCCATGTTCGTGCCGGGTTATATTTCGTTGTGACTAGGCGATGACGAGGGTCGACAGGCGTAGCTACAGGAGCCCCCAAATACACGTCACCTAATCCAAGCACCAAATAATTAGCGTCATAAACAATCTTTTTAACCTCATCAATTGTATCTAATCCATTAATGCGCTGAATGAATTCCAGATTGCTCGGACACCAAGGCGCATCTGGACGCACCCCTTGTTGATAACGCTGAATCGCCAGCTGTGTCGCCGGGTCATCCCATGAAAGGGGTAAACGAACAATACGTGATGGTACACGGAACTCTTCCAATGGAGGCAATGCTGCGTCAATCTCAACAACTTTCTTACACGCTTCACTTACCGTTATTTGTGAAGGGTCGATGTGAATTTGCAAGGAACGAATCCCTGGCGTTAAATCAAGCACCGGAATCGAACCGCTCTCCACAATCGCTTGCATCAAAGCCTGTACTTGGAAACGCAGCAACAAATCCAGCTCAAGCTCGCCATACTCAACGAGTAAATTCTGATCGCCGCAGCAGCGGATCGTAATTGGAAATCTGCGATTTGCTGCTTCATGGAAAAGACGCGGATATTCCGGCGTAATCTCTTCATTAGTACCAGGAAGCTGTACAAATACCAGCCGCCCGAAATCTCCCTCACCAATCGCACGCAAATTGCTTTCCTGCAGATCGCGCAAGGCTTCTGCTTCTGGAAGTGTCAGCAAGTGGAATCGAATTGTATCACCCGGATGAAGCTGGCCCAGCTTCCAAAATTCAGCCGAAGCCGTCGTCACCGGACACACAAAACCGCCAAGACTAGGGCCATCAGGTCCAAGAAGAATAGGCATATCCCCAGTCAAATCCAGAGTACCGACAGCATACGCATTATCGTGAATATTGGATGGATGAAGCCCCGCTTCCCCGCCATCTTCACGCGTCCACAGCGGAGCAGGCCCTTTCAAACGAACCCCTGTCCTTGAGGAGTTAAAATGAACTTCCCAGCTCGTTTCCGTCAATTGATCCAAGTACTCCGCATGTAAAAACTCACCTGTACAATGAGGTCCAGGGATCACACCGATCATCCACTCTCGCGTCATCACAGGACGATGCTCCGGAGCAAGCTCTGCCGCCTCTTGAACTGGACTTCCGCCTTCATTCACACCCAGCACATCTCCCGTACGCAGCGCTCGACCGCCATGACCACCGAAGCCGCCCAATGTAAACGTGGAGGAGCTGCCGAGAATTTTCGGCATATCCAAGCCGCCGCCGATAAGAAGATAAGTACGCATACCTTCTTTCGCCTCGCCAAAGCTCAGCACTTGACCGCGAGCCGCAAACACCGGCTTATACGTTACAATAGCCGTTCCATCCAGCTCCGCTTGCATATCTGCGCCAGTAACGCAGAACCACATGTCGCTGCGGAACTTATAAGAACCTCCGCGCAGCGTCATTTCCAATCCGCAGGCATCATCAACGTTGCCAAGCAGCTTATTACCAATACGGAACGATAGCGGATCCATCGGTCCGCAAGGGGGTACACCCACGTCCCAGTGGCGGATGCGGCCCGGGAAGTCCTGAACGGTCGTTTGGATCCCGCCGTCTACAACTTCCAGAGCCCGTTCCACGGGCTCGAACGTATTCAACAATTGCGTGAAGACGTTCCCGTCTATGCAATCTTTCTCTTGAAGAAGAGCCTGCAAATACTGCAGATTCGTTGTAATTCCATACATGCGAGTTCCCGCCAGCGCTTCGATCAATTTACGAATGGCGTCCAAACGGTCTACACCGTGGACAATAATTTTAGCCAGCATCGGATCGTATAGCGTCGTTACTGTCAACCCGTCCCGAACCCATGTCTCATTCCTTGCTTTATCAGAGAATACAGCCCGATCCAACTGCCCTGCACTCGGACGAAACTGCTGGAGGCAGTCCTCCGCGTAAATCCGCGCTTGAATGCTGTGTCCTACCGGCTTACGGATAAGCGATTGAATATCCTTCAGCTCATTCGCTGCTTCAAGCACCATCCACTCGACAAGATCAATACCCAGCACTTCTTCCGTCACACCGTGCTCAACCTGTAATCTGGTGTTGACCTCAAGGAAGTAAAACTCACACGTCTCCGGATCATAAAGATATTCCACGGTACCCGCACTTCGATAGCCTACTTCAGCAGCAAGACGCTTCGCCGAGGCGAACATCGCCTCGCGAACTTCATCCGACAGATTCGGAGCCGGGCTTTCTTCAATAACCTTCTGGTTACGACGCTGAATGGAACAATCCCGCTCACCGAGCGTAACGACTTCACCGAAGTCATTTCCGAAAATTTGCACCTCAACGTGACGTGCTCTTGCGATATATTTTTCAAGAAACATGCCGCCGTTTTTGAAATTCGTCTCTGCCAAATGGCGGACGCCATCATAAGCGGCTCTTAAAGTAGCCTCATCTGCGCAGACACGCATCCCAATGCCGCCGCCACCTGCTGTGCTTTTGAGAATAACAGGGTAACCAATACGCGCAGCTTCAACTAATGCCTCATCCAGCTCTGTAATCAACGGTGTTCCGGGCAGCATCGGTACGCCGGCTCTTTCAGCGATTTCCCGCGCAGAATGCTTGAGTCCGAACATTTCCATTTGCTCAGGCGTAGGGCCGATAAACACAATGCCATTCTCTCGGCAAGCACGAGCGAAGTCGGCATTTTCACTCAGAAAGCCGTAACCGGGATGAATCGCTTGCGCACCGGTTTCCAGCGCTGTTTTCAAGATCAACTCTGTATTCAAATAGCTTTCCTTCGCCGGTCCTTCACCGATTAGAACAGCTTCATCCGCACCATCCACATGTAAACTATCTTGATCTGCCCCCGTATATACAGCAACGGATGCAACCCCGAGCTTGCGTAAAGTACGCTCAATGCGCACAGCGATAGCGCCACGATTAGCAATCAGCACTTTAGTAAACATCGTATCCACACCCTTCGAATTTCGTAGACCATCTATCTCCTCTTAAGCAAAGGAACTTACTTCTCCCAAATAAGAACCTGAATCGGTGTCGGATTATAGGCGTTACAAGGATTATTAAGCTGCGGACAATTGCTGATAAGCACCATAGAGCTGCCTAGCGACTGGACCTCTACATAGCAGCCCGGAGCGGAAACACCATCATCGAACTTCAATCCACCATCCGGCGTGACGGGTACATTCATAAAGAAGTTAATATTGGGCGCCAAATCCCGCTTCGTATACGCTCCACTTTCATGCTGAGCAAGCTGAAGCATAAACGTATCCCGACAATTATGCATCGAAAGCTTGTCGTGCGAGTAGCGCACCGTGTTGCTTTGAGCCGAGCACGAACCCCCGACCGTATCATGACGCCCGCAGGTGTCGGCTACGATTTTGAGCAATGCCTTACCGGATTCTGCTCGGAGGACAGAGCCTGTGCTGAGATAAATATTGCTTTGACCTGCAATCGTCGCGACCGCACTATAATGATCTTCCGGATTCCCCGCATCATAAAACAGCGTGTCTGCCGCCTGATTCCCTTCCAGATCGACAATGCGCAGCACTTGCCCAGGCTTCAAAACACGCATCCAGCCGTCTCCCGCTTGAATAATTTCGCTATAGATGGCATCCTCGGCGAGGCGAGGGCTTTCCACTCGATTAAAAACAGCCATTTAAATTCCTCCTAACAGCGTGTGATATTCCCATGTATTTTCAAAAGCTCGGCGATTTTCCGGGCGATAATTCAAGCAATAATCATCTTCACCCACAGGCGATGCGGAAAGTACCTCCATTTTGACAGGTACAGATGGATAAGTTGTTCTTGGATCAAGCGGGTTAGGCGTGTTCGATAAAACAAGCAAGGAATCTAATTCTGTACGCAGCGTAACCGTCGCTCCTGCAGGGCAATGAGCAGCACTAAAATGCATATCCCCATTGTCATCACAAAACACTTTGGAAAATAAATTCACAACCGGCATCATATCGCGCATGCTAAGGCCATTACGTACCAGCTCTACCGCGAAGTTCTCTTGCCCGCTGCGCAGCCACTCATTCCGCTGTTCTTGGAAATTCGTCGTTCCGTATTTGGCATCCGTAGCTGCACGGCTTGTGTATCCAGTTAGCGGATCATGCCAACCGATACTGTCCTCTACGATGCTCACTAACGCTCGGCCATTGTCACTCATCAGCACGTTTCCACGCGTCAAATGGGCTGTATGCTGGGCTTTCAGCGTATCTGGCATATTGTAGCGCTCCGTAAGATCCTTCGCGTGGAACACTTGTATAGACACATTCGCGCCCGCCTCCAGCGCCGTAAACCGAATCAACTTCCCTCTACCAATCGCTCCTGACCACTTGCCGCCCGGCCCTATTGTCTTACTCCAAATGTTGTCCATGCTACCCATCTCCTTTGCCATGTCGTTAAACAAAAAGGGAGACATCACAAGACTCAAATGTCTTGGTGATATCTCCCAGGTTTTTATCCTTCCGTGGCGCCCTTATACAAGAGCGGTTTACTCTCGGACCAGCCCGGTTATAACCGGCGGAACCCTAGTAAACAATCGTATTCGTTTGTGTTACTAAACATAACATCGTTGATGATATGTGTCAATAACTTCTAGATTAATTCGTTGTTTTATCAAAAATACTTCTCACGAGATTAACTATGTGTTATATTAACTTACACACAAGGCTAATATCTAACACGATCAAGTAAAACGCCAATTTCACTAATAGGTAAGTAATGATTTATCACATACATGGTTTTCTAGGGTTCCGCGAGCGCAAGCAGCTCGGTCTGGACCAAGAGAAAACGCACAGCTAACCCTGTGTTCACGGAGGGATAAAAGCCCGGGAGGATATCTGTTTCATAGATATCTCCTTGGCTTTTTTGCATATACGCCCCGCCCGGGACGATCACCAGAAAACAAGGATAAGGGAGTGTCAACATCATTAAATCAGAAGTCACACTGCGCAAATCTTTAAACCTGTCTCAAGTCGTTTACATGGGGCTGGCATGGATGACGCCTATGATTTATTTCTCTATCTATGGCATTGCTTATGAGAATGCACACGGCATGCTGACGCAAGCTTACCTGCTTGCTTTCATTGCCATCTTCTTCACCGCGTATAGCTATGGTGTCATGTCCAAGTCTTTTCCCACATCAGGCTCCGCTTACACCTATACGAAGAAAAGCATCCATCCCTACTTAGGTTTCCTAGTCGGCTGGGCACTTCTTCTTGACTACTTCTTCTCCCCCATCATTGCCTGCCTTACCTTCGGCATCTATCTTCACGCACAATTCCCGTCCATTCCGGCGTATGTCTGGATCATTGGGCTCAATATCGTCCTCGGCGTCGTAAATATTATTGGCATTAAGTTTTCTGCAAATATCAGCAAGCTGTTCGTCTGGATTCAGATCCTTTTTATCGCGGTTTTCTGTTTTTTCCTTTTCCGAAATATCACCGGAGATGTCCACCCGCTGCAGCCATTCCTGCAGACGGAAGTCCCCTTCTCCACCATTCTTGCCGGAGCTTCGATGATCTGCTTCTCATTTCTGGGCTTTGACACGGTCACGACCATGTCGGAAGAAACCAAAAACTCCGAGAAAACGATCCCTCGGGCCATTATGATCATCATCATTGCAGCCAGTATTCTATACTTGGTGCCGTCTTTCCTGACACAGCTGGTTTATCCACATTTAACCTTCGTCGACATCGATTCGGCTGGTTTCGAGATCGTGAAGCTCGTCGGCGGAGCCGCGCTTAGCTCTGTGTTCATCACCGTGCTTATACTCGCTATTTTCACCCAAGGCTTATCATCGGTAACTAGCGTTTCTCGTCTTCTCTTTGTGATGGGACGCGATTCCATTCTCCCTAAACGGGTGTTCGGTTCCCTTCATCCTAAGTTCAACACACCTGTTACCAACATCGTGATCGTCAGCGTCGTCTCTCTGCTCGCTCTTGTTATATCGCTAGACAATGCTGTGAAATTTGTGAATTTCGGGGCATTGACGGCCTTCTTCTTTGTAAACATCTCCGTTATTGCTCAAAAATACATCAAAGACAAGCAGCGCTCACCAAAGCAAACCTTCTTTTTTCTCATTATGCCGTTGATTGGAGCCGGTTTCATTGGCTATCTACTGTCTCTGCTCGACAAAGATGCCCTATGGATGGGAGGCGTATGGCTCCTCGCGGGCATTGTGTATCATTTGATTCGGAAGCGTTCGGAACGCATGTTATCGGCGTCAAACAGGCCTATCATCACGGGAAGCAGCCGTCCTTCCGGGTCTTTGGAATAAAATAAAAAATGACTGTCAGAAAAGATCATCCTGACGGTCATTTTTAGTTTAACGCGCGTTTGCAATTTTGTATTCATACCCTTGTTTCGATACAATTTTATCCAAACAAATTGCCTTGCTTATTGTAAGGTCCATCGCTATTATCCGCATCACTCGATAAGCCTGCCCCACCAGCACCAATCGCATCAGTTGGTGCGGCAGTATCCGCACATGGCTCAGCAGCTCGCTCAATAACTAGCGAGCCGCCGATCACGAAGGCCAGCTGCTAGCCCTACTTCACACGCACCTCAGCACGGCTCATGCTCTGAGATGCCTTATCGTCTGGAACCTCTATCATTTGCACCTTAGCATATGGCCCAAGGCGCTTCACTTACTCCGCGTTCCCGTCCACCAGATAGCGCTCCTTCAATTTCCTTACAGTTAATACCTGTATATGCATAACCAACAATCCCCCTTCATTTACTCCATTGGATAAAATACAATCAAATCGAGCTCATTCACCTTATTTGCCCGATTTCATAGGAGTCAATCCAACAGAATGCTCTAAAAATCAGCTCTTCTGAGCTATTTGGAATTAAACTAATTAGTAGACACACTGTAATGGAAGACCTGTATACTAAAAATATAAATAAGGTCGAGGTGTGGCATGGGAGAAACGAGAGAAAAACG
>NZ_LMRY01000007.1:0-276742 GCF_001427935.1 Paenibacillus sp. Soil724D2
TGGAAGACCGATCGATATTCTATAAAGCAATGTAACTGTTAGCACAAAGAAGCAATCTTACGAAAATTGGCTTTTTTAACGGGAAGACTCCAGAATTCGGGGGCCTAGCCGAATGTACAAAAATTTTTCCCCATATACGCCATTTCGCGACAAATGGGTTCGAAATGCTGTACAAACTACAACATTTGCTTGCAAATCAGCCTTTAAGCGTGTGAATTGTTGTAGAAACTACAACATTGGTAATCACGGTAGCCAAACGAAGTTGCTGAACGACAATAAAATCGAATTTTTGGAGTAGCCTACCAGTTTTTAGGCACACAATGAATGAATAAACAGCCTCTATCAACCAGCATTCAAGCTAGCTGTGGCTTTGCCCCTACGTGAAAATTGAATTAATTACTTTAGGGACAGATCCTTGTTCAGCTGTATGACCGAACCATGTCTTGCACCCTTGGGCACATGTACTTGGTCCGTAATATTGTTCCATGTCATCAGATCAGTAGAACGGTAAGCTCCATAATAATGCTCTTGGAATCCGTCAACTAACAGAATCCATTCCTTGCTTCCGTTTCTCTCCACATTATAAAGCGTCGGTCCCTCCGTGAGCGCTGGGGTTATCAGTTCGGAGATGTGGTTGACCGATGGGCGATCACTATCCTCCTTCGCTACGATACAGAAGCGAATGGCTTTATTAGCAGTTCCCTTCTCATTAAGACCGCGTTCGTCTTTAAACAGCATCAAATAACGATCATCTAGATCCGTAATGGTGGCATCAATAACGTTATAACCCGGATCAAAGAAGATCTGCGCTTCCGAGAAATCCTTAAAGTCAGTTGTGGTCGTAGACCAAATTCGGTGATTTCTCGGACCCGCTCCTACCGTAGAAGACCATACAATCCGGTATGCCTGCTTGCTTGTGTCATAGAAAATTTCCGGCGCCCAAGTATTCTGGGTTTCCGGAAGGTGCTCCATCACGGGGATGAGTTTGGCACCCTGCCAATAGATAAGATCCATGGACCATGCGTAGCCTATGCTCCTGCTCTGCCAACCGTCCGTCCATACGAGGTGAAACTTCCCAGCTGCGTCTTCAATAACAAACGGATCGCGCAGCTGCTTCGTTCCAATCGGTGATTCCCAAATAGGGCGCCCATCGTTCAATTCCTTCCAATGGTAACCGTCCTCACTAGCAGCAAGAAACAACTTCTCTTCGATTTCTGTAAAATAGCTGAATAAGTGCACGTTGGCTAAGTCTCCTTGTTTCGGGTAGATGGTCGCTGTCTTCGACATTCTTAACACCATCTATCATAACATGATCGAACTAGGTCATGTACCTCATAAAGCCTCCAACAAACGTTGTCGCTCATTTGAACCCATCGCTAAATGAATAAGGTGAGCCACCAATTTTTTCTGTTCTGGATTTAACCGTGCAAACACTCTTGGTTCTAGTAGACACATTTCCCTGATCACAGATTCCAGCTCTTCTTTTCTGATATTGTCCTCAGGTTCGTCTTTAAAAGTAGGAAATGCCTTGGATTCCGCAAAGTCTTCAATAACATGATCTGCTAATAATCCCAAGTAGGGCTTCCTTTTTTGCTTAATAAACGTGTTGATTTCTTCAAGTAAAAATTGAAAGGCCTCGCTTCTTCTACTTGCTCCAAAAGATAATTCCAGTTGTCCACCGTTGTCTTCACTATCAAAATCAAAATGATCGAATCCGTTACTTTGAATATAAACACTATGATAGAAGGAATCGCCTTTATTATTAAAAGTTGTCGGTTGCTTATGCTTCTCTGCTAAATTCGAATCGATAAAGTAAAGCTTGGAATATTCATGATTGATTCGATCTTTCCAACGCACATATTTGATTGCAAACTCCATTTGAGTAGGCTCATGAACGATTCTAAAACATTCTCTTTCGGCTATCACACACGAGTAGTCTAAGGATACGCCATCTATTCTAACATCGAAATGTTTTTCAGCATGAAGTTCCAGGAACCACCCAAACTCCTTACATAAAAAAGCTAACAAATCCTCATATACAAAGTCTTTCATGATATTATGAAAAGTTACCATCGTCCCTGAATCTTCATCTGTTAGGATGTTATTCGTAACTTCATAGGTATCCAAATTTTTCGAATGAATACGAATGGTATACGTATTTTTTAGAAGGCCGTCCAAATATGTCGTTTTCCATGTTGCATCGGAAGCAAAGTGATGAAAGGTTAATCGACCGATGCCATTCTTTCCATGCATGGCTGATGTCGTTCTGACTCGCTTTTCAGGATCAACTTGCTTCTCTGATTCAAAAAATGGCGTAAACTTCCGATCTAAATCTCTTCTATCTATGCCATAACCATTATCAGCAATGACAATTTGATCTATGCCGCCTAGAACATTCTTATGCATCTTAACATCCACAACGGTAGCTTGCGCATCGAATCCATTCCAAATATATTCAGAGATTGCTTGCAAATAATCAAACTTACGAAGAGTTTTTTCGATACCTTTTGAGGATATTTCTATTTTGCTTTTGCCCAAAACGATCAGCCCCTTCAATGATTAATGAATCACACCAATATCTATAAATCTATCATATTCCAAATCTATCATTCCGTATGTCGATTCATGCTTGCCTGATGCATATCTTTTTCGACAAAAAAACGACACCTCAAAGGTGTCGTTTTCAATTACTTCTTAATTTCCTCCAGTGGAGAATGATGTCCGTAGAACGTTTTTTCTCTTATAACCGGGGCTGTCCATTTCACCGCATTGGCGATTACGCGCTGAACATCCTTGTTGTGATAGGTTGGATAAGTTTCGTGCCCTGGACGGAAATAGAAAATTCGGCCTTGACCGCGACGGTACGTGCAGCCGCTGCGGAACACCTCGCCCCCCTCAAACCAACTGACGAAGATTAATTCATCAGGTACAGGAATATCAAAATGCTCTCCGTACATCTCCTCTTCCGCCAAATCGATAAAGGGCCCAATGCCCTCAACGATTGGATGCGATGGATCAACAACCCAAAGCCGCTCCTTCTCATCCGCTTCTCTCCAAAGCAAGTCGCAGGATGTCCCCATTAGCTTGCGGAACATCTTGGAATGATGGCCTGAATGCAGGACAACCAGTCCCATCCCCTTATGTACACGGTTACAAATACGATCGACGACATCATCCTGAAAGCCCTTGTGATCGACGTGGCCCCAATAAATGAGAACATCGGTAGCATCCAGCCTATCTTGGGTTAGTCCATGCTCAGGCTCATTAAAGGTTGCAAAGCTAATCTCAAAACCATCCTGCCTGATACCATCAGCAATGGCTCCATGCATCCCTTTGGGATAGATCCGGGCTACCTCTTCTTTTCTTTGCTCTTGCAGAAACTCATTCCATATCGTTACTTTAATCATACAACTCGCTCCTTTTTGGATAAATGAATGCAGTTATATGGTTCTCGTTACTCCGTCTTTAGCTGAATCTATGATCGCTTGCAGCACTTGTTGATTTCGATATCCATCTATGATTGTAGGGAGTAATGGCGAGTTAGCCTGTTCCAAATAATCCACAAAATCCTGCAGCATGGGCTTCATCGATGCCTCGTCCAAGTGAATGACTTTTTCTATTAGCTCTAGCTTTTCACCTTCTCTAACCGTCAAATGAACTTCGTTCGGTGATTCGACTGAAATCCTGACGGAGCCCAGATCACCGAACAACGTAACATGAAATTGATTTTTCGTTCCAATTGCATTTTTATGGGTATAAAACGTGCCCATGACCCCGCCTTCAAGCACACACTGGAATCCGGTAAAGTCATCCACGTCTACTTCAACGAGCTGCTGCGTTCGCGGATCCGTTCGGTGATCGATAAACGTGCTCATCATGCCGGTAACTTGCGTAAATTCTCCTACAAAAAAGCGTGCCGCATCCACCATATGAGAGCCTATGTCCGCTAAAATACCTGATCCTGCCATCTCTTTGTTAAATCGCCAGGTGTACTCCTTGTCAAACATAGGCGCGTTTTCCTCTTGTAAGTAGTGAGCGGCAATATGCCGAATACGCCCTAAGCTCCCTTGTACTACAAGTTGTTTCACGTATTGAAAACAAGGCCTGTAGCGGTAGGAAAACCCAATCATGCAGGGTATCGGATTATTTTCATATAAGCCTAATAATTCATCCGCCTCTTCCATCGTTCGTGTGAAAGGCTTTTCGGAAAATATCGGTTTACCGCATTCGATCGCATATTTTAGGATGTCATAATGGAATTTATTCGAGACACCGGAGATGATAAAATCAACATCGGTATCCGCAATAATCGCTTTATAATCGCTATAGCGCTTCTCAGCTGATAAGTTTAATCGATCACCGACCTCTTGAACGGCCTTCGTATTCACATCACAAATGGCTGCAACTCTCGTATTCGCGATTCTCGAAAGATGGTTCATATGATAATCGCCAATTCCTCCAAGGCCAATAATGCCTACGTTCCACATTTCTTTGTTCATCCTGCTGCCCTCCCGATATTTTCTTCAACTACTTATCCAATCGTCAGACAAGAATTTCTTTCAATAATTTTGCTTTCTATATTCATATTTTCCGAGAAATCCCCTTGCAGAACGCCTAGTTGGTGCATTAACAATCGGACAGATTGAGCCCCTAATTCCGAAGGCTGCAAATCCATGCTAGTCAAAGATGGGTTAGATTGAACCATCATAGAGAGATCTCCGCATATGACAAATAGAGATACATCTTCTGGTACCCTGAGATTCAAATCCTTGAGTGCATTAAGGACACTGAATGCCGTGCGGTCGTCATCTGCTATTATCGCTGTTACCTTTTTCTTCTGTTCACCAAGGACATTAATCGTCTCTGCATACCCATAGTCCATGTATTCGCTTGTATGTAGGGCAGGCTTATGATGAATCATGTGCTCTTCTACTTCGAGCTGATGATCTTTCATCGCCTTGATAAAGCCTGCTTTTCTATCGATGGACACAGTCATAAACTCATTTGCATTTAAGAACATAATGTCTTTATGACCTTTGTCTATCAAATACTTGCATATACTGTCAATAATCTTGTGATTGTCGTTATCCACGCTGAAAGCTTTATGAATATTGGTATTCATGACTCTACCGACAGTAACAAAGGGAATTTGTTCACCATGCATGAGGTTGATACGGTCGTCATCGGTCGTCGGGCTCATCACAACAGCACCATCAATCGGATAACTCGACAGGAATGGTGTTTTCACCTTTTGCACAGGAATCATATCCAGCAGAACTCTGTATCCATAAAAGGAAGCTTCCAAAATAACGCCATTGATGAACTGCGTATGAAATGCGCTAAAAAAGAAGCTGCCATGCGGGATGGTCAACCCGATCGCCATTGTTTTCTTTGTAGCTAAGCTTCGAGCAATATGATTAGGCACATAATTTAATTGTCTGGAGACCGTCATTACTCTTTCTTTCACTTCGTCGCTTGTGGGTCTTTTTTGGCTAAAAACATTCGACACTGTCCCTTTAGAGACTTTCGCTAATTTTGCAACTTCATCAATTTTAGCCATATATGATCAAACATCCCTTCAGAAACCATCCACTTATCCTAATTCTTCATTGAGTTTTTCTACTAAATCGATTAATTCCAGCGGATGATTGATCGTATAGTCGGGTATTTCACTTTCGTCTGCGTGCAATTTCGGATACCTAGGCGTCCAGCTAAGGAAGATACTCGTAATTCCCATAGCATTGGCTCCTTTAACATCGCGGCTCAGGTTGTTGCCAACCATGACAATACGAGAGCAATCCTGCTCGCTGAGATCCAATGCTCCAATCGCGGCTTTAAACATACGGGAACTTGGTTTAGAAGCTTTAATCGTCTCTGAATAAATCATCGTGGTAAAATAATCATACATTCCATTTTGCGTTAAAATATTTTTGAATGATTGCGCCCTACCGTCGGCTACGATGGCCAGTATATATCCACGTTCGGCAAGCGTCTTCACCATAATATCGGCCCCTGGAATCACATTCGCTTGAATAACAATATCGTTATCATCTCTGATTTCGGTTCCTTCATCAATAATGGTATCCCCGCAGTCTAGAAAAACAATAAGCTTCTTAGCATTAGGATCAATCGTTGTCGTATCATTCGTTGACTTATGACTCATGGATTACACCTCTTAAGTTTAATTGATTCGCATAGTGGCATGCAGCATAATGATTTTCGCCGACGGCCTGCAGCTCTGGTTCTTCCTGTATACATTTATCGGTCTTATACGTACACCTTGGATGAAAGTGACATCCGCTTGGAGGATTAGCTGGATTAGGCACTTCTCCTTCGAGAATAATTCGATCTTTCTTATAATTCGGGTCCGGCTCAGGTACAGCCGACAATAGCGCTTCTGTATAAGGATGCTTGGGATGATCAAATAACGAATCCACCGGTGCCAGTTCTACAATTTTCCCTAGGTGCATAACCGCTACTCTGTCGGATATGTTTTGAACGATGGATAAATCATGTGAGATGAAAATATAAGTGATCTGAAGCTGCTCTTGCAGGTCCTTCAGCAAGTTAATAATTTGGGCTTTAATAGAAACATCCAGCGCCGATACAGCTTCATCACATACGATTAGCCTCGGTTGAGAAATAAGTGACCTTGCAATGGCGATACGCTGTCTTTGCCCTCCGGAAAAGGCATGAGGATATCGTTTGAGATAGCTAACATTTAATCCGGTCTTCTCTGCGATTTGGGTAACTTTATCATCCAATTGTGATTTCGTCAGCTTAAAGTTGGCAAGCAGCGGTTCAGCTATAATGTCGTACACGCTCATTCTTGGACTTAGAGATGAATAGGGATCCTGAAAAATCATCTGAATATCTTTTCTATACTTCTTGAATTCCTTGCCTCGCAGCCCTAAGAAATCAACTTGTTCTTCGCCTTCTGGTTGATAAATGACTTGCCCTGATGTAGCATCCATCCCTCTGACAATACAGCGGCCTAATGTCGTTTTGCCACAGCCTGATTCGCCGACAATGCTTAGCGTCTCCCCCTCCAACAGCTCAAAAGAGACGTTGTTCAAAACACGAATAGATGAAGGCTTGCTAAACAGTCTATTCTTGGATTTTACTTGAAAATCCTTATTTAGATTATTTACTTTCAGTATAGGTTTAGACATCCTTATTCTCCTTCGCCCTCATCCTTATAAAGAAAACATCTAACCATATGGCTATCGGATATTCGAGTTTTCGGCACGGCTTGTTTATTGCATACACCATCAATCCGATCCTTACACCGTTCGTAAAATCCGCACATTGGAGGCATATTGAATGCCATCGGAACTGTTCCTTCGATCGATTCTAAACGTGTATGTCTATTTCCGCCTAATCTTGGCATCGATTTGAGCAGACCCTTCGTATAAGGGTGTTTAGGATTATTGAAAATTTCTTCTACTGTCGATTGCTCAACAATTTTCCCCAGATACATGACGGCCACTTCGTCGCACATTTCTGCTATGATCCCAAGATCATGCGTCACCAGCAGAATGGCCATGCCAAATTCCTGTTGGAGTCCCTTCATAAGCTCTAACACTTGGGCTTGAATGGTTACATCCAGCGCAGTCGTAGGCTCATCGGCAATTAACAATTCCGGATTGCAGGACAAGGCCATTGAGATCATCGCGCGCTGGCGCATGCCGCCGGAAAACTCATGCGGAAATTGGTCGAACCGCTTCTCTTGATCGGAAATACCAACTTTACTAAGCATTTCTAGCGCTATCTTCTTGGCTTCTTTTTTATTTTTGGTGCGGTGGATTAAAATGGATTCCATGATCTGATTCCCGATCGTATACATCGGTGAAAATGCCGTCATGGGTTCTTGAAATATCATGGCAATTTTGCGACCGCGAATCGATCGAATTTGTTTGCCTCGCGAATCTAGAGATAACAAATCCAAATCGTTTAGCGCCTTCTCAGAGGTGGAGTGATAAACAATCTTCCCTGAGGTTTCACATTCTTTCGGGTTAATGCTGATAATCGCCCTGCTGGTCAGACTTTTCCCGCAGCCGGATTCGCCAACTAGGCCTAATGTTTTTCCTTTTTTTATCTCAAAATCAACACCATCTACCGCTTTCATTTCCCCATTATCCATTTGAATTCGAATTTTGAGGTCTTGAACGGAAAGCAGGGGTTGTTCGGATTGTGAAACAGAAGCTTGAGATGTCATAATATCTCCTCGCCTTACGCTAATATGATTATTTCTTGTATGGATCAGCAGCATCGCGTAATCCGTCGCCTAGAAAGTTAAAGGTTAATACGGTAACAATGACGAATCCTAAGGGGATTAGTTTCCAAGGATACAAAGCGACATTCTCGATCTGTTGAGCCTCCTGAAGCAGGACCCCCCAGCTGGTAGCAGGAGAGCGAATACCGAGTCCGAGAAAACTCATGGCCGTCTCGCCGAGAATCATACCGGGTATGGCTAATGTTGTTGCTACTACCAAGTAGCTGATAAAACCAGGCAAAAGATGTTTAATAATAATTTTAGCATCGCTAACGCCGGCTATTTTGGCTGCTAGCACATATTCTTCATTTTTCAACGAAATAAACTTTCCTCTTGCTACCCTAGCTAGCTCAGTCCAACCAATAAAGGCGAAGATAATGACGATATAGATATACATCGTTACTACGGGCACACGCGGTGGTATGGCAGCCGATAGTGCCATCCATAGCGGCAGCGTCGGAAATGAACGAATAATTTCAATGAACCGCTGAATGACTGAATCGATCCATCCTCCGAAATATCCTGATACACCGCCGATAAACAAACCTAAGACAAAGCTGATCGTTACGCCAATGAGAGGGATACTTAATGAAATCTGACTTCCCATCACAATTCGCGATAATAAGTCTCTGCCCATCCCGTCCGTACCGAAAATAAATACACGACCAGGTTGATCTACGCCAAATAGATGTCTATCCGTTGGAATCAATCCAAGAAATTTATAGCTTTCACCTTTGACAAAAAAGCGGATCGAATGGCGAACCTTTTCATCTGGAACAAAGACTTTCCGAAGTGTAACCGGGTCTCTGGCAGACTTTAGATCATATACAAACGGTCTAAATTGAAACTTACCCTCGCTATCTTTGAAGCTTACTTTAGCTGGAGGCGCATTTACATATTTACTGTCGTAGCTCTCCAGCCCGTAAGGCGCTATAAACTGAGCAAAGATGGCAGCTATGTAGAACAAGGCTAGAATCACTAAGCTAATACGGGCTAATTTATGCTTCTTTAACCTGTGATACATAAGACGCCATTGTGAACTGTAATAGACATCGCTATTCTTTTGAGGCTTGATCACGTTTACTTTCTGATTCCCTGCTATCGGAATTGTTTTCATAGGTTACGTACCTCTGAACTCTGTGCGAATTTTTGGATCGAGCCATGCCAATAAAATATCCGAAATCAATGTCCCTATAACCGTTAACACAGCCATAAACAATAGCCAAGTGCCTGCCAAATACATATCCTGAGCTAATAATGCGTTATACATAACCGGGCCTTGAATGGGTAAATTCAATACGATCGCCGTAATCGTTGAACCTGTGAAAATGGAGGTTAGTGACCATCCAATGGTACTAACGATTGGATTCATAGCTGCGCGCGTTGGATATTTAAGCAATATTTTCGTTTCCGATAAGCCTTTTGATCTAGCTGTCACCACATTCGGCTTATTCAATTCGTCCAGCATTTGACCTCTCATGACTCGAATTAGCTCTGCCGTATTCGCCAAGCCAATGACAAGAACGGGGATAATCATATGCTTCAGCAAATCAAGAACCTTGTCCATCGACCACACTGAATTGACGAACTCACTCGAAAATAGCCCTAGCAAGGGATCGCCAAAATATACATAAGAGAGATACATTAAAATAATAGCCATCAAGAAATGCGGGGTAGCCATGCCAAGAAAGCCAATTGCTGAAAAAATATAATCACCTATCGAATATTGTCTTACCGCACAGTAAATACCGATTGGGATCGCCACCGCATAGGTAAAGGCCATCGTTACCAAAGAGACGATGATCGTTAACCCCATATACTGCGCTATGACGTCCATAACCGGCCTGTTATAGCTGAACGAATACCCGAAGTCGAAATTAAAAACAATATTTTTCATCCACGCTAGGTATTGCATAAACCATGGTTGATCCAATCTTAAGCTTGCTCTCATTTCATCCATATCTTGTTGCGTCATCACATCGCCTGCCACAGACATCTTAGCCGCATAAGTCGATACATAGTCACCGGGCGGCAGTTGAATGATGTAGAAGACGATCATTGAAATAAAAATAACGACGGGTATTACCAATATGATTCTTCTTAAAATATATTTGAGCATCTCTATCCAAACCTCCGCTTCATTCGAAGATGCTGCTGAAGACCAATAAGGGGGAAGTTAAGTTCCCCCTATTGGTTACAGGTTTAACTTATGGTTTGATAAAAAATTGCGATGGATGACCATGCCCTAAGCTGCGGAATTCATCTGAGAAAACCAAATCTTTCGGTACGTTGCCCATTTTATTAGAGGCGACGACCAGCGTTGGCGTTGGACCGGCATAACCAATAATCCATTGATTCTTTTGATGAAGCTTAATGATCTCATTTCCCCATTTATTGATTTCCTCTTTACTTGTAGATGATTTTACTTTGTTCCAGTAGTCCAGAATTAACGCTACATCACCTTCTGGCTTGACGCCTTCTTTGCCATTGGAAGAAGTAAACAATCCGTAATGTCCGAACCAAGGGGTCAGCACTCTCAGAGGAACAAGCGTATCAGGCCGGAAGGCTACATTGACTAACGAAATATTCTCAGTAGTGGCTGGGATTTTATTCGAGTACTTGAGCTCCTGCTGAGTTCCTGCATCCACAACCTTAACGTCCATCTTAATCCCTACTGCTTGATAATACTTTTTAACTAATTCTAGAAAAGTTGCCGTGTTGGTGCTGCCCTCAATAACCGTTATCGTTAAATCCGAGCCGTCTGCATTCAAACGGAAATTATTTTTATCCCGTTTCGTCAAACCTAACTCATCCAATAATTGATTGGCACGATTCACATCGAATTTGCTCCACTGGTCCGACCAGCCTTTCTGGAAACCAACTAAGCCCTCCGGAACTGATGCTTGAACAGGAGCACCTAAACCATTCGTAACGATCTCGGAAATTTCTTTACGATCAACTGCAACGGACAGCGCTTCTCTAAACCGAATATCCTGAAACAGCTTGCGCAGGTTAGGGTCCGGAGTGGTCTGATTGAGTTGAATGCCGGCACTTGACCATGTTGGCGTTGTCCAAGGCATCACCCGGAACCCTGCTTTCTTCTCATTTTCTTTCAATACGGTGAAATCTTTAAAATCAAAGGTAAGAAGATTATAATCTCCCGCTAGTGTACCAAGAACTCTTTGAGCAGGGTCTTGTACTTTGGTAGCGACAATGCGGTCCATATAGGGTAGTTGGTTGCCTTCGCTATCCACTTTCCAATAATAGGGATTGCGTTCCATAATAAATTGATCACTATTCGGATCGTTTTTAGCGACCCAAGCTCTTAAAGTCGGAATTTGTGGGTTTACCCAATAGTAATAGCCTGTTGCTACCAAGAACGATTTGACATCTTCAAAGCCCCATTTTTTTGCGATTTCAAGTGCTTTATCTTGGCCTACAAATTCAGGTAGAATCGTTTTCTGGAAATGTGCCGGTGCAAAGAACCACTTGTTGTCAATGGCAACGCGCTCCAGGAACAGCACGCTTGGATACTTATGTACAACCTTAAAGCTGTAATCATCAATTTTCGTAATTTTAGCTAAAGCTTTTTCCCCTGTCACAGGATCGACGGAGTAATAAGCGTCATATATTTTTTTGCCGAAAGTTTCTTTCGTTAGCATGTGCTCCCAGTAGAACAGGACATCATCGGCTGTGAATGGCATGCCGTCTGACCACTTCATGCCCTTCCTTAAATAAATGGTGAATTCGGTTGAATCTTTATTCACATCAAAACCTTTGGCCACATTAGGTTCAACAGCACTTCCATCCTTGTTAAAACGGAAAAGCGCCTCCTCTGACGGTTGACCGACTGCCCAACGATCATTAGGCCCGGTCCAAGGCATTTTCCAGTCGCCGCCGTATTTACCGATCTCTTCGGTTACTTTTTCCACCATGATATCTTCCTTAACCGGCATACGCTCAGTCACAGGCTTCAGTGAACCTGCACCGACTAGCTTCGTTAACATTGGGGCTTCTTTGTAGCCGTCTGCCTTCACGGGAGCTGATGCTACAGGCGCCTTCGTTGCCTGAACAGCTGAACTTGGCTTTGGATCACTTTCACTCTCACATGCTGCAAAAACAACAGCAAAAATCAACATCATCCCTACAAAAAACAACTTGTTCTTGTTCAAACCTATCCCCTCCATGGTTATACTGGTACTTCAATCTTCTTTATCAAGTTCTGAAAATTGTTTCCCTTCACCTCCTAGGTCGATCACGCATTAAACCGGTTTAATACAAATGAATGAGCAGTATGTAGGTCGTAAATCAAGTTAAGTATATATGGTGTTAAACCGGTTTAATTGAATTTACAAAAATAATAATTGTAGGCGCTTAATAATCTATGAGTTAGAGGGGATATAATCCACCCTCTCTTAAACCGGTTTAATACAGGAACAGCATATGTGTAAGCGCTTTATCTTTTGTAATATCGTACATCGGATTTAAGTCTATTGCAACACTTTTTTTGGAAGAAATTAGGGGTAGTAAAAAGCAGGAATGCCACTTTCCAAAGCTAAAACAAGTAAGCGCGCTTCTCGACATGCTCTCCCACGCGTCCGTGCTGAATAAGCTCGAAAAACGCGCTTATTCAGGAACGCTCGAGTAAGTAAGCGCGAAAACCGCGCTTACAGCGAGAGCTTTACGAGCCGACAGAGTCTGAGAAGCTGAAATGGACTTCTCAGAAGTCCATCCTGCTCGCCCGCACTGAATAAGCGCTGAAAACGCGCTTATTCAGGAGCGCCCGAGAAAATAAGCGTGAAAAACGCGCTTACAGCGAGAGCTTTACGAGCCGACAGAGTCTGAGAAGATGAAAATCGACTTCTCAGAATTCCATCCCGCTCGTCCGCACTGGATAAGCGCTGAAAACGCGCTTATTCAGGAGCACCCGAGAAAATGAGCGCGAAAAACGCGCTTACAGCGAGAGCTTTACGAGCCGACAGGGTCTGAGAAGATGAAAATCGACTTCTCAGAAGTCCATCCTGCTCGTCCGCACTGAATAAGCGCGAAAAACGCGCTTATTCAGGAGCACCCCAAACCCAAAACATATAAATTCAAAAAAGGCCCTGAGGGCACACCTGCCCACAGAGCCTTTCTAATCAATCCTTCTTATTTCATTGGACTTTGACTTTTCCTTTTTTATGGGTATACATGCGATGATCCGCTTGGATAATTAATTCGCCTAAGGTCACGGGCATAGCGGGATTATAATGAAATAATCCGAGACTAATCGAAAGATGAAAGATTCGGCCAGCGTTCAAATTAAAGCTATGTAACCTTTGCTGGATTTTCAAGATCATTTCCTGTTCAAATGTATCTAAGCTGGCTGAATGTCCATGCGTATCCGGTAAAATAACGGTGAACTCATCTCCACCCATTCGGGCAATAATATCAGAATCGCAGAAAACTTCTTTCAATGTATTCGCTGTATCCAATAAGGCCAAGTCCCCCATATGATGACCATAAGAATCGTTGATTTGTTTCATACCGTCCAGATCGGCAACAATCAAATAAAAGCCATTGCCTTCCTGAGCATTCGCATTCATAATTTGCTGTGCCTGGTTAAAAAAACCTCTACGATTGTAAAGACCTGTCAACTCATCAATAATCGATAAGTTATAAAGCTCGTCCTGAAGACGATGACGTTCAATGGCATAACGCATCGAACGCATAATCACCGAACTGTTGACTTGTCCTTTGATCAAATAATCCTGAGCCCCATGCTGAACGGCATTTATGGCAACCTCCTCATCATCAAGCCCGGTCAGTACAACGATTGGGATTGCAGGCGCTTGCTCCCGAAAGCTGATGATTGTTTCCATGCCATGACTATCCGGAAGTGAAAGATCAAGTAAAACAACGTTAAATTCATCCTTGGTAATCAGTTCAATGCCCGTTTCCAACTGATCGACCCATTTCAACGCAATACTCTGATTATCTGTATCCGATAAAACTTCTCGAATCAATCGAGCATCTCCCGGATTATCTTCAATTAATAAAACCTTGATCAATAGTTCTACCTCCTAGGCAGCTTAACAAGTGTAAGCCAAAAATTTTCAATCGATCTTACGACTGTTAAAAACTGCTCTAAGTTGACAGGCTTGGTGATATAACAATTCGCATGCAGATCATAAGCTCTTAAAATGTCTTGCTCTGCTTCGGAAGTCGTTAAAATAATGACTGGAATATACTTCAGCTGCGGATCTTTTTTGATTTCTGCTAGAACTTCGGTGCCATTAATTTTGGGAAGATTTAGATCTAATAAGATAATGTCCGGCACAATCGCTTCCTGGTAGCTGCCTTCTCGCCTGAGGTAAGCCAAAGCTTCCTCACCATCTTCAACCACGCTCAAATTATTATTAATTTTCCCTTCCTTCAGCACTTCGACAATTAACCGAATATCTCCGGGATTATCTTCTACTAAAAGAATTTCTACATTCTGACTAAGCTTATAATCGATCATGTAAGTTGGTCTCCTCTGTCTGGCAGCGTGAAGTAAAAGGTTGTCGATTGACCCGCTTCTGAATCAACCCATATTTTCCCGCCATGTCGTTCTACAATTTTTTTGCAAATGGACAACCCTATGCCAGTCCCCTGGTATTTTGTTTTATTATGGAGTCTTTGAAAAATGAGGAAGATTCGGTCCCTATACTTCGGATCAAAACCAATTCCATTATCACGAACAGAAAATAACCACTCATTCCCTTGCTGTTTAATTCCGATGTGAATGATGGGTGCGCGGTTGGCATCGCGAAACTTAATGGCATTACCAACTAAATTTTGCAATAATTGCACCATTTGCGTAGGATCAGCCAGCAATATAGGCAAAGGATCATGCGTGACCAACGCATCACACTCTTGAATTGCATGCTGTAGATTCGTAGATACATGCTGCAGCACCACTTCAAAATCAACAGACTTAAGCTCCTTCCCCTTCGTACCCACCCTGGAAAAAGCCAATAAATCGTTGATCAAATTCTGCATGCGCTGCGCACCATCAACCGCATAATGAATGAAATCATCCGCGTCCTGATCTAATTGACCTTGGTATCGCTTTGCTAGTAGCTGCACATAGCTGGCTACCATCCGTAAAGGCTCCTGTAAATCGTGCGAAGCAACATAGGCAAATTGCTCTAATTCCGCATTAGAACCAGCCAAATCTTCCTTTTGCCGTTTAAGCTCAAGCTCATTGTCTTGAATATTTTGCGACATTTGGTTAAATGCTTCACATAGCTGCAGCAGCTCAACGGGAGCTGCCTTCAAACTGCTGTAATCGATTTTATAATGATAATCGCCTTGCTTCAGTCGTTGAACCCCTTTCAATAAATGCTGAACGGGATGTTCAATATGGTACGATATTCGCAGCATCAAGATAAAACCAAATGTAAGCACGATACAAATGATGATTATCATAACAATTAATTGCCTATTAAAGGTTCGATACACTTCATCTCGCTCAATTTCGTTAACAGCGATCCATTTTCCGTTATTCACTAACTGGTAAGTCCCGAAAACTTGCTTGCCGCGGTAACTCTCATAGGTCGAGGTTGCTTGTATCCCTTGCTTCGATCGTTCGAGAATATCGCTGTTCAATTGAAATTCCAGCCGTTTCCAATTCCCCTTGAACCGCGATTCAGTGACTAGATAACCGTTTCGATCAATCAAATACGATTCACCGCTGTCTCCATAACGAAATTGCTCCATGAGCTTATCAATTGTCTTTAACGTAACCGTTCCATAAATAACACCCTCAAGTTGCTTCTTTTTATTCATAACAGGAGCAGAAAATAAAATCATCGGTTGATTGGTGACCTTACCGAGCATCACATCAGATATATATTCACGGCCTTTAGAGGCTTCTTCCAAATAGGTTCGTTCGGTAAAATAAGCGCCAATTTGGTTCATGGTACTAAATTCCACAATTCCCTCTTTATTAGCAAAAGAGACCGCTTCAAACTCATGTTGATGTGACGCAAAGAAGGTAAGGTTATTTTGAATACCATCCGAATCCAGCTCTACGGTCGATTGTAAATTTGCTAGATTGCGGATTTCAGAAGCTCTTGCAGCTACCCAACTATCTATGGCCGTTTGCTGAATCGCACTGTCTTTGCGCATCGAATTCATCTGATTGTTTTCCGTTTGACGATACTCTAAAAAGGAATAAGATGAAATGGTAAGCAGTCCAACCATAAGCACTAAGGATATTCCAAAAAATCGCAATCTTGCTTTTAAACTGTGAAGCCGAAGCAATCGCAATATGAGGTTCATTGGTCCTTCACCCTCAATCTAGAATAAGGGTCGCCTTATCCTTTATATAATTCACATCGGCTTCTTTTAACTCATTTTGAAGCAATTTCCCTGACAAAATGTGATTTAACGCCGCATTTATGGCGTCATTCGCTGAATTGGTAAACAAATGTCCCGGATTGATCGATGTTGGATAAAGCTGCAGTGCTTTCTGCACATCCTTCATCGCCGGATTGGAGTACTCAGCAATCACATCTTTAAAAGCAGATAAGGCAACGTTCTTGCTATATAGCGCCAACATATCTTTATCGAGCAAAAGTGACAATAAATATTTAGCTTTTACTGGGTTTAATGTCTTCGCATTAATCGACACTTGCTTATCTGGCGCTGCTGCCATTACCGTTTTGCCATTTTGATCAGGAAGGGCGAAAAAGCCCATTTTAAAATCAGCCGTCTTGCTATCTACAACCCCAGGCGTCCAACTGCCCATCAACTGCATAGCGCCTTTTCCGTCAATAAATTGCTGAGTCGATTCCTCATAGCCTATTTGAGAAGCATCTGGATTAAAAAAGCCATTATGCGCGAGATCGGCAAATTTCTGCATGGCGTTGTTGACTTCGGGACCGTCAATTTTCACTTTGCCCGTATATAAATCCAATTCAAAGTTAGGGTTTTGGAGAAACTCTGACGTTGCGGCAATGGGCAAGTAAACGCCCTGAATCGTCCAAATATCTTTAAATCCGCCTATAATCGGCGATATCCCAGCCTGTTTGATCTTCGCGCTCAACGTAATAAATTCATCCCACGTTTTGGGCGTCTGCAGCTGCATACGATCAAAAATAGTTTTATTGTAATACACGCCAAAGGTGCTAACATCTAGAGCCGCTCCATAGGTTTTCCCTTTATAGGCAACTGTTTGTTTCGCGGATTCAATCATTCGCTGGGTCCAAGGCTGATCCGATAAATCCAGCAGATAACCTGCTTTTGCGTATTCTTTGATCTTCTGATTAAACAGGATATCGGCGGCTTGGCCTGATTTTAACTGGTTTTCTGTAACCTCGGCAAAATTCGCCTCATCCAATTTATCCCATTGGATAGTAGCTTTCGGATATTTTTCTTTAAACTTCTTTTCTACCGAATCAAAATATCCGTTTTTATCCTGAGCCCAATAGGTTACGCGCAGCGTAAACGCCTCATCGGTTCGATCTTCCTGCTTTTGAGCTTGTCCATTCGAAGGAACTGGCTGCTTCGCTGCATTACTGCACCCTGCCGTAGTAATTATAAAGGACAATGCCGTCAGACCAATGATCCATTTACGCATCCGTTCATTCCTCCTAATTTAGTTATAAACTTCGATCTCATAGATTCTGGCGTACCCGTCAAATCCTGACTGCGTCCCCTGTGTAATGTACAATCTGACGTATCTTCCTGTTGCATTCACATTGCGATCCGTAGAGCTTGCTGTATTCCCTGTCACGGTATCCGCATCTGTGAAGGTAGTGCCGTCATTACTCACCTGCAATTTGTAATCCTTCGTATTGAAATTGGTTGATTCTCCATTGACAGCGGCGTGCTTCACGACCCAACGGCTAATGTTAGTCACATAGCCCAGATCAATCTTTAACCAATTCGGGGATGCCGCAATAGATGCCCATTTCGTACCTGTCGAGCCGTCAACCGCATATTGCGGTGCTTCACTCGACAAATTATAGGCATTTGCCGTGGCTGTCTTGTTTAGTGCTGCATTTCCGCTTGCGCTACCATATACTTCAAATTCATCAATTCTTGCATATCCGTCATAACCGATTTGTGTTCCTTGCGTTATATACAGTCTAACATATCTGGCGTTCGTATTGATGGTGCGATCCGTTAAATTTGTCGAATTCCCTGTCACCGTGTCGATATCTGTGAAATTTGTTCCGTCACTACTTACCTTCAGCTTAAAATCACGTGTATTATAAATCGCTGATTCTCCGCCCGCTCCCGCATGTTTAACGACCCAACGCATCCGGGTCCGTTAAACGTCTATTTCCGGTTGGTTTCATTAATTGTACGCGTTAATTGATCCGTCGCAGAAAAAAAAGACCTGTAAATTCCAGGTCCCAGTGTTACTCTATTAAATGTCAACTCGCGATCGCATCGTCCGGGTTCACACTTATTTCTATTCAGATGATTAATGGCCAAGATACGCTTTCTTAACGTTATCCTGCGTACGCAAATTGTGTGCGGTATCGTGAAACCTGATTTCCCCATGCTCCATCACATACCCGCGATCAGCCACGGATAAAGCCATGGAGGCATTTTGCTCGATCAATAATGTCGTTAATCCTTGCTTCTTGATGATGCGGATCGTCTCGAAAATATCTTTGACCACAATCGGTGCCAAACCCATGGACGGCTCGTCTAAAATAAGCAGCTTTGGCTTCGCCATGAGCGCACGACCGATGGCAAGCATTTGCTGCTCGCCCCCGCTCATCGTACCTGCAAATTGACTTTTTCGTTCGGCTAATCGCGGAAATAATCCAAATACGAAATCGATGTCTTGCGTAAGTTCCGCCTTCGATGCTTTTCGCGAATAAGCTCCCATCAGCAGGTTGTCGACTACGGAAAGCTTGGGAAATACCTTTCTCCCTTCGGGGACCATAACAATCCCATCCTTCACAATGTCATGAGTTGACATGCCATTCAATTCTTTGCCGTTGTATTGAATAGACCCCTTGGAAGAAATGGTTCCGCAAATCGCGTTCACCGTTGTCGATTTTCCCGCTCCGTTCGACCCGATTAAAGTAACAACTTCACCGGCGCCAACCTGAAGAGAAAGTCCGCGAACCGCATGAATGCTTCCGTAAGACACGTTAAGATCACGAATTTGCAGCAATGGGATTCACCTCCTCGTCAGTCTCGTCGGTCTCGTCGGTCTTTCCGATATACGCTTCGATGACTTTCGAATGAGCGATGACCTGCTCCGGTTTGCCGTCTGCAATTTTCTCGCCATGATCCAAAACGACAAGCCGATCGCACAGTCCAACCACCATTCCGACGTTATGTTCGATAAGAATGACCGTCGTCCCATTCTTTCTGATTTTCCGTACTAGATCATCCACTTCCTTGGTTTCCTGTGCGTTCATCCCAGCCGTAGGTTCATCGAGCAGCAGCAGCTTAGGATCCGCAACAAGGGCTCGGGCAATTTCCACCCGCCGCTGATTGCCGTATGACAAGCTTCCAGCCAGCTCTTGCTCGAATCCATTCAAACCGACAAGTTCAATCGCCTTCAGGCTCAATTCAGCAACCTGCTCTTCTTCAACCCTCGAAGCGCGCATGCCTAGAATTGCTGACCATAGACCGGATTTTGTTCGGCCGAACATGCCGACTTTCACATTTTCTAACACGGTTTCATCCTTCAGCAGCCGTATATTTTGAAAAGTTCTGGACATTCCGCTCTTCGCGATGCGAAACGGCGCAAGCCCTTGAATCGGTTTGTTTTCGAATTCAATCGTACCTTCGTCCGCCTTATAAATACCGGTTAATATATTGAAGAACGTCGTCTTCCCGGCTCCATTCGGACCGATCAGACCGACAATCTCTCCTTGCTTTACTTCGAAATCAACTGCTTGGACGGCCGTGAGTCCTCCGAAACGTTTCGTGATCCCTTTCACTTTAAGCATCGTTGTCACCGTCCTTTGACGTTCCCGCTTTGTGCGGCTGCAAGGACTTAAGTTTGGCTCCTGTCTTGCCGAAAATCCCTTTCGGACGATAACGCACCACCAAAACCATCAACAGCCCGTAAATAATCATTTTGTACATATCCAAATACTTCATATCGATAAAATCAAGCTTGAACAAACGGAACATTTCAGGGAGCAAATACAGGAGGCTGACACCGAATAATGTGCCGCGAATACTCCCCAAACCGCCGATTACCACCATGCTGAGCACAGTTGCCGAGACGGAGAATCCGAAGGAATCCGCTCCGATAAAGGACACTTTATGAGCGAACAACGCTCCTGCAGCACCGGCGTAAGCCCCGCCGATTGCAAACACAAGCACTTTATAGTAAGTCGTATTAATTCCCATCGCCTTAGCAACGGTTTCATCTTCCCGAATAACCATCCATGCTCTGCCGATACGGGAACTGGTCATTTTTTTGAGTGCATAGATGCCGACGACCATGACAACAAGTACAAGCAACAGATAACCCGAGTTATCCAGCTTCCAGCCGAACAAGGAAGGCGTGGGAATGGAATCAATTCCGTATGCCCCCCCGGTAATTTCCGAGTTTTTGAAGAACGATTGAATAATCAATCCGAGCCCCAGCGTCGTAATTGCCAGAAAATCTTCCCTTACCCGTAGACTAGGCAGCCCCAAAACAGCACTGAATACGAAAGTGATCAAAACCGCCAAAATCATAGAAACCCATGTATCCAGCCCACCTTTCACCGATAAGATGGCGGAGGCGTAAGCTCCGATCCCGAAGAATGCGGCGTGCCCAAGCGATACTTGACCAGCGTAACCCGTTATTAAATTTAGTCCCAATCCCAATAATATATAGATGACTAGAAAAACGATGATATCAACGTAATAAGGATTCAGTATACTGTCCATAAAAGATCACCTATACCTTCTCGATGTTTTTGCCAAAGAGTCCAGATGGTTTTACCAGAAGGATAAGTATTAAAATGATAAACGCAATCGCATCTTTATCTACAACCATCCCTGTCATAAAGCCGTCGCTTAGCGATTCTACAAGTCCCAAGATCAGACCGCCGATAATGGTTCCCGGTATGGAACCGAGACCGCCCAGTACGACGACGCAGAATGCTTTCAGGCCGGGAATCGAGCCCATCGTCGGATACATCGAATTAAAGTTCAATGCGACCAGTATCCCTGCAGCGGCAGCGAGTGCTGATCCGAGTAAAAAGGTAACAGCTACAACACGGTTGACATTGACTCCCATCAAAGAGGCTGCGCGCAAATCCTGGGATGTTGCTTGAATCGCAAGACCCATTTTCGTAAATTTAAGAAACGCGTACAGAGAACCTAGCCCGACAATACCGGCAGCAATAATGATAAGTTTCATATTCGTAATCGTAATCGACTCTGTCAGTTGAATGATGGAGATTTCGATTCCCGTCTCTGGGAATGCTCTTGTGTCCGATGAGAACATCACTTGAAATACATTCTCGAGCACGATGGCTATGCCGATGCCGCTGATTAAGGTAGTAATCGGATGTGCCCCCCGCAAAGGGCGATAAGCATATCTTTCGATAAGTATGCCTACCACACCTGATACGACCAATGCGAACAGAAACGCGACGAGAAAATGCATGTGCAGATATGTCATACCGACCATGGCTGAGAAAGCTCCGACCATATAAATCGTGCCGTGGGCAAAATGAAGCAGCTTCAGCACCCCATATACCATCGTGAGCCCAACCGCAATCAAGATATAAATGAATCCGATGGAGATGCCGTTAATCAACTGCTGTATAAATACCAATGGGATCCATCCTTTCCACTAGCTGATTGTTAGTTGTAGGTTTTAGATTTGACGAACTGGAACTTCCCGTCCTTGACAGTCATGAAAATCACAGGTTTAATGACTTCGTGATCTTTGCCGAACGTAATTTTCCCCGACGTACCCTCCAAGTCTTTCGTATCATTGATAGCTTGCTTTAGCTTTTCCTTATCGGTCCCGACTTTTTGCATTCCCTCTAAAATAACCATTGCAGCATCATAGCTCTGCGAGGAAAGCATGTCCGGAATATCCTTAAATTTATCCTGCCATTGATTGACGAATATTTTCACGACAGACCGGTCATCAGAAGCATAAAAGGAAGTCGTGAAAGTCGACCCTTCTGTATTGGTTTTCCCCAGCTCCAAATATTTCGGTGAATCGAAACCATCGACGCCTAGCAGTTGAGCGCTAATTCCCGCTTCTTTCGCTTGCTTAACGATAGCCGCTGCTTCATTGTAATAACCAACTACGTACAAGCCATCCGGATTGGCGGCTTTGACTGCGGTCAAGATCGAGCTGAAATCTTTGTCCCCCATCTTAAACGGACGTTCAATCGCAATATTCGCACCCAGCTTGCCAGCCTCGTCCTTAAATGCGGTATAAATCGATTTTCCGTAGTCGATATCGACGTAGAGTACGGCGATGTTCTTCTTCTTCAGATCGTTCGCAGCATAATCGGCCATCGCTTTTCCTTGCAACGGACCCGTATAGATGACGCGATTCACATAATCGCCGCCTTTGGTCGCATCTGGATGTACGGCATAGGCAATAACCATTGGAACTTTGAGCTCCTGAATTTTTGTAGAAATCGTTTTCGTCGGTCCACTGTAAGCGCCTCCAACAATGGCGACAACTTTATCATTATTGATTAGCTTCTGAACACCTTTTAACGCTTCTTCAGGCTTTCCTTGATCATCTTCCGCAACCAACTCAACCTTCTTGCCTTGGATACCACCGGCTTTATTGTACTGCTCAATCGCCATTATCGCAGCATCTCTACTGTGTGTCCCGTCCGTCGCTGTCGGCCCCGTTAACGGACCGATCCAACCCAGTTTAATCGTATCTCCGGCCTTATTCATCGCACTATCATTTTTCGCGGAGTCACTAGACTTTGCTGCGCAACCCGAAATCATTAGAGATACAGTAATCACACCTGCTGCAATCATTGAGAACTTTTTCAATTTATAACCCCCTAATTGATTTATGAGTTTATCTTACTTTAAAAGCGCTTTCATGAATCTAGTCAAATTTGCGGAACACTAGCACAATTTTGCTGCGCGGTACTCTGACGGACTGCAGCTCATATAGAGTTTAAATTTTCGTGTAAAGTAATTGGGATCAGGGAATCCAACCAGAGCCGCAATCTGTTGAACAGGTAAATCCGTCGTTTCTAGAAAGTGCACAGCCTTTTCAATTCTAAGCTTATTCAAGAAATCGACGAAGCTTAAGCCTACTTCCCTCTTAAACAAATGCGCGAAGTGATAAGTACTTAGATAACAATAACGTGCTATTTCCCCCAAAGTAATTTTCTCTTGCAAATGCTCTTTCATATATTCGATAGCCGAACGAATGACGGGGGATGCCTCCCGCGCATAACGGTCAATAGAGAAGACAATTACCACATGCGGAGATACTTCAATGCCTAGACGATTTTGAATTTCGTCGAAGTTAGCCTCGTGCACTAACGTCCCGGAAATCAGCATCTGCGAAAATGCAGCTTGCGATGCGTTTAATTTCACTAAAAGATCCCTCCTAACAGAAGCCATACTATTATATAACCGCTTTCATTGATTTCACAATGGGAATTAAATACCTGTATGGGCGGCGGCTGAAGGTCGACAGTGTCTGGGAATCAAGTTAATTTGGAATCAACACACTCTATAAATCAGCACACGAACAAAGGGCTGCCCATCGGTCATCTTTAATGACAGAAGGACAGTCCTTTTGAGTTGTCATTTCATACCACCATTCATTGCCTAACATGCCTATGACTTCTTATAAGAGTAGTATCTTTGTGGCCTGGCAAAATAGGCTGAAACTTGGGATGTACCTAATCATAAACTCGCTTTAAAGGGTACTTTCAGGTACCTATAGTACTTAAAAGTACGTACTTATCAAAAACAACTTAATGGTTTTATAATAGCACTTGTGAAGCGAAAGTAAAACTTGCAGTTGTTCAAAATATATCTACTTAGGAGGCAAAACATGAACCAGTCATTATCACATTCTGCAGCACAACATAAAGTGAGGCAAAAAACAGGATCATGGGCGCTTCTTGCCCTTGCCATAAGCGCATTTGGAATCGGAACAACAGAGTTTGTTCCAGTAGGCCTGCTCGCGTCCATCGCGAATGATTTAAACATTGGCATTACGCTAGCTGGCCTTCTTATTTCTGGTTATGCGATTGGCGTCGCGGTCGGAGCTCCGATCCTTACCGCGCTCACCAACCGGATGAGCCGGAAATCCTTGCTCATGTCACTGATGGTTGTTTTCATCATCGGTAACGCTGTCGCTGCACTATCACCGTCATTTGAAATACTGGTTATTGCACGTTTCATCACCGCATTTTCACATGGTGTCTTTTTCTCCATTGGAGCCACCATTGCTGTTCAGCTAGTATCTCCAGAGAAAAAGGGTAGTGCCATTGCTCTCATGTTCACTGGTCTTACCATTGCCATTGTTACCGGCGTTCCATTGGGGACATTTATCGGGCAAGCCTTCGGTTGGAGAGCGACTTTCTGGGGCGTTGCCTTACTGGGTGTCATTGCGATCATTTCCAGTGCCGCACTCATCCCTAAAAATCTCAAGCAATCTCCACCTGCTAAATTTTCAGATATGTTCCGTTTGCTCACCAATGGCCGTTTGGTCCTGGGCTTTCTTATCACGGCATTCGGTTATGGCGGGACGTTTGTTGCTTTCACTTATCTAACTCCGCTCCTGCACGATGTGACTGGCATAAGTTCAGGCATGATTAACATTATCTTAATCATTTATGGTGTGGCTGTTGCATTCGGTAACTCTATTGGCGGTAAATTGGCCAATAAGAACCCTCTACGCGCATTATTTTGGATGTTTATTATTCAAGCTGCCGTTCTAGTCCTTTTAACATTCCTTGCTCCATTTAAAGTGGCTGGTGTAATTGGTGTTGTCTTAATGGGGTTGCTTGCATTCATGAATGTGCCTGGTCTTCAATTATATGTCGTGGGGCTAGCTGAAAAGTATGTACCTTCAGCGGTTGATGTTGCATCAGCGATCAATATTGCAGCGTTTAACGTCGGTATTGCTATTGGCTCAATTGTCGGTGGAGTTGTTATCGACTCCATGGGACTTGTTCATACCCCATGGGTTGGAGCTTTAATGGTTCTCGTTGCCATCCTGCTCACTGGTATTTCTGCAAAGCTGGAACGGAAATCATAATAGGAGGCATTTAAATGTTTGAGCATCATCAAACTTATCAAAGGATGTACAAAGAAGGCGAGTTAACGCTTGGCCTCCACATTCCATTAGAAAACTTTCAGTCGAAAACACCTACGATGGCTAATCAGGTTGAGCTTGCTAAAGCTGCTGAAGGATACGGATTTACAACTCTATGGCTCCGAGACGTTATTTTGGAAGATCCCCAGTTTGGGGATCCGGCTGTCGGTCAAATTTATGACAGTCTAATCTTCGGTACACACTTGCTTAGTCAGACCAAACAAATTGCGATTGGAACATCAGCGCTGGTACTTCCGCTTCGCCATCCATTGAGGATGGCAAAAGAAGTTGCTACCATCGAAGCCCTCTTTCCCGAAAGGTTCATCATGGGAATTTCATCTGGAGATCGGCGAGCTGACTTCAAGGGACTTGGCGTAGATCATTCTAGCCGCGGCAGCCAATTCCGAGAAGCCTTTGCCTATCTAGAAAAAGCACTTTATGAACACTATCCTAGAATTGACTCCAGTTATGGCCAAATCGAGCAAGCGACACTCGTGCCAAAACTGAAGAATAGAATTCCTACAATGGTCACCGGTTTTGCACAGCAAGACCTCGATTGGCTTGGACAGAATGGAGATGGATGGATGTACTATCCACAAGGACCTATGCGGCAGCTAGAAGCCATAACTGCATGGCGAGAGTCTGCAGCCCGCCATAACCAATCGGAGTTTCGCCCATTCTCTATGCCTATGCATCTCGATTTAGCGGAAGATCCAGATGAACAAGCAATACCCATTCGGCTTGGTTTTCGAATAGGAAGGAATAAACTCATCGAATTAATTGAAGTTTACAGAACTATTGGTGTTAATCATCTCTTCTTCGCTCTCTTTGACAGCGATCGACCAGCTGGCGACGTCATACATGAGCTTGGAGAATATGTGCTGCCGAACTTCCCCCCCGCATCCAATCAACCTTTGAAATCATAGGTCAAATCAAATAAACAGAAACCGGGTGGACATTGTTTTCCACCCCAATATTAGGAGGATAATCAATTGAAAAACTTACAAGATACAATTCAATTAAACCATGGTAAAGATTTTCCTTGGCTTGGTCTAGGCGTCTTCCAAGTCGAGGATGGCGATACCGTCATTGCAGCCGTTGAAGAAGCCATTGTCGTTGGCTATCGTCATATTGATACTGCAGCTATTTATCAGAACGAAGAAGGCGTTGGTGAAGGTATCAGGCGTGGCTTGAAACGCGCCGGTCTTCAACGTGAAGACTTGTTTATCACCTCGAAATTATGGAATGCGGACCAAGGCTACGATAGCACTATAGCAGCTTATGAGAAAAGCTTAAAGAATCTGGGATTAGAAAAGCTTGATTTATACCTGATACATTGGCCTGTTGAAAATAAATATCTAGAAAGCTGGAAAGCACTCGAGTTTTTGTATCACGAAGGTCGTGTCGGGGCTATTGGCGTTAGTAATTTTCACATCCACCACCTTGAAAATCTATTTAAACAAGCAACTGTGAAACCAGCTATTAATCAAGTAGAGCGCCATCCGAGACTCGTTCAGAATGAACTTAAATCTTTTTTAGATAACAACGGGATTCAAGCCGTCGCTTGGGCACCTCTGATGCAGGGAGAGATCCTGCATGAACCCGTCATCCAAGCTATCGCAGACCGCGCGGGAAAATCAGTTGCCCAAATCGTTCTACGTTGGCAGCTGCAAAGCGGCTGGGCAACGATTCCGAAATCCATTCAAGCTAAACGCATTCAGTCCAACGCAGAAATCTTTGATTTCTCATTAAATGATATAGATATGGCAGCTATTTCGGCACTTGATCAGCATCGCCGGGTGGGTCCAGACCCTGATAATTTTGATTTTTAAGTTAAAATTAAATAAGCAAACCCTCGGATTTAATATTCCGGGGGTTTTTCATTACCTTTAAGTGTCCCTATCATCTTTCTTAATTTTGGCATTGTTGAATTTTTGATTTTATAGGCAAAATATAAATCATTCGTTACTTTATAAGGTTCACAAATTATTTTTACTTTTTTTGTTTGTAACGAGTTTGCCAGCATATACGTAGGCAATAAACTGATTCCAGCCCCATTCTCGATAGCTGACAAAATTATGTGCAAATCAGGCAATATATGTTCAGGCTTTATTTGCGGACGTTTTTGAAAGTTCTCTCTCCAAAATCTTCGGATAATGGGCAATTCTAGACCATAACTAAGCCATGTTTGTAAACACAGCCAAGCTTCTAGCTGCTTAGAGTCCGTGAAATCAGGTTCCTCATAATCATATGGTGCGACTACAACAAACTCTTCTTCTACATAATGCAGATATTCTATACCAGGTGATGAAAACTTTTGTGAGGTCACGATGATGTCGACCTTGTCTTCTGTTAATAGGTCTAAAATATACGATGCAAGCCCGTAATAAGCAATTACACGCATATGAAGGTTACGGAGGTATGGAGCCATTCTTTCTCTAAAAAACTCTTGCGCTGTGCCGATTTTTACAACCGGAAGCGTGGGCGATGAGACGGCTTTGAAACTTAACGTTGTCTCCTCAAGTGACTCAACAAGAGGCGCTAATTGTGAATAAAGTTCTTTTCCTCTTTCAGTCGGAACCATTTTCCTTGATGTTCTTGTAAATAAGGGTTCGCCGACCTCAGCTTCTAATGCAGCTAGATGTTGACTCATGGCAGGTTGTGTCATAATTCTTGACTTGGCTGCTTCTGATACAGAATTATGTTTATAAATAGTGATAAAACTTCGATACCATTCAAAATTTGCCATAAATAAGATCCTCTCATACAATACTGTCTCTTTCCCCTATATTATATATCCACAACTATGCAATCTACCACGATAGAAAAAAAGCACTTGATCTTAGGGATCAAGTACCGACAAGAGGAGCAGCTAACCTTATTTTTAAAGATAAGCCCGCTTATTTTATTGTGGAACATTGGTTTGTTCACTTCTCAGCGAATCACAAGATACTTTGAATAATCCCGCCCTCTACTCTTTGAGCTGCACCATTGATAGCTGATGCTTTATCGGATGCAATGAATACAACTGTATCAGCTACTTCCTCAACTGTAGCGAAACGTTGGATCAGAGAAGTTGGTTTGTCATTTTTAAAGTATTCTTCCACAAATACACCTAATTCTTTCCCGTTCTCTTTCGCAAGGTCTAACCAATTCCAGTTGTAGACCCTCAATATTATTATAGATCCCTTCGATAGGACGGGCTATTAGTTTAGTTTGGCGATAACTTCTTTGGCTACGCTAAGTGTTGATTGCGGATTTTGACCTGTAATTAAATTTCCATCAACTTCATAATGGTCGCTCCAATCGGGTGCTGCAACAAAGATCGGGCCCGCCTGACGAAGCTTAGATTCTAATAGGAAAGGCATATATAGATCTAAACCAGCCGCTTTTTCTTCCGTATCTGTAAAGGCTGTAATGCGTTTGCCTTCAACTAGATATGTTCCGTCAGATAACTTTGCATTGACCAAACCGGCTGGTCCATGACATACAGCAGCTACGATTTTTCCGGCCTCATAAAATTCTCTAAGTAAAAATTGAAGCTTTTCGTTATCAGGCAGATCAAACATCGTTCCATGGCCGCCTGGCAAGAAAATCACATCATAGTCCGCAGCTTTAACCTCGTCTAGTTTGATAGTATCCGTAAGAAATTGTTCCGTATCCAATATTGCTTGAGGCAAATCAGCACTCAAACTATTTTTATCAATAGGGGTTTTCCCGCCTAAAGGACTAGCTACTGTGATATCAAATCCTTGCTTTGAAAACTCAATATAGGTCTCAGCAAATTCCGAAAGCCAAAGCCCTGTAGACTTCTCACTGTTTATTTGATTGGCAGAAGTCACCACGATTAATATATTTTTTTTCATTTTGTTTCCTCTCCTCTGTATCTGTTTTGTTGTTACAAGCCCTATTGTATCTTTAGATAATCTATAAATCCAATTAGATATTTGATGTTCATCTATAAAAATATTTATATAAAAAACATAAAAAAACCCTCAGGTAAACAGTGTTTTGTCCATGAAATCATGAACTCTTTTCTCACTGTATACTGTAAGGGATAATACGATTATGCATGCCTTTATACTTGTTCAATCTCTGCTATTTTCGGCGAACCAAGACAGCCTTTCTCTTAAATGAACGACGTCACCGACCAGTATGATAGCCGGGTTGGGCATATCATGTTCCTGTAACGTTTTCTCTAAATTATTTAACGAACTTATGATTGTCCTTTGATCCTCAGTTGTCCCCCAAGATACAACTGCAACCGGCGTCTCAGGGTTCCTTCCATAGTGAATAAGCTGGTTACATAAATAAGTGACATTTCCCATTCCCATATAAAATGCAATCGTATCAATGCCGGTAGCAAGCGCCTTCCACTTGTCAGGTGATAGGGTGTCGTCTTGACACAAATGACCGGTTACCATAGCAAACGTTGAAGCCACTTTACGATGTGTAACAGGTATGCCTGCATAAGCGGGCGCAGCGATTCCCGCAGTAATCCCGGGTACGATTTCAAATGCTATTCCATGCTCAACTAATTTCTCCGCTTCTTCTCCGACACGTCCGAAAACACAAGGATCTCCACCTTTTAGACGAGTAACTATCTTTCCTTCTAGAGCTTTTAAGGCAATGATTTCATTGATTTGCTCTTGCTGAATCGGGTGATGGTTCGGCTGCTTTCCACAATAAATGAATTCTGCATCTTTACGGGCATGATTTAATAATTCCGGATTGGCAAGGCGGTCATACACGATCACATCAGAAGATTGAATACATTTTATTCCTTTGACAGTAATTAACTCGGGATCTCCCGGCCCAGCTCCAACAAAAAATACTTTGCCTTTATTATTCTCCATGTATTCATCACCTCAATAACAAAAGTTATTCCAATGCAGCTGAATCCAGCCATTCCATTTCCTATTAAAACAATTTTTTCTTCATCGTGATTCACTCTGAACATTACATTTAATGTTATGTAATTGTAAGGATAATCAATTATTCGTTCTCATTGAATGAAATACGTCATATTATCTAACATACGAATATTAATTACTAATGTACATCAAGACTTCGTATTTATCAACAATAATTTGCAATTGCTTCCGTGTTAATTACAATAATGCCTTTATTAATCGAACTATTTATTTGCTTTTTCATTCGATCGTTCGGTTTACATTCCGTTTTCACAGACGTTTCATATGATTATCCGAATAATCACGTTATATTTAATCACATGCATTTAACGATATATCTCCCAAAATAAAGAGGCTGTCCCCTCAGGGAACAACCTCTTTATTGCATTATTAGGCCAAATTCAATTCTATCCTTTAATTTGTTTCCCCTGTCCTTTAATCAACATAACAAGAAAAAGAATGGCTGGTATTACTCCAATGAATATCTTGTTTACCATAAATTGTTCCGCGACGATTCTCCCAATCTCCAGATGCGACTGCCAGCTTGACGGGAGAAGGGAAGTTATAAAAATAATGACTCCAACAGGAAGCGCAAACCTTCGATAGTCTGTTTGAAACAGCTGAGATAACCCAAGTACGGCAGCCAAAAACCATAATGTTGCTTTGATAAAAATCCCGGCATAAAAAAGTAAGATCACAAATGCGTCAAAACGCTCGAATACTTCGGCGATCTGAATCAACTGAACAGCTTGTAATAAAGGTACAGTACTAATGTTAAGTAGTTGCGGACCCAGAACGATCAGATTCATTATGTTCGAGAAAAGGATAACTAGCCCTGATACAAAAAAAGATCGAACCGACGTTTTAGCCAACTCTTTCTTCTCGTTTAAATAACGCCAGAACATGAGAAAAATCATCATTTGGCCAAATGGAAACCAGGCAGTGCTAGATATACTTTCTTTTAAAACTGGTTGAATGCCATTTTCCAAAATCGGAAGAAGATAATCAAAATGAACAACACCCGATATAAAGTGCATGATAAGCAAAATTAAATAAAAAGCCAACACTCCAACTACGATAAATTCAGCCAACCGAAAGAAGACCTCTATTCCCTTGTATATTGCATAAATCGACAAAGTTAACATAATCAGCATTATAAGGGATATGGGACCTCGAGGAAGAATGGTCAAGAGGGTAAGATCCCCAAAGTCTCGTACATTTCGCATGGCTTCGTAAGAAAACATCAGGAGATAAAGTAATAAGACAAACTTCCCCACAAATGAACCGAAATATTGAATCAAAAGCTGACTCAAATTTTTTTCAGGTTCCCTTCGTTGGATCATCAAAAAAAGAAAAAGCAGCATGAATCCTAGCAGCATGCTAGTAATGACCACCAACCAGGCGTCTTGACCAGCTTTGATTCCTAATTCAAATAAAGGTGTGCTTCCTATTTGAAAAAGGATAATCATCGCACCCAATTGATATTTGCTGATCCGCTCCATACGAAGCCCCTTTTCTCATTCTTTTTTACTGGATATCTTGGAAAAAGAATCATCAATCATTCCAGTTCGTCGAATCGTTACATGAGCTTTAACGTCCATTCTTATTTCTGCGAACTCATTCTCCCAGTTCTTGCTTAGCTTTTTCCAGTCCTGTGGGTAAGATTTGTGGAATGCGTCCCCGAAGCCCAGTGTGTCTGTTTTCAATTTTTTCAGAGCTTGAAAGGAATTTTCTGTATCAATGATTATTTGCTCCTGGATATGTTTTTCCAGTTTTTTCAAGGTACTCGACTGTTTCAGATCCAGATTACATGCCGTTTCAATCAAGTTTCCCTTGGCTTCAATTTCTACAGATATAAACAAATTACCATTCGATATGTTTGGTTTTAATTTTGCGTGAGATTTTTCTACTAAAAAGGAGGATAGCTGTTCGCTTCGGCTCTCCCCTTCACAAGAAAATACGATAGTTGTTCTTTGTAATTGATTCGTTATCCAGGGAATTCCGAGGCTTTCTTTCCGACTTAACCAACCTACTAATTTATCCTGTTTAAATACCCCGACTCTATCCAATTTTAATACGGCGGATTCACGAGTTTCTTTCAGTGCTTCTAAAGAGCTTTGTGCCTCTTGCTCACCCGTGATTTTGATTTCCGGCAATGTAGAGCTAGCGGAAGGATTGGTCATTGTGGAAATTAAATCAATTAACTTGGACTGAACTAAGTTGGTTTGTTTGTTTCCCTCTCCACTGATCAAATTGGAAATCGCGTTTCCAGGAATGTTCTCTAATGGCGTAAGGATTTCTAACACTTTCTTCGCGTCTCCATTTGTAATGAGAACATCCGTAGTTTCTCTTGATTCGTAACTTCTCAAGTAAGCGTCCAATATTTGGTTGACCCCATATTTAGCAACACGTTGACTAATAATAATAACACGAGTATGAGAAAAAAAGAGCTGGCGAGGTGTCTCCAAATCACTCTTTTGAATCGCCTCCCGTAAGGTCTTTCCTTTCGATGAAAAGACGATAACCGGAGCTTGGGAACCGCCACCACCGGATTTACTCTGGATTGACTTCGGGATGATGATTTGAAAGGTCAATACCCATTGATTACTTTCATCTAAATCAAAGGCAATTGCGCTGATGATCCCCAATTTATTTAGTTCGATATGGTTCGAACAACCACTATTAACTAATAACATATTGATGATCAACAGCAGGTTTATCCCTCGCTTCATGTCCTAATCCCCTTTTGATGTCCATTTTCTTGTTGAATGAATGACAGAAGATTACTTTTCCTTTTCTTTGTCGGAAGGTTTTGGATGTGCGTTTACGTTTTGGCGCACATAATTATTCTTAGCGAAAAGACGCGGTCTGGTGACCATCATCCACCAAGGCACCCTTACAACAGTATCTTTTAGGTTACTTGGCACAAAAGGTGCTATTGGTGTCATGTAAGGAACTCCGAAAGAGCGTAGAGACAACATGTGGATCAGAAGAAAAAAGAGCCCCGACATAATTCCGAACAAACCTAGTGCCGCGGCAAGAATCATGAGTATAAACCGAATCAATCGGGCAGCAATCGAGATGTTAAACGCCGGAACGACGAAGCTGGAGATCGCCGTAAAGGCTACCACGATCACCATAGCTGCCGATACAAGACCTGCTTCAACTGCTGCCTGTCCCAGAACAAGAGCTCCAACGATGGAAATTGCGGAACCGATGGCTCTAGGCATTCGAACCCCCGCTTCCCTTAACACCTCAAATGTGATTTCCATCAATAATGCTTCGAAGAATGCAGGAAAAGGAATTCCTTCCCTTTGTGCAGCAAGACTGATCAAAAGGGTCGTGGGTATCATTTCTTGATGAAAAGTCGTAATTGCAATATATAAGGAAGGCAGAATCATAGAAATGGTAAACGCAAAGAATCGCAAAAGACGTAAGAACGAAGAGATATCGAATCTCTGGTAATAGTCCTCGCTGGCAATGAAGAACTTGAGAAAAGTGATAGGCAGCACAAGAGCAAATGGTGTTCCATCCATCAAAACGGCAACCTGTCCTTCCAAGATGGAGGCCGCAACTGTGTCAGGACGTTCCGTGTTTATGAGGGTGGGAAATGGAGTAAAGGTTTGGTCCTGAATAAATTCTTCCAAATAGCCACTTTCCAATATGCTGTCTATATCAATGCGATCAAGCCTTTGAAGCACTTCGTCCACAACTAAATCATCGGCCGTCCCTTTAAGATACATAACACTTACGTCCGTTTGTGTCACCCGTCCGATTTTCCGGTCGATTTTCCATAGATTCGGACTTTTGATTCTACGCCGGAGCAACGCTATATTTGTGCTTATATTTTCGGTGAATCCATCTTTGGGTCCGCGAATAACAGATTGAGATGAGGGCTCCTCTACGCCTCTTTGCATCCATTTGGCAGAACTTGCAGTAATGCCTTGATCCCAGCCCTCTGCGAGAATAATGGTATCTCCGCTGTATAAAGCCGACATGAAGTCCTCAATGTTACTCACTGTATTTGTGGAACTAACAGTAAGAATCTGATCTTTAATCACCGTCAAAAAATCGGATACCGTCCTTTGCCCAACTGTATTAACTTCTGCATCGGACATGATCGGATTCATGATGTTATCGTTAATGACCGTGGTATCTGTTAAACCGTTAATATAAACAATAGCCATAGGTAAACTATTGGCCCCTTGAAACGTACGAATGGAAATATCCGAACTGTTACCAGTTAACTCAGAAATTTTCTTGATATTTTGCTGTAGGCTATTTGAAAGTGTATCGGTTTGTTTGATGTTTGCTTGAGAGTCTTGTTGCGCGCCCTCATTATATTTCCGGGCAAAACGCTTCAGAAATTTGTTCATCGATAGCATCCACCTAGTTCTTCCATGTATTAACTTTCATTTTCGCCCTGCCTTTCAAGAGTTATACTCCTGAATGCTTTTAGGCTAAGTTATATCGTGTAATTCATTACTCTTGTTAATAAATAGGCGGTGACGTAGGGAAAAAAGGGTTAGCTAATCATTGGCGCGCGATTGATGAGCATAGCGATGAAAAACATCGCTATCTCGCGCCCACGGCCGAGCAACCCCACCATAAGGAKGAAAAACATCCTTATGCGGGGKGAAARCMACRCGYGGCGCGCGAATCATGAGCCATAGCGATGAAAAACATCGCTATCTCGCGCCCACGGCCGAGCAACCCCACCATAAGGATGAAAAACATCCTTATGGTGGGGTAAAAAACACGCGTGGGGCGCGAATCTTGAGCCATAGCGATGAAAAACATCGCTATCTCGCGCCCACGGCCGAGCAACCCCGCCATAAGGATGAAAAACATCCTTATGMGGGGTGAAAACCACGCGCGGGGCGCGAATCATGATCCATAGCGATGAAAAACATCGCTATCTCGCGCCCAAAGCCGAGTAACCCCGCCATAAGGATGAAAAACATCCTTATGCAGGGTGAAAACCTCGCGTGGCCGCGAATCATGAGCCATAGCGATGAAAAACATCGCTATCTCGCGCCCACGTTCGAGCAACCCCACCATAAGGATGAAAAACATCCTTATGAGGGGTGAAACGTAAACAAACCTAATCATTTCAGCTGCTGCTGAACTAATTAGGTTTACGAGCGAATATGCCCAGGTGCCTTAGCAATCTCCCTCTACATATGCTATTCCTTTTTGTTTATGCACAATAATTGTTCTCCCAAATCTTATTCTCACAAACCATCATGTTCCCGCTCCTTTAGCGCTATACAGTTGTTTGAACTCAGATGGTGTCATGCCTGTATGTTTTTTAAACAGTTCACTGAAATGCGGCCTGTCTTCGTATCCGAGTGCTTGGGCGATTTCTTGAACTTGTTTTCCTTCAACCAGCATAATCTTGGCCTGCTCCATCCGCTCAGTTGTCACAAACTGTACAACGGTCATACCCGTTACCTTCTTAAACAAATTGGCAAAATAACTGCCGCTCAAATATACAAGCTTGGCATAATCATTAACAGTCATATTTGAGGCAACATTTCGACGTATGTGCTCAATAACTTGTTCCACGACTTGGTTCGCATCTTCCACATGACGTTTCTGAATCAACTCACAACCCATTCTGCACAGTTCCTTGATGTTTCCTTGGAGCTCCTTCAGCTTATAGGATGAAAGATTTTTAATGTACAAAAAATGACGTTCGACCTGTTTCATTTCTTCATGAGTTAGTTTCTCCGAGAAAACACGATTGATCAGAAAAGCCAGCTCATCACAGAACCCCTTAACCACCTCGGGAGCTGGAGGCACGGATGCAGTAACTGTTTCCTCGAATAGCTCGTCCACAATGGCACTTGCTTTATGCAAGTTTCCAGACCGCAGGCAATAAAACAGCTCCTTTTCCTTTTCTGGAGAGTATCGCGGCGCAGTTTGGTGGACCGGGCTCATATTTCGATAGCTGTACACGGTGTTGCCGCCCGTATAAAAACTATAAGAAAGGGCAGCAAGCGCCTGCGAATAGGAGTACGATATTTGATGTATCGCCTTTACTTCTTCCCCAATACCAAGGGATATGGTATATCGGGAATACTTTTCAACATTTTCACGGCACTGCTCCGAAATGGCTTCCACGCTTAGGGAATCCGGCGGATTGAATATGACTACAAACCGGTTCGTGTTATCACGGAAAACAAATCCTTTGGTGAACCGCCTTAAACTTTCTTCTAAAATGTTTTGCACGGTAAATCTGATCAACTCTACCTCTTGCACAGGCAAAGTCTCGGTTTGTTCAGCGAATTGATCGATTTCCGTAAGCATGACTACAAAGCGCTCCCGCTCCAATCCGATGTTCAAGAAGTTCCAACGTCTGGCCGCTTGTTCGGGGGTCGTTCGAAATTGCAGCAGAAGTTGAAAATACTCCTGCCTTAAATACGGCAAGCTTTCCCGCAGCTTTCTTTCCATCTCATGATAGCGCTGATTTTCCCCCATTTCATCTTCAATCGACTTTCTTGCTTTTAAGACCACTTCAATAATTTTTTGCGGCGTATATGGTTTGACAATATAATCGAATGCACCGAGCTGAACGGCCTGCTGCGCATATTCAAAATCGGTATAACCGCTTAAAAAAACAATTCTCGTACGTGGAAACTTTTTCAATACCTGCTTGGTCATCTCCAAACCGTTTATTTTCGGCATCCGAATATCGGTCAGTACAATGTGGGGCTCAGTTTCGTAGATGAGTTCAATCCCTTTCTCACCGTTGCTCGCTGTTCCTACAATGCGAATGCCATGAGTCTCCCAATTAATTTGGTTCGAGATCCCTTGCACCACGGTCTTGATATCATCAATTACGCACATCCTAAGTTCTGTCGTCATCGTTATATCCCTCACCTGCTAGTGGTATTGTTAGTGTGACCGAGGTAGATATATGCGGTTCGCTGCTCAGGTCGATATCAGCTTCACTTCCGTAATGCAGCCGCAATCGTCCATAAACGTTACGGAGGGCATAGCTTTTTTTGAAAGTTTGTTCTAGCCGCATGTCAGCCTTGACGGTTTGGACGTCCATCCCAGCACCGTTATCCTCCACACGCAGCCGCAGACTATCGCTCAGACATGTAATCGAAATCCGAATTATCCCCATTCCCTCCATTTCTTGAAATCCGTGCAGAATGGAGTTTTCCACCAAGGGCTGCAAGATAATTTTCAATATCGGCTTCTCCAGCAACGAATCATCTTCAAGCTCAATCGTGTAATCGAACAGACCTTCATAGCATTTTTGCTGTAGATTTAAATACTGGCTAACATGATCAATTTCCTTGGCCAGTGTCGTCATCTCGTTTCCGCCGTTAAGACCTAGCTGGAACAGTAACGAAAGTGAGGTGATCATCTCCGTGACATCTCGGTTTTGAGACGATTCCGACTTCCAAATGATTGTGTTTAATGTATTATACAAAAAATGCGGATCAATTTGAGCCTGCAGTGCTTTGACCTCCATTTTACGTTTCTCATACTCGGCTTCCTTAACGTCCTCAATGAGAGAAGAAATTTCCTCCAGCATACGGTTAAACTTCAATCCGACCTGCGTAACCTCGTCTTCGTATTTGCTGGTAAACCGTACATCGAGATTGTTTTGCTCAACCTTCTTCATAAGCCCCTGCAGTTTGTGCAAAGGCTTCAGCAATAAGCTCGAAATGACATTGGACAGAACGAAAGCCAATGTGGCGCAGCACAACATGATCCATAATGTGGCCGTTTTGATACGGTTCACCTGACGGAGTAAATCCGATTGTATTTGCACACTGACAAGCGTCCAGTTGCCCGCCAGCGTTAGCCGCGAATAATTGACCAAATACGGACTTCCGCCCATGTTATATTTGAAAAAGCCTCGCTGCTGCCTCTGCAAGAGCTTCATGAACTCCGGGTCCCGCTGGAATGAAGAGAAACGTGATCCAAGCGGAAGCACAGCTTCACCACTGCCGGTTACAAGAAAATAATGGTCTGCAGGAACGAGCAGATCGTCGGTGATGGCACTCAGAATCGCATCTTCCTTTACATTGACTACGACATAAGCGTCATGGACATTCAAATCCGTGATCGGCTTCATGATCAGGGAGATGACCCGCTGATTCCCCAAAAACAGGGGATCCTCATGGTCTTCCACCCAGATGACGCGATCGGTGCTATCCAAATAACGTGAAAACAACGTATCCTTGAAGCTAGTTTGACTGTTACGATGATCGGTTGTCGCATAAAACTCTCCTGCAGGCGTATAAATCAAAACGGATTGGATCGAAGGCTCGATCAGTTTCATTTGCCCAAGAGGGATTTGCATCGAAGACAACCTTGTGTAGTAGGATCCCGAAGAATGAGAGTACACGTCCTCCATAGCCGATTTGAACGCATCGCTAAGCATCATAGTTGAGGCCGTCACAATGATGTGACGCAGCTTCTCATCCAGCACGCGCGCGGATTTATTGAGCGTATTCTGGCTGGAAATGAAAGCCTCCTGTTCTGTCGATCGAAAGGCAATCCAATAGGACATTAAGCCCGTTAGCGCGATGGAAAGGACGGTCAACATCAGGAACGAGATCCATAATCGGCGGCGCAAAGATAGCCGGTAATACCATTTTTTCAAGGGTGCTCCCTCCTTTCTAAAGAAGAGAAGAGACGCGCCGCATTCAGCAGCGCGCCCCTTCCCGTATGCGAAACATCCTCAAGTTCGACTGCCCGCCTACTTGGCGAGGCTGCCCTGCAGCTTATTCGGATCAAAGTCCGGATTCGCTTTCATCTTCGTGTCACCAGCCGCCCGCGCTTTCTCCAATGCCGCATTATAACGGGTTGTCAAATCGCTCAAAAGTTTGTCCACATCTCCGCCACTCAGCATATATTTAACGACGGAGTCGCCTGTCTTCATTCCTTCCACCTTAGCCTCTGTAACACCGGTCGGTGCCGGAGCATACAGACCGTCGAATTTACTTGGCAGGAAGCCGTCGATCCCCGGCATGGTCGGTTTTTTCGCAGCTGCGTTGACATCCGTAACGATGGAGATTCCAAAGCCTTTCTCATGGTATTCCTTCTGGAAGTCCAGCGTATACAAATACTGCATAAACTTCCATGCCGCGTCTTTGTGCTGCGTGTTTTTGTTAATTCCAATGTAGTTACCTGCAATTACCGAGACAGTCCCTTTCTGGTTGCCGTCGATCGTAGGAGGCAAAGCAGCGGCCCAGTTTACTTTGGTCGGGAATTGCGATTGATATACGGCCGGCTCGCCGGAATGGTTCAAGTACATGCCGATCTTTCCTGCCGCGAACTGCGCGCGCAGTGGATCGATATCAAGCGATTCGACGCCCGGCAGCATGCTGCCGTCCTGCTTCATCTGGCGCAGTGCTTCTACTACGGGCTTGTACACTGAGAAATCGTACTGTCCCGTCTTGTAATTGTAGCCGTCCACCTCGCCGGTTCCACTCAGCGTTCCGATTGGATTGACGATTCTGCTGAAGGCGGAATTGGCGTTTTTGAAATTTTCCGCAAAGCCGTATGCACCGATATCTTTGCCGGCTTCCGTAATCTTCTTGGCATCCTCGACCATTTCCTTAACCGTTTTCGGTGGTTCTTTAATACCGGCCTTTTGGAATAGATCGACGTTATAAATCAATCTCCAGTATTGCCCCGTATTCGGCAGCGAATAAATTTTACCGTCGATCGTATTCATTTCTTCAACTTGCAGGTTGCCGAAGCGCTTCTTCATATCGTCGGTCATCAAATCGTTGATCGGCAGCAAATATCCTTTTTTCACATAGTTGGGGAAATCGTTTGTCCGGAACACATCCGGCGCTTGATTGCTGGCAAAGGCGATATCAACCGACTGATTATAATTATCGGCAAGCACCGTCATTTCAACTTCAATGTTATCCTTGTTTGTTTCGTTGAACTTTTTGATGGCATCTTTCATGTAATCGGCATCGTGACGGTCAACAGTCCAGTAAGACAGCTTTGTTTTAACTCCTGCAGGTGCAGGGGTGCCCGTAGTAATGGAAGTGCCAGTAGCTTTAGGCTGTTCAGGTTGCGAGCTGCAAGCCGCGAGTGAAGCGACCAAAGTAACACCGAGCAGCGTGTTCATGACAAGTTGTTTCTTCTTCATGTTATGAAACCCTCCTAATTTTTATTTTACCTCAAAACAAAATGCTTCGTCACAAAATGTAACTGCTTTCATAATATAATCGCTCATCAAGCTGAACCGTGAAGGGCAAATCAACTTTCGAAGAGGGGATAAAACACTTTTTTAGTTAGGCGACCCACATTTAACCTTTCAAGCTGCCCGCTGTCACCTGAACGAATGATTTGTTCGCAATGATGTACACGACCAGAATCGGAAGGAAGGATAGGCATGCTCCTGCCATCATAAGATGTATCTCTGCGGCTGCGCCGATTCCGTAACGCAAATTGGCCAGCCCCACCGTTAGCGTTTGCAGCTTCGGATTCGTCATCGTGAAAACAAGCGGCAAGATGTACTCGTTCCATGCGCCTCGGAAGGTGAACAAAGCGGTGACGCCGAGCGCAGGACGCAGCAGTGGAAGAATGATCCGCCAATAAACCGTGTAGAAATTGCAGCCATCAAGATAAGCGGCTTCATCCAGATCTTTGGGTATCGCTTTGAAAAAACCGATCAGCATAAAATAGACTGTGGCATGCGCGCTAATTAAGATAAGAACGACACCCCACAGCGACTTATTTAGCCCAAGCTTTACCATTAGATCGAATTGCGGCCTAAGAACAACGGCTCCTATTGAGATGAACATCGTGCTCGCTTGCAAAATCACATATAGGCGTTTGCCTGGGAACCGCGTACGGTCCACAGCATAGGCGGACATTGAAGCAACGAGTAATGTGCCTATCGTAACTGCCGTGCTGACAAATAAGCTGTTCCAAGTAAAGCGTGAGAAATTCGCTTGTTTCCATGCAGTCGCGTAGTTGGAAAACTTCCAGATTGAAGGCAACAGAGTCGCTCCCGTTGTCAATTCTGCATTTGTTTTGAATGATCCCAGAATCGCCATAGCCATGGGAAATAACGTGAATAAGGCTATGGCCAACAAAAATATCCATTTCAAAATATGTCCCGCGACATGTCCGCTTCTAAGGACGCTCGATTTCGTTTGTGTATTCGTCATTGTTGGTAGCTCCCCGCTTTCATTATTCCCGATTCAATCGTTTGGACATATAGAAATAAAGGACTGTGATCAAACCGACAATCAGTGCTGTTACAAACCCGACTGCGCTGCCGTAGCCGATCTGCTGTACGGTTGAAGCCGATGCGGAAACCGGGAAAAACAGTTTATAAACGTAGAGGTACATGACATCGGTTTTGCCGAACGGTCCGCCCTCGGTCAGAACCATAATGCTTTCATAGCCCTTTAAGGCAGTGATGATGGCTAGCATAATGATCATTTGTAGAACAGGACCCAGCATCGGAATCGTAATGTACCAAAATTTGTGTGCTGAATTCGCTCCATCAATCGATGCGCTCTCATACAAATCTTCGGGAATACCTTGCAGACCAGCAATGAAAAGCAACATATAGTTACCGATCGCCCCCCAGATAGCCGTAATAATTATGGTCAGCATGGCATAATTCGGTCCTAGCCACTCAATCGCTTTAGAAATCAATCCATATTTGATTAAAAATTGATTGAGCAAACCGTTATACGAATTGAAAATGGTAAAGAAAACGATCGACATGACCGATGTACTGATAATGGTCGGCATAAAATAAATGGCACGTAACAGGCCCTTGGCTTTCAGCCCCCGATTAAGTATGACGGCGAGTAAAAGTGAAATCGGCAAAACGATGATAATTTTACCGCTTGCGTAGATGAAGGTGTTATACACAGAGTGCCAAAACTCCTGATCGCGCAGCAATCTCGAAAAATTGTCAAGTCCAATAAATTTCTCCTGCCCATACCCCTGATAATCGTAGAACATATAGCGAAGCGCCCAAGCAATCGGATAGATTCCTAGCGCCAAAGTTAAAAATAGACTGGGAAAAATGAATACATAGGAATTGAAAAGAGTAATCCTTTTTCGCATCATACATCTGCTCCTTTTAGGTTTTTGTACTACAAGCATAGTACAACCTCGTAATCGTACGGGAGCGGCAATTCAACTGTGTCCGTAGGACAAATCAACTGTTTTATAAAAGATGAAATCGGATACCTTTCATCTTCAGCAAACGGAAACAAGCCACAAAGATATCTCTGCGGCTTGTTTCCAAGAATATCAAATTATTTCAACAGAAGGGAAGGCATAAGGTTTGCTTTAAGCTTCAGGGCAGCAGCATGTCTAGCTCCAGACGGCAGCTGAACACTTTCGCTCACGTTCTCCCACGCTGTGTTTACCTGCGAGTCCAGTTGATTTCATTACCATCGAGATGAATTTCCAGATTACCCGCCTTATCTGTATATGAGATCGATACTTCTTGCCGCCTATGATCAATGTCCAGTCGAGTTATTAATGGCTGTACCGTATCTTCCTTTAAGTCAATCGGCGTGCAGACGGTCACTATGCCCATTTTACCTGTCATTGTTCCTTTTCCGACAATTGTCGATGTTTCCTTTTTGACGCCATATATTTCAGATACCCACCCTGTCTCGCTGACAACAGTAAAATTACCTGAATGATCGCTGCTCGTCATCCAATGCATCTGCAGCTGAATGGCTGAGGCATAGTCAACAGTTGTCTTCAGCATATCTTCATTGCCTCCATCAACGATTCGAACCTTCGTGGAGGGAGGAAGTTGAAACCTCTGTTCAATGTCATGCATCCCTTCGCCTTCCAGCCAATCCACGATGATCATCAGACTCCTCTTTTTCCAAAGCAGCAGCCATCGGCGATGCAGAACCGGGGTATCAAGTCTCATGTAACCATTATGGGAGGCATCGATAAAATCATACTCCTCCCCCGTGATCCACCGGTTCGTCACACATTCCGCAAGTGGGGTTCCCCATTCCTGTGAAGAAACATAAGCTGTCTGATCCAGTCCATCCACTGTAACGGTATTGTGCGCCCGTGTGCTCTTGAAATAACGGCGCCATTCCCCTTCTTCATAGGTATACCTTCCTGGATCGAGAAAGAGCAAGTTACGCTTCCACATCCATTCCAAATTTAGCGCATCAGCATGCCCATGGGCCCCCCCCATGGAGGCGGCATCAAAAAATACATAATGCTGTTCATCCTTCATGATATAAAACCCCGTTTGAGGGAAAGATACCGTAGTAGGAAGCTGCGTATTAAAGGACTGCTGTTGTTTTTTGAACGTTTCATACCTTTCACTGCCAAACATCCAGAGAATTTCAGCGCTAATTTCGCCCATTGAGATAAATTGCTCGTCTTCTAGGATCGCACCCAGTAAGGCAAGACGCTCTGTACCGGAACTTAATAGATCGGAATCACCTGCAGCTGTAGACCCGTGATCGGGTCTAATCATCGCATGCGTGAATGCTCCCATTCTGCGAAGGTTATTCGCATACCATTCCGACATCGGATAGCCGGATAGCTTCCCTAGTAAATAAGGAGCACCAAACATCTCAATACTTCCATTATGATAATGCGTCGTTAACTCGCATTGTACACCGTCAGGACCAATCTGATGGACCATGCACAACTCCAGTCGCTCGATTGCAAACTGACGCCAAAACGAGGCTCTAGGATGGTCATGATAAAAAACGCTTATCATAAATAAGCCCTGCATATGCATGATGGCATGATTTATTTCCGTGCTCCCCAAATAACTTGTCAAATAATTCGCATGTTCAACTAATGCCAATAGAAACTCTTCTCGGAAAATATCAGAAATAACCGGACTTTCTTCCATGTATTTAAAGGCGGATATCCATGATTGAACACGAAGGCCCACCTCCAATAAGCGCCAAGGCCCCGGTTGTTGAAAAAAAGTTGCTTTCTCGTAAGAAAGATACTTCGGAACAGGATTCTGCTGCCACCAGCCTCGCAGGTGCTTGATAAAAGTATGGACGTACTCCTCTTTTTGCGTTATCAAATAAGCTCTGCCTAAATCCAACATGTACCAATGCCGATTGATTACCCACGTGAATTCGAGATCCTTAGAAGGATTATACAGCCAATCTATTGGTTCCCCCATATAAACCCAATGATCCATGTCCATTGTATACGGAACTCGAAACGTATTCTTACAGGCTTGCTCCGCATTCTCAATGGCTGCCTTTGCAAGCTCTGGATATTCTTGAAGATAATGCTTCCCAGCATCCATCAATTCCTGATTTGTTAAATAATAATTCATTTCTGTCTTCCTCCTCTTAGGAGTAAGAATAGTGCATCGAATTCCTTCGGCACATCTGATTCTTCGCCTCCACTTTCTCTGAATATGCACATTATAATAGAGCATGCGAATCGCATGAGATAGGCGTTTCAACTTTCCTAAGGGGAGTATGATACTTTTTTCCTCAAAAGAAGCTTGTTAATTCAGTGAATCATTCAATGATCGAATCGCGCTTTGGGTAAGTTAACAATGATAATGTAAGCTAGTGAATATGAATGATAAACGTTCTGATCTCGTACGGATTTAGCAGAACATCAATCAATGATTCGTACTGACAATCACCAAGCGGCCTTTCGAGCAGGTCACATTCCTGCCAGGACTTAAACCGCGCATCACTTGAAATTTTCGTTTGGCCGCTAATACCAGCAAACTCGTGAATGCGTAAAATAATCGCGTCATGATCCTCCGCTTTTTTTACCGAGTCAATCATAACATGCTCGCTCGATAGACGGAACAAGCTGAATGAGTCTTCCGCAGGCTTGCCAGGCGCAAATGATAGCGGATTATTCAGCGACCAAGCGGACTGCACTGTTCCACCGTCATACCAGTCGCTAGCATGAGGGAAGAGCGAATACGTAAATTCATGTTCTCCTTGATCGGCTGTAGGGTCTGGAACCATAGCGGACTTGATCAGGGTAAGACGCATCACATGGTCCTTTACATCATAGCCGTATTTACAATCGTTCATGAGACTGACGCCGTATCCGCGTTCGGATAAATCGGCCCACTGATGGCCCACCGTCTCAAACCGGGCATAGTCCCAGCTTGTATTCCAATGGGTCGGACGCTTCACGTTGCCAAATTGAATATCGTAAGTCGCCTCCGTTGCTCTTATTCGCAGCGGAAAGGCTACTTTCAGCAGTTTGCGCTGCTCGTTCCAATTCACGTGAGTCTGGAAATCGATTCTTCGGTTGTAAGCATAGAGCACCATATCTTGCACCACGGTTGAATCCATGTATGCCCACTCGAAGCGGACAACCGCAGCCAAAGGACCGTTATTCGTCACTTCGACCCGGGTCAGAAGATTAACTTCCTGCTTTTTCTCCGTGTAAAAGATGTCAATATCCCACGCTTCGTGCCGACCTTTCGGCTTATCTTCGAACACTTCGAAACGATTCCCGGTTTCTCCTGCAGCGAGTATTTCTCGGCGCTCAATTCGATCGTAAAGACGGATAAACTGACCATAGTCATTCCATTCTATTTCATAATAAGGCGTTATAAATCCATGATCCAACTTTTTGAATTTATTCTCTGCAATAGCCTGTACGGGTTGATCGACCGATTCCTTACGATGAATGACAGCGAATCCCATCGGAGAGATTCGTTCTACGTTTACCCACCAGTTTCCACCTACAAGCTGAGCCTCCAGTGGTCGATCCGAAGCATCGTGCCAACCTACTCCGGCTTCCTCCGTTTGCTCTTCGGAAATGCAAACGAGGTCCGTTCTCTCCCAAGGAGAACTGTTGAACACCGTCACTTCGCTTCTCTTTTCCCTGCCTGCTGTCAAAAGCAATGCTGACTGATCCCATACCTTTTGACCAATAGCTAACGCCTCTTCGTATTCAGCTCTGCTGTCCTCATACACCTCGCGAATCGACGATCCAGGGATAATATCGTGGAATTGGTTGCGCAAAATAATTTTCCACCCTTCGTACAGGGCAAGAGAAGTTTCGGCATCCGTCGCTTGGCCTTGTATATTCAACATACAGCTCATGACCTGCATCCATTCCGTTTCCCGATACAGTAGCTCCAGCTTGCGATTCATCCGTTTGTTGTAAGCCTGACTTGTATAAGTACCGCGGTGAAGCTCCAAATACAACTCGCCATCCCACGTGTGCACGTAGGAATTGGTGTTGCTGATGCTCGTCTGCAATTCGTTAAAATACTCGTCAGCACGCCCCGTCTTCACATGGGGAATACCTGGTATATCGTCCAGCCTGCGCCGCATCTCTAGCATTTCACGATTGACGCCTCCGCCGCCGTCACCGAACCCGTAAGCAAGCAGCAAATTCGTATTGAGCGTCTTATCACGGTAGCTTTCCCAAATCCCTTGTACCGATGAGGGCGTAACTTGCCCGTTATACGTATAATAAAAGGCCCCTTCGCTCGAACCGGGATCCGGCGTCGTAATAAAATGGGTCAGTACTTCTGTCCCGTCTATGCCCCGCCATTTAAAAGTGTCATGAGGCATCCGGTTATATTGGTTCCAGCTGATTTTGGTCGTCATAAACGATTCGATGCCAGATTTGCGTAAAATTTGCGGCAGCGCCCAGCTGTAGCCAAACACGTCAGGCAGCCATAAATACTTGCATTCCACACCGAATTCCTCACGGAAAAATCGGGTCCCGTACAACAGCTGCCGCACCAGAGACTCCCCAGAAGCTAAGTTGCAATCCGCCTCCAGCCACATCGCTCCACCGGCTTCCCAGCGGCCTTCCTTGATGCGTTCCTTCATACGCTCGTAAATTTGCGGATAATCGGACTTGATATATTCATACAGCTGTGGCTGTGTTTGTAAAAAGATATACTCCGGATACTGCTCCATCAAACGCAGTACGGTTGAAAACGATCTCGCTGCCTTTTCCCTCGTATGCTTCAGCTGCCATAACCAAGCAACATCTATGTGTGTATGTCCGATACACTGTACCACAACCGAGTGAAGCTTAGGCATCAGCGACAAAGCCTGCCGGAGCTGTTCGCGCGCCTTTTCGACTGAGTTGTAAAAGCCTTCACTCCCAGGCCTCGACCAGTCGAGCCCCAGGAAAGCCTCATCCAGCATCGATAACAACTGGTGCCGCTCCGGACGATTTTCGTCTAGTATACGGACCGTTTCCAGCAGCGCTTTGGCTGTATAGTATAAATCATCCGCGTATTCATCTAACCAACATACAGAAGCCAGCTCCAGCCGGCTTTCCATCTCGCGGTTGCTCTGATATCCCCCTAGCCCTGACCATAAGCGAAAGCGCAGCTGAACGGTTTGACCGATCACAGCTTCAGGCATAAAAACTTCCTCATGGTTCGAGTCTACTCCTTGATACGGCTCTCCGTTCAGAAATAGCAGCGATTCAAATCCGCTGTTCGTTCCACCTCCAGTTTGTCCAAGGCAGAACCGGCCAAGCACCTTTCTTCCTTCCCACTCAGCGGGAATCATCACATCTGCAGCCAGCCAGTAATATACATCGCGGCCATTCCAACGGTCACCTATACGTATGTCCGTCCACTCGCCGTCTTCCGACGGATACGCTCCAATGATGCCGGCCTCATCCAGTTTGATTCGAAACTTATCTAAGCGCCGTTCATCGCGATAGCGGTATGACTCCAACTCATTTATACGTGCTTGTAATTTCTCCACTGTCCAAAACATCCAATTTTCTCCTCCTTATTCTTACTAGTATGTCTATTGTAATGGATGCAAAACTCCTTATGTGATAGATAATCTGATGATACTGAGGGGGTAAAATCATTAAATATATTCTTATTGGATCCAAGTTAGACGAAAGAAGCGAAAAATGCTTAAAATCAAAAGACTGCCATCAGGCAGCCCTTTGATTTTAAGCTTTAATGAGGTTTCGTATTCACTTCAAAAATCCATACGTTTCCACGCTTGTCGATGCCAAAATCGTATCCAAGCATTCCAATGCCAGGATAGCGAGACTCAAGCAGTATCGTGCATGCTCGGGCCACTCCGCACATCGTGTCAATTTTGGATTTGACTAGCCTTGGAGGGAAAGTCCGCCGCAGTGCATGAGTACCTTTAAGTAACGTGCCACCTTGGCAAATGTTAGTGACGAAGAGTCCTGGGCGCGCCAATCGGCCGACAACGGCTCGAATGACCCAAGACCGACCTGTTTTTTTCAGTTTGACGCGATAATCTAGCGGCCTACTGTCAATTGTTGCTAAATCAATGCCCTGCTGCAGCATAAAAGGGCGGTTTTTGCGAATCTGGTTTAACGTGGAGAATAGCTCGTTCCAAGTACGAAATGTTCGTTTCGTTCCGCTGTTGTGCAGCAAATAACCGTTACCCGTTTTTTTGATTTTTACTACGCTGCTTCCTCCGGTTCCAATGATCGGCTTTGCCACAACAAATACATATTGTTGCAGCATGGCCTGCAGGTTCGAAGCGCTAAAACGGCGCATGGTAGGAATATGCTTGGCAACACCGGCATGCCCCAACAAAACGGAGAACTTCGACCATTTATTAGCAACCAATCGCATAAGGGATTCCTCCTTCCGTACAAGGCTTCCTCTAAACTAGAGTATTCCACTTCCGTCAGAAGGGATTGGGACAATCAATGAAGTGAATAACTTATTTTTTCACATTCTTGATAAAATCCCAGCCGCCCGTATTCGTATTCGTGGTCTTCCCATCTGGTCCTACGGCTGTGTATTTAAAGTTAATTGCTCCATAATTCAACTCAATGTATTCATCTAAATTATTTAAGTTATATTTACTAACGCTAATCTTTTCTAATTCGATAGTTACGATCGGCATCCTTTGTTCACCAGTCTTAACGAAGACAAGTTGGCCTTTCTCAATGGTTTTTCCCATGACCATATCCATAAACAAAGGTACGGAAGAAAGATCAAAACTTTTACTGAACGCCATCGGTTTCCGTACCGCTTTCCCTGCACCAGGTCCGGCGGTTGAACTGCTGTTTAATGTAGGACTATTTTCGAATTCAAATGAAACATCTTGAAGCTGTATCCACTTTTCATATCCTTTCGTAACCGATTCACCCGAAATTCCGTCTAATTTCAGATAAACATCGAAATCACTACTTTCCGCAGCTGCGGGAACAACGCCGAAAGCTAGCACAAACAAGCAAATGGTGAAGAAGACTATCGAATTTCTGAACTTTCTCAAACATATCACTCCTCTTCTCATTTGATACAATATGTATCAATTGACCTAAATATATCCGATAATTTTTCTTTTGTAAATGAGGCTTTAGTCAACCTTGGGGCGACTTAAAACCAATGGGATGAGGCACAAATCGAGTCGTACCTCAATCCCTGCTACCAGCTACTCCTCCAATTAAATCCTCAGTTCGCTTTTTTCAATTGTCTGTACTGATTTGGCGAAAGACCATGTTTTTTCTTAAAAACAGTAATAAAATAAGTACTATTAAAGAAGCCAATTTGTTCGCCAATTTCCTTTACTCGAAGTGTCGTATTTAACAATAATCCTTCAGCTTCGGCTAACCGCAAATTCGTTACATAGGTTGAGAACGATACCCTCATATTCTCATTGAATAATTTACTGAAATAAGGAATCGATATATTCAGAGTTGTGGCAACTGAATCAGCGGATAGCTCTCCTTTCCGGTAATTCAGATGAATATATTCACACGCTTGCTTGACGATTTCTTTACTATCCCGAAACCTATTTCCCTTTAACTCCTGGATGATAAAATGAACCAGTTCATGATAATATTGTTTTAGACTATCGACTTTAGTAAAGCTAGAAATGACATTTGTTAAAGAAGCATGCTGATAACCCTCATACATAGGAGATAAGTCTACGATACTATTAAATTCTTTATCGATGACGGAGCCAATTTGTTTTAGAGTTGCCTGAATATCCTTGATGGAGCAGTCTTTAATCTCCTCAAACAAGTCATTAATATCCTCAAGCGCTGCACTGCAGTCATTAAGTTTAAGATGGTTAAGCAGCGTGCTTTCGAGCTTTACTGGATAACTAAACTTACTTCTTACATTGCTTTGGATTTTGTCATAATCATATACACTTTCATTGTCGTTCAAGAACGCATAATGCAGCGCCTCTTTGGCAGTCTCATAAGAATGCCATAGTCCCTGTGCCGTTTCTGCTCGCTCGCCAACACCAATTTTCAATTGAATGCTCATGATTTTCTCAACTTGATGTAAGAAACTGTTTAATTTATCGTCTAAGCCGCTTCCTTCCATGCTATTCATAATCAAAACCATCGAATGACTTCCCGTTTCAATTTTTTCAATCCCTTCATTATCAGCAAATATACGGAGGGCAAGCTCATATACAGCATTCTTAACTAGAGACATTCGAATGTCTATTTGGTTGGATACGTTAACATATTCCCCCTCCATAATAAGCACGAATACGCGTAAATTAGAAGTGTTTAATTGTATCTCTAGCTTATGGAAATTAGCTGCAATGTCATAATCGCCGCTGCTGACCTCCTGATTCAATAACTCTTTGAGAAAGCCTTCCTTCAATTTATTGCGATCTTTCACGGCCAAATCTTCCAGCGATGTCACTTTATGAATCAGTCCTTTAAATACATCACTGACATATTCGACATCATCGTAATGTTCAGAAGCTGTATCAAAAGGTCGACTAAATTTAATCATCTTAACGACTTTGCCGAAGGGCATATAGATCTTATTGATCAACAGGACAGTCGCCGCAATGCTAACCAGCAAAACAATTAAGGAAATAAGAATGATATTTCTCAGAAAAATAAAACTATCTTTTGAAAGATATTCGTAACTAGTCGTATTTATTAAATACCATTCAAGTTTCTCATTGTATACATAGGTGATCAGATACTTCTTACCATCAATGGTATCGATAAAATGATTGGAATTGCCTTCGGACTGTATCACTTTGCTAATAAACTCCTGATCGCTGCTATCATGCATAAATAAATCCGGTTGTTTACTATTAATAATATTCAAACCTTTTTTATCGACAATCATAAAGTTCGAATAAGCCGAGTTCCCCATTTTGTTGAATAGATCAAGTACGGCGCTCAATTCTAAATTAATGAAAATAGCATTCTTGGTGCCTGAATAGGTAAAAATGAGTGAAAGAATATGATTATTGTAGGATTTGGAATCGTAGACGTAACTTTGCAGATGAGGAAGGAAAAGCATTTTTTTCATATTTTTTCTGACATCGATTAATTCCGTAACTTGTTTATCGATGGTAGGAATGTCAACGTCTTTGTTAATTGTGTGAATGTACCTTCCGGTATCTCCGTTGTACAGATAAACGGAATTAATATAAGAGTTCGCACTCACCACTTCGTCGATTCGACTTTCAACCTTCATTGAATCTACGGGATTAAGTTCATTCGAATAAAGCCCCCTGATGATCTCACTATCATTAAGAAGTTGTTCCCCAATCTGAAAGACTCTCTCATATAACGTTTCGATATTGTAATTCGTCTGTGAAAGTAATTTTTGATAGGTATCCGACGTGTGCTTATCGTTGATTTTAGAATTATAGTAATAGGTTATGATCGATATCAAAATAATTGAAAATACAAAAACGGTTACGATGGCAACAATTATTCGACTAAGAAAACTTCCTCTTGACTTGAAAAGCCCCAACATTGAATCATCCCCATTACCCATATTGAGAACGTTTTCACAAAATGATAAAAGTAAAATTATAGAAACTGCCTATGAAGAATATACTGCTGTTTGTTGAATCACGTCAACAACTGAAATCTATCAGCACCTGGTCTTCGCAAGTTTCATGAGGCCAGGTGCTTTAGATTTCATCATATTTAGTTATTTCTCTAACAAATTGGCAATAACCTGAGCACTTTCAGCTCGAGTTGTGACGCCCTGCGGCGCAAACTCGTTCTCCGCTCGTCCGTGAAGAAGTCCTAATTCAAGGGAAGCGTACACGACACTTTTGGCCCAATCATGAATCAGGATATCATCTGCGTAATGCCCTTGCTCTTGTGAGACGACCTTCTTGCCTGATTTAACTTCATAGGCACGAATCATCATGACCGCCATTTCTTCACGTGTGATCGTATCCTCTGGAGCAAACTGGGTTTGGCTTCTTCCCGTTACGATCCCTGCACGATACGCCGCTACGATTGCCCAATTGAACGGATCGTCATTTTTCACATCGCTAAATGTGGTAGTACCAGTGGATTTCAACCCGAGAGCCCGAGCCAACATGGTGACGAATTCCGCTCGAGTCACTTTGTTTTGCGGCGCAAATTCTACATCGCTTACTCCTGAGACGATTCCTTGCGCAGCCATCCTTTTAATGACTTGAGATGCCCAGTGAGATGCCGGAACATCGTTAAACATCTTGTCATAGGTTAGCACTCCGTATTGGCTGAAATGATAGATCGGCGCTTCAATCACCCCGTTCATTTGATGCCCGCCCACGAACTCAAGTCCTCCATGATCCTGGAAAAAATAGATGCCGGTCATTTCCTTACTTGCGCTTTGATCGACTTTCAGCTTCAAGGTTAATGGCTGCGAAAATGAGGTTATCGTCTTCACCTTCGTCCCATCACTGTTACTTACTTGTAGAGATAGCTCAAATACCTCTCCTGCTAATGTAATCTTAGCATGAGCTTCGTTCGCCGCATGGTTTAAGACCTTCTCGACTTCCGGTTTATCCACTTTCTTAAATTTGAAAGATAAATACGCTGCGTTCGAGTCGTTGAGTAATGCAGCCCACTCAGCAATTAAACCGCTTGGAATTTCTAGGCTTAGGTCGTCTCGCTGGAAGATAAGTTTGCCAATATCATGAATCGCCTTATCTTGAAGAGGGACAAGTACTTCCGTGACACCTGGATTTACGGCCACAACTGCATTCCCGTTAGTGACATTTAACTCTTTGACTATTTGTTTCTCCTTAGCTAATGGCTCTTCAGGTACGCTATACACGGGCGATCCAGAGTTAAGATTCGATTGCCCCGCATCAACTGTGAAATTAATCTTGTACGTGATCACGGTTTTACCGTCTTCCGCCGTCACTTGAATCACAGCTGTTCCCGGCAAAGCTGCTGCTTGGGTCAGTTTGATAACAGATTTGACATCTGTGGCGGATGCCGTAACCACCGGGGCTGCACTCGTGCCAGCTGGCAAGACCACATCATAGTTCAATTTACTCTTGTCAAATGAAGGCAGGTCTTTACCGTTCACTGCAATCTTACTTAATGTCGCATCTGAGCTTGGCACCACATCAACTGTGAAATTAATCTTGTACATTCTCACGGATTTACCATCTTCCGCCGTCACTTGAATCACAGCTGTTCCCGGCAAAGCTGCTGCCTGAGTCAGTTTGATAACAGATTTGGCATCCGTGGCGGATGCTGTTACCACCGGGGCTGCACTCGTGTCAGCTGGTAAGACCACATCATAGGTCAATGTATTCTTGTCAAATGAAGGCAGGGCTTTACCGTTCACTTCAATCTTACTTAATGTCGCATCTGAGCTTGGAAGCACAACATCTGCAAGCTTTATTAACTTAGCATCCGCCCAATCCGCATGATCGCTGCTGTTGCCATTTGCTCCATCAGTGACGATTAGTTTTAATTGGCGTTTGCCGGCAATGCTGACGCTAACCTTTTTAGCGGCTGTTCGGATTCCCATTTTATCGCTGTCAAACAGCTTCACACCATCTGCCCACGCTTGGAATGTTACTCTGCCTTCTGTACTTTCCTGATCTACACCGACATAGGCTTCGAATTTTTCGTATCCTTTATCAGCAATATCGTAGATAACCTCAGAGTGGGCGTGTGTGCCGATTCCTTTGTTATACGATTTGCTGCCCATACCGTCAAATAGGGTCAATACATTATCTTGAGCGCTGGAATCCTTTCTCACCATGCCCCACCCTGTTGTTGCGGAAACCCAAGGCAGATCACTCAAATAGGTTGGAACATCTGAATAACTAACGGGATAATGGTCTCCGTCAGCGAGTCTCATATTCACCGTATTTGTGTATGTAGATGCTAGCGTTATAGGTTTACTAATCGAATTCGCTTCCAGCCAACCTGGAAATGCCGCAGGATGCGACCAAATATTGTTGATTTGGAAGCGTATCGACCCATCTCCATTCACTGAGCTTTTCACGGAGCCATTTCCGTCTCCTTCAGCGGTAAGCCTTTTCCCAGATGCCCCGACGATTAAAGAGGCGAAGTTGTAATTGTTCTTGGAGGCCACGAAATCGGAGGTCCCTCGTTGTCCTTTATCATTTTTGCCATACTTGTGAAAATCCTTCTCGTCTTGCGACCATGCCCAAGTTGGTTTTACCCCGTATACTTCATCTCCTTCACTTCTGCTTTTGAAGGCAATTCCAGTGTTCCTTCCAACTTGATCGCCAGGATAGTACGACCAGAGACCATTGCGGTCCCATGTCATTCTGTCTGCTTTCGAAGTGACGTCAAAGGCAACACCGATCGCATCATAGCCAGTCGGAAGGTCCTTTACAGTGTAAGTCGTTGAAATAAGCCCTGTACCGTCAACATGGACGGTGAAAATGACGCCTGTTGTCCCGTAATTTCCAGCTATGTTGACAATCGCCTCGCTATCCGTACTCGAGCTGTTAATACTGGAAAATTTCCACGGATCTAGCTTGGAAGTGAAACCCAAATTTAAGTAAGGGCCTCCTGTAAGAATCGTTTCTCCTTTATAAATCCCTTCTTTAATCAAGCCTGTTGCTTTGTCGAAAACGATTTTAAAATCTTGGCCTGAAAGGGTGATTTGCGCATCATCTTTCTTTATCGAAGGGGCCTTGCCTTGCGATCCAGAAAAGTGTACGGTCTTCTCCCCGATCATCAGACTGTACTCATCCACCAAACGAGAGGGTTGAAACCGGTCACTTTGATAAAACTTGAGGTGAACGATATCCCCCAGTTTCCAGTTGTTTGCTGGGATTGCCAGTTCTCCTGCATGCATCGGCTCGATGGAAGGCCCCGTCAAGCTTTCCGTCTTCCCTCCAAGACTCCATTCAACCTTGATTTCATTCAGGTTCGTATGATTATAACGATTCTCTATCGGAATCGCCAAGGGATTGCCCGCGCCCGGATTCGGTAAAGAATTGGCATTAATTCGTATCGGTGAGTAGGCCTTCTTGACGTTCCAATATTCCGGTTTTTCCCTGTTCCATGAATCCAAAATCCCCCACTTTACACGGAATCCGCATATCTCGTCCTTGCAATACGTGTTCAAATCCCGCGAGTGCCAGATCGCCCCGCCTAAGGCGCCTTCGGAAGCATAAATCTCATCCCAATAACGTTTAATAGCTTCCCCGTAAAAGTCCTCAAAGGCCGGGTCATTATTAAACCAATCTTCATAGTAGACATATAAATGCGCGTACTCGTCGTCAATTTCCGGTTTGTCACGACCTCCGAGCTTCTGTCCGTTGCCGACATAATGCACACTGAACAGATCATTATAGCTGCTAGGAGCATTATAACCAAAGCTCGATTTCACTGGCCTTGTTGGATCGATTTTTTTTACGTAGTCATGAATAGCGGCGATATTGGATCCCCACCCGCTCTCATTTTCCAGCGACCAAATGACAATACTTGGGTGACTACGGTCTTTTTCAATCGTTTCCGAAAATTGACCTATAAAATAGCTCAGATAATTAGCGTCGTTTAAGCGCCAGTCGCTTACGAACATTACCGAATTTTCCTGCTCCACATATAAGCCTATTTCATCCGCATAATCCAGTACATATTCGTACTGCGGCCAATGGGAAGTTCGAATGTAATTGATGTTGCCATCTTTCAATTTGGACAATGATTCCAGATCGTGCTGCCGATCTACTGCGACCCCGACAAAGGGAGAGGATTGGTGCCAATTCACGCCATGGAGTTTGATCTCTTTCCCGTTGACTAGCATTTTGTTGCCCGAGATTTTAATCTCTCTGAAACCGATTTTACGAATAACCGTTTGTACGATTTCCCCATTCACCTTGACGCTTGCCGTCAACTTATACAAGTTGGGGTGCTCCGCGTCCCATTTCAGAGGACTCTTAACAGGGATATGAAGGGTTTGCTCTAAACTTTGTGCAGATAGCGGCATACTGCCTGGTTCAATCAAGACGGTTTTGCCGTCTGGATCTTTAAGGCTGAACTCCAAGGTGGCATTGGATGTGGCTGTGCTGCCTAAAATCATACCCGCAGTAAGCTTCAAGGTTGCATCCGTATACGTTGCATCAAACGTGGTCTCGGTCTGCAATCTTGACAAATAATCAACGGGTAAAGCAACAAGCTTTACTTCGCCTACCAGACCTCTGACATGCTGGTATTCAACGAAGTTTTTCTCAGCGGTAATCCCTACCGTAACCCACGCGTCTTCACCTGGCGTCACGTAGTCCGTAATGTCGCAATCAAAGGTTGTAAAGCCGCCTCGGTGCGTACGGACCAAGTGTCCGTTTACCCAAATTCTAGCGACGTCAAAGGCAGCTTCAAAGCGAAGCAGCACTTTCTTCCCTTGATAATCCTGCGGAATCGAAATCGATTTTTTATACACATTCTCTATATTTCGATCCGGGAACCAATCGCCTCCCTGCTTGCCGCGAATGTCAAATCCTAGCACTTCTAAGTTAGCCGGAACTTTGGCTTCAGACCATCCTGATGGCTCTGCGCTATTTTTCCAGAATCCTTGGACAGGGGTTTGCATGAATTTCCAAGTTCCGCTCAAGTCGATGATCGGATTCTGTACACCTTTGACCGAATCGGGCAACGGGGCAATGACAGGTCTTGGCCAGCCATTGGTATCTGGTCCTACAGGCACAATTGGCATCGGGTTACTCGCATAACCGAGCACTTTCAATTCCGCAATCCCTGCTTTGCTGCCCAGCTCAAAATCGGTAACAGTTACCCGTACATATCTTCTGGCCGCATCCAGAAAACGATCCGTATTCACTGATTTTCGTTCGATTTGATTGCTGTTATCAACTGCTGGATACCAGTTCATTGCATCCGAGGAAACTTCAATTTTATATTTATAGTTTTTCCCCGCTTCCTTCCAGGTCACCTCCGTGCCCGTCAATTCGTAATCCTTGCCCAAATCCACTTGCAGCCAGTGCCCTTTGCCTGTATCCTTTGCCGACCAAGCCGTTTCCAGCTTTCCATCCACCGCATTCGCTGCTATGCTCGATGAATCCTCTGAAGATGACATCACGCTTTTCCCTAGCGCTACATTCGTCTCATCTCCTCTTGCAATCGAGTAAGCAAACGTGATGGTCGTACTTTCTTGTGATCCTTTAACCGCATATGCTCGAATTGCCGTATCTTGCACAATCGTAACCGGCTTCACATATGGCTGTTTGGTTCCAGAAGTTTTGGGATCTGTTCCGTCTGTCGTGTAGTAAATGGTTGCGCTTCCAATGGAACTGGATAACACAACGTCCGTCTTCTCATTTACAATTCCTGAGGACGGATTTGCAGCAATAGCCACAACTTGATAGGCAAAAGAGGTTACGTCGCTATCCATTTTTCCTGCCGCTTTCGCGTAAGCTTTGAGCGTGATTGTTGAACCAACGGAAGCACCCGCAAGCGGAATCCGCCCTGAGTATAACCGGCTAGTGCCCGATGTTTTGGGATCAGTGCCGTCCGTTGTGTAGTAAATTTGCGCATTAGGCTCTTGCGTTGACAATCCGACTAAGGTTCCTTCAGACACCACCATTGGCTGCAGATCGGCAACAACCGGTAAGGCAACGGAAGTATTGTACAGATTAAACTCATATACGGCAGCCGGAGACCCCACAGTCGCGATCTGGTGCAATCTCACATAACGTGCATTCGTGACAGGGAATTGATAAACTTGATCCTCCAAATCCGTATTATTATTTTCCGTAACGGCGGCAGACCAGTTATTCCCATCGTCTGATGTATCTACCGTATATTGGGTGATATAATTTTGGTGATTTGGACTTTTACGCAATATCGCGTAATTAATGGCCTGTTTCTTCCCTAAGTCTAGGATAAGATCCCAAAGGCCAGATTTCTCTGGCTGTGCATATGTCGTGATATCGCCATCAATCGCCCTGCTTGCAACGTTGCCCCAACCCGCTTCAGATGTCATCGTTGCGGCAGCACCAAGTGCGAGATTCGTATATTGGGTTAAGTCATCCGTAGGAATTGTATAAGTGAACGTCTGAGTTTCTCCAATGCCTCCACCTACTTCATCGATGGCAACTGCACGAATACTGATGTCACGATTAATGACCAGCGGTTCGCTATATATAATTTTGCTTGGCGAAGACTTCGGATCGCTTCCGTCGATCGTGTAATAGATCGACGCGGAAGGTAACGTGCTGCTAAGGGTTACGGTTCTCCCCTTGAGCACAGTACCCGAACCCGGCGAAGCCATAATTTGAGGAATAATCGCTGCTTCCGAATACAGTTCGAACTCGCCAACCCTTACCGCCGGCCAGTCTGATCCCTCCGCAGCTTTCTTCGTCACATGCAGCCGCACATATCTAGCGTTAATGGCATGGGGCAGTACACGATCTGTTACCTTGGACATGTTCCCTGTCACGGTATCCGCTGTTTGCCAAGGGCCATCCCCACCGCTTGCACTATATTCCAGCTGAAAATCCTTCGTTGCCAAGTCGTTTTGAGCGGCATGCTTAACGATCCACCTGGCAATATCGAAGTTATCTCCAAGGTCCACAACCGCCCATTCATCCGTAATCGGACTTGTTCGCCACCCCGTATCGCTAGTCGACCACATGGTATCCATGGAGCCATCAAACAGAAAGCTAGGCTGATGCTGCGATAGCGCGCTGCTCGCTGTCACGCTCTTTCCTAACGTCAAATTCCCCGTGACCGGAACCTTAGAAATCGTATACGTTAGAATTTGTATCTGGCTAGTTCCGCCTTTCACCGGATCAACCGCAACAGCTTTCAAAACGACATCCCGATCAATCGCAATCGGTTCGGTGTAAAGCTGTTTACTTGCCGAAGTTGTCGGATCGCTGCCATCTGACGTGTAATAGATGGCTGCCGTTGCCAGTGAACTGCTTAACGTTACTTTCGTCCCTTTCTTCACGGTGCCGGATCCCGGATCAGCCATTAGCTCCGGAACGATCACTTCAGCCCCATACAACTCCAACTCGCCGATTCTTACCGCCGGCCAATCGCCACCAGACGTTTTCTTCGTCACATGAAGCCGTACATACCTGGTTTGGATAGATTGGGTTAGCATGCGGTCTGTTACCGTATACGTATTGCCTGTTACCGTATCCGCCGTAAGCCAAGGCCCTTCGGTGCCTGATCCATACTCCAATTGAAAATCGCTTGTCGTTAAAACACCGGTAGCTGCATGCCTGACAACCCATCTGGAAATATCGTAATTGGTTCCTAGGTCGACAACCGCCCATTCGTCCGTAACAGGACTTGATTGCCAGCCTGTATCGCTTGTCGACCACATCGTATCCATGGAGCCATCGACCAGATAGCTGGGTTTATGCTGCGATAACGAGCTACTCGCGGTCACTGTCTTGCCTAAAGCTACATTCCCGTTATCCGCAGCAGCGGAAGCACGGTTTGTATCTGGATACAGCATCATGAAATTACTGCATGCGATCGCCAGACACAATAGGATGTGAAGGAACATCTTGCCATTCCGCATGTACACTTTCCTCCTTCAAATGGTTTGATTTCACACGAATTCCACTTATTTTGCAGCCTTTTTTGCCACAAATTCGTTCAATTGTTTCTGTATCTCAGCAATTACTTTATCGATCCCGGCGGCTTTCAACTTCGTTTTAAATTCAGGGTAAAAGGCGTCATAATCGGTAAATCCGGAGTAAGCTGCTCCGACATATACTTGCCCAACCGCATCAATCTGCGCGATTTCCGACTTAACGGGTTCTGCATTAAATCTGAAGCCAAGCATTGGCGCAACAATCGAATCTTTATCCCATACTTTCAGTTTTTCAATGTAGCTCGGGCTAACATTCTTGCTGAAACGTTTCATTCGAATATCATCCCACGCCCAGTTAACTTGATTATAGGTAGAACGATCGGCAATCCCTTGCGTAGAAATCGCCTCGCCATCCAGCTTATAGTTGACATTGTTCACACCATAGGAAAACAAATCATAATTTTCTTTACTGCTTCTGGTCCAGTTAACAAATGCCATGGCAGCTTTGCTGTTCTTGCTTGTTGAAAAGACGGACAATAAGTTAGAAGCAGCGTCGAAGACGTATTTCGGCTTTTCCGGATTTAAAAATACATCTTCAAGCGTCCCGTTGGGAAGGGTTGTCTTAAAGGCGTCAATTCGCTCAGATGTCTTCAGCACATTAGACCAGGTGGCAGCGATTTTCCCATTGTTCAAAGCGGCTTCTGAATCTTTTATTTCTTGGGCATCTTTAGGTAACCAGCCTTTCTGATACCACTTTCTTTTGGTCATAACGATATTTTTAAAGATGTCGGACTCGAAAAAGTTTTTAACCTGAAGGCTTTTATCCGCCGGATCTATGTAAGCCGGTCCTCCGCCATAGTCGCCAATTGGCAGATAAATATCACCAAACTCTCTCAAGAGACCGCGTGTATTGTCATTGGCAATCGGTACCATATTCGGTTCATTTTTTTTGATTGTATCCAGGTAATTTTCGAAATCGGCTAATGTCTTAATCGGAGCTAGTTTGTATTTCTCCCTTAAATCACCCCGAATAGCAAAAAAGTTATTGTTTTCGGCGGAAGGGACCAGAGTCGGAATCCCGTAAATTTTCTGGTCAATAGACGAGCTCATGAAACTTGCAGCCGGAATACTCGTTTTTAGCTGCTGACCCTGCTCCTCAATTAAATCGTTCAGTGGCATAATGACATTTTTAGCTGCGATTTGGGACAACCAGCTGACATGCGTCCAGGCAAGATCGTAATTCTCACCGGAAGCAGCAATGAGATTGAGCTTGTTATTGTACTGGTCCCAAGGGAAATACGTGAATTCCAGCTTGATGTTCAAACCGTCCGTTTTCATTTTTTCTTCCATAGCTTTCTGAACGCCTGCCAAATCTTTGGGAGCATCACCTGGCAAAACAAATTTCACCGTTCCTTCAGCTTTGGGTTTCACTGCAGCCGATTTAGTCGATGCTGTAGCGTTTGCATCCCCCGTCGCTTGTGGCGATTGCTTTTTACCCTCATCCTTCGAACAAGCAACCATTAAACTCATCATCATCGTGAGCGCCAAAGTGACGCCCGTTGCTTTTACATGTAATTGTTTCAATGTTATTCCTCCCGTTTCATTATTTGGTTTAACCTTTGACTGCTCCAATCATGATGCCTTTAATAAAATACTTTTGAACAAAAGGATACATAAGAACGATCGGACCGATCGTTACCAAAACCATCGCCATTTGCGCAGTGACAGATGGCAGCGTCGTGTTGCCTACACCATAATTGCCGCCTGAACTCATGAAGTTAATCATGGATTGAATCTTGAACAGCATAAACTGCAGAGGATATAATTCTCGCTTATCAATTAACCAGAGCGCCAAGTTCCAGTCATTCCAATAAGCCAAGGAGTAGAATAAAGCAATGGTCGCAGTGATGGGCGTGGAAAGTGGAAGGATAATCTTGGCGAAAATGTACAGCGGATTCGCCCCTTCAATCTCTGCCGATTCCACCAAAGACGGAGGTAATGATTTAAAGTAGTTCCGAACCAGGAATACATTAAATGGGCTTACTAGCATCGGTAAAATCAAGGCGAAGATGGAATTTTTTAGATGCAAATACTTTGTAATAAATATATACCACGGGACAAGTCCTGCGTTGAAAATCATGGGAATAAAAATGCAAAGTGCGATCACGTTTCTGTATTTTACTTTGGGTACGGCGATCGCATAGGCCAGCATTGTGGTCACAAGCAAACTAAGTCCTGTGCCTACCAGGGTAACGATTATGGATACGCTGTAGGCTTTATAGATCTCGCTTGATGCGAAAATTAACCTAAATGCGTCTAACGAAAAGTGGTCAGGAATGAATCGATAGCCATTCTTTACGACGGAGTTCTCGTCCGACACTGACACGATCATCGTAAGAATAAAGGGAATTGTGGTAAATAAACAAAATACGATAAAGATGATGTGGAATAGAACTTGCGAAGCTCTTCCTTGGTTGCTCACTACTCCACCCCTGACTAAAACAACGAGTGTTCATTGTTATATTTTTTAACTGCCCAATTGCACACGATAACGGTGATAAACCCGCAAACGGATTGATATAACCCAACAGCAGCTGGCATGCTGATATCCCCTACCGATTTGACAGCCCTAAACACATAGGTGTCAATGACATCTGTTGTTGTAAATAACAAGCCATTATCGCCTACGATGGAATAAATGGTTTGGAAATCACCGTAGAACATTTTACCGATGGATAAAAGGGTCAGTATAATAATTGTTGGAATTAACAATGGCAACGTGATGTAGCGTATCATCTGCCATCTGCTAGCACCGTCTAGTGCGGCCGCTTCATACAGCTCGTCGTCAATGCCTACGATGGTTGCCAGATACATTACAACCGCATAGCCTGTATTTTTCCAGATGAACACACCCACTAAGATGGAAACCCAATATTGTGAGCTGGAGTACCAATCAATCGGAGATCTACTGGCAAGCGTCAGCAATTGGTTCGCAACGCCAAATTTTGTACTGAAGATTAAATAAACAAAATCACCGACTACAATCGCAGAGAAGAAATAAGGTAGAAACATGAAGCTTTGATATAACCTTTTTAAGAGCCCATTTTTAACTTCATTTAAAAGAAGCGCAAAAGCAACGGCAAAAAGTGTTCCAAAGATGATATAGTTCGCATTAATGAACAACGTGTTGAACGTCGTCCTCCATGCGTATTCGCCGTTAAAGAAAAATTTAAAGTTATCAAACCACACCCACTTACTTCCGAAAATGCCGTCTGCGAATCTGTAATCTTTGAATGCAATGATAATCCCAGGCAAAGGCAAGTAACTAAAGATAATAAAAAATAGTAAGCCCGGCAGTGCCATCATATAATACCATCCATTTTTCCAAAGCTCATAAAAAAAACCTTTTCTTGATTTCTTTACTTGATAACCAGTTCTCGATGTTAAAGTTGTTACCTGACTCAATGGATTCGCTCCTTTCCACCATATTGTAAACGCTTTACTTTGCATGATGATCATAAGATTTTAAACCCGAATTGCCTATATCGCATTCTGCTTAAAGTATTAAAATCTTATGATTGACCACTTAAATATTTAATATGATATGAATTTCTTAATTTCTTAACGACTTTCCGGAAAGGTGATAAACATGCTGTTCGCTGCAGATTCCTTGGCACTCAAACACATCAGAGCACTAAGCAACCCAGCCTCCAATGGAGCAACTGACCTTTCTGTTCCCTTCATGACATGAATGAAGTTCAGTGCCAACACTTCATCTCCGCCACCATGGCCGTCTTCCGTACTTATCTCGTATTTCTCCACTCGTGAGGTGTGGTGCATGAATACTTGTAACTCTTGGGTATACCAATCAAATTCCAAAGTGCCTTTGTATCCGAGCATCCTTGCTCCCCGGGCAGCTGCTTTCTTCCGCGCAAAAAAATTTTGCGAATAAGACACGTGCATCCCCGTCTCATATTGAATGATGGCGCTGCCTGAATCCTCATTGCCGGTATCTGCGCCAAAGCAGCATAAGCTGTTCTCTACTAGCGCTTCACCGCGAAAGTGTTTTTTTACGTAAGGCCCTTCAGGACATGTGTGGTATTCATCACAATTCACACAACGAAGACCTTCTGGATGATTGCCCTTAAAAATTTGTTTGGATTTCATTGCGCAGATTTGGACTGGCCGGATGTCAAGCAGATGGTTGATATAATCAAAATCATGCGTTGCCTTTTGTAGAAATAACCCGCCGGTCTCCTCTTCGTCCCGATACCAGGTGTGATAGTAATCATAGCCATACGGCACATTATTAATCGCTTGAACATGCTCCACGGTGCCAAGTTTGCCCGATTGAACAATCTCCTTCGCCATCTTAACCATCGCGGAGACGCGCAGCGGGAAGGATACGACAACTTCACTTCTAGATTGCTTTCTTGCCTGCTCCAATCGCTGCCAATCCTCCATCGAAGTCGATACCGGTTTTTCAAGAAATAAAGGTAAATTTCGCTTTAACACCTTGACTGCCATCGCCGTATGCAGCGAGCATCGTGTCCCAATGATAATGCCATCCAGCTTTTCACTATCGAGCATTTGGTCCGCATCCGTATAGAATCTCACATTCTGCGTGTCCATTCCCCGAGCTTCAGCCTTTAATTGGGCCCGCTTCGGATCTATATCCGTTATGGCTTGAATCTGAACGCCTTGTTCATATTGCAAAAGCAACTTTGCGATCCAGCTTGCCCGTTCCCCCATACCGATAATCCCCACATTCGCCATGACACACACTCCCGTTCGCATTACTCTTTGACAGATCCCAACATAATACCGTGAATGAAATACTTTTGTAGAAATGGATAAATCAACAGAATCGGCAGCATCGAAATGACGATCTTCGATGCATTTAACGTTTTATTAGACATTTTCGCCAGCAGATCCAACTGATTGGGATCGCTGGACATTTCCTTCATATTCACTTGCACGACTAGCTGTTGAATGTAGGCCTGAAGCGGATATTTGTCAAAGCTGCGCATATAAATCATGCCATCGAAAAACGCATTCCAGTGGTTGACGATACTGAATAAAGTTATCGTGGCAAGCGCTGGTACGGATAGGGGCAGGGATACCTTGACCAGCATATACCAAGGGCCAGCCCCATCCATTTCACCTGCTTCATTCAGCTCCTTTGGAATACTCCGAAAAAAATTCAGCAGCAGCATGACATTAAACACCTGTACGGCAGTTGGCAGCACCAAGGACCAAATGGAATTAAAAAGTCCTAGTTCCTTCACGACGATATAGAGCGGAATGGTTCCTCCGCTAAACAACATGGTGAATACGAGAAACCACATATACAGATGTCGAGAGCGGAATTCGCTTGTTTCTTTGGACAACGGATAAGCCATGAGAACCGTCAATAGAAAGTTAATCGAGCCTCCAAGCAGAACCCGCTTCACGGATGTTACAAATGCTCTTAAAAACGCTGTATCACCCAATAAGGTCTTGTAAGAAAATACATTGAATCCAATCGGCCAGAACGTGACACTTCCTGCTGCAGCCGCTGCTTTATCACTAAATGAAATGGCGACCGTATACCAAATTGGAGCGAGCGAAAGCAGCGCTACACCGCCCATCAGCACGTAGAGTAAGTAGGCCGAAATCTTGTACCCGATTGTTTGGCTTCGCACCACAGTCCCCATCTCCCCTGTTAAAAAATACGATAGTTTGCAAATCTGCTAGCCAGTTTATACGATGTCATTATGAGAATAAAACCTATCACGGATTTCAGAAGTCCGACCACTGTGGCTAAGCCATACTGGCCGTCCAATATACCGGCCCTGTAGACGTACGTATCAATGATGTCTCCCGATTCGTAAACGAGCGGATTATAAAGATTCAAGATTTGATCAAATCCGGCATTGCCGGCGTTAAGTATACTGCCCAGGCTTAATGTCGCCAGCAAGACAATCGTCGGTCGGAGAGAAGGAATTGTCACATGCCAAATCTGCTTCATCCGATTTGCTCCATCCATACCAGCCGCTTCGAATAAGGAAGGATTGATTCCGGCTAACGCAGCCAAATAAATAACTGCGTTAAAGCCGAAATCTTTCCAAACGTCGGATGTAATCACAATGCCGGGAAACCAGCTGTTGCTAATCATAAACAGGATCGGTTTGAAACCGAATACTTGGAGCAGCTCGTTGACTGGGCCCTTGATCTGCAGAATATCGGTAATCACGCTCGATAAAATAACCCAAGACAAGAAGTGAGGTAAGTAGACGATCGTTTGTACCCACCGTTTGAACGTTTTTCTTCTCAACTCGTTCAACAAAATAGCGAATAGTAAGGGGATGCAAAGGTTCGCTATGATTTTCATAATCGAGAGGAACAAGGTGTTCGTTAGTATCCTTTTGCTGTCAGGCAGTTGGAACAGATACTGAAAGTTCTCGAATCCGACCCATTGAGATTTCCAGATACCGAGGCCGATTTTAAAATCTTGAAAGGCAATAAGCGCTCCGAACATCGGGACAATGCTGAAAATAAAGAGCAGGACAACCCCGGGAAGCAGCATGGCGTGATAATGTTTCTGAATGGATCGATACCGCATTAAGTTCTCATCTCCTTACTGGAGTACCCGCTTCAGCATCATAGCCGCTTCCGCACGGGTAGCTACACGGTTTGGGACAAACTTGCTGAGCTCCACGCCGTCTATAAGTTGAAGTGCTGCGGCCTCCCTTACAGATTCAAGAGCCCATGGGGCTACATCGGATTCATCCGTAAAAGAAGAAGCCTTATTCCCGTTTGCCTGATTTGACTTGGTTAGCTTATAACCCCGCATCATCATGGCAACCATCTCTTGTCTTGTAATTGGAGCGTTCGGATCAAATAGGCTCTCGCTTTTCCCTGTCACAATACCCGAGTGATAAGCGATAGCAACCGCATCGGAGTACCATGCGTCGCTTGCGACATCGCTAAATAGGCGCTCTCCTTTTGCCGAAAGCTTCAGCCCTCTAACGAGCATACTCGTAAATTCTGCGCGGGTGACGGCTCGATTCGGCTCAAAGGAGTTTTCGCTGACACCGTTCAATATTCCTTTGTTAACCAGTTCTTGAATCACGCTTAACGCCCAGTGGGAAGAAGGCACATCCAAGAACGACTTCTTCACTTCAAGCACCGCATATTTGCTGAAATGCTCGACTCCTGCAACGATTTCACCATTGTCATATTTTCCTCCGACGTATTCGATCGACCCAGTTTCAGCAATAAAATAAACACCTGATAGATTCGGGTTAGCGGTCTTGTCAACTTTTAACCGAATCATGATCGGTTTATCAAATTTGGAAACACCAACGGTTAGCCCATCCTTTCTAACCACTACCAAGCTCAGATCGACTAGATCTCCGACCAGTGTCACTTTCGTCTGGCCTGTTACATGTGCCTTGGCCAGTAGGACATTTGCCTCGGAGCGCGGCAATTGATTGAGATTCAGCGCAATATGGCTGTCTTTTCGTTCATCTGCAGGTATCTTATCGACTAACTGCTTTAGAACTTCAACCGGCACAGTAATCGATAGCTGATCCGTCTGAAAGACTAGTTGATTCGCTGCCAGAAGTTCAAGCACATTGGACGGCAGCACGACTTGTTTGATATCGGCTCCTATCGCAATCGTGACTTTACCTACTCCGTCAGGCTTAGCGAATTCCTCCGGTTTGACGAAATACTTATCCGTATGATCCTCTACGGCACTGCCCGAATAAGCTCCTCCGCCATTGCCGCTTGTTTTGAAAGTGACGTTGATCGTATGATTGGAGGTCACTTTATCAAACGTGTAGACATTGCCGGTTACCGTTACCTCTCTGCTGTCTACGGTTAACTTATCGACTAGATATCCAGTATTAGGCAAGTACGTGAAGGCTTTATTATCGCCAGTATTTACAGTGACTTCACCGCTAGGGCTAATCGTTCCGTTAGGACCCGCGCTCGCCTGAATTTTGTTGCTGCCGGTGCCGGTGCCGGCTCCTTTGAAAGTGACATTGATCGTATGATTGGAGGTCACTTTATCGAATGTGTAGACATTGCCAGTGACCGTTACCTCTAAGCTGTCAACGGTGACCTTATCGACTAAGTATCCGGGATTAGGCAAGAACGTGAAGGCTTTATTATCGCCATTGTTTACAGTGACTTCACCGCTAGGGCTAATCGTTCCGTTAGGACCCGCGCCCGTCTGAATTTTGTTGCTACCGGTGCCGGTGCCGGCTCCTTTGAAAGTGACATTGATTGTATGACTGGAGGTCACTTTATCAAACGTGTAGACATTGCCGGTTACCGTTACCTCTCTGCTGTCTACGGTTACCTTATCGACTGCAAATCCTGGATTAGGCAAGAACGTGAAGGCTTTATTATCGCCTTCGTTTACAGCGACTTCACCGCTCGGGCTAATCGTTCCGTTAGGACCTGCACTTGCCTGAATCTGATTACCTAAGCCTTCGAAAGCAACTTCATTCTCCGGTAGGTTGTATAGCTCAAGTTCATAAACGGCATACATCCGCCACGTAGCGTTGTAAGCATTATTGATCTGGATTTTCAGCTTCGTGACATCTGAAACTGCTGGGATATTTGCGAAAGTGAGCTCCATAACGCCATCATCTTTGTTGCTCGTCCAGGTGATCGGAACTCGCTGCGCGACCGTTTGATAATTGATGCCATCTTTTGAGACCAAGACATCAATATCATTGATTCCCTGAATGAGACCAGATGGTGTCGCCATGACAATGGTGTTAAATGACTGCTTATTGTCCCATGAAATGACGAACTCATGCGGGAATGGATGATCATCAAAGTAACCCTGCCAACTGGCAAACATCGTGCCGTAACTGCCGTCGACCATCTTAGCCGGGCCATACGTAACCCCGCCCTGATCAAGCGGACGCGTCAGAGTAGCGGTAATATCCGAATAGCTCCGTGCGATATTGGTGCCCGGCTCATTCTTAACCCCCTTCACAAAAGATAGTGTGTACGTTTTCGTAGTGACGCCATCACTTGCGGTGGATTGGAGAGTGATAGTGCTTTTTCCAGTTGGAATGTTGGCAACGACAGTCGCACCACTTCTCAATTTTTTACCGTTAATGAGTAAAGTGCCTTTTTCGTCTGTTTGTATCGGAGTTAAAGAGATTGAGTTCACATTGTCGGGCAGCATGATCCGGTAATTGGTGATGTTATGGTTAAACTCAAACTGAGGAGCATTAGTAAGATCCAAGCTTTTCAGAGAAGCATCATAGATTTGCTGTCCTGCGTACCTATGTACCCGGAATGCGTCAAAGCTGATTTCTTTTCCTTCCAGGTTCGTAATCTTAATGGTGTGTTGATCCCCTTCAGAAAGGTTCATCTTGCTATAAATCGTGAAATAGTCGTGTTGGACTTTCTCGTACAGATCCACGATAACGGGGCTTGCATTGTCTACGGAGATGATCACTTTCCCAGAGGCCTGATTTTTCTCCACAATGACATCGATTCCCGAGCCGACAAAATCATATTCCAGCGAATTATTTTTACTCGAAGTCGCTTGAACGCTTTTCGAATAGGCAAACTGGCTGCTCTTTGAGAACCATTCGCCGGTATAGCGAATATCGCCATTAGCGCTGTCTACCATGTACGTCATTGGTATTTCTTGACCATCATATGGACTTGTGGACGAAGGAATCTCGCCAACATCCGCGCCTGCTGCCGCTTTGACCAAATAGTTATGAAGCGTCATTACATACTCCGGATCAAGCGTGTACTTCCTTGGATCATCCGGGCTCACAGCATTGTCGGCTATCTTCTTGGCCAATCCCGGATTCGTTTGCTTGATCGTGTGCATCAGCTCATAGTCTTCAAGTCCATCTCTTTGGGCTTCGTAGCGAAGCGAGCTTTTGACCGTTTGTTTGTTTTTATCGGGATATACAATCGTTGAATCTCCAAACCAGCTGCCTACGTACCAGGCATTCCACGCCCAATGCAAATGGCCTGTTACACCATCCTGGCTAAGATTCCAGAATAGCAGCCTTCCTGTTAAAGTGGGCTGCGTCCAGAATCGATTAAGCCAAGGGGGCGTATTGACTTCACAGGTGTAGACCCACATTTCTTTACCAGCGGCCTGCTCCGCTTTATACAGCTCCTTCTTCTCCTGAAAAGCCGGAGTTAACGGTACCCACACGTCAACATAGGGCTTCGTTCCATTAGCCAACAGAACACCATTTGGGTCTGCATCCATGGTCTTAAACTTAGGAGCGACTTGTTTTACTTTTCTAGCAACATAGGTCCAGTAATTCCGATCCTTCTCGGTTGAAGGTTCATCCCGGATGTGCTGGTACCAAGTGAAATCGCCGTCAAGCCAGCCTTTTGCTTTCAAATGATCGGTTAACGCAGTAAGATAATGCTCCAGAAATGCATCCGTCTTCGGAAGAGCATCCGGCAAATCCGTCTTCCAGGCATCTTGCTTCTCTTCGTTTGGCATGATTTGATTTAACGCGCCTATCAAGTGAATATTGGCGAAATTGGTGATGCCCCTGTCGATAAAGGTTTGCACATACCGGTCAAATAACGACCAATCAATATGCTGTGGAATCCCGTCATTGAAGTCTGAGTACGTCGTCCCTTTCGCATTCAAAAAGAGGTCGGTTCTAATCCATACCATGTTCTGACGGTGATCTGCCATTACTTTGGCGAAATTATCCATTAATTGGAACCATTCATCACTATAAGTCTCTACGCCGTAGTAATATTTCCCTACATCATAGTTATCCCAGGTAAAGCCATTCGTCATGGTCCATTGGTAATTCACAAAATTAGCATTTGTGATTTTGGGAATTTCAACATTTTCCACATCAACTTGAATCGGTACGCTGTAGTCGCCCAAGGTCGTCTTTACCTTAATGGTACCGTGATAAATGCCAGGCATTGCTGCAGAAGGCACATAATTGGTTATAAAAATGGGTTGCGTCGAATTCGCCGCTACGTGTATGGATGCTTCATTGGATAAAGGATCGGGAATATCAGATGGCGGATAAATGAGGTTGCCCACACGATCCGGATAATGCACATTCGGTTGAACGGTATCCTTAAGTTCATATTCCACGAAATGATAGCTCATGTTGTCCTTGGAAAGTGTTTTATTCCCAGATGCTTGGAGATCGGAGAATTCAACTTTTGTGATTTCAAATTCCGCATCGCTTCTTACAGCAATTTGCGAGCTTTCATACTCGTTTTTGGCAGACACCAAACTTATATTGTCTTGTGGATTACTGGGCAGAGTGCTCGTTCGGTATACGGTTTTCAAGGGGTTTACGACCCACATGTCAATTCCGCCGCTCTCGGCATGTGCGAGAGGTGCAGCGACAGGGACCATCGAAAAAAGAATACTTGCAACTAACACCAAAGCTGCTGTTATCTTATGCACGGTTATTCCCTCTCTTCCTGAGTTTACTTTTGGAGCTCTGCCTCGATTTCTTTCGTAATTTGTTCACCACCCTGATTTTTCCAGTCAGAGACGAATTGATCGAACGCTTCGATCGGTTTTTTACCCAAAACGATATTGAAGAATGTCTCGTCCTCTAACTTCTGCAAGTTGGACCATTTCTTATCCATTGTAGGCGTAGTCCCTGTATACGCTGGGTAGACTTTGTTCTGAGCCTCTTCCTTAGGGAATGCCCCAATGCCGTACAAATACGCATAAGGTGCAGACCAATCCGCTGGATCTGGTTTGCCAGAGGATGCGAGTACTCGCTGCCAGCGTTCATAATGGCCCTTCATCTCCGGGGTTAATTGATCAGGTGAAAGCTTCCCTTCGTTCGCTTGCACAAGCATGTCATGCTTCTTCGTTGCTGTGTCCTCGTAATCAATATTGAGCGTAAGAGGCAGTATGGATACATACTGAACATGGTCGATTTTGAGATCATTTGCGGTTGGCGATTTGAAAAAACGAGTGACAAAGTTCAAATACTTCATGAGAGCTTCCGGCTGTTTATTGCCTTTTTTCACAACAAGGAAAGAACTGCTTGTCGCTACCATCGACACATTGTATTTGCTATTGACGCCGGTAATTGCATAAGCTTTCCAGTCGGCTTTGGGATCGCGCTTAATCGCGTCTCCAAGTGAGAACGGCTCCCACCATGCCTGAAAAAATAGGCCCGTTTGACCGCTTACGACCAATTCATTCGGATCCTTGCGTGTGGCAAACTCTTTGTCGTACAGCCCTTTCGCATAAAATTCACGGGCTTTAACCAAGGCTTGCTTCGCTTCTGGTGTCGTCGAGCCATACACAACTTTATCGGATGAATCTTTATACCAAATGCCAGGGTGCGAGTTATAAACATTGAAAATGGCCCTGAAATCGTGTCCATACCACTGCGTTATTGTTGAATTGTTGCCGGTAATTCCGACCGTATCGGCTTTGCCATTTCCATCAGGATCTCTTTTGATGAAAGCTTCCGTAATTTTCTCAACGTCTTCGAGCGTCTTCGGCTCAGGCAGTCCTAGCTTGTCAAGCCAGTCCTTGCGAAGCCAAGTCAACACATAGGCGTCTGCTTGCGGAACGATATTCGGAAGGGCCATCAGCTTTTTGTTGAAAGTAGCCTGCTTTAGCGCTCTTCCCTTGGTTGAATCGTAATACTTCTTGACTTCGTCCGAAGCATATTTGTTATACACATCGGTCAGATCTTCGATTTGACCTCCCTCGGCCATCGCGCGGAATTGCTTCTCATCCACAATTATAGCGTCCGGAAGATCATTGCTTGCGATCGCAAGCTTCGCTTTTTGTTCGTAGTCGGTATTGGAAGCGTACCATTGCAGCTTGAAGTTAATATTCGTCTGCTCCGAGATATAACGAGTAAACAGGTTGTTGTCCATGGTGTCGCCTTGCGGCAGCTTTAAATCGGGGTTAACCCTCAAAATAAAAGATGTATTTACAGGCTCCGCCATTTTATACAAATCCGTTTTCGATGCAGCAATACTTGGGGTCGCAGTGCTTTGCTCTGCGTTAGTCTTATCTTTCGTTGAATTAGCATCCTTCTCATCATTTTCCTTGGAACAAGCCGAGAGGACAACCATGCAAGCTAGCAGTCCGACTATCCATCTTTTTCCTTTTTCCATACACAATCCCCGCTTTCTTTAATAGGAAAGTGACTCCCGTTGGAATCTCGAGCAAAAGTTATCATGAAGAGATAGATTAACACTCGGATAATTTTTGATAACAGCCCCTTTCTTCCTACATGTACACGTAAGCATGAATGACATTTTACAAAGCGTTTACATTTCGATCATAGAAGCTTTAACCACAACCGGATATATCTCTTTTCTCATAAAGTATTAATAATTTAATGAATCGCATTTTAATTTCTTAAGATCATATAGATTTCTTATTTTTTTACGCTTGCGCATTGTAAATAGGTGTTACGCTTTAACCGATTTTTATCAAGCAGTCCAACTTAAATAGGATTATAATGAATTAAAAAAAGAGAAAGAGAGAAATGATATGCTTAATAAAAACAAGCAGCTTTGGCTAATCACAGCTGTTGGCCTTGGAGTTCTCTTAAATCCACTGAATACGTCGATGATTTCTGTTGCATTCTCACGGCTGCAGGCCGAATTTCATGTCACTTATAGTGCTATCTCTTGGCTGATCGCGACTTATTATGTGGCCAGTGCTATTGCTCAACCAATTATGGGGAAGATAAGCGATATCTTCGGTCGCAAACGTATCTTCTTAATTGGACTTGCACTCGTTACAGTGTCATCCTTGCTAGCTCCGCTGGCACCGAGCATTGGCTGGCTTATTGGCTTTCGCGTCATTCAAGCGATAGGAACATCTTCGCTATACCCAGCCGGAATGGGGATTATTCGCAGTAGTATCACAGATAATCAAGCTAGGGCACTAAGCGTGATGTCGATTTTTTCTTCCACGTCGGCGGCCCTCGGTCCGTCTATTGGCGGGTTTTTGATCCAATATGGGGATTGGCCAGCTATTTTCATTGTTAACTTTCCGGTAATCCTCATTGCTTTTCTGCTTTCTATCCGAATTCTTCCGAAAGACGGCCCGCGCAAGTCACTCGCCAAAGGCGGACTGGATTTGTGGGGCATTTCCTTTTTTGCAGCACTAATCATCAGTTGGCTATTTTTCTTTCTTTCCTTCGAAAAGAAGGTCAACTTCTGGTTTCTTTTAACCAGCTTAGTGCTGAGTTATGTATTCTATAAGTTTGAGTTAAAGCGCACCCAGCCGTTTATTGATGTGATCTTTTTGAAAAAAAATCTCAACGTTTGTTTGGTCTATATCCAGTTTATTTGTGTCAACATCGTGTTCTACTCGATCATGTTCAGCATTCCTTCTTACTTACAGCAAGTCCGGCAATTCGATGCGCAGCAGGTTGGCATGATGATGCTGGCCTTGTCAGGATTAGGGATTTTCACTACGCCACTGGTTGGCAGATGGATTGACAATTCCGGCTCCAAAACACCGCTAATCACAGGTTCGCTTATCGTTATAGCGGGTTCACTGCTCATAATGCTGATTCATGAGCATTCCGCTTCCTTGGCGATATTTGCCATCCTATCCGTATTCGGCTTGAGCAGCGGATTCCAAAATCTCGGATTGCAGACAGCCTTATATTCCTATGTATCCGCTGCAGAGACAGGGATAGCTTCGGGCTTGTTCATGACCTCCAGATTTATGGGGACGATCCTCTCCTCCAGTTTACTTGGAGCCATCTTTAGTCATGAAATCACCACACAGCGACTCCACGCTATGGCCATCGTATGCGCCCTAATCAGCTTGGCAACTCTCACGTTATCGATAATAATGCCAAGTAATTCCATCACAAAAGCAGTTCAAGGCAGATGAATACTTGATCTAAAATAAAGCCCCTAGAGGCGCTAATCTCTCTTTCGGTGAGGATAGAAAACACCAAAGGCTGTCTCAAAAGTAGAAATCTACTTGAAGACAGCCTTTTTTATTCCGAGAATTAAAAAGACAGCTGAGCTGCAGGTTTTACCCGCCCAACTGTCCTTGTTATTTATTTAGTGCTGTTTTCATTTGCGGACTATGGGCAATGGAATGCCACTTTACCGCTAGTTCGCGGAACGTAGATGCGCTATTTCGGGAGATCTGCACTATAAATCGAATTAAGGGAACGTGAGGACGCTATTCGGGCGAAATTGAACGTTCCAGAGGCAAAAAATACGAAATAACGCCTCTACGTTCCGCTTCCCCACGATTTCGCGTGTTTTCGCCCAAATAACGCCTCCTCGTTCCGCTTACACGATTTCAAGTGCTTCTTCGCTTCTCGTTCCGCTTACACAACTTCGGGTGCTTCTTCGTTCCTCGTTCCGCTTACACAACTTCAAGTGCTTCTTCGCCTCTCGTTCCGCTTCCCTGAGATTCAGGTATTTCCTCGTCTCCTTGGGCAAATTCCGAAACCCTTAGCATAGCCCCTGGCTTGATCATTCCTTAACAGACCCCAACGTAATCCCATGAATAAAAAATCGTTGAAGAAACGGGTAAATGACGAGAACCGGGATCATAGCAATAAAGATTTTAGCCGCGTTCAAGGTCTGATTAGAAAGCTCACTCATCTTCTGTATTTGTTCCGCGGTCATGGTATTAGCATCCACAATAACGACCAATTGCTGAATGTAAGTTTGCAGCGGGTAATGATCCGCATTCGACATCAGCACAAGGCCATTAAAAAACTCATTCCAGTGATAGACGATGCTGAACAAAGTTACAGTTGCCAACACGGGAACCGCCAGTGGAATGAAAATTTTGATAAGCATATACCAAGGCCCCGCACCGTCGACAAGTGCCGCCTCTTCCAATTCCTTAGGCAGATTGCGGAAATAGTTAATGACCAGAATCACACTGAAAATCGGTACACTGTTCCCTAGAACAAGCGCCCAGATGTTGTTGATCAAGCCTAAAGATTTAACCGTTTGATACCAAGGAATTAATCCTCCATTAAATAACATGGTAAACACCAATATCCACATTAGCACATTTCGAAATGGTAAGTCCTTCGCATTTTTGGATAAAGGGTAACCCATCAGAATAATAATCACGAAGTTAAGACTCGATCCCAACACGACTCGCTGTATGGAAATCCAGAACGAGTTGAAAAACTTACTGTCACCCATGATCTCATGATAAGAGTTAAAATTAAACCCCACCGGCCATAAGCCAACTTGCCCCGAGGATGCTGCTGCGTTATCACTTAACGAAACAGCAAGGGTATACCATAAAGGAAGAACACATAATAACGCTATGCCAACCAGCAGCACGATAAGGAAAAGATCGAATACTCTGGAGCCGATTGTTGTTTCTTTGACCATTTTCATGCTCCTTTATATTAAAAAATACGATAATTTGCAAACTTAGCAGCTAGGAAATAGGAGGTTGTAATTAGAAGAAAACTGATGACTGATTTTAATAGTCCCATTGCCGTTGCCAATCCATACTGGAGATTCAATAACCCTGTCCGATAGACCCATGTGTCAATAATATCCCCGCTCGAATAAACAAGAGGATTATAGAGGTTGAAAATTTGGTCAAATCCAGCATTGAGGACATTACCTAGGCTGAGTACAGAAAGTAAAATAACCGTTGTCATAATTCCAGGCAGTGTGACATGAAGTAAACGCTGCCAGCGAGTGGCGCCGTCAATGGCAGCCGCCTCGTATAAAGCCGGATTGATTCCCGTTAAAGCCGCCAAAAAAATAATCGTGTTAAATCCGAATTCCTTCCACACATCACTTCCCACGATGATAAAAGGGAACAATTCCGCTTTTGCAAAAAACAAAGTCGGGCTAATACCGAATATGCCCAAGATGCTGTTAACAGGTCCTTTATAAGACAATACGTCCAACAAGATACCCGAAAGAATGACCCATGATAGAAAATGCGGTAAATAAACAATCGTTTGCACCCATCTTTTTAAAAACGCAATGCGTAATTCATTCAACAATAAAGCGAAAATAAGCGGTACAACCATATTCGCGATAATTTTCATAACCGCAATAAATAACGTATTAATAAACACCGTTTTACTATCATTAAGTGTGAACATATACTTGAAATTTTCCAATCCGACCCAATCGGAATGAAACATGCCTAGACCTGGATTAAAATCTTGAAAAGCAATGACAATCCCGAACATAGGCACGATACTAAACAGCGTCAACCAAATAAATCCAGGAAGAAGCATGAGATAGTAATGCTTGGCAAACCCCTTCGTAACCATCCTACCGATCACTTCCATTCTCTCTATTGTAAGGGAAAGGCGCCAGAGTTCTCTGACGCCTCCATGCTTTCTTACTGTTTGATACTCTCATCGATTTCAGTCAGAATTTGATCTCCGCCTTGCTTCTTCCAATCTTGTACGAACTTATCAAAGGAATCCAGCGGCGCAGCTCCCATGATAATTTTGAGGAATGTTTCCTTCTCTAATTTATCAAGTAAAGCCCATTTGCTTTCCATGGTTTTCGTCTGCGAATAGGTCACGCTATAGGTTTTCTTGAACGGCTGCTGCAGCGGGGATATCCCTACGAATGTGGAGTACATACGCTTCCATGTCCCTAAATCCGCGTTAGGATCCCAGTATTGAATATCATTCTTGTCATAAGGCTCGAGTTTTACTTTTTTCACTTTTTCAGCATCGGCTTTTAGTAATTTATATCCTGGAATATCTAGATCCTCCGGTTTCTTGGTGCCTGCAAGAACCTCTTTCATCATCTTGTAAGTGACATCCATCTCATCCATTGGGGCAAAAACAACACGTAAAGGATAGTTTCCAATTGCCACTTTGACATCGAATTTGGATTCATCGCGCAGCAAAAGATTTTCCATTTGAATAGCGGCTTCCGGATGCTCATAACCTTTACGAACAACCAGATATTGATTGGACGGGTTCCCCATGTGCGGTGTGAATTCACCATTCACATCCAATGGAGCCGTATACGCTTGCCAATTTGCCTTCGGATTATTCTTAATCGCATCGGCTAATGGACCGTACCCGCCAGCCCACCATAGTCCAAAATAAATGCCTGAAGTTCCATTCTTAATCAGTTCCTGCGCATCCTTCCGAATGGTCATTTCCTTATCAATTAAACCTTTGGAATAGAGATCACGCAGCTTCGAGAGAGCTTGCTTCGTTTCTGGCTGAAGGGAGCCATAGGTTGTTTTGCCATCAGCACCTTTTAACCAAAATCCTGGATAGGAATGATACGAAGAAAAGATAGGGTCGAAACCATAGTTATTATTATTAGGATTGATAAAATCGGCATTCAGTAAACCGCCTAATTGCGGACCTGTTATGCCAATGGTATCGGCTTTTCCATTCCCGTCAGGATCTTGTTCGACAAAAGCTTTGGCTACTTTTTCTAGATCGTCCATTGTTTTAGGCGGTTGAAGGCCTAATTTGTCCAACCAATCCTTGCGAATCCACATCATATGAACCATATCTGATTCTGTCGTGACGTTAGGAAGGGCATACATCTTTCCATCAACGGTGACCGCTTTAAGCGCAAGCCCTTGCGTCGTTTCAATGATATGTTTGATCGCAGGTGAGGCGTATTTATTATAAACTTCGGTAAGATCCGCGAGTTGACCGCTTTTCACCATTTGTCTGAACTGTGTATCTTTCACAACCAACGCATCCGGCAAATCGTTACTGGCAATGGATAAATTAACTTTTTGGTCGTAATCCTTACCGCTGGCAGCCTGCCAAACAATTTTGGTATCGATATTCAAGTTATCTTTGATATAACGGGTATACGGGTTGTTTTCAGGCGAGTCTCCCGCTGGCAAGCTCTTATCGGAAGCATCTACATCTTTACCAATTTTAATCGTAATCGGTTTGGCCGATTTGGCGAATGGCCCCGCTTCTGTTGGCGCAGCTGCTGTTTGCGCTGCTCCCGTTTGCGCAGGCGTAGCCTCCGCTTTAGGTGATTCCTTCGCCTTCTCTGAGCATGCGGATAGTACGACTAGCATCCCGGCAAGTAACAGCAGCATGCTTTTTTTAGATCTTCTCATATAAAGCCCCTTCTTTCGCTTTCAGAATTTATCTACACCCTAAAAGTATCACGAAACATCACGCTGCTAGGATGGAAAACGGTTACAGCTTTAGAGGGGTAAATGACCGAGAATTCGCAGGTAATCACCTTTTTCTCATGAATTCGCAGCATTTGACCCTCTAATTTTCGGACATTTCTCTACCCGTCACACTCTTCAGCCTATATTCGCTTGGCAACAGGCCTGTTTGCTCACGAAAGGTGCGGCTAAAATACTTTTCATCCATATATCCAACGTTCTCAGCAATCCAGAGAATCGTTTTGTTCGTATAAAGCAGATACTCCTTTGCTTTCTCAATACGTTTGTGACGTAAATGCTCACTAAAATTAATGCCTACAATTTCTTTAAAGCACTGGCTGAAATAGCTTCTACTCATATTAACCCGTTTCGCAATGCTCGCGGCCGTAATTTGCTCTTTCATTTCTTCATTCGCGATGTAAACTGCTTTCATCACACAGTCTACAACCTCTTGTGAAAAAGAAGGTTTATCAATCGCCTTGCGAATCATTTCACGAGTAGCCATCAACCATTCCTCAACCTCATGCCAGCTTTCAAAAGAATCAGGCAATTGGATTGTCGCCAAATCAACTGGATGAAATAAAAGATTCCATTTATCGATTAACGCATATAACAACCCGATCAGCTTCGTTTGAGGTAAACGCAGCTGCTTCAAATCATGGATATGTGTTGTAAATAGGTTATCTTGATAGACCCATTCATGACCTGACCATTGCTCTTTCACTACGTTTAAGTCTTTTTGAGCTGCCACCAGCTGATTGTCCCCTTCATGAACCGAAGAACCTATGCCATGAGAGGACTCATTATCATAAAAGATATCATGCAGATTAGGTGCATGCTTCTGCTCCTCCTTAATCCGCGTGTAGATCCGCTCCAACACTTCCTCAAAGCGCTCCTTTTCAAGCTGAACCTTGGCAATATAATCAATAGCACCAAGTCTCAGTGCCTCTTGGATATATTCAAAATCCTGATGAAAGGTTAGCACGACGGTATAAATGCTTGGATATTGCTTTCTCACGATTTTCAGTAATTCGATCCCTGACATAACAGGCATCGCTAAATCAGTCAGCAATAAATCTATCGCGTTCGCTGCTATAAATTCCAAGGCTTTCTCGCCATTACTTGCTTCCCCGACTACCTCCATGTCAAAATCGTGCCAAGGCATGGCTGATATAAGACCTTTGCGAACCAATTTATCATCATCGACAATCATCACTTTAATCATGCTGGGATTTCACCTCCATAATAGGTAAGGAAACAAGGATGGTTGTCCCTTTTCCGATCACACTCTTGATACTCAGGTCCGCCTGCTCGCCATATTGGGATTCAAGCATTCGCTTAACATAATTTAAGCCAATCCCCATACCAACCTTTTTGTTTTCAACTTCCGGATTGTGTAATAGGTTATGAATCGTTTCCTCCGACATCCCAGAACCGTTATCATGAATCGAGATCTGAATCGTATTCATTAAACTGACATCTACCTTAATATACCCGTCATCACTTAACCCGTGATAAAGTGAATTTTCGACAAGCGGCTGGAGAATAAAACGAGGAACCGGCATGTTCCATACCTCTTCATCGACATTCATCTGAACATCAAACTTAAAATCATAGCGAATTTGCTGTAAAATCAAATATTGCTTTAAGGCTTCTATTTCTTCATAAATGGTTGAGGCCTGTCCCAGCTTGCCTAAATTATAATGCAGCAGCTTATTTAATGAGGATACAAGACGATCGATTTCGTTCTGACCGTTCATGACAGCTAACCAATGCACAGTATCCAACGTATTCATTAAAAAATGGGGATTAATTTGATAGAGCAGCTTCTCTACCTCAAGATCCACTCTTCGCTTCTCTTTCCGTTCGACTTCGGCGAATAAATTCCATATCTGTTCTCTCATTTGCCTAAATTGATGCAGTAGAAAATCAAACTCCGGTATTTTTGTTCGTACTGTAACGGTCTGGACTCTGTTTTGTGCCATCTGCTTGATTTCTCTATTAAAACCATTCAAAGGGAGATATACCATCTTCCATAAGAGCCAAGCCATGAGTAAACTCATCCCTAGAAAAAGGAGCGAAAACAGCATGATTTGAACAAACCACTGGTTCATTTCTTTGTTGTAATCTGCTTTTGGAATGACAGACACGATACTCCAGCCTTGGTTGCTTGCCTGCCTAAACCAGTAAAATTCATTATATGTGCCAAAGGTTTTTTCTTTAGAAAAGTTGGGAAATATCGTATCTTTCACAAATGTATTGGGAAGCTCGCTATACGCGATTCTCCCGTCATTATCTAGGAAAACATGGGAATTTGTTCCGCCAAATTGATCATTATTCAGAATGTTTTGCGTGAGATGAAACCCCGTTTCAATATAGACATAGACATCATCACGCTGCGGTAAATCCACTTTCCTTCGTGCAGATAAAACAAAATTATTATCAAATTGATTGTTGCTTAAATGAGGACCGTAATAAGAAATTCCCGAGTATTCTGCAAGCAATGGCAACTTCTCAGGGGAAAAATTCTCCTTTACGCCCGAATTTTCGAGATCATACGTATGATCATTTTGAAAATAGTATAAGGTTAAACCAATATTGGGATTGGTAAAGGTGACTAAGCTTAATTCATCTTTTAATTCGCTTATCATTTGCGAGCGTTCGAATGATTGACTGGCTGGAAGCGATAACATTTGATCCAACTTCTTGCCCACACTTCCTGCAAAAGCAAGCTGCTGGGAGACATGATTTAGATTGCTTATCGTGCTTTCTAAGGAAAGCTCTACTTGTTTTAAATTACTTTGAATACCGCTCTGAATTTTATTAGTAAGTATGGAATAAATCGCGTAATACGAGATAAGAACGATACAAATAAACGGAATCAATGTACTGCATAAGAAAATAATAAAAATCCTCTTTTTCAACGTTAAATAATCGTACAGAAATGACTTCACATTCTCCTTCATTTTAACAAACAACAATAATCACTCCCCCGATCAGGCTTTATTCAACTAGAAACAATGATTCGTGAATATCCACCCATACCCTCGCTTGTCCTTAATCTTTTCCGGTATTCTGAAGGTGTATGACCAAAATGCGTTTTAAACACACCGATAAAATAACTCAAGGTATTAAAGCCGACATCCAGTGAAATCTCTGTAACCTTCTTGTTGGTATCCTTCAATAGTAAAGCCGCTCGCTGTGCACGCACTTGGTTTAAGTACTCCAGTGGACTTTTTCCTGTAAAACCCTTGAAGTATCGGCAGAGATAAGACTCGCTAAAAGAAACGATCGCCGCGAGGTCCTCCAATCGAATCGGACTGCTATAGTTTACTTGCATATATTCGATAATCAGCTTTAATCGATCTATGTGCGTAGGATTGACGGAAAGCGGAAGCTCACGAAAAGCGGGACCTCCCAGCATAATTAGCTTTGAAATGATCAATTGAAGCAATGCTTTTGTAGAAAGCTCATATAACGGCCTTTCATTAATATTCAAATCGAACACTTGCAGCAACAACGCCAATAGCTCTCTTTCCTCTGCAGTATGATGGCTGATGTGGGCAGGAGCGACAAATTTCTGCTGGATTAGCGGATTAATATATTTCTCACGAACGAGATCAAACCTCTCGCCTCCCAATATATCCGAATGAAACACCACGGCGGTGAAGCAGCATTCTTCGTTTGCGGATATACGACCAGAATGAAGCTGACCGGAATTCATGAAAATCGCTTCCCCGGCTTCCAATTCATAGTCATCCATAGAAACACGGAATACCGCCTTACCCTTGGTAAGCATGAGAAACTCCAGCTCATCATGCCAATGGAGTTCAAGCAGTTCTTCCCCTGGCTGGCAGCAGATTTCATACACTCGGATTGGATAAAGCGGATCACCGTGAATACGGTCCTCTTTTAAATTGGCTTGATGCATAGCGATAGTCCCCCTCTAGAGAATTTCAAAGTGTATGTCAAAATACTGATATTATTTCACAATATAACGAAAGGAATGGAGTTTTTAAATCAATATAATTATATTACAACACTTTGAAGGGATGATGGTAATGAAATTTTCTAACGGTTATTGGATGGCAAAAGAAGGATATACCGTCCTTAATCCTGTCGATGTTCGCGATGTACACCAAGAAGATAGCAGTCTGACTGTATATGCTGCCGCGCGGAAGATTCAGCGAAAAGGGGATACTTTAAATGGTGCGATGTTGACATGTGAACTGAGCTCGCCCCTTCCCGATATCATCCGTGTCCGCTGGACTCATCATGCAGGCAAACGTTCGCAAGGACCCGCTTTTGAATTGTTCGATAATCCGCAGACTCTTATTTCTTTCGATGACAGTAACGATCATGTGACCATGACATCCGGCGGATTAAGCGTAAAAGCCAACAAACATAGTACGTGGGGAGCTGAATTCTCTTTCGAAGGCCGTCGTTTAACTGGCACCAACAGCAAGGGTGCAGGGCATATTACGACAGCTAACAAAGAAATTTATTTTCGCGAGCAGCTTGAGCTTGGTATTAATGAGCATATTTACGGATTGGGAGAACGTTTTACAAATGTAGTGAAGAACGGGCAGACCGTAGATATTTGGAACGAAGATGGCGGCACGAGCAGTGAACAAGCCTACAAAAATGTGCCCTTTTACTTATCCAGTAAAGGATACGGTGTTTTCGTCAATCATCCCGAACACGTATCGTTCGAAGTCGGCTCTGAGGTTGTGTCCAAAGTCCAGTTCAGCGTACCAGGCGAAAGTGTGGAGTATTTCATTATTGGCGGCAAAACGCTAAAAGATGTTTTAAATAATTACACGAAGCTTACCGGCAAACCCGCTCTGCCGCCGGCATGGTCGTTCGGTTTGTGGTTAACAACCTCCTTCACGACAGATTATGATGAAGCTACCGTGAACAGTTTCATTGACGGCATGTTTGAACGAGACCTTCCGCTGCATGTGTTCCATTTTGATTGTTTCTGGATGAAGGAATATCAATGGACCAACTTTGAGTGGGATGCCGATATGTTCCCCGATCCGGTAGGAATGCTGGGACGGCTTAAGGACAAGGGATTGAAAATATGTGTCTGGATCAATTCGTACATTGGCCAGAAATCGCCGCTCTTTCAAGAAGGCATGGACAAGGGCTATTTGGTCAAAACCTTGGATGATCACGTTTGGCAGTGGGATCTATGGCAGGCCGGCATGGGGCTTGTCGATTTCACCAATCCGGAAGCCACAGAGTGGTACAAAGGTCATTTAAGACGGCTGATCGATATGGGCGTGGATTGCTTCAAAACGGATTTCGGCGAGCGCATCCCGACCGATGTGAAATACCACGACGGTTCGGATCCATTGAAAATGCATAACTACTATACATTCCTATACAATAAAGCCGTATTTGAAGTACTGGAAGAAAAACTCGGCAAGAACGAGGCCATGTTATTTGCCCGCTCTGCTACGGCTGGAGGACAGCAATTTCCCGTACACTGGGGCGGCGACTGCTCGGCCAACTACGACTCCATGGCGGAGTCGCTTCGCGGAGGCCTTTCACTCGGTTTATCCGGTTTCGGATTCTGGAGCCATGACATTAGCGGTTTTGAAAAAACAGCCCCGCCCGATATTTATAAACGCTGGGTAGCCTTTGGACTGTTGTCTTCGCACAGCCGTCTGCACGGCAATGAATCTTACCGTGTTCCATGGCTATTTGACGAAGAAGCGGTCGATGTTCTTCGACATTTTACAAAGCTAAAAAGCTCATTAATGCCCTATCTGTTTGCAAGTGCTATCCAATCTACAGAAATGGGGATTCCGATGATGCGCGCAATGGTGCTGGATTTTGCATCAGACCCGTCCACTCATCACCTGGATACGCAGTACATGTTAGGAGATGACCTGCTTGTTGCCCCAATCTTTAATGATCAAGGAACTGTGATGTACTATGTTCCCGAAGGACGTTGGACCGATTTCTTCAACGGAAGAGTTATTGAGGGCGGGAAATGGCAGGAGGAAACGCATGGCTATATGACGCTGCCCTTGCTAGTTAAACCGAATACGCTGCTTGCCATAGGAGCAAATGAGCAGAAGCCCGATTACGATTATGCGGATGGCGTATCTCTTCATTTATTTGAACTGGGGGATGGAGCAGCCGCGGAAACGTCAATTTATGATGTACAAGCTAATCTGCAATTAACCGTAAAAGCAGTCCGAATGAATGAGCTGATCGACATCTCTATTCAAGGCGGAACTAAACCTTACACCCTTGTACTAAGAGGCAATCAAATCTCATCCGTAGAAGGCGCATCTTGGACAAGATCAGCTGATGGCATCGTGCTAACTCCCGAACCCGGCACATCAAAGATAGCAGTAAGATTGTAATAAATAAACGGCTGGCCCTGTTATTCATACAGGGTCAGCCGTTTTCCACTTCTGCAAGGATTAGCAGTTATACACCGGTCTATAACTACTGTATAATTTATAAGGAATTCACATTCCGGTTACTAACCAGACATACGATAAGGAGCTCGTAGATGCCATTAAAGGGTTCGGATTTATCAACGCCAAGCAATCGTAAAGATGCCAATCAAAATACACTAAGAGTTCTAACTGCTGCTTATAAAATTTTCGCTATGAAAGGCTATGACGCCACCATCGAAGAAATTGCTAATGAAGCAGGGGTAGGCGTAGGAACTGTCCATCGGCGATTTTCCAACAAAACCGTGCTAGCCACTGCTGTAGTCACCGACATTTTCCAAAAAATTAAAGAAAAGCAATTGCAGGTCGTCAAAATGGACATGCCCGCTGATCAAAAAATCCGACTTTTATTTGATATCTTCTCAGCTTCGCACTTACAATATGGAAAAATACATAGTATGGGGCTCCATTTGGCAACAATAGGTGAATTGGGCGATGATATGAGAGCCTCCCTATTAACTGCCCTAGAGGGCAGCGTTCTAGATATCATTCTACAAGGCCAAGAAGAAGGAATATTTAGAGAAGGCGATCCGAAACTGCTGGAATTGCTCATTATCAACATGATTAACCCCCATCTCATTCTAAAATTAAAAGAGCATGTTTCCGCGGAGAAAATTACAGAAACGGTTTCCGACATGATTCTATTAGGGCTTGTAAAGCAATAAAAAAAAGGGCTGTCTCAAAAGTAGATAAATCACTACTTGAAGACAACCCTTTGCTTATTTGATCCATTTAAATTACACAGAAACACCAGATAAACGCTCAGCAGCTTTTTCAGCTTCTTTGTTAGCATTTGCTAATATTTCATCTCGATTTAGGAATGCAGTTCCTTGAGCTCTAATGATTTGGTAATCCTCAAGTCCAATGAAATTAAACATGGATTTGAGGTATTTATGTGAGTATTCAACTTCTGTATACCAATCATTATTGGTATATACCCCGCCGCTTCCTTGAATGACAAGAATGCTGCGGCCGTCTTTTAACAAGCCCTCTGAACCGGTATCCGTATATTTAAAAGTTTCACGGGCTATAAGGATATTATCCATATAATCTTTGAGCTTGGATGGAATGTTAAAGTTATGCAATGGCATGACAATGACATATTTATTCGCGCTTTTGAATTGCTTTAGTATCTCGGACATCCGACTAGTAACCTCTTGCTCTTCGTCAGTTAACTGCTCTCCTTTTGCCAACTTCTCCCATGCACTTAGGACCGTACGATCAACGGAAGGAACACGATCATCATAAAGATTAATTTGTTCAATGGTCTCCGTTTGATTTTGTTCCTTATACGCCTTCAAGAAATGGTTTAAAACCTGCAGACTAAAAGATGATGTAGAATCTACTTTGGGATGAGCATTAATAACAAGCATTTTATTCATCAAAATCTCTCCTTCTTAATGATCATTTGAATATTCCAGCAAAAATAATTGCCAAAAGCCAAATAAGCGTTAGATTTCTATCGGTTATTGTCTTTTTATAATGCAAGATTGCGGAAATCAGAAATACAACAATAATGATAATTATTATCATGAGAGTCCAAATCCTTAAATATATTCTTTGCAAAACAATATTGGAATATTCCTCCATGAATGATAATTAACCCAAAAGGAATTAAAATTCCATATGACAAATTGATAATATCATACGACTTGATTAACCGTCAATTAAACGGAATATAGATTCCGATTCTATAGATTTACTGTGGCTTTCATCAAAAAAAAGCATACTTAACAATGATATTTTCACTGTTAAGTATGCTTTTTCACTTAAACAATGCGAACGGGCAATCCCGATTTCGCTGATTTGAGCGCAGCAACAGTTACCTGTTGTGTCTTAAAAGCATCCTCATAATCAGAAAGAATACGCCCGGTATCCCCTGTTTTCAGTGCATGGATGAAGGCTTCATTTTCTACGTAATAGGGATTAACCAATCTTTTAATTTCAGAGGTTGCATGAGCTTCGATCAATTTCAAGCGCTCCGTATCCCACTCCAGCATGCCCTCCTGCGTATAGCAGATAATACCCACTTTGCCCAAACCGCTAGGCAGTACACACGTATTAGAAATATTAGCGATAACTCCGCTGCTAAATTTTAGGGTCACCGTTCCTACATCAGCTGCCGTTACCCCATCAAATTGCTTATGCATCACTTGATTGCCATACAAAGCGTAGACTTCTTCAATCTCTCCAATACAGTAACGCAGAATATCGACCAAATGTGTGCTTTGTTCTATGAATTGTCCGCCTGATCTCTCTTGATCTCTCCACCATGCAACCTGGGGCATATTTCCCATCCAATTACCTGTAATCATGCCGACATTTTGCTGGCTCAACAATTGTTTCATCTGACTTACTGTATCTGTATAACGAAAATGATAGCCTACGGATGTAATCAGGGGTTTCATGCGTAATTCGGTTAAAATCTGATAGGGCTGCTCAGCATTCACACCAAGTGGCTTTTCAACAAAAAAAGGAATGCCTCTTTCAATTAGCTCGATTTCAAATTCCCCATGCGACATTGGCGGTACTAGAATATATACGGCATCCAAGCGTTCGGAGTCCAACATCTCACTAACACTTTCATAGCTGGAGGGAATGCTGTATGCTGAAGCGAACTCCTCCGCTTTTGCCTTACTCGTCCCGCATACCGCTTGGATCTGCACGTCTTCCATCTCGGTTAAAATTTTTGCGTGCATCTTACTGAACCCGCCTGTACCGATAATACCGATATGTAACATGATTACTTGCTCCTATTCTTATCATATTTTTGCACAACCGAATAGGCCGCCTGCCGCGTCTACCCATCCACTCGCTGCATCGCAAAGTTGCTTGCTGACCAGTCGATTTATTATACCATCATACATAAATACAGGGTCAGTGTTCATCGAGCATTCGTATAGAAATAAACAAGAGAGCTAATTCTTCCGACATTCGAAGAACAAGCTCTCTTATCTGCTATTTTATAAGAAAGATCTTTCTATTAAGGACGCATCATGATCCTATCCTGCAGATCGCTGTCGACTCTCGAACGATCAATTCGGGTTGCAAAATGACGGAAGAATTTCTTTTGGATCCTTGGATCAATTTCAGTAAAAGACGCACAGCATGCTGGCCCATTTGCTCCATAGGCTGGCGAATGGTTGTAAGTCTCGGATGGATTTCCGAAGCAAACACTTGATCATCATAACCGATAACAGAAAGATCACTAGGAATCTTGTAGCCTTCGCTCTGAAAAGCTTCCATAACACCCAGTGCTAGCCCATCATCCCCTGCGAAAACAGCTGTTGGAATGATATCGTTTTTTATCCATTCTTTCGCAACATTAAAGCCGGTACGGATACCGAATTCGGTGTGTGAAATCGTTAAAGATGACAGCCCGGCTTCTGCCAAAGCTTTCTCATAGCCCCGTTTTCTTTCCCGAACACTAAGAAAATGCTCAGGGCCGCTTACATGTGCAATTCGAGTATGGCCTAGATCAAGCAAGTGCTTGGTGGCTTCATAGCCTCCGTTGTAATTGTCTACATTCACGGTTAAAGCTCTTGTATTTTCAACATGATTATCGATGATAACAAAGGGAATTTTCTTCTGTTTTAACTCCATAACATAGCGTTCTTCATTCAGTGGCGAGAGAACGATAATACCATCTACTCGATCTTCCTGAAATAAAAAATTTTCTTGTTCGTCCGGGTCATCTTTCGTCGAAGAGAAAACAGATAAGGCAAGAAAATAACCATTCTCCTGCAAACATTCATTTACTTTATGTACTATACCATCAAAGACAGTATCCTTTAACGTTACCATCGTAAGCCCGATTAAACCCGTTGATCCTCGTGCTAGACTACGTGCTGCGGAATTAGGTCTATAATCCAATTCTTTAATGGCTTGCAGCACTTTCTGACGATTGCTCTCCCTCACGGACGCCACATTGTTCAAAACTCTGGATACAGTAACGAGAGAAACACCTGACTTAGCAACGACATCTAAGATACTCACTTTTTTCATTTCAATCGAACTCCCTGTCCAGTAATTTCATTTGAGGGAAATCACAGCCATAATTTTAATTATTATAACGTTTATACATAAAATTATATAAACATAAATGAACTGTGTCAACAAAGAGCTGTAAATAACAATTGACAAGGATAATACCAGCATTTAAAATTTATCTTGTAAGTATAAACGTTTATATATTTAGGGGGTGGCGCTTTTTGAATGTATAGGAACTATGTCTTCTTAACTAATTAAAGAAGTGCGTTAAGGTTCGGCCGTATGTCCAATATGATTGATGAAGGAGATCCAATGATGAAGATGAGAAAAGTGCTTGGTTTAACCGTTGTTACCACGTTCATGTTATCAGTCATGGTTTCTGTAGGCGTACCCACCACGAAAGCAGCAGCAGCCCCCCTCGTATTAGGCTATTACACCGTAGATTCTGGGAATGACCTCAATACATATGGCAGCAACCTTACACATGTTTCTACAGATACATTTAATACCGATGTAAATGGCAATCTAATTGGTACAGTGCCTACTGCAGCTGTATCTTACGCAAATACGAATGGACTTGTGCCATACGCCCTTGTATCCAATTACAGCGATGTCGTTCATGATTGGGATAGTTCCCTCGCTCATTCCGTACTGACGAATTCTACGGCAAGAAGCAATTTGATTACGAATATGCTGAATCTTGTGAAAAATAATAATTATAAAGGTATTAACATTGATTTTGAAGGCATGTTAGGAACGGAAGGTCCTAATTTTACTAGCTTCGTTCATGATGTTGCCGCTGTCATGCATGCCAATAATTTGTTAACCATGGTTTCTGTACCAGCCAAGAGTGTAGATGACCCCAACGATTCATGGACATATCCTTTCAACTTTACGGCACTCGGCACGGATGCGGATTTGCTGCAAATCATGACATATGATGAATATGGCGTTTGGAGCGGTCCAGGTCCAGTCACAAGCAAATCTTTTATTACGAATGCTTTAAATTATGCTGTCGCTCACGTGTCTCCTCAAAAAGTATTAATGGGAATTCCGGCATACGGGAACGATTGGAATTTGTCTGACGCAACCGGAAACAGCAATCAACTTATTTATTGGAAAAATATACCCCAATTGATTTCAGATACTCACGCCACACCCGTAAGAGATACTACGAGCGGTTCTATGCATTTTACTTACACGTTAAATGGTAAAAACCATGAAGTCTGGTATGAAGATTCAACAAGTATTGCTCAAAAAACAAATTATACGATCAGTTACGGATTAGCGGGTGTTTCGGTTTATTGCTTAGGTGAAGAAGATGCCAATTTCTGGAGTGCTATTCACACTGGTTTACAGACATCGGCTACAGGGCAAGCCATTCCAGGTAAAATCGAAGCGGAGAGCTTCAAAGCTATGTCTAGTACTTCGACGGAACCAACTTCGGATGTTGGCGGCGGACTCGATGTCGGTTGGAATGGCCAAGGCGGTTGGTTGGATTACGCCGTTAACGCACAAACAGCAGGTGTTTACAACGTTGATTTCCGTGTAGCGAGTCCCGTATCTGGCGGTGTTTTCCAAATTAAAGATGCTGCGGGTACTCTGCTGGGTTCACTCAATATTCCGAACACAGGCGGCTATCAAACATGGCAAACAGCAACAACTGCCATCACTTTACCTGCAGGGGCACAGACACTTAGGATTTCTCTTCTTAGCGGAGACCCTAACCTAAATTGGCTTAATTTTACGAAGCAAGGGTCAGGGGCGACAGGAGTCGCTTTGCCGGCAAAAATTGAAGCCGAGAAATATGATGCTATGTCCGCCACTTCTACGGAAACAACAACGGATACTGGCGGTGGATTAAATGTCGGTTGGAATGGTCTAGGTGGCTGGGTCGAATATAAAGTAAATGTTCAGAACCCTGGCACTTATTCGCTTCAATTGCGAGTTGCAAGTCCGTTTAGCGGTGGAAAGTTTCAAATCACTTCTAACGGCACAACCATTGGAACATTTACCATCCCGAATACAGGCGGCTATCAAACTTGGCAAACAGCGAGTATGAATGTGACACTGCCCTCCGGCAATCAAACGATTCGTATTAAATTGACAACTGGTGATCCTAACTTGAACTGGTTGAACTTTGTCAAAACGCCTTAATCCATCTTGAATCATCAGAGGCTGTCCCGAGAGCAGTTAAGGCTGCTTGAGCGACAGTCTTTTTGGCGTTATGGTTGGGATATACGATAAATAAATAAGCCCGAAATCGACTTCTCCTCAGACTGTCCGGCGCGTCCATACAGAATAAGCTCGGAAAAGGAGCTTATTCTGAAGCGCGCGAGTAAATAAGGGGGATCCTTGCTTACCCCACACCTCAAACATATAAATTCTGGCGTGTTCATAAAAACAGGCTAGACTCAGAGCTTCTAACCTGCTCCAAATCTAGCCTGCTTCTTCATTTATATAAACGTTTATATATTATGCCTGAAAAAATTGAGGCAGAAATGCTTTATTTTGCTCCAACATTTCTGCTAGCATAGGTTCGGCAACATTCACCGAAGGAACCAAAGGGTGATTGGCTAACGCAAGAAGCGCAAGATCACGATTGCCGCTTACCGCAGCTTCAATGGCTAATTGTTCATACGTTTTCACCGCATGTATTAAGCCTTTTACAGCAAACGGAACGTTAGAGACAGCAAGCGGGATAGGCCCCTGCTTCGTCACGAGACAATTAACCTCAATGCAAGCATCCGGTGCTAAGAAGTCCAAAATACGGCCATTAGGAATATTCAACGTCTGGATATCCCGCGTATCGTTATACAACGACTTCATTAAACGAACTGCTGCCTCCGAATAGTAGGCACCTCCGCGCTTTTCCAGTTGCTTAGGCTTCTCTGCTAAATTCGGATCCTTATACAGCTCAAACAATTCATCCTCCAGCTGCTTCACAATCTCAGCGCGAGTGCCTACTTTCGCAGACGACTCCAGTTGATCCTGAAGCATCTCCTGCTTGAGGTAGAAATATTTTAAATAATACGAAGGGATTGCCCCCAATGAACGAATCAGGCTCTCATTCCATTCGGATTGCGGCACATTTTTGGCTGAATATCCCTGGCTGTTACCCAGCAGCTCCTCAAGCTTGGATTGACCATTCACGACAACCTGTGTCACCCAATGCAAATGATTTAAACCAACGAACTCCGCATAGATTTGCTCGGCTGGAACGTTATAAAGCTCCATCAGCCATTTATATACACCCGTAGGTGCATTGCACAGCCCGATAGCTTTAATTTTGGAGTATTTATTAACCGCTTCTGTTACCATACCTGCTGGATTCGTGAAGTTAAGCATCCATGCATCTGGACAAAGCTCTTCCATGTCTTTACAAATATCAAGCAAAGCAGGGATGGTCCGAAACGCTTTGAGCATACCGCCTGGGCCGGTAGTTTCCTGACCGATGACGCCATATTTAAGGGGGATCGTTTCATCCCATATCCGAGCTTGGAGAAGTCCAACACGCATTTGGGTAGACACAAAATCGGCTCCTACTAGTGCTTCTCGGCGATTAATCGTTAAGTGAACCTCAATGGGTAAGCCTGATTTCTCAACCATCCGCTGTGCCAATTTCCCGACAATATCGAGCTTATGCTTCCCTTCCTGAATATCAACCAGCCAAATTTCTGTAACGGGCAACTCCTTATAATGAAGAATAAGGCCTTCGATCAGCTCAGGCGTGTAGGAGGAACCCCCACCAATAACAACGATTTTCAAGCGTTTATTCAACTGTGACAACTCCTTTGAGGTTGTTAATGCTTCTGACCTGCTCGTAAATCTTATCCGAAATGAGTAATCCATCGTTTTCCATAGCACTTAAAATAGCCCCAACAACAGGCTCTACAGTAAGCACTTGCAAACTGCATTCGGGCGCTACCCTGAATACCTCTTTAGCAATATAAGGGTGAATATAGCTTCCTTCGCCTTTCGTTATCACACTTCCAGCTAAGACCAGATCAAACGTATCCGCATGCATACCAAGCTTCTCGATAACCGCTCTGGCAGATAGCCCTAATTCAGTTCCCTGTTTTTGTAAAATGTTAAGGGATACCGGATCTCCTTTCGTCGCTGCTTTAAATAAGAGCTTCGTTAAACTGGAAGGAATCTCCCTATGATGGTCTAAAGAATGATGAAACATCTGCTCCACCGACGTATAGCCTAACGCTTCAAGGACCAGAGGAGTTAGCAGAGTCGCTTGACCGCGTCCCTCCCAGGCTCGGATGACCGCACGGAAGGCTTCTACCGCCAGTTCGCTCCCCCCGCCAAAATCGCCATATGGATAACCAAAGCCTCCGCACTGCAATGTGTCTCCAAGCGAATTTACACCTGCACAATTCATCCCAGTACCACAGATTACCACAACACCCGATGGCCTTGTTGTTCCTGCACGCAAAGCAATCATCGTGTCGCAGACAATGCTATATCGAGGAAATTGAAGCCTTTGGATCATCGGCCGCAGAATTTGGAAATCCGCCTCCCGATCTGCCCCTGCTAATCCGAACCAAGCGACAGCAATTTCGTGCGGCTGTAATCCCGCTTGGCTCAGTGCTTGGTTTACCGCCTCTTGAATATTTCGTTCAGCTAACTCGACATTGATCTGATGGTTGCCGGGTCCGCTATTTCCACTTGCAAGTAATAAGCCTTTTTCATCGGTGATGACCGCTAAGGTTTTACTTCCTCCAGCATCCAAACCTAGATAGTAGTTCATGTATGCCACTCCATCCGGAAAGTTAATTTATTTCTTATACTTTGCATTTATTTCATTCAGCAACGCATTTACCTTTTTATCAATTTCCGGACTCACATCTTCCACAGTTTTCTTGCCATTATCAAGTGGATCCATTTCGTTATTAACAATATTCAAAATTTCCGTGTAGTTGGCAATCAAGTGATTATAAGATTCGATCCCATATTTAAGTCCGCCGTCGACAACCTTCTTCAAATCCTTAGGATCGATCGCTGGCGCAAATAGATTGAAATATTTTTCGGCAGCTTGTTGGTTAGACGGCGGGGTGCCTCCGCTTAATTCGATTGCTTTCTCCTGCACGCTTTTGTTTAGCTGGTACTTAATCCATTCGTAGGCTTCCTTCGGATGCTTGGAGTCTTTAAGAATAAGGAGCGGATCGATATACAAGACATCGCGAGCTTTGTTGTTATAACCAATCGGGACTGCTGCAACCCCTACTTTGAAGCTGTATTCTTTCACGGAGGCCAAAATCCAAGCACCAGCTACTGACATCCCTATTTTGCCTGTTGCAAAAGGATCTCCGCCATCTCCTGCTACCGCTTTTTTAAACTGGTTGTCTGGCATAACCTTGTCTTTCCATATCAAATCATTGACCCGATTATTCGCTTTGATCACTTCAGGCGTATTAAAATACGATGCCGTCGGATGGCCGCCATTGGTCCAGGTATCATCTGAATATATTTTCGGTCCGAAATAGATCAGTCTCATATCCTTCTCGGCCCAGCCCCAGTCCAAGCCGTACTCTGCCTTTTGAATATCCGTGTTAGGTTTGCTCAGCTTTTTCCCAATTTCAACCATTTTGTCGAAGGTCCATGACTTATCTTCATAATCCGCTGGCGGGTAAGGGATTCCCGCTTTATCAAACATGTCTTTATTGTAAAGCATGAGAGATACATAGCTGTAGACCGGAATGCCGTAGTTTTTACCACCGGACTTATAAGTGTCTAACATATTGTCAGGCATCCCATAATCAGAGGCTTTAAACTGATCCGCAGCCATGAGATCCGTCATATCGCGCAGCATACCCTTATCCAAAAACTCGATGAAGCCAGCCTGCCCGAAATGCGAGGTTACATCAGGTGCTGTCCCTGCGGCGATCATGGATTGAAGCTTAGAATCGAACTCGGCATATGGCGCTTTTGTGATCTTCACCTTGATATTAGGGTGACTAGCTTCAAAATCGGGAACTAGCTTCTCCACATATACTTTGTCAGGGGTGTCCGTAACGAATTGGTTAATGGTGACGACTTCACCGCTTGTCCCGTCAGTCTTTGTTGCATCCTTTGAACTGGTGCAGCCCGTCATTACCAATGCGATTGATGAAATCATTACCATTGAACGTTTCCAAGCTACTTTCCCGTTTTTCCCCATACCCTAAACCCTCCTAGTCATATGTAACGAAATATTTATTTCACTCCAGTCAGCACAACACTTTCCACAAAGTACTTTTGTGCAACTGAAAATAAAAACACAACAGGAATCATGGCCAGAATGGCAGCGACCATCACCAAATTCCATGGAATTAGGCGTGTAGCTGAGCCATACATCGCTGACATGCCGATGGTAAGCGTGAATTTGTCGGAAGAACTAAGATAGAGCACCTGCCCTAATAGATCATTCCAACTGCCCATAAAGGAAAAAATTGCAACCGTAGCCAGTACAGGTCCGCTTAGCGGCAAAGCAATATTCCACCATTGACGAAGCTCAGAGCAGCCATCTATTCTCGCAGCGTCAAACAATTCATTCGAAAGCGAGGTAAAAAATTGCCTCATCAAAAAGATCATATAGGCGGATCCAAAAAAGGCGGGTACCGTAATCGGCAGGAAGGAGTCCATCCATCCCAACTGCTTGAATAAAATAAACTGGGGAATCATCAAGACCGGATAAGGCAGCATCATCGTCGCCAGCAAAAAGATAAATAGCGCATTTTTCGCCTTGGCATCATGACGGGCGAATCCGTATGCAACAAAGGCAGAAGAAATCACCGTACCGATCACGCTTATGAAAGCCACAAACAAGCTATTACGGTACCAGCGTGCATAGTCATATTTGTTGAAAAGTGCGCTAAAGTTACTCCACGCGATATGCTTCGGAATGATCTCTGGTGGAAACCTCAGCACATCGGACTGTGATTTCAAAGCCGTAGAGAACATATTAATAGATGGAATCACCATGATTACAGCTATGGCAACCAGGATAAGGAAAACAATTACATGAAAGATTGACCAGGACGATCTGCTTTTAACTGTGTTCATACGCCATCCCCCGCTTCATAATGCACAAACTTTTTGGAGAATTTCATGATTAAAAAAGTAAAGAACATAACGGCAATTAACAGCAGCCATGCCATCGCAGAGGCGTAACCCATTTTGAAAAATTTGAAACCGTTCTGCCATAAGTAATAAACATAGAACTGCGTAGCATAATGAGGTCCGCCCTTCGTCATAACAAAGGCCTGCGTAAACACCTGAAAGGATTCAATAACACCCATAATGAGCTGGAACAAAATAACGGGTGATATCATCGGGATGGTAATATTCCACAAAGATTGCCAGCGGTTAACACCATCGATTTTACCTGCTTCGTAGATAATAGGCGGAACTCCCTGAAGACCTGCAAGAAATATGACCATTCCCGCACCGGCACCCCACATCGTCATGATGATCATGGCCGTAAGCGCCCATTTCTCATCCTCTAGCCAACCGGGCCCAGCAACACCTACCAGACTTAGCACATAATTAAACATCCCCGTCTTGGAGTTAAATACCCAGAGCCACATCAACGATAAGGCTACACCGGAAATCATGCTTGGAAAATAGAATACGGTGCGAAAAAAACGTTGAAACGGAAGCTTTTGATTGACCAGTAAGGCTAACACCAAAGATAATACAAGCTGCAGCGGAACGCTAAACAAGGTGAAAATCAATGTAGCCTTAACACCGCGCCAGAAGAGCTCATCATGCAGCATCTTGGTATAATTACCCAAACCAATCCACTTGGGCGGATGAGTGATGTCATATTCCGTGAAGCTAAAATACAAAGATGACAATATGGGGTATAGCGTAAAAACAATGGAGCCAATTAACCAAGGAAAAATGAAAAAATAAAAGGTTTTCCCTCGAAATTTTCGTTGTTTGCGTTTCATTTACATCCCCCTTATTATATAAGCGTTTATATTTAAAATATAAAAAAATTACCCACTATTCCCTACAACTTCCAAAAGATTAATTGGACTTTTACTTACCGGTTATGCGCGACGCATTTTTTAGTTATAAATATATAAACGTTTATACTTTACATATTTATATTAATTGGATTCAGCGGAAGTGTCAATTGTTTTTGTTAACAAAAATTTAATAAGCTCATCCAACTGTCATGGTGAAGTAGACTATTGGATGAGCTCTTAAACATTAGCGTGGAACTACTACATAAGCACTTGCAACGGCTGAGTTTCCAGCCTCATCTGTAACCAATAGATGCAATTCCCGAACCGGTTCCGTCTGCTTGAAGAGTTACTTTGATTGGAATCATTTTATTTGCTCAATCATACGAGAATTCATCACGCCAAACGGCTGCTCACCAATACGAATATGCCGATCCTAGAAATATCCGAGGCAGTAGGATTCAACAGCTTTTCCAATTTCGGTCGCTCCTTTAAAAAAGTCGTCGGTTCAACCACGCGTTCTTTCCGGAAAAACAAATAAGAAAAGTAGTTTCACGAAATTCTTCGGCAAATAACGAAGTCCACTACTGATTTCTGTTTTGATCTACAAATAAAGCAAAAAAGGCTTTTCCGCGATCGGAAAATCCTTTCCTCTAAACTTCTGAAGCTTACCCCTATTTCCCTGACTCTTATCATCTTCTGAGAGAAGTAGAGAATTAGGAAAGCAAGTTGTAAAATGTACAACAATTTCCCTTGATTTCTCCTGTATAAGCTGAAGATGTTGTATGGCGTGCAACAATTTAGCCTTATTATAAGCTGTAGAGCTGCTTTGGCTTGGAATTGTTGTATTTTTTGCAACAATCACATGGATATCGTGGATTAACTTGCCTATTGTTGTACAGAGTACAACATTACTGGATAAGAAAGAGAATGTATATCAAATATTAGCCCCGAAATGAAATTTTAGAAAATGAGTGGCGAATCAATCAAATATAGAATTAAGCATATAAATCGTTAGGGATTTAACCATAACGCTCCCATCTTTCGCATACAGTTTTATGCCTGTTGACGAGGATAATGGGAAAATCTGATCAGTCATGACGAGTTTCCCGTCATTCGCAAAAGCTTCGACGGACGATCTGTCCACGAAGATATGCAGTTTAACGTTTCCAGTCTCCGCTTTTAATAAAGCGTTGTGCTTGCAAGCAAAATCACTATGAAAATCGATAGCTCCAGAACGACTGCGATCAATAAACAGCTGTTGCTCATGAGTGCTATATCCAACGATTGTTTCCTCTGATTCGGAGGCTCTTAGCTTCAAACCAAATTCTAGCTCATCATCAAACTCAAATTCAGCGATGATTTCAAGCAAATCGCCATGAGTTATCGTTAATTCTGAATTGCTCAGCTCAAAGGCTGCCCAATTCTGTTCACTCCGCCTTTGAGCCTGGAGCTCACAAATAGGCTTCTGAAGGAGCCGAACTCCCTCCAATTCCGCCGTAAGTGTTAGCTCTCTAGGAAGCGTCATCGCTCCTCTCCAATTGGAGGTTGGAATCACATTGGCATATTTCCAATTGTTCATCCACCCGATAAACAAGCGTCTTCCCTGCTGTTCAGGCACGTCTGACCATGTGACGCCCGCGTAATTATCTCTCCCGTGATCCAGCCAAAGAAGTGGAGCCGGAGATTCTTCTGGGACAAAAGTATCCCCATTGAAAGAACCAATGAAATACTGCGTGCGTGATCCTTCCACAAAGTTGGTACCTTCTCCAATGCTAACAATAAGCACCCATCTCTTGTTGATGGTATCGCCATCTACAGGCAGTTCGAATAAATCTGGACATTCCCAAATGCCGTCATGGGAGCCCTGTCCAACCCCAAATTCACCAGAATGGGTCCAATCAATCAAATTCGGTGATTTGTAAAATCGAATGACGTCACCCGCAGCAATGACCATCACCCAGCTTTGCTGAGGATTGAACCAAAATACTTTGGGATCACGAAAATCAGGCAGTGCTTCTTCTATAAGCACAGGGTTGTTTGCATATTTTGTCCATGTTCGCCCACGATCTGCGCTGTAAGCAAGACTTTGTCTTTGCCTAGTTAGATCAGTCCCCGGCTTCGTATCATGGTGTGTGAAAATAGCGACTAGACCTGACATACCACCAAAAAAGCCACTCGTATCGTGCTTATCTACCACTACGCTGCCTGAAAAAATAGCACCGTGTTCATCAGGCGCAAGCGCTATAGGAAGATGCTCCCAGTGAACCAGATCCTGACTGACAGCGTGACCCCAATGCATAGGTCCCCAAACCGTACTTTCGGGGTGGTATTGATAGAAAAGATGATACTCCCCCTCATAAAATACCATCCCATTCGGGTCATTCATCCACTGATCTTTCGGTGTGAAATGAAGCTGCGGCCGGAATTTAGTTTGATTGTTAGCTGTTATCATGATGCTTCGTCACCTTTCGTATCTCTTCTAGGCTCGGCATCGCCGGTATGGCTCCTCTTCGAGTTGTTGCTAAGGCGCCTGCTGCATTGGCGAAGCTGATCATCCTTCGAATTTCAGTTTCACTCATGGTTTGAATGTCTTGATTAGAATCCATCCAACTGTTAAGGAAGCCTCCAAAGAACGCATCCCCCGCACCTGTAGCGTCTATGGCATCTACTGTATGACCACTAACGCTCCCCGTTACTTGGCCGAATCGGTAAAAAGCACCTTTTTCAGCCAGCGTAATTAAAATGATAAAAGGGCCAAAGGATTCATATAGCATGCGTGATCCCTCTTCAAGATCCGCAGCACCCGTTAGGAAAATGAGTTCTTCTTCGGATATTTTCACAATGTCAGCATGCGCCAAGCCATATTCCATCATACGTTTGGCATGCTCCAAATCGTCCCAAAGCGGAATTCGCAAATTGGGATCAAATGATATTGTGCAGCCGTTTTCTTTGGCGAAGAGGAGGGCTTTCCTTGTCGCGGAGGCCGATGGCTCATTCGTCATGGACAACGAGCCAAAGTGAAATAACTTCGACTGCGCGATCATATCGAGGAGCACCTCATTTTCCGTCAGCAAGGTGTCGGCTCCAGGCTTACGATAAAAGCTAAAGGAGCGGTCGCCACTCGCATCCAATTGAACAAACGCCAGCGTCGTATTTGCCTCATTGCTCATAACTACGCCCTGCGTATCAATTCCGCACTGCCTTAACGTATCCACTAGATAATGTCCGTGAATGTCCGATCCGACTTTGCTGATGAAGCCAGTTCGTTTCCCCCATTTGGCTAAGGCAGCCAGCACATTGGCTGGCGCACCCCCAGGATTTCGTTCAAATAAAGCATAACCTAGCTCTGAGTTTCCAGCTGGTGTGAAGTCGATTAATACTTCACCTAATGCAACGATATCATACATCGCTCTCTCTACCTCCCGATTTTGTTTATCCGCTTTTTCTCTACACCGACACCTGAAATGCCGGTTTTATCCCCCATATTCGCATGGACGTGATTCGAATGTCTCGATCCCCGTGCAAAAGTAACCCTAGCGCGTCCAGCCTAGACGGGTAGGCGCGAGTCGTTAAGCTTTTTAGACCGTTAGCGTAAACCTCGATCAATGAACGATCTACGAAAACCCGCAATTGCAGCGGTTCACCGTGAAGTTCAAGCAGCCCCTCTTGAATGCCAGTCGTTCGTTCACGCGTATCTAGCGTTGTTTTATGTCGATTTACACCAAGCCGCTCTCGATCCTTATCATAGAAGAGAACAGTTTCCTCTTCTCCGTCTGGTGTTCGTCTTAACGAGATTCCGTATTGGTGCTCTGCCCCTGAACCAAATGTTAGCTCTATCTCAAACGTATCACTCCGGATGTGATGCAAGCTCTCATTCACTTCTTCCAAACTAAGATCCCGTACGTTCAGAAGCTCCATCCCCCGGAGTTGACGCATTTCCTCAATGGGTTCGATCCCGAGCAGCCCATCCTCCCTTAGAGTCAAGCTGATCGGCATGCCAGCGCCGTGCGACCACCCGCAATCATAATCGATTTCAGGCGTACGCTCACCCTGCGCAATCGTAAATAGAAGCGATCTTCCGGTTAAGGGATCTACCATGCCGCTCGGACCTGTGAAATGGAAATCACCTACATCGATAAGTCCCGACTCTTCATGATCCGGAATGAACTGATAACGCGCACTATCCCATGCGCCTATCCAATAATTCACTTCTACTTTAGCCTCAGGCCCCCATGGGCTAATCAGCAAAATATGTTTGCCTGTTTCCTTACCATTACGCTTTAACGGCAGCAGTACTGGCAGCTCCCATACAACGCCAAGGTAAGGATATTTTTCATAATTACTTACATACAGCGGGCCTTCACACGTCCAGTTGGTCAAGTTTGCAGAGCGGTAGACCATCGCGGTTCCGCCATGTCCCTCTATCCCCGTGCCGACGAGCATGACCCATTCTTCATTCTCTTTCCATACATAGGGATCACGGAATTCACCAAAGTATCCAACGCCAGACTCCTGAACCACGATGGGCTCGGGATGCTTTACCCAAGTCTTCAAATCTAAGTCTCCATCCCGCTGATAGGTCGTTCGAGCCAGACCCACCGATTGATTTGGAGAACATGCGTTATTCCCCGCTGTATAAAATAATGCCGGATAACCGTGTTCATCATAAGCTGCACTTCCTGACCAGATGCCATCCGGATCAAGGCCGGGCTCCGGCGCCAAAGCTGCCGGAAGGTCCCGCCAATGAACTAAATCTTCACTCACCCAATGTCCCCAATGAATGTAATGCCAGAATGGGCCGTTTGGGTTGAATTGGTAGAACAAATGGTATTGTCCATCGAAATAAATCGGCGCATGCGGTTCGTTCATCCAATGCCCCGGCGAAGTTAAATGATACACCGGACGATGCCGATCCTGAACAAAGTTAGCTCTAGATATGGCCAGGTCTTCGTAAGGAATAGCGGGTGCAGCTCCGCCGTGTTCAGTTAAATAATCCCGGTAAGTTCCCTCAATGTCCGCCTCAGACATCGCGAGGTCATATAGACAAAGTTCATCCATCAAACCGTCGAACATATTCATCGTGAAGGACTCTGCTAAAATAACACCCTTGTTATTGCGCCCGATTATCAAATCTTCCTGACTGGGAGTAATCAAAGTATTCTTCTGAGAATGCTGCTTTACCGCTACCTCACTACCGTTTACATATAACTTCAGCAGTCCAGTTACCGATTCGTAAGTAGCGCAGACGAAGGACCACACTCCCTTAGGGAGCGGATGATCATAGCACCAAACTTCCACCCACTCTTCACCTATCGCAAGCTGTAAGGACCAAGACCCATGACGAGATAATCCGAATATGTACCCCTCGCAGCGTTCTCTATCATGTTGATTCACGATGGCTGCAAGACGCTGCTCATCTCCGAAGTCATAGCTGCGCGGAGCAATCCAAGCGGTAATCGTCAACGATCTCGACAACTGAGGACTCTTGTCTACTGCGCGCTGCAGCCATGTTGAATAACCATCAAACAACAGCGCACTTCCAAGGATCCCTTTACGCCAAACCGGATCTTGCGGCGGTTGAAACCGACCTTTCGTAAGGGCATATTGAATTGAATCCCCATTACCCGAATACGGATCATGCGCAATGCGCCCCTGCCCCTCATCGAAGGACCAATAGGCAATAGGTTCCATGCTCGATACCTCCAGTTTTCCCGTTACTTGGCCGCTTTATTGTAACGGTCCAATGCATCCTGATAGATTTTCAATAAGTCATCTAATCCCATTTTCCTCAATGTCGCTAAATAAGTATCCCATTCCTTCTCAACGCCGCCTTCCATCAACCATTTGGAGCGTTTTTCATTGGTGAGCTTGGCAATGTCGGGTTTGATTTTACTGATTTTATCCAGCTCTTCCGGTGTAAAGAAAATGCTTGGGTAATTCTCTTTTTCCATTTGCGGAACAAAAGTATCTTTAATCCGATTCATTCTTTCCAAGGCACGAGGTTCAGGAGCGACGAGATTTTGGAAATCCTCCGCCAAGATGACGCCGGTCATGTTCGGCGCTACTTTTTGACGGAATTCGCCTGCTGCTACACCTGCATCAAGCGGTTTCTGCACCAGTTTGCCTTCTTTTTCATCGAATACGACGCCAATCGGTCCCCAATGAAGCTGGGCGGCCATCTTTGGCTCATATTGCAAATCTAACCATCTGGCTGTGATTTCTGGATTTTTGTTCACTTTCGTAATGACAGGACCCCCGCGACTCCAAGGAGAACCATTGTTGTATTTCACGACCATATCCTTAAAGGGCGGTACAAGTGCATAATCCTTGGAGCGATCTGGTCCAACAATTTCCGTCTCTTCCCACCAGAGGTAGGATCCAAGCGTTACATCCTTCGTTTTTCCTTTTGCAAAGTAAGGTGCCGGATTATTATTGAAAGTAAATGAATCCTTATCTACGAGGCCCTCTTCGACCCATTTGTGGAAATACGCGACTGCATCTTTATATTTCGGATCTATTGCGGCGTAATTCACCTTGCCATCTTTCACATTCAAGTGCTCGATAAACGAGTTATCGCCAGGCTGATACGTTTTGTCTGGGACGCCGAAAGCTCCGAACAAGTAACCAATATCTCCGGTCCAGAAGGTATTCATGAAGGACATCGGTACTTCATCGGCCTTGCCGTTCCCATTAGGGTCTTTCGTTTTAAAAGCAGTAAGCACATTATGCAGCTCTTCAATGGTCGTCGGCATCTTCAAACTCAACTTATCCAGCCAAGCTTTGTTCAGGAAGAGAAAATCCGGATTCGAGCCGATACCGGCTTGCCCTTTACCCAGCTCTTCCGCCACAGGTAGCGAATAAATTTTCCCGTCAGGCGCGGTAACGAACGCTTTCAACTCCGGTCTTTTTTCAAACAGTTTCTTCACGTTAGGCATATACTTATCGATAAGGTCATTCAGAGGGATGATCGTACCGTCTTTGCTGTATTTCATCAAATCGTTATCCGTGAAACGAGCACCATAGAAGACATCCGGCAAATTGGAGCTGGCAAGCAGTATGTTCTTCTTATCGTTATAGTTCGCTTCTGGGACATTATCCCAATCCACGTGTACGTTCGTCTGCTCTTCAAGTCGTTTGAAGATTTCCATTTCTCCATAATTAGGCGCAAGCGGCGCTTTGGGCGATACCATTTTCAGCGTAACTTTATCCTTAACAATCGGGTAACCGCTCTCGTTGAAGCTTTTGGAGGATGCTTTCTCGCTGTTTTGCGGGGATGCAGATGCGGCATCTTTCGCTGCCGGTGCTTTGTCACTGCATGCTGCCAATACCAAACTTAAGCTCATCGTTACCATCGTTACTGTCGTTAGTCTTTTTTTCATTTGTCGATACCCTCCTCTTTGTATGTAGCCCATTACGATTTATGCCTGATCCTTGGATGCACACTTTTGATATCGCCGAAAGACCCCTACCACCACCCTTCATATTTACCTTCCGTTTTCTAACCTTTTACAGATCCAATCAGAACACCTTTAACGAAATAACGTTGTAAAAATGGATATAAAATGAGAAGTGGTGCCGCTGCAATGAGGATGACCCCATATTTGATCAGCTCAGAGACTCTTTGTTTAGCTAAAAGAGAGTCAATATCCGATACCATGTCGCCGATAGGCTGGCTTTGGATCAAAATATTACGGAGGACCAGCTGCAGCGGATACAGCTTTTCATTCTCCAAATAAATTAACGCATCGAAGAATCCGTTCCACTGGCGAACAACCGCAAACAGCACAAGCACCGCAATGATGGGTTTGGATAATGGAATTACAACACTCCATAGAAAGCGCGTATTTCTGCAGCCATCCATGAAAGCCGCTTCTCGGAGCTCATCCGGTATCGTTGATTGGAAGAACGTCCGGGCAATAATAATCCCAAAAGCATCGACTGCTGATGGCAGGATGACCGACCAAATCGTATTCACCATGCCCAGATTTTTGACCAATAAGTAAGTTGGAATTAAGCCGCCGGAGAAAAACATCGTAAACACGAAGAACAGCATAAACACATTGCGTCCATAAAAATCCTTACGGGAAAGCGGATAGGCCGCTCCAATCGTTAAAGAAACACTGATTAGGGCACTTGCAGCTGCGTAAAGGATCGAATTTCCATAACCAGACCAGATCTGAGGATCTGATAAAATTCTCCTATAGCCTTCGAGTGTAATTCCTTTGGGCCATAGCCAAACATTGCCGGCATAGATTTGATCTGGCTCGCTGATGGAAGCAATAACGACGAAATAAAGAGGATACAGAATCAACAATGCAAAGCCGCTCAACACTAGGATATTTAGAGCGTCAAACCATTTATCAGCGGTACTCTTAGCTGTAATCATGGGGCGAATACCTCCTCTCTTTTAAAATAGGCCGCTGCCATTTATTTTTTTGACGATGCGATTAACGGATAGCAATAGAACGAAATTGATCAGGGAGTTGAACAAACCTACTGCTGCAGAGAAGCTGTATTCCGCTCGCTGCAAGCCGATTTTGTACACGTACGTAGCAATAATCTCAGACGAACTAACGTTCAGGTCATTTTGCATGAGAAAAGCTTTTTCGAAGCCAACATTCATGAGATTCCCAATCGCTAATATGAACAAAATGAGAATCGTCGGCTGGATGCCAGGAATATCGATATGCCAGATCCGATGCCATTTCGTAGCTCCATCCACTACCGCCGCCTCGTGAAGATGCGGATCAATACCTGCTAGCGCCGCTAAGTAAATAACGGAAGCAAAGCCGGTTTCTTGCCATACACCGGAGAACACATAGAGGCTTTTGAACCATTCAGCCTTCGATAAAAAGTAGATCGGCTCTCCTCCAAAAAGTTGAACGATGTGATTGATTAGTCCACTTCCCGGCGATAAAAACACATACAACATACCAACGAGGACGACTGTTGAGATGAAATATGGAGCATAAATGACAGTCTGGATAAATCGTTTGTACCTTTCATGGAGCAGCTGATTGAGCATCAACGCTATAAGGATTGGCACAGGAAATGAAACCACTAAAGAGAAAACACTAAGCCCTAACGTATTCTGGATGACGGTCCAAAAGTTGAAAGAATCGAAGAACCGCTGAAAATGCTCCATACCTACCCAAGGACTCCCCCAGAAACCTTTGGAAGCGATAAAATCTTTAAATGCGATTTGAACCCCATACATTGGCCAATATTTAAAAATGATAAAGTAGATCACGGTGGGCAGAATGAGAAGGTATAACTCATAGTTGGTTCTGATCTGTTTAAGTGGTTCCTTGAACTTGTTCATTCGTTGTGATGCAGCCCCTTTCTTTTTCGGGAAATCGTTTACGTAAACGTTTTTCTGATGTTCAAAAAAAAGCCAGATCAGCTTTTTAGCAGGAATCTCGTAGAATTAACGAGGTAGGAAGTCTGTATTCTTCGCTTTTTGTGCTTGGCTTCTCGATCCGTTCTAACATGATCTCTGCTGCTTTCACGCCGATCTCGTAAGAAGGCTGCCGGATGACCGACAAAGGCGGACACGTAATTTGTGTCCAATCATAATCGTCAAAACCAATAATTGCCAGCTCGGCTGGAATTTTAATCCGTCGTTCTTGTATGTATTTCATCGCGCCCATTGTCAATACGTTATTGGCAATAAATAGAGCTGTAATCTTCTGCTCGCCAAGCAGCGCCTTAGCGCTCTCATATCCGCTCTCAACGTTAGATTCCGCCATCCTCACAATGGATGAATCAAACGGAATATCGTGATCTGCTAATGCTTTTTTGTACCCATCATAGCGCTCATTACTCGTTGTAATACCGAGTTCGCCGGTTAACAGCCCAATTCGGCGATGACCTTTCAGGATGAGCGTTTTTACTGCTTCGTAAGCGCCTCCAATTCCGTCTGCCAACACACAATCCCCGATATAACCTGTCGGATTGCGATCGATGAACACGACAGGATAATTAGAACCCACGATATCGTTTAAATAACCGACATCTTCAGCGATTGAAGCAATAAATAAGCCGTCAATTAACTTGGAATTAAACAATTTAATTTGTTCTTTCTCATCTTCAATTTGTTCCGTTGTATTGTTGCTCAGCAGCAAATGATAGCCATGCTGCTTCAATGTATACTGAATACCTTGTGCTACCATCATAAAGAAGAAATTAGAGGTATCTGATGGGAGAACTGGCACGATGAGGCCAATTGTATTAGACTTCTGACTGCGCAAGCTCCTGGCTGCCGAATTTGGGCGGTAGTCGAGTTCTTCCATTGCTTCATAAACTTTGCGCTTAACTTCATCCGACACATAACGGGTGTTATTAATTACATGTGACACTGATGCTATCGAAACGCCCGCTTGCTCGGCTACCTGCTTAATACCCGATCGCATAACATTCGACCCTCTTCTCTCGAGAAAACGTTTACGTAACCGTTTTCTTTTATTATATGGTCGAGTTATTTGCGTTGTCAATGACTTTTTTGTTGAAACGAAAACCCAAAATCCCACTTTGAGGGAAATTTGGGTTTTCGTTTTTTATCCTTAGTACACCTTTTTCCACTCCGCAATGTTCGAAGCTTCAAAATATGTTGCAGATGAACTTATTGTCTTGACAATGGTTCACCTTCAACTTCACAGCCTGTTATCTTCTCTTTAATAATAGTAACTCTGCCCCCACTGTTCATCAGGGTTGTTTTAACATCCCCTATTTTACAATCTTCACAGACCCAACTGTTTCCTAACTTCCTAAATCCATTCGTCGTACCACATTGTTCGCAAGTAATCATGCTTCATCAACTCCTAATCATTCCTAATGGCTGCTTTTAAAGTACATCTTTTCAAATTCATACTCTATGAGATATGTCACAGATCTGTTCTATTTTTTGTGATCAATCTCACTGCCTCGTTCAATTAAAAAGAATACACTTTTAACAGACTCTACATAGGAGGTTTAATATATGGGGTACTATTCAGATACTTCCGCTAGTAATGAAATTGCCAATTACATGCATTGGCATTGGATGTTGGATAATCAGTTTCGTTCATTACATAGACTTCACTCAGATATCGATCAGAAATTGAAGATTATCAATGGACTTGCAAGCAACATAGAGTCCGAAAAAACTTCGGTAACGCGGATAAATTTCATCAAAAAGATGCTTGATGAAGTCAGAGGATTATTGGATGAACTTTCTCTCTTTGAAAAGAAAGAGGGGGATATGCTTTTACTTATGTCTGTTCCTTTTGCTAAAATTAATATAGAAACGAATGAATCGTTCGAATCAGAAGTTGAGTATCTTCTTACCATGTTAAGAATGTTTTATCAAAAGACTCTACGTATGACCCCATTGCCAAACAAAAAAGAAGCCAAAGAGTTAAGCCGATGCTTAATGTTGACTATTCAACCTATTGAAAATCACATGGATCGAATAGAGAAGGAATGGTACCCAGCCATATTGGAATGGCTGCAGTAAACTGTGTCGGAGCAACTGTGAACATTCCGTGCTTGCTTCTATGGAGGTGAACGTATATTCGAGGCAGCATCCTTCATCATGTTATTGGTCGGGACAATTAACAATTCTCTCTCCAATGCCGGAGCGCCTCAATATCATGAATCACAAACCCTGAACGATCTGTTTCTACAATACCTTCCTTGCGGAGCTGATTAAGCAGACGGTTAACCGTCTCCCTGGTTGTACCGATCGCATTGGCGATATCTTGATGGGTCATTGGAATCTCGATAAGCAGTTTCCCGCTTTTCACCCTTCCATTGGTCTCTGCGAGCTTAAGCAAGAATAATTGTCCTCTGTTTTGCACATCTTGTCCTGTCAGTTCTTGCAGCTTTCCCTGCAGTTCAAGGATTTTCTCGCTCATCACACGTAAGAGTTTAACCGCTATGCCGGGGGCATTACTAAGAAAAGCTTCGAAGGGCTTGATGGGCATCGCAAGCAGCAGCGTTGGCACAATGGTCTCTGCGGTAGCTGGATAATGATTTGTATGAAACAACCCGGTATGCGGAAACATATCCCCGGTTTTCAGAAAAGAAACAATTTGTTGATGACCATTCTCATCGGTCTTATACGTTTTAATTAAGCCACTTTGGATAAAATATACGGCTTCTTTCTCACTGCCTTCCGTAAATACGATTGTTTTTTTGCGATACGATCGTTGAATCATAATCCTGCAAAGCCCTTCCATTTCCCCATCGGACAAATCTCGAAACAACGGAACTTGGCGAAGGATCACTCCGGGATCTATGCTTTTTTCGTTCATTGTCATCTCCCTTCCTGTACACATATTTGTGTTAAACAAGCAAAAAAGAGCCAGGCTTTACTCCGGCTCACCTGTAATGTGGAGCTCTAGATTGTGATGGCTATCACATTTCTCTCATTACTCTTCTTTATTTACAAAAAAGTTGGCTGGACCTTTCAGACGGTCTAAAATAATCATACGCACTTCATTTGAAGGAACCACTTCCTCCAGTGCCTTTTGCATACACGCCAACCAAGCATCTGCCCGTTCTCTAGTAATTGGGAAAGGCATATGTCGTGCTCTCATCATTGGATTCCCGTGTTTGTCTGTATATAAGGAAGGACCTCCAAAAAATTGAGTTAGGAACTGAAACTGCTTCTCAATCAAGGGCTCTATGTCTTCTGGAAAAATAGGTGCAAGCAACGGGTCTGCTAACACTTTTGGATAAAACGCATCCACAATATTTCTTATTGTCGTTTCTCCACCAATATAATCATACAGTTCCATGACTGTAATCAGCTCCCTTTCGATTCATCTACAAACAATTACTCCCTATAGTTTACACGATACCTTTAACCAAAGCTGTTACCTAAATCACACTTGTCAATTTTAACCTCTAATTAGAATGACGATAAATCAGTGCATAAATTCCCGAGACAAATAAAGCCCCGCCAATTATGGCGTACCCAAAGGTGCCTTATGTAGGTCGGCGTTCTGCTAACTAGTGATCGGGTGACTTTTCCTTGCCAGCGAAAGAACACACAAAAATGAGGAGGCAAATATAACCTTGCCTCCTCATTTTTTTATATTCCTAAGTGAAATTATTTATGGGAAAGCCCCTTTTATTCATGCTGAATTCCTTTTATTTTACGACCAATACAGGGAGCTTTGCATGCTGAACAACATTGTGACTGACACTACCAAGAACAAATTCACCAATACTACTAAGACCTCTGCTGCCAACAATAATAAGATCCGCTTGAATTTCGTCTGCATATTTCAGAATTTCTTTCGTAATCGAACCGCTTCTCACTTCAATATGAATATTCGAAAAATCAGCAATTTTTTCATTGATTTTACCAATGACTTGCTCGGAGTAATTCAAATAATTATTTTCAATGACAATAGGTGGTATGACAACGGAAGAACCTAGTACATAAGTGGGAAGATTAAAAATATGAATAATATCCAGTTTCGAATAATGGTTCAACTTAGCTAACTTCAATGCAGAATCGAGCGCTTTATCTGATGCTTCGGAACCGTCGTAAGCTACTAATATTTTCGAATATAACATTTCACATTCACCTCGTTTCACAATATACTTTCTAAAAACCGAAGTGGACTTTATACACCAATTGCGCCGCAATGTCAGCTGATCTGAGAATCGTACCATGCTCTGAACTTATTAAGCTCGTATGTTCTTCTCCCCTTAAGGGTATGGCCAGAAACTGATGTTCACTCATATACATTTGCATAAAATCTTGGTCCTCGGAAATGCGTATCTTCTCAAGCTTCATTTTTTTCGGAGGTGCTATAGGATCGAGTCCTGTCTGATCCTCGATGTGCACTTCAATCTGAGTGCCAAGCCACCGTGATAATTTTTCTTCCCATTTCATACATGTGCCTCCTTCTTTAAGCGGCAGCAGCCTGCATCTGCTTTTGGTGAAACCTTCACCTGATACCCATGAAGATGATTCCAGCAATCGTATTCAGAAGTCAAATCGGACTGGGCGGACTCTTCGATATAACGAAGTACCTCAACTTCACTTTCCCAAATCGCCATCCCTTTGATTTCAGCAACAGCAATATCGAGCCCTTCTTCTTCTCTGAGATCTATATACCAAGTTCCTTTCCCAGCGAAAAGACCATTTAATTGTCGTTCAATTATCGTATAGAAGGGAGACTGTGTATGTTCACGAATAAAGCATAAATCCAAAGTAAACTCACTCGGCATGGTCTTTTCCCTCCTACTTAAAGCCTCTTTGTTTGGTAATATCGCTAAACATTCCCGAATAATAGACGACATCTCCGGCATCATTCTTGACTGCGCTTATCGTGAGCCATTCCAGATACACATCGCCATTCTTTTTACGATTCCAAATCTCACCTTGCCAGAAGCCCTGACCGCGAATTTTATCCCACATGGTATCGTAAAAAGCACGATCCTGTTTCCCTGATTTCAATACACTAGGTGTCAAACCCATTACTTCTTTGGCTTCATAACCAGTCAGCTCTGTAAAGGCAGCATTAACGGAACGAATCGTTCCCTTTGTATCGGTCACCATGATGCCCTCTACCGTATTTTCAATAATCTTAGCGGATAGACCTAATTTCTCCTGATAAAACATCCAAACAATGAGAATCAAGCTGGCCAAAGCCACCTGTGATAAGGCCATGAATCCAATCGCATAATGACCTGTCAGCTTGAATAGGAAGGTAAGCAGCAGAGGCGGGAAAAATCCACCTAAACCACCCATCGCTGAAATAATACCATTCGCAATACCTGCTTGCTTGGTGAAATACATTGGAACCAATTTAAAGATGGTACCATTGCCCGTTCCGGCGCACAGTGCAATGGTTAAGCAACCTACTGTGTACCAAGTCATCGATGGGGCAAAAGAGAGTAGGATACCTGAGGCCGTCAAGCCTGCAAAAACAAACATAAGAATTTTGAAAGGGTTAAATTTATCCCCTAGGTAACCCCCGATAGGCCTCATAGCTGTCGCCAGCACGATAAAGCCACCCGTACGCATCCCCGCATCTATTTTGGACAAATGAAAGCTGGTGACCATAAAGTTCGGTAAATAAACCGTGAAAGCAACAAAAGAACCGAAAGTAAGAAAGTAGAATAAGCATAAGAACCATAGCTTGGAATTCCCGGAAACCCCTTTTACTTGTTCGACAAGGGATGTTTGTACAGGAGGCTCTTTGCGATCCCCGGCCAAAAAGTTCAATACCGCCATAACAATAAGTAAAATGCTGTACAGCATAACGGTTTTGGACCAACCTATTTGATTCGCTATGACGGGTGCTCCAAAGGTGGAAAGTGCTGTTCCGAGATTACCGATCCCGTAAATCCCATTAACGAAACCATGCCGTTCTTTGGGATAATATTTAGGCAAAGAGGTCACTCCCACGGAAAACACAGCGCCACCAATCCCCAGGAAAAATCCCCCAATAATCAGATCCCCGAAGGAATGAGCTTGACTAACCCAATAAACAGGCGCAAGCAATAGAATAAAACTGATAGCAAATAACTTTCTTGCTCCATATCGATTCGTCCAATACCCCACTGGCACCCGCATCACGGAACCGAACAAGATAGGAATAGCGGTTACCCATGTAAGCTGCGAGGGGGTTAACTTAATCGTCTCTTTAATAAATGGCATTAATGAAGATAGGATTACCCATACCATGAAACCTAGGACAAGACTGACGGTTTGAAGAGGCAATTGTACTTTTTTGATATTCATTTCACATCACGCTCCCGACGATAGATCCAAGCTGCAACAGGGAATAACAAACCGTTCAATAAAGCATAAACAAGAACTGTACGGTAATGTTCGAAATAGTAAGCATTCACTGCCTTTTGTGTACAAACGATGTTAAGAAACAAGACTATACATAACAAAATTACACCGACGTAGCTACGCTTCATATCGTTTCACTCCCGTCGCATAAATCACGCCTTGCTCCTTCTTCAAAAGAACCTCTGGCAAAGGTCTCTTGGGTGGTCCTGCTGTAGGCGACCCGGTTCTGGCATCGAAGATGCCGTGGTGGCAAGGACACACCATCTCATCCTTCTCTTTGCTCCAAAACACGGGACATTTGAGGTGTGTACACGCATTTTGATAAGCCTTGTACTCATTCTCGCCAAGGCGAATGAGCAGAGCCGAATCGTGCTCGCCCGGATAAGCGAATTCAACCGCATCTCCAACCGCAAGCGAGCTGATGTCTGTGATTTTCAGCTGGGGATAGGACTTTTTCGATAGTCCCGTCAGTTCTTTGGCAGCAAGAGCTCCCCAGGGCAACGTGGATACAGCGAACACTCCGGCTGCCCCAACCAGCGTCTTCATAAAGCCGCGTCGATCTAATTTTCTTTCATCATTTTTTCTTATATTGTGGGTATAATTATCTTCTTTAAAAGGACTATGATTATTGCCTTGCTTGTTGTCCTGTTCCATACAGGCTCACCCCATCACAAGTAGATTAGAACAATTTTTGTTTCCCTTGCAGAATGCCTGGTAGGCTGATCTTCACATTCGTTTCACCCTCTAGCGGATCGAAAGGTTGATGACTTGCCGTCCATTTCCCCAGCTTATGCTGAGCTTTCTTCGCTGCTAGTTCTTCCTCTGTCACCCATTGAAGTGTGTTCGTCGGGCAAACGGATGCACACATGGGAGGAATGCCCTCTTTGGTACGATCATAGCAAAGATCACATTTATACATCAGATTCTGCTCTTCATCGAATTTAGGGATACCATAAGGGCATGCAATGGTACAATTTTGGCAGCCGATACATTTCTCAACTAATGCTGAAAGCACAGCACCTTCTTCGGTGATCTGAATGGCTTGGGCTGGACAGCTTCTCGCACAGGCTGGATTCACACAGTGAAGACACATCAAAGGAATCGTTTGGCGGGTTACAAGCGGATTAACGTCGTATACATAATTGCGATTTCGTTCATCGTGGCCTCCGCATTGTGTACAAGCAGCCAAACAGCTTCGACAGCCGATGCAATTATCCATTTCAATGTATAGATGTTGTTTCATCGGATGTTCATCCTCTCAGGTTGCTTTGCGATCTGTGCTGCGCAAGTCTTAAACTCCGGCATTTTGGACATGGGGTCCAACGCCGCTATCGTAAGCAGATTAATCGACTGCTCGTGGCCGAAATGATAAGGAACGAAGACGGTATCTTTACGAATCGCTTCTATGATTTTCACTTTATAAAAGGCTTCTCCACGACGTGTATACAACCTGATGACTTCGTCATGTATGATGTTATATCGCTCCGCTGTTTCCGGATGTACTTCGACGTAAGGCTCCGGACACATGTCACGCAGGAAAGGAATTCTTCTTGTTTGATTTCCGGATAAGTAATGATAGACAACCCGGCCTGTCGTAAGACGAAGCGGATATTGCTCGCAAGGCTCCTCGGCAGGCGGTCTGTAAGGAAGCGCGCATAGCTTCGCTCTGCCGTCCGCATGGTAGAACTTGTGATCTAGGAACATATGCGGCGTACCCGGATCTGCTTCATCGCGGCAAGGCCAGAATACACCGTCCTGCTTGTCGATCTTCTCCCAAGTGGCTCCGTAATAGTCGGCATATCCGCCTTTGGAGGCAAGACGGAATTCGTCTGCTACATCCCTGGCTGTCTTTAGATGGCCGAAATACTGCCCTCTGCCTAGTCGCTCCGCGAGTTCTACTTGAATCAGCCAGTCAGGTTTCGATTCGCCAACGGGTTCTTGCGCTTTATTAATCTTGATGATCCGTCCTTCCAGATTCGTCACTGTACCTTCATCTTCTGACCAGGTTACAGATGGCAGTACAACATCGGCAAACTCAGCCGATTCGGATAAGTACATATCTGAACAGACCATGAAGTCCAGATTTTTTAAAGCAGAGCGGACGAAGTTTAGGTTTGGCGCAGAAACGGCTGGATTTGAACAAAGAAGGTACAAGCCGCGAATTGTCTTGTCTTGCATAAGCTCAAACATTTCATAAGCCGATACGCCGGGCTGTGGCATTTCTTCAGGTTTAATTCCCCACACGCTGCACACTTCTTCTACATGCTTCGGATTCGTTATTTTGCGGTACCCTGGAAGGGCATCGGCCTTTTGTCCGTGCTCTCTTCCGCCTTGACCATTTCCTTGCCCGGTAAAGGTGGCTACACCTGACTTTGGACGGCCGATCTTCCCAGTCACCAAGCACATATTCGTGTAGGCTGATACGTTATCAGATCCTTTAATTTGTTGTTCAATGCCACGAGCGAACATAACGATAGCGTTAGGGGCTTTACCATAAATCTCAGCAGCCCGTATTAATTTCTCAGGAGAAACACCTGTGATTTCGCTCGTATATTCAGGCGTGAATTCCTTCACAACCTCTTTCATTTCATCAAAGCCGTTGGTGTGATTGGCGACAAATTCAGCATCAACGTGCCCATTTTGAATCAGTAAATGGATCATACAATTCGCAAGCGCCAAGTCCGTGCCTGGGCGTAAATCGAGATGAACATCCGCCCGCCTGGCGATAGGCGTTTCTCGGGGATCTGCTACAATCAAATAACCGCCGCGGCTCTGCACTTCCCATATGCGGAACATAGAGGTAGGGTGACACTCGGCTGTATTACTGCCGGCGATGAACAAGCAATCCGTCTCATGCAAATCGGTCCACGGTAATGTAGATCCTCTGTCAACTCCAAAGCTGCGAAGGAAACCTGCTGCTGCGCTTGACATACAGAATCGGCCATTGTAATCAATGTAACGAGTCTGCAGCGCGACTCGGGCGAACTTCCCTGTCAGATAACATTTCTCATTGGTCATCGATACACCGCTGAATACTGAAAGTGAGTCCTTGCCGTACTTGCTTTGCATCTCTTGAAATCTTTGAACGATTAACGCGTAGGCCTCTTCCCAGCTGGCTTCGCGGAAGCCTTCCTTCGTTCCTTTGAGCGATGCATCGTCACGGATTAGCGGACGCAGCAGGCGATCATCGTGATTCGTTTGTTGATAGGCCGTCACACCTTTGGGACACATCTTGCCCAACGTTACCGGCCAATCATAGCGCGGCTCGACGCCGATGATTTGATTGGAAGAAGTATCCACCCGCAAATTCATCCCGCACTGCATGCCACAGTAAGAGCAATGGGTTTTAACCAATTTTTCGTTCGGGTGGGTTTTATTCGCGATTGTCTTAAAGAATTTATCCTTTTGCATTCTGGTTGCTCTCCTTTACGCGAATCTGATGGGTAGGTATTCCTGTAAATCGAGACATTCTGTATTTCCGGCGGCATGGCAGGCAAAGCTCTGCCAAGTGGAAGCCTTCCTCTGTTTTGAATTCAATCTCATTCACTTTAAGCACAGCGATGACATCATTGGATTGCTCGACAGATACAAAGCCCGTTCCACAAACCTTACAGCTTTTCATCTCTTGCTCTGTGTAATGTTCTCTGTAGTTCCGCGCAAACACACTCATAGGACGAAACGGTATGTGCGCCAGCTTTCCGAAAGGGATATAAATCAGTGTCACGATAACGGACCATTGGTGGACTAATGTGACAACCGAATGTCCATAGCCGTGAAGGAATATATTGCAGAAGGTGAGCAGCAATCCTGTTAAACTAACGAATAACAGCATATATAGCGGAAGAAAATCATAGATAAATGTTTGTTCCGCTCGGGCCTGCATGTTCTTAAGTCTACGATATAAGGCCATGCATACTCCGCCAATCACCATGAAGGCCGTAATGTTCAACGCATTGTAGAATAGAAATCCGAGAAGCCCATCCGCCTTTATATTCATGAGGTTGATCCCGAATCCAACAACCGTGTAGGTTCCGTTCTCTGCCATCGTGAAGTACATCCAACCGAACACCAGCGGAAAAGTAACGAAGGCGGATAAGATACATCCCCAACCAAGAAGAACGTGCTGTGTCCAGCGATACCACCCGCGATTCCAGATAAAGCGATAGGTGAGTAGATGCTCAGTAGTTGTCTGAGGCGTGCTTTTTCGAAATAACAGCTTTATGCCTTTTTTCAAAATAATTTTCGTAGGCGGGCGTTCCCCCCAAGCAATAAAGCGATAAAAGAATCCGCAAATGAAAACGACCGTACCTACCATATACCCATATAAAGCCAAGTCAATATGTGTAAAAAACCTCGAACCCACTCCCATAAGAATGAATAACCCGCTAACAACTAGGAAGACACATTTGGCGAATTTTGACGCGAACGCTCGATCCATATTTATCATTGCCCCTTCACTTGTCAATCTTATATTTGTATTAAATCATGATTCGGCCCTTCTGCACTGTGAGAAAAATCACTGTAAACCCACTTCGTGTTAGGTGCTTGATCCAACTATACGGATTTCCAGCAATCATAAATGTGATCTCAAACACATTTCTTCGAATGACACGAGATGGACAAAAAAACGACCTTCCATCAGATCTACTTAGATCTAAGGGAAAGCCGCAATCTTACCGTGTGAATACACGGGCGATTAAGCTCCATACCAACGCTAGAAAGCTGAGAATCCCGGTGGCTATAAACAGAAGTGGAAGCCTGAACATGGGCTCTTCCCCCTAAACGCGATTAAACAAAATGTTGTTCTCCAAATGGATGTGCTGGAACATATCCGCTTCCAATGCCTCCAGCTTCAAGTAAGTAAGCTGAAACGTTGTGCAGGCATCCTCCGGCAGCTCATAGTCTTTGGTGATTTCCCTCATTTGTCTAAGTAGATCACCCGAGCCCTCATGCTCCTGTTCGAGCGCAGCCAGAATTTCCAGCAGCTCTTCTCTTTTCTCTTTTGTGGGATCTTTCTCAAACGCAATGACAGCTGGGAATGCTTCTCTTTCTTCTTTATCCATATGATGCTCCATCTCACTTTTCAATGCTTCATACCATTGATGAACTTGAAGGAGTTCAGGATGGTAAGATCCATGCACACGTGCCACTTTTTGCACATATTCACTTAAATGCGGCAGTGCCGTTTTCAAATAGCCATGGTGGACGCGAATAATATAATCAATTAATTCGCTTGCGCTTAACTCACTCCAATTCAAGTTGTCTGATTTAGCGGATGTAGCTGCTTCAACAAGGCTTTTTAACAGAACCTCTTCCTCAATTTTTTGGTCTCGAATCACTTGAAGAAGTGATTTATTCCCTCCGCAGCAGAAATCAATACGGTATTCCTTAAACACCTCAGCTGTCTTGGGAAATCCCTTCACAATATCTCCTACCCGATCGGTTAATTGAATGTTCACTTCCATGATAAATCCTCCAGTTCAGCTGTGATCTGAATCAACTATACCTAAACAACAGGTAACCATGTGTGATAGCCGTCACACTATTGAAAATGCTTTTTAAGCTTTTCCATGAATATCGCTTAGCATTTGATTCGCAACCGGGAAAAACATCTCCTCCTCGGACAAAAGATGCTCCGATAATACAGAGCAGGCCACACTAAGCAGTGAAATCGCCTTTTTCAGCCTTATGCTGTCAGCACCTTTGCATTGATCTGCATATTCAAGAAATGAGCGAACAAATCGTTCCGCTTGTTTATGATCCTCTTCCAGAACCCAGGTTGAGGTCAAAAAAGTAGGCTCCATCCCTTGACTCGCATAAACGGCAAGGAGGGGTAAAACCTCATCTTCCTCCCAGTGTTCGTGAGCCTCTAACTGCTGCATGAAGGTTTCCATTTGTTTACGAATCTCTTGAAATAAACGCCTTGACTCTTCCGAGCCAAGCATGCCGACCATATGACTTGTCATTTCCTGGACATGATCAAGTTCTTTCTTTAACGCGCCATGTTCGTCCTTTAATCGCTCCAGAATCAGTTGAAGACTAGAAGTCTGAGCGTCATCTAACGGCATCCCAAGATCAATAACCATACATGATTCCTCCTTTTATTGCTGTAATCACATTGTATACCTTCATTTCAGCTTTCTCTGTGAGGAGAATCACAACGCTCGTTTCTTTTTCGTGACTTTAATCACTGCGGGAAATTGAAGCTAGATTTAGATTAGAAGAAAAAGAATTGATTCCATCATGGAGGTAATCGTCATGGGTAGAGAAGACAATACTGCTTCGAATACGTTTATGTTAAACGCTAAGTTTCTTCTTATTTTGTTTGTGGTCATCGCTAATTGTATAGAGCCGCTGATTCAACAAAGTGCAGCTTTCCATTCCTTATATCTGGGTATTTACACCTTTCATATTCCCATGTTTGTCATGGTGACCGGGTATTTCTCTAAAGGTTTCCGTTTAGATGTCTCAGGAATCAAAAGTCTGCAGATGATTTTTTATCATTATCTGATCTTCCAGAGCCTCTACTCTCTGCTCGATTCGCTGGCCTTCCATGCGCCGGGTGTCCGTTATTCTTTTTTCATTCCGTATTCGTTATTGTGGTTTTTATTCAGCCATTTTTGTTGGCGATTGCTCCTTCTACTCTTTACAAAAATGCAGCATCCGCTTGTGGTCTCAGTCATTCTAGGCGTACTCATTGGATACGCACCTTTCACTGGAACGATGCTCAGCTTTTCCAGAACACTCGTCTTCTTTCCTTTCTTCTTGGCCGGATATTATTTTCACCTCGATATGATTCCTAAACATTTCGTTCGCATGAACAAGGGGTTAAGCGTAATTGGCCTTCTGGGTATCCTGGTCTTTCTCAACACGACCCCACTTGATCCAAAATGGTTATATAGCAGTTTTACTTATAAGGAGCTAGGGGCCTTTCATTGGCATACGGGGGCATATCGTTTAGGTGTTTATACACTAGAAATTATCGCTTCCTTTTGCTTCTTAAGCTTCGTTCCTCGCAAACAGTCCATCCTTACAGAATGGGGCAAATATACGGTATATGTGTTCTTGCTGCATGCGTTTATTACGAAAACCGCGATTTCGATGGGACTATTCTCGTATATACACACTTTTACACAATTGACTCTCGTCCTACTGCTTGCGGTGGCAATTACCTGGCTGCTGTTACAAGAATGGGTACGCCGATTCAGTCGGCCTCTTATCGAACCGGATCTATCTTTTTGGGAGCGATGGTTATCCCGAAAACATAGCATCTAGGTCCTTAAGATTGGTTTCAGATTGGGCGATTACGACCTGCTTTCGTTAAAGCAAACATTCGCTCTTACAAGCTGTCTGGTACACACCGAGACTACTATGGATAGCGGTTTAACCATGATTGATTAAGCAAGCTAATATCCCTTATCCTTTCTAATATCGCGGCACCTCATGAGATAAGACCAACGTACGCGCTTATTATCTGCACACGCTACATACTTGGCCGTATTAGCAAACAATAGGCAAGCTTAGCTTGCTTATAAAAATCAAAACGGGGCGATTCCGACAAATAAGCAACCTCAGCTGCCTTACCAGCCTAATGAAATGCGTAAACGACTCTTTCAAAACGCTTAGAAACAAACAAAAAAGAGGTATGGTCGAATAACCCATACCTCTTCCTGTGATGAAGTTGTAATAAGACCAAACATGCCATCGTTTCGGCGATAAACGAGGAATCGTTTTCCCTGCTTACAGGCTCAAGGCTTCCAAATGCCCGCTATTTTAACCCGCTTTGATGACGCATTCTATGCTTGATCTACTCCGTGTTTGTCTTTCAAATTTATCGGCAACAACATCGATTGATGCGTATTCATTTTGCTCATCTCCTATGAAAAAAAGGATTCCAAATCCGTCAGCACTTTCTCAGTTAAAGGAAAAATAAGTTGTTCTTCCATGGTAAAGTGGTCGTTTAGTATTAAACATGCCTGCACGAGATTAGATGCTGCCTCCGCTAATCTCTTCTTCACGACGAGAGGTGTTACCTCAATAATAGCTTCTTGAAAGGATTGGATAAATGACATGCCAAGTTGGTGATCTTTTTCCAATACCCAAAAAGAAGGCATGATAGAGGGCGTCGATTGACGATGAAAATAAGTTAACAGGAACGGAAATAATTCCTGCTCCTCCCATTCAGAATGTCGTTCCAGTTTCTCCACAAATTGTGCGGTCAGGTTTCTGAGATCTTGGACAAGCTGCATTCCCTTTACCGGATCATCCAATAGAATGACTTCCTTGGCACTCGTTTCAATCGTCCTGAGTTTTTCTCTTAATTCTTCATGCTCTACCCTTAATCGATCGGTAGCAAAGGCAAGCACATCCGGGTTTGAAGAAGCAATCCCATAATTATTGCTTGTGGAATGAATCACCATACAGAGTCCCTCCCAAAATAATCGTATCGTTCACTATCTATCTCTAGAATAGCTTCAAGAGTAGGTTCTCGCTGTGCGATACATCACACTAACCGCCAATATGAGACATTTCAACCTTATGTGCGGGAGTCGTCTGTGCTAGTCTCCTTTCGGAATACCGATCCTGACGCTCTCCCCATACTTGAACAATTAAAGATCTTAGATCTTCATCACTTGCGCCGTCTCTGAGCACACTTAGCAGGTCCGTCTTTTCTGAAGCAAACAAACACGTATACAAATGTCCTTCCGGAGACAGCCGGGCTCTTGTACAGGTACTGCAGAACGCCTGAGTCACAGAAGAGATCAAACCAATCTCTTGCTGAGAACCCTTATAACGATAACGCGTTGCAACCTCGCCTGTATAATTCGATTCCACCCGTTCCAGCGGCATCTCTCTATGAATGATCTCGATAATCTTTTTGCTTGAAACAACATGTTTCAAATTCCAACCATTACTATTCCCAACGTCCATAAACTCAACAAATCTCAAAATATGCCCGCGCTCCCGGAAGTATTTGGCCATTGGAACAATATCCTGGTCATTAACGCCCTTTTGTACAACCATATTCACCTTCACGGATAATCCTGCCGAAGCCGCGGCATCGATGCCTTCCAGCACGCCTTTTGCCGTAAATCCTCTCCCGTTCATGGCACCGAATCGCTCATCATCCAAACTATCCAGACTCACTGTGATTCGCTCTAATCCAGAGTCTCTTAACTCCTTTGCCTTGAGTTTCAATAATGACCCATTGGTTGTAACGGCAATATCTTTGACGCCCTCTATATGGCGAACCAGGGAAATAATTTTGCCAATATCTTTGTTTAAAAGAGGCTCTCCGCCTGTAATCCGTACTTTCTCTACGCCAAGAGATATAAATATCCGCGTTAACCGTTCTAATTCTTGAAGGCTAAGCAGCTTTTCTTGCGGAAGAAACCGATAATCTGGACCAAACACCTCTTCAGGCATACAATATCGGCAGCGGAAATTACAGCGATCCGTTACCGATATCCGTAAATCGCGAAGCGGCCTTTGAAGCGCATCTGTCATTGGTGGAACAATCTTATCGAGATTTTCCATATTTCGCCTCTCTCAGTACATAGTAAATTCGTAGGGAAGTGGGATAACCTCTACTTGCTGGCCGGCAGCAATCCCTTTGGAACCCGCTGGTATCATAATGATGCAATTAGCATCTTGTATGGATACAAGCATACTCGAGTTATTTTTTTCTAACACACTTACCTTTACCTGTTCATTTAAATACATCAAGCGTCCTCTTATATATCTATCGTGCGGACACCCTTTATCATAATCATTCGTAATAATCGCTTGAATGTGATGCTTACATGGACTTTCTATTCCTTGCATGGCAAGCAGCACAGGCCGTACAAGCAGTTCAAAACTCACGAAGCAGGCGCCGGGATTGCCGGAAAGACCAAGTACGAGCTTATTATTGATAACGGCTGCTGAAGTTGGACTCCCGGGCCTCATGGCGATTTTATTGAATAGCAGCGTCATATCGTTCTCGCTCGTTGAAGTAAAGAAGTCTGCCATTACATCATAATCCCCAACCGAGACCCCTCCACTAACAATAAGCATATCACATTTTCCCAAGGCATTTTTAATCGTTCGATTGACTTCATCAATATCATCGGGAGCAGTTCCAACCTTGACAGCCAACCCGCCGTATTGTTCAATTTGTGACGAAAGCATGTAGGCATTGCTATTACGAATTCTCCCTGGTTGAAGCGGCTCCCCCACAGAGATCAATTCACTTCCAGTCGTTAATACGCCGACGACAGGTCGACGGAAAACAGGAACTTTTTCATACCCCATAGAGGCAAGCAGTGCAATTTGGCCTGGACCTATTCGGGTGCCTGCGCCCATTAACAGCTGCCCTGTCGTTATTTCATCCCCGACCTTGGTAATGTTTTGTCCAGTGGTGACCTTATGCTTAATACGGATATAAACTTGTCCTTCCTCCTGATATTCCTCTGTCTGCTCGAACATGATGACAGCATCCGCTTCGTCCGGAACAGCGGAGCCCGTCATGATACGAATCGCTGTACCAGGAACCACTTGTTTATTCGAAGTGTATCCGGCAGGCACTTCATCAATCACTCTTAGACATGTAGGATGCTGTGGAGTAGCGAATAAGGCTTCTTCGCTCCGAACCGCATACCCGTCTAACCCAGAGCGACGAAAATGAGGCATACATTCCTTCGAGAACAGAGGTTCCGAAATCCTTCTATGTAAACAAGAATCAATCGACGTATATTCGTTCTCCAGCTGCAGAACATGCTGCATAATCATGTTCTGGGCATGCTCAACTTTGACGGCCTTGCGAGCAAACCTCATGCTCCGGTTTATCATGGATCAATAGTCCTTTCCTACAACGTTTAGCTTATTAGTTGAATCATAAATCTTTATGGTAAAAGTAGAAGTGATATTAATCACACGAGCGTACATGTAAAAAGGAGGTAACATGGACTTAAACCAGTATTACCTCCTTTTTATATTTAACCGCTCGGGTTCGATAGCTGCTGGCATTCACGGAACGCGAAATGCTTGCATCCAAGACATTGAGAAAAGTTAAGTTTTGTTAATGCAAAACTAACGGCTTCACCTGTTTTATCAAAAATGTGTCCCTGCCCAATGATCTCGTCTAATCTTGTTTTTAGGAGCATTTGGCGTGGTTGGTTTTGGATTTCGGAAATGAATACGAGGCCACCCTGATTTTTAAAGTGATTGACGATACTTGATAAATTAGATTCCCCTGTTGTGTCTATATAGGGAACATTGCCTGTACATATTGATTGTTGAAAAGTGAATGAATAATTCCTTCATATTGGAAAGAAATTCTTGATGTCTTTGAAGATTACTTAATCCAAGGAAATTGGCAATTTGGCCTGTAAATATGGTAACGGCAATTCCTGTGGTAAAACCTATTGTTACTGGACGCGGAATAAATTTGATTACGCCACCTAATTTAAAGATCCCCATGAATAACAAAATGACTCCTGCCATAAAGCCAGCGATAAGCAGGTTGTCGTATCCATACTGCATGACAATCGCAAATAGAATAGGTATAAACGCTCCTGTCGGACCGCCAATTTGAAATTTTGAACCACCAAATAATGAGATGAGTATCCCCGCAAATATCGTTGTGTATAAACCATATTCAGGTTTTACCCCTGATGCAATTGCAAACGCCATCCCTAGTGGAATGGCGACAATACCTACAATCAGACCTGAAATCAAGTCTTTTTGAAATTTTCTTCGATTATAACCCTGAAATCTGCCACTAAAAGAAAGCTTCATATCCAATCCCACCAATACTTAATATCTGATTATTTGAATATATGTAAAATCATATACCTAGAATAATTAGGTGTCAATTTCAATTTTCTTGGTCAACAAATACGGCTTACGTCGCCCACTGGTGAGAGTGTTAATGATGGTTGTGGTTGTGGTTGTGGTTGTGGTCTTAAATCGGGATCCCTCGTCATATCTGCTCTATTGAGGTTCTGGATGAATGAATCTATGATCTCGGTTGAATGTTGTTGCAGAAAGTGCAACAATTACGGCCTATATCTGGCCTATCTCCCATCATTGCTGCATCTTGTACAACAATTTGGTCCTATACAGGCCATTTCGCAATAAATGGGCTAAAATTGTTGTACAAACGAGTCAATTTCATAATAAAAGTCCGATTTTTCCAAGTATGGATTCGGGAGAAATGCAGTTGAATAAGAGCCTTTAGAGACTGCTATTTCTTCATTTCCAGCGTATTTTGTAAAAATAAGAGTCCGTAGAGGCTCTTATCCGTCAAGTAAAGTGTGATCTCGGGAGAAAAGCAATCGAATAAGAGCCTTTAGAGACTGCTATCTCTTCATTTTCACCGTATTATGTAAAAATAGAAGTCCCTAAAGACTCTTAACGTTCAAATAAAGTGTGGATTCGATAGAAATATCGTCGGATAAACCTTAAGGAGCTAATTTCACTATTAAAGCACTATTTTCCCACAAAGCGCCATAATATCTTGGGTAGGTGACTGTTTTTGAATGCGCTATAAATCCTTATGTAGCAAGGGTTTTGAATTACGAAATTGACTCCAAACTGCAACTTCAAGTTGCAAAATAGCCTTTGGGCGTATGAATTGTTGTAGATAATACAACACTGCTAATCATAATAGCCCAGTTCCCCTCATGAAAGCTGAATGACCTAAAAACACCTGGAAAATATAGTAACTTACCGAATCATTATGCGGGCATCCACAGTTTCATTCAGCACTAGCAAAATCCATAGCTTTCCATGCCAAATAGGGGTAAGCTTCACCTTCACCTCCCCCTAACTCCTAAAAACATATAAATGATGATAAAAAAAAATTACTGATTTTTTATATTTTCTAACATTGAAATAGCATTCACGAGATGATTGTCAAAAATTTGCTTGGCAACAATAAGCAGGTCTTTAATTAGTGGATCTGTCAGAGAGTATATCACTGAGGTTCCGTCTTTACTTCCACGGACAACGTTTTTATTTCTTAATACAGATAACTGTTGTGAAACGGCAGAACCTTCACTGCCTAATATCGTTTGAATCTCATTAACGTTTTTATCGCCTTCGGCTAATACTTCAAGAATTCTTATACGCAATGGGTGTGCTAATGCCTTGAAAAAGTCGGCTTTAAAATGCTGTATTTCTTGAAACATCACGTTCTCCCCTAAATGTTCGGAAATTTGAATATATCTATCATATCATAAATCAAATAGCATTATTCGATTTGGGTTTATAACTTATATCCGCTATGAATCTATAGTGTATGTGAAATATATCACATACACTCACATAGGCATATTGTATAATAAAATCATAAAACAGAGAAGGAGTGGTTACTATGACAACCCTGCATAATGAGAATTTAGAAGTATTACGTGATGATTTCTGCTGCGAGTATGGACAGTTATTTGCTGAAAGAGTTGGTGGGTTACGCAATCAGGATGAGCAAGTTACACAACAGCAATTCGAACCGCCCACTGAAGAAATGAATACGATGAAGTATCTGCATCAAGCCGGCCTTCAGGAGGAGTACCTTTTATGACTTACCCTGCAAAAAAATATAACCAGTAGTGCTGGAATCCCTTCCGGCGCTACTGGTTTTTATTTTTAATATAATTCTGTATCCATCCCCATTTCAATGAGATCCTTCGCTCTGGCAGCTTCCTGATCTGTTGGTGTAGGACATTGTTCTAGAGGGTACTCCTTCCCCATTTGCTGCCACTTATAGACGCCCATTCGGTGATAGGGCAGCAGCTCCAATTTACTAACATTGGGCAATGTACCTATGAAGTTGCCGAGTTCGAGTAAATCCTTGTAGTCATCCGTCCATCCAGGTACAAGCACATGACGAATCCAGACAGGCTTATCGATCTTATTCAGATGTTCGGCAAAGCGAATGATACGATCATTAGGCTGTGCCGTAAGCGCGATGTGCTTATCAGGATTGATCTGCTTCAGATCGAGCAGTACTAAATCCGTTACATCCAAAAGCTCCTGTGCATGACTCGGCTCACAAAATCCGTTCGTATCCAGCACGGTATGCAGCCCCCAGCGCTTTTTGCATTCGACAAATAAACGGGCTAAGAAAGGAGCCTGCAAGGTTGGCTCCCCGCCCGTTACCGTAATTCCCCCACCTGAACGGCGATAGTATTCGAGGTAAGGCTCAATCTCATTTAGAATCTCCTCTACATCCATCTGCTTGCCTGTATTCATTTCCCATGAATCCGGATTATGGCAGTACTTACACTGCAGCGCACAGCCCTGCATGAAAAGAACAAAGCGGATGCCTGGTCCATCAACGGTGCCAAAGGAGTCGAAGGAATGTATGCGTCCTTTCATCGGTCTGCTCCCCTCTTTATATTACATCGTGCCGTGAAAAGTACGATGTATCACATCAAGCTGTTGTTCCTTGGTCAGCTTGATGAAGTTCACTGCATAGCCGGAAACACGAATTGTCAATTGTGGATATTGCTCCGGATGCTCCATTGCATCCAGCAGCTTTGCACGGTCAAAAACGTTAATATTTAGATGATGACCGTAATTGGCCATGTAGCCATCGAGCATGGAAACAAGATTCGAGATGCGTGACTCCTCTTCCCTGCCAAGTGCCTTCGGTACGATCGAGAACGTGTTGGATATGCCATCGAGGCAATGCTCATAGGGAAGCTTAGCAACAGATGCCAATGAGGCCAATGCACCTTTCCGATCACGTCCATGCATGGGATTCGCTCCTGGTGCGAAGGGCTCTCCGGCTTTACGCCCATCCGGAGTACTTCCTGTCTTTTTCCCATAAACGACATTAGATGTAATGGTCAAAACGGACATCGTTGGCACTGCTCCGCGATACGTCTTATGCTTCCTGATTTTATTCATAAACGTTTCGGTCAATTGAACGGCAATGGCATCTACGCGCTCATCATTATTGCCATACTGCGGGTACTCGCCTTCAATTTCAAAGTCGACTGCAATGCCATTTTCATTGCGGACCGGGCGTACCTTTGCATACTTAATCGCACTGAGCGAATCAGCAACAACAGATAATCCAGCGATACCTGTTGCCATGGTACGTACAATTTCACGGTCGTGCAGAGCCATTTCTATCCGCTCATAGCAGTATTTGTCGTGCATATAGTGAATAACGTTAAGGGTGTTCACATACAGCTTCGCGAGCCACTCCATGATGGAATCGAATTTCTCCACTACTTCTTCATAGTTCAAAATATCAGAAGTCAAGGCAGCTAACCGGGGTCCTACTTGTATCCCAAGCTTCTCATCCACACCGCCATTAATGGCATAAAGCAGAGCCTTGGCCAGATTGGCGCGCGCGCCGAAGAATTGCATCTGCTTGCCGATGCGCATCGCGGAGACACAGCATGCAATACCGTAATCATCCCCATAATAAGGCCGCATCAGGTCATCATTCTCATACTGAATCGAACTGGTCTCAGCCGATACCTTGGCACAGTAAGCTTTGAAGCCATCAGGCAGCCTGGTCGACCACAGCACGGTCAGGTTCGGCTCAGGAGCAGGCCCTAGATTGTATAAGGTATGCAGAAAGCGGAAGGAATTTTTCGTCACTCGCGCTCTGCCGTCAAGTCCCATACCGCCTATTGATTCTGTTACCCAAGTAGGGTCTCCACTGAAAAGCTCATTATAGTCGGGGGTACGTAAAAATTTGACGATGCGAAGCTTCATAACAAAATGGTCAACAAGCTCCTGCGCCTCTACTTCCGTCAATGTTCCATCCGATAGATCTCTTTCGAAATAGATATCAAGAAAGCTCGATACGCGTCCAAGGCTCATCGCCGCTCCGTTCTGCTCCTTGATGGCTGCCAAATAAGCAAAGTATAACCATTGAACCGCTTCAGTAGCATTTACTGCCGGCTTCGCAATATCGTATCCGTAATTTTTGGCCATCTGTTTTAATTCACCCAAACTGCGAATTTGCTCGGAAAGCTCTTCACGCAGCCGGATGACATCTTCTGTGATCGAGTCCACTTCCAGCTGCAGAAGATCTTTCTTTTTCTCCGCGATCAGACGGTCTACACCATATAGAGCGACACGTCGGTAATCGCCAATAATGCGACCGCGTCCGTAGGCATCCGGCAGACCCGTAATGATTGCTGCCTTACGTGCTGTTTTCATCTCAGAGGTGTACGCATCGAACACACCTTGGTTATGCGTTTTGCGAATATCTGTAAACACTTGTATAATTTCTTCCGGCAGCTTAAAGCCATATGCTTCACAAGCATCGATAACCATGCGTATACCGCCGAAAGGTTGTACAGATCGCTTCAGTGGAGCATCGGTTTGCAAACCGACAATTTTCTCCTTGCTCTGTGCGATATAGCCAGGTGCATGCGATGTAATTGTGGACACCGTCTGGACATCGATATCCAATACACCACCATTTTCTCTCTCCTTGCGCGTTAGCATACTGATTAGGAGCCACAGCTCATCTGTAGCTTCTGTAGGACCTGCCAAGAAGGAATGATCTCCTTCGTAAACCGTTATATTTTTATCGATAAAATCTTTCACATCAATGGCCGTTTCCCATTTCCCTTTAACAAACCCATCCCAACAACGACCTGTTTTTAATTCATCTTCTCGTATTGCCATGATGGTTCCTCCTTCAATTTCCCGATTAAAACTTTCCGTAAAAAGCATTGCGATAAACGTCAGCGAGCTCAGTCACAAGCGGCATCCGAGGATTCGCTGTTGTACATTGATCTTCAAACGCCCGATCCGCCAAGTAATCTACACGCGTCTCGAATTGTTCCGCATTGAACCCCAAATCCTGGAATTTCTCAGGAATACCCAGGATTTTATTCAGCTTACGGATAGCCTCGATAAGACTGTTTACTCCTTCTTCCGTTGTCTTTGCTGGTAGCCCTAGCATACGCGCAATTTCCGCATAGCGTTGATCGGCTATGAAGTGATCGTATTTCGGGAACGAAGTGAATTTCGTCGGTTTTTGGGCATTATAGCGAATCACATGCGGCATCAAAATCGCGTTTGTGCGTCCATGTGCGGTGTGGTATTCTCCGCCCCATTTATGCGCCAAGCTGTGATTAATGCCTAGGAAGGCATTTGCAAAGGCCATACCTGCGATTGTTGAAGCATTATGCATTTTCTCACGTGCAATAGGATCTGCTGTGGCAAACGATTTCTCTAGATTTTGGAATACCAACTGGATGGCTTTCATCGCTAAACCATCGGAATAATCATTCGCCATTACGGACACATACGCTTCAATGGCATGAGTTAGGACGTCCATTCCCGTATCGGCTACGGCAGTCTTCGGCAAGCTGTACACATAATCAGGATCAATGATGGCAACGTCAGGTGTAAGCTCATAATCAGCCAGTGGATACTTGGTATTGCCCTTCTCCTTATCTGTAATCACGGCAAAAGACGTCACTTCCGAGCCAGTCCCAGATGTCGTAGGAATCGCGACGAATTTCGCTTTGCGCCCTAGACGCGGATATTTGTAAACCCGTTTACGGATATCCATGAATTTTTGCTTTAAGGCATCAAAGCTAGTATCTGGGTATTCGTAGAACAACCACATGGCTTTAGCCGCATCCATCGGTGACCCGCCGCCTAACGCAATAATGCAATCCGGCTGGAAGCTTGCCATCTGTGCCCGGCCGCGTTCCACCGTTTCAACAGATGGATCAGGCTCCACATCCGAGAACACTTCGATATAGACAGGCAGCTTTCGTTTGCGGAGATAATATTCCACACGTTCTACGTAACCAAGCTTTACCATCATCGGATCCGTAACAATCATTACCCGTGTAATGTCAGGCATTTTTTCTAAATACTGTGTAGCTCCTTTTTCAAAATAAACCTTTGGCGGTATTTTGAACCACTGCATATTAACGGTGCGGTAAGCAACGCGCTTCACATTGATCAGATTCACGGCGCTTACGTTAGAAGTTGTGGAGTTATGACCGTATGAACCGCAGCCTAGTGTCAAGGAAGGCAAGTTTGTATTATATATGTCTCCGATAGCACCGTGAGTGGAAGGTGAATTGACAATGATACGTCCTGTTTGAAGCTTATTAGAGAACGCCTGGATGACCTCTGCATTCTGGGAATGAATGACGGAGGAATGTCCCATACCGCCGAATTTGACTACTTCCACAGCCCGATCAATGCCTTGCTCAGCATTCTTCACTTTGTAACAAGCGAGTACAGGGCTAAGTTTTTCAGCTGATAGTGGAAATGCCTCACCAACGCCGGCTAATTCCGCGACTAGTATTTTCGTAGCCGCAGGAACCTTAATTCCAGCCATCTCAGCGATTTTCGGAGCAGGTTGACCTACAATTACCGCATTAACCGCACACTTCTCAGCGTTAATCACTAATTTGGAAACAGCCTCCGTTTCTTCTTTATTTAAGAAGTAACAACCCTGTTCAGTCATCAACTTTCTTGTATCCGCGTAAACCGATTCTTCAATAATAACTGCTTGTTCAGAGGCGCAAATCATCCCATTGTCAAACGTCTTCGATAAGATCAAGTCGTTCACAGCTTGCTGCAAATTCGCCGTTTTCTCAATGAAACAAGGCACATTGCCCGGTCCAACACCCAAGGCTGGCTTTCCAGTACTGTAAGCTGCCTTCACCATCGATGAGCCTCCCGTTGCAAGAACTAGCGCTACGTCCGGATGATTCATCAACAGTTGGGTAGCTTCCACAGAGGGATGCTTTACCCATTGAATGCAATGCTCCGGTGCGCCCGCTTTAACAGCTGCCTCCAGTAATGTCGCTGCAGCCGCGCTGCTGGATTGCTGTGCAGATGGATGGAAGGCGAATATGATTGGGTTGCGGGTTTTTGCCGCGATTAATGACTTGAACATCGTCGTCGAAGTCGGATTGGTGACAGGCGTCACACCAGCGATAATGCCCACGGGCTCAGCCACCATTCGGTAGTTCTCATACGAGTTTTCCTCAATCACACCAACCGTCTTGTTATTTTTAATGCTGTGGTAGATATATTCCGTAGCAAATAAATTCTTGGTGATTTTATCTTCGTACACACCCCGACCGGTTTCTTCCACAGCAAGCTTAGCGAGAACCATGTGCCTATCGATGCCGGCTAATGCCATTTGCTGTATAATTTGGTCAACCTGCATTTGATCCAACTTCAGAAATTGCTGTTGAGCTACCTTCGCTCTGGCTACCAACTCGTTAACTTCGTCTTGAGCAGAAATCTGTTCAATCATCTTCGCTTCTTTTGTTGTCATGGTTCATTCACTCCTTTATTTTCAATCCATGTGAAGCCGTTATCTTGTTGTTCTACCTTTAGAGTAAACTTAATTAAGACCCCTAACTATGACAAAAATCACAAGATGAGGGGTTAGAATGATTAATTCCTTGAACAATTTGTGAATATTTTCACATGCTAATTTGCAAGTAAGGCGACAGTTTGTTACAGCGTGCGCCCCCATTCGTTTTTCATAAAAAAACAGAGTTTCTTTTTCATGCATAAAAAAGAAGGATCACTCCTCCTTTTTACCGCTTCACCTAATAAATAATGTATTCCAATGAACTTAGTCTGAATTTATGGTATTCTAAGCTTATCACCGCTGGAGCCAAGGTTCCTTCGATGAAATGATGTTTTAAAGGAGATCAACGTATGACAAATCAGAATAGCCCTGCTAGCTCCGTTTCGGCACATTCCTTATTCGAGCCTTTCCGTGCGGAACATTTGGCATTGGCCAACCGAATCGTTATGGCCCCCATGACACGTGGATTCTCGCCTGGGGGGGTTCCGGGACAAAACGTTGCGGATTATTATCGCCGTCGGGCCGAGCACGGTGTCGGACTCATTGTGACAGAAGGAACGCTCATCAACCATCCGGTTGCTGGCGCAAGCACGAACTGGCCGAATTTCCACGGCGAAGCTGCCTTGCAAGGTTGGGCAAGAGTAGCAGCCGGCGTACACGAGGCAGGAGGTAAAATCATTCCGCAGCTATGGCATGTAGGGATGGCACGCAATGTTGGAAGCGAACCGAATCCTGAGGTGCTTCCCGTAGGTCCGTCCGGACTCGATTTGACGGGAGAGAAGGTATCTGAACCGCTAACCATAGAAGAAATTGGCGAGCTTGTCGCTGCATACGCGCAAGCTGCTGCCGACGCTAAACGAATCGGATTTGACGGTATCGAGCTGCATGGCGCACACGGTTACTTAATTGACCAATTCTTCTGGGAGAAAACGAATCAGCGTACTGACCACTATGGTGGAAGCTTGGTTGCCCGCACCCGATTCGCTGTTGAAGTCATCGAGGCTTGCCGACGTGCAGTCGGCCCCGAATTTCCTATCGTGTTCAGATTCTCCCAATGGAAGAGTTCTGATTATGAAGCCAAGTTAGCGAACACACCGGAGGAACTTGCGCAATTCTTGGCTCCATTGGTTAATGCCGGTGTCGATCTGTTCCATTGCTCTTCCCGACGATTCTGGGAACCTGAATTTGAAGGCTCCTCTCTGAACCTTGCCGGCTGGACTAAGAAGCTAACAGGCAAACCGACCATCACCGTCGGCTCCGTCGGATTGGATGTTGAATTCACAAAGCTATTCCATGAAGGCGCAGGAGCGAATGCTGTGCATCTTGGGAATCTGTTGGAGCGATTGGAACAAGGCGAATTTGACTTGGTCGCTGTCGGCCGCGCTTTGCTGCATGATCCCGAATGGGCCAACAAGATTCGCGATGGCCGCATGAATGAACTTCTGCCCTTCACTCCTGAATCAACCAGAACACTCTATTAATTACGGGTGTCCTAGAATGACTCCTATTCATGGGAGTCATTTTTTTATGTCCAGCCATGTGGTTAAAAATAAACTCAGCCCTAACATATATAGATTGCGTTTCCAGTTTCCAGATTATTGTCAACTCCCATCAGCGCTAGGCGCGTCGTTCGATTAAGCGCCTCAGAGGAAGGAGTTTATCATTTTTTGTCGAATTTTATAGGTACTATTAACTACTTCAGGAGAACATATGAAAAAGCAATTTAATAGCCCTAATATAGACCTTAAACCAAGTAATACTGCTGAAGCTTTCATTGCCTTACAGAATGAAAATGATTACCTCAAAAAAACCATTCTCGATATAGAGCAGGGTATTGAAGGTGATGGCGCAGAAAGCTTTTTTATTCACTTGGTACAATATTTAGCTCGCGTTTTAAAATGCTCTTATGCTTTCATTGCTGAAGTTGATCATCACTGTGCAAAAACAATCGCCATGTACAAGCAAGGAGCAATGATAGAGCAATTTGAATATAATCTGGAACATACCCCTTGTGAAAATGTTGTAAATGAAAAGCGTCTGTGCTGCTATCAAGATTGTGTGCAGCATATATTTCCTTTGGACTCAGATTTGACCAAATTTGATATTCAAAGCTATCTGGGGATTCCTCTTTTACATGTCAATGGTACTGTAATTGGCATCCTTGTTGTGATGAATGATCAACCTCTTCATGACCGGTCTCTTGCAGAAACGATTATGAAAATTTTCTCGTTTAGGGCATCTGCTGAGCTAATACGATTGTTGGAAGAGAAAAAATTAAAAATAAGCGAGCAGAATTTACTAACATTAATACATACTATGCCTGACATTGTTGTTTTTAAAGATGGAAAAGGTAGATGGATCGAAGCGAACAATACGGTTCTTCGACTATTTGAGTTAGATCAAGATACCTACAAAGGTAAAACGAACAGCGATTTCCAAAAAACCAATGAATTTTACAGAGAAATGTTCATTACATGTGAAGAAACGGATCAAGAAGCTTGGCAGGCACGAAAAGCAATCATTTTCGAGGAAGAAATTAAACGTTCCAATGGTGCAAGTATGATGGTTGAATATACCAAAGTGCCCCTTTTTGATCATAGCGGAAACCGAGAATGGCTCATTGTTATTGGCCGCGACATTACGGATCGGAAGTTAGTACAAGATAACTTATTAGGTCAAAATGATATATTGGAAATGATAGCAAAAGGAAAACTCATTGCTGATATTTTGCATCGAATTATTGAATTAGTCGAACAACAAAGCGGCGCTATTTGTTCGATTCTTTTATTGGAAAACGAACGGTTGAAACATTATGCAGCACCAAACCTGCCAGAATCCTATATTCATGCGATAGATGGAGTGGAAATAGGACCCGCCGTAGGTTCATGCGGCACAGCCGCTTTCTACAATACCAAAATCATAGTTTCTGATATTGGGAATGATCCTCTATGGGATGATTTTCGCGAGATTGCATTCGTTCACGGGCTTAGAGCTTGTTGGTCTGTACCGATAACGGATAAAAAAAATCAGGTACTTGGAACATTTGCCATGTATTATAAAACTCCGCATTCTCCCCAAACCTATGAGCTTAAATTGATTGAACGGGCGGCATATCTTGTAAGTTTGGTGATTGAACGGGATAAAGCGGAAGCAACCATCCGTCACATGGCTTTTCATGATTCTTTAACAGAACTTCCGAATCGAAAATCGTTCCAACATATGCTCGAAAAAGTCATTGTTGAAGCCAAACAAAACGATCAAATCGTTTCCGTGCTTTATCTTGATTTAGACCATTTCAAAATGATCAACGATTCCATGGGGCACTCCTCAGGAGATGTTCTACTGCAGAATGTTTCTGATCGTTTGAAAAACATGATTATGAATAAAGGCGTTGTCTCACGTCAAGGCGGAGACGAATTCACTATCATGTTACCCAACACATCCAAAGAGGAAACTGAAGTTATTGCTAAATCAATTATGGTTGCATTGACCATCCCCTTTCGTATTCAAGATCAAGATTTATATATCTCGACTAGTATCGGGATCAGCATGTTTCCTTTTGATGGGAGCACTTTTGAAACATTGATCAAACAGGCAGATATCGCGATGTATCAGGCGAAGAACCAGGGGGAAAATTTATACCAGTTTTATGTAAAAGAGAATGAGTATCCCGCCTCTGAACATGTAGAACTCTACAGAAATCTAAGAAAAGCATTAGACAACAATGAATTTGCACTTGTTTATCAACCGCAATATGATATAGCAACGAAAGAATTCATTGGTGTAGAAGCATTAATTCGGTGGAATCATCCAGAGAAGGGAATCGTCTCTCCCTTGCAATTTATTCCATTTGCCGAAGAAGTTGGACTTATTGTTCCAATCGGGAAATGGGTCTTGCATGAAGCCTGCAAACAGTGGCGGTTATGGATGGATCATAACCATTTTGGACGTACATTTAAAATGTCCGTCAATCTATCCTCGAGGCAGATGTACGAACCGGACTTAATTGAATTGATTACCAAGATTTTGAATGAAACAGGCATGGATCCCCATTTCTTAGAAATTGAAGTTACGGAAAGCATTACTATGAATCTTGACCGTGCAACGATGCTGCTTTCCAAACTGAAAGGCATTGGCGTAAGTATTTCCATTGATGATTTTGGCACGGGGTTTAGTTCATTGGCGTATTTGAAGAACTTCCCAATCGACCGCATTAAAATAGATCGAACATTTATTAAAGACTTGTCGAATGATATAAGCGATCAAAACATAGTGAAGACCATCATCGCCTTGGGTATCAATTTAAATCTAAAGGTAATCGCTGAAGGCGTCGAGTCTGAGGATCAGCTTAATCTTTTAATGAACTATGGTTGTCATGAAGCGCAGGGATATTTTCTGGGTCTTCCGATGTCTGCGGATAGCATTGCTAAGATTATTTATTCGGAGTAGTTAAAATATTTTCGAACCACTGAAACAAATCAGAAAGCTCATCCGTTAAGAGGATATAGATGAAAATAATGGAAATCCTCAAAACACATGAAAAGGATGAAGAAGATGAAGAAAAAAGCTTTGGCCGCCGGCCTCCTGCTATCCGCTACGATCTTAACGTCCGCCTTTGTTCCCGTTACCACTAACGCCAATCAGGCACCAGTTGTCCGGTTTGAGGGCCAGCCGATCACGTTCTCACTGCAGCCTAAATTAATAGACGGTATTCTAATGGCGTCTGTTCGAGATCTTGCAAAGGCTTTAAGCATGGAAGTGACATGGAATGAAGCCGAGCGGCTTGCCGTTGTTACTGGGAACGGGTACGAGCTTAAGCTGTCATTGAATTCGGATTTTGCCTACGTGAACGGTAAAGCAAACACCATTTACGGCAGCACGCAAATGGTAAATGGATCTATGTACGTTCCGCTGCGCTTCTTTATGGAAAGCGCAAATCATGTTGTTCGCTGGGATTCCGCTACCAATTCAGTGAACATCACGAAGCAGGCGGACAGCTTGCCTGTAGTCGGTACCTATGACCACTTGGTCACACTTTTGACGCAGAATGAAAGCAGTGGGTCCGCCAGAGTTAGTTTACTAACCAAACAAGCTAAATCTGAAACCACCTCCGGTATCGCTTCGGCTCCAGCTAGTGCCGGTGCTGCTGCTGCAGTCCAAGATTCGGCCAGGGCAGCGGCACCCGACTACTCCAGCACGAATGTGCAAGTGCAAGGCGTGGATGAATCCGATGTCGTCAAGACAGATGGAACGTACATCTATACGGTAAACAAGCAGCGTATCGTAGTCACTCAGGCTTATCCCGCCGACCAGATGAAAATACTGAGCATTCTTGATTTCCCGGGAAATCAAGACACTCAGTTCCAGCCAAGTGAAATCTACGTGGATGACAAGCATCTGATCGTGCTTGGTAATTCTTATCAGAACTATAAACGAATCCCTTATGATGGTGCAGAAGGCGCCACTGAGATGAAAATGATCCTGCCGATGAGGTCACAGGGAACCGCGAAGGTCATGGTTTACGACCTCACCGATCGGAGCAGCCTGAAGCTTGTGAAGGAAGCTGAACTTGAAGGAAACTACGTTTCTTCCCGCAAAATCGGATCGTCGCTCTATTTTATCTCCAATAAGTACGTGAATTACTACCAGTACCGAGAAATGGCGGATAAAGAAAAAGCGAAAACTGCCCTTACTCCTGCTTATCGGGATTCAGCGGCGGGCGATTCCTTTACCTCTATTCCGCTCAATCAGGTCTATTACTTGCCAAAAGCCTTGGAGCCTAACTACGTGCTCATCGGAGGCATCAATCTGAATGAACTGAAGCAGACGATGAATGTCACTTCTTACCTCGGCTCCGGTCAGAACGTGTACGCATCTGAAGAGAACTTGTATATGGCCGTGACGAATGATGAACAGATGCGAATCCAGCCATTGAGGATACCCGCTGGTGCTCCTGCACAAGGCATACGAATCGGTGAGCCTAACGAAGCCAGCCAGCCGTATGAACTTCCTAAGCAAGAAACGATCATTTATCAATTCGGGCTGAACGCAGGAAAAGCAGAGTACAAGAATACAGGCAAGGTGCCCGGACGCTTACTCAACCAATTTTCCATGGATGAGTATAACGGCCATTTCCGGCTTGCTACAACTACAGGCGAAATGGGTCGGACGGATGATGGGATCTCGAAGAATCATATTTTCATACTTGACGGGAACCTGAAAGAGAAAGGCAAGATCGAAAACATCGCTCCAGGAGAGCGGATTTACTCCACCCGTTTCATGGGAGACCGTGCTTACATGGTTACTTTTAAAAACACCGACCCGCTATTCGTCATGGATTTAAAGGATCCCGCTAAACCGCAATTGTTAGGTGCGTTGAAGATTCCTGGCTACAGCGATTATCTGCATCCATATGACGAAAACCACATTATTGGCTTCGGGAAAGATACGATCGAGGTGGACATCAAAAATCCGAATGGCCCGCAGTCTATTGCCTATTACCAAGGCATGAAAATGGCGCTGTTCGATGTAACTGATGTGAATAATCCGAAGGAAAAATTTAAGGAGTTGATCGGTGACCGCGGTACGGATTCCGAGCTACTGCACAATCACCGTGCATTGCTCTTTAACAAGGAAAAAAATCTACTTTCCTTCCCCGTTAACGTGATGAAAATCGATCCGAATCAGACGACAAACGATCCGAGGATGCCTGCTAGCGCATACGGCAAGTTTGCTTTCCAAGGTGCGTACGTCTACAACCTTGATTTGGAAAAAGGCTTCCAGTTCCGCGGCGGCATAACCCATCTTACTCAGGAAGATCTGCAAAAAGCCGGACAATACGTTCATGCCGGCGACAAACAGGTACAGCGCGTTCTTTATATCGGCGACACGCTGTACACCGTCTCGAACGGATTAATCAAAGCGAACGACCTCAGCACGCTGCAGGAAAAGAACTCGGTGGTAATTCCGTAGTCTTTTTCACTACTAATAAAGCAAGCCCCGATTCCTACAAGGATCGGGGCTTGTTCGTTCTCTAGATTGATTTATTTCCCGCCCGCAACGGTGTCTACAGTGATCGGTTGCCGGACGTCCATTGATTTTCGTTTGGCAATGAACAACGTCAAGATCCCGCTCGATATTGTAAGAATGGCGAGCGTAAGTAAAAATGTGGAGATCCCGAACCAATCGAGACAAGCGCCGGTCGCAAGCAGCGAAATCTGGAACATGACGCGGTCAAGCATGCCTCGAAATGAGAAAAAGCGGCCTTGTGCTTCTTTGGGCACTTTGATTTGGAATAGTGTGGATACCATCGGAAAGAAAAAAGCGACTGCGCAACCGAACATTACGAAAGAGCCGAGAACTGCATAGCTGCTCTCGCTGAAGGACATCCCTGCAAAAGCAAGCGCAAATAGTAACATAAACAACGTTGAGCTGGTTACCAGATTCCGCATGCCGATCACACGCTTTGCGAATATGCCAGCAATTAAGATGCTGGTGCCTTCTAAAGAATAGATCCAGCCCATCAGTTCCGGTTTGTGCTGAATTTGACTAAACTTCAGTACAAGCAAATTAAAACCGCCCAGAAACAAAGTAATAACCCCGCTATTGATAAGTCCGATGAATATTGACGGTTCTGCCCGAATGAGCGGAAACAACTCCGTAAAGCGGATTTTCTCCTGTTTTCTTGCAGCCGCGGAATCCGCAGTATTGGGAATCCTCAATTGTGTAATAAGCATCACTAGGATGACATAAAAAACAAGCGACAACGCGTAGACCGTATACAAATTCATCATGGAAACCAATATACCTGCTGCTGCAGTGCCTCCTATTCTCGCCATTGTAATCACGTTAAAGTTTAAGCTGTTCGCTTTAAGCAGCTCTGAGGCCGGAACAACGGAAGGCAGTGCTGCTTGTACGGTAGGCATATAAACAGTAGCCGCTACTTGCATGATGACGACGGACAAGAGCATGATGGCGACGGATTGGTAGTGTATAGCCGCAAACATGACAATCGGAGCCAGACAGCGGACAAGCCCTGATATAAGCAATATTTTTTTCTTATCATAGCGGTCTGCCCACACCCCGGCTTGCGGCGAAATGAGTACACCGAGAAATAAACCGCACATCAAGATCAAGCTCTTGCCTAAATCAGACGGGACGTGGCTTTGCATAAATTGCAAATTAGCAATGATACTTGTCCAAATACCTGCGCCTTGAATGGCTTCTCCGATCATCATGAAAACAAATGTCCGATTCCGAAGTAACGAATGATTCATACCTAATCTCCAATCTATGATGATACTCAGAATCTTCCAATTATAGCACGTATGTTCGATAGGTGTCTATTAGAAACACGAAGCCAATCTCCTGACAAAGTACGAGCGATGGCGATATACTGTTGCTGCCTACACACCAACACAAAAAGCAAGCCTTATCCGCGAGTGACCACGGATTTAAGCTTGCTTTCCCATTGCAGGATCAACAACGGTGTCCCGCCTTATAAATATTCCAACCGTTTACCGCTTCAAATACCGATTGTAGGATCCGCCAAGAACGCCAAAACCAGGTGAAAAATCTAACAACTTCGTTAGGTTACCGGGACCCCAGTTACCGGTAAAAAGCAGTCATCCGGCTTGCCGTTTCCATACGGATCTTTTTCTTTGAAAACTTTAAGTACGGTATACCACTCATTTATTATCGTAGGTGTTTTCAGATTCAGCTTAACATCATTATTTGCCGGATGATTAAGGAGAAACTAAAACGGCAGCTGTTTGGGTCGTTGTGTTTCCTGCTAAGTCAGCAGCCGTATAGGTGATGGTGTATGTACGCCCATTCCCTTTACCTGAACGCTCTGCACGAAGCATAAATTCTGTGTCCAATGTGCCGATTTCTGCTCCTAGAATGTCATCTGACGTATCTCCGTCACCTAACCCATTATCAGGCTCGTTGCTTGTAATGGATGTAAGAACGATGGATGCGTTGCCAGAAAGGCTATCATTTGCTCTAATCGTTGCCTTTACGGTAATCATTTTGTGATTTGGCGGCCACAAAGCAGTTTGATCCAGAACCAGATTGACTGTAGGTGCCGTTTTGTCAATTTTCACAATTACCGTATGTGGAGATTCAGCGTTACCTATTTTATCAACGCTCCAGTAAGTGAGAGTATGCGTACCCTCTTCTGTGATGATAATGGAAGTACCTTGCTGCACAGCACCACCATTCAACGTGTAGTAGGTGCCGCCTACGCCTGATCCGCTGTCACTGACTTTGAGAGTTACTGTGACGTCTTTATTCACCCAGCCTACAGGAGCGTCATCGGTAGTTGTTGGTGGTACGGCAGGTACGGGCTCGTTAACTATCGTAAGATGCGGCGCAGCCGGTTCCTCCATACCAGCACCAAGGTAGAAGCTTGTATGAGGCGGTTGGTTGTAACCGGTATTTTGCCAAGCGACTCCTAAGCGGTATATCGGATCATGCATTAGCGTACGCAGCTTTGTATTGGTCATAGTGCTCGTCGTATAAATGCGCAGCTCTGAGCTATCTGTATTTCTCCACACGATTTCTTCTCGCCAATCGCCAAAAAGGTCGGCTTGCAGGTTCGGCGTTGATTTCGTGCTGTTGTTTGACAACGCCCCTTCAGCTGTAAATAACCGGTTCGTCGTATGGTTCACATAGTCCCATTTATCAACGTGGTTGGCGTCTAGAAGCTCGCGGTTCAGGTCGCCGTCCCACCAGATGCCGAAGTTCGTTGAACTTGGAATGGTCGTGCTGATCAATTCGCCTTTCGCGCTGTAAAGACCGGAGATCGGAATATGCTGCGCATTCGTTATTGTTGCAGACCATACCTCTTCGCCCAAATAGTTCGGATCGATGTCCGCCGACATGCCGCGTCCGGTATCTATCCCCGTCCACACACCCCAGAGAATTTCGCCCGTTTTCGCATCCCGGAAGTCCATACCATAAGGAGAATCTAAATGCTCATGCACATTGAAGAATTCTAGCCCTGGTCTGGAAGGGTCCAGGTCGCCCAGATGCTGCGCGTCCCCGTGACCGAGTCCGGTGTTGTATAGCGGCGTACCATCATCATCGATGGCCATGGCACCGAATGTGATCTCGTCCTTGCCGTCGCCATCTACGTCGCCGATGGACAAGTTATGATCTCCTTGTGCGGTATAGGCAGCTCCAAGTCCTTCATCGTTTGTATCGAAACGCCACTTTTTCGTCAATGCGCCATTTTTGAAATCGTAGGCAACAATCACCGTTCTTGTATAATAGCCACGGCTGAAAATCAAGCTCGGATGCTCACCGTCGAGGTAAGCGACTGCTGCCAGGAAACGGTCCACCCGGTTGCCATAAGTGTCGCCCCAATCCGAAACGACTCCACGAGGCGGATCGTAATCCGTCGTTGCGATTGCTTTTCCAGTTAAGCCATTAAAGACGGTTAAATATTCAGGTCCTTCCAGCACATAACCACTGCTGTTCCGGTGATCGGCCGTTGCGTCACCAATAGCCATACCTGTTCCGTCTATCGTGCCATCGGCTGTTTTGAACGTGACTTCCGCTTTGCCGTCGCCATCCAGATCATAGACCTGGAACTGCGTGTAGTGCGCTCCAGCACGAATGTTCGGTCCAAGGTCGATACGCCACAGGCGAGTACCGTCCAACTTGTAGGCATCAACATAGACGTTGCCGGTATATCCTGCCTGAGAGTTATCTTTGGAGTTGGACGGATCCCACTTCACGATCAACTCGTACGTGCCGTCGCCATCCACATCGCCAACACTAGTGTCGTTCGCACTGTAGGTATAGGCTTCTCCGGATTTCGTTATGCCGCCCTCCGGCTTCTGGAGCGGTATGGCCAAATAATTGTTTTGCCATACAAATGCTTCTTTCGAAGCCACTTTCTCACTATCTCCGATAACGGTTTTCAGAAGATATACAGACGTTTCTGTTCCCGCTTCATCCAGCAGATTTGTTGCGCCTGTGATCGGTTCTGCATTTACTTTGACACCGCTGCGGTACAGATTGAATGCGATGTTAGATGGGTCTGTGCCAAGCATTTTCCAGCCTACATAGACACCATTAACTTGTTTGACCGCTACAAGCGCGCGATCGAGATATTCAGCCTGCCGATTCAGTACAGTTACGACTGGCGTTGCCAGTGTTTCAGACTGCCCGGATACTCCGCCTGCGCTTACGGCTGAAACCTTGTAGTAATAAGGAATCGTCGTAAGCACTGTCGTATCTGTATAGCTGGATTGACGGGCTTTGCCAATCAATTCGTAAGTGCCATTGTTAGACTCAGCACGGTAAATGTTATACGTTTTGGCTCCAGTAACAGAATCCCAGCTAAAGGTGAGATCATTTTTATTTACGCTCACCGCTTGAAGATTAACAGGTATTGCAGGAATAGGAACATTGGGATTAATCATGGATACGGTGAGTGATGTGGATGGACCGGTTTCCGTTGAGGCCAGGTCCACTGTCGTCACTTGGTAATCGTACTCCATCCCTACATCAACAGTGTTATCAACATAAGTGCTCGTCGTTGTGCTGCCCAACATTTGGAACTTCGACGTACCGCTTACTTTGCGGTAAACATGATATTTCGCGACGTCCTCTACCCCTGTCCACGACAGGGAAACGGAAGGACTTTCCGGATCTGTATTCTTCGCATCGATTTTCAGAGCTGTAGGGGCCATTAAAATCGGTGTAATCTCCAAACCATTTACGATTGCGGTTGCACCGCCGAACTTGAAGTTCATTTGTCCATCACTAACGGAAGTCTGTGCAATTATCTTTTCAACGACGGATTTGTTGCCCGCTGTAACTGTCCCAAAGTCTGTACCTTCGATGGCAACGGTCGTTCTTGCACTTCCCAGATAATCGCCAACGTAAAGCTTCACGGAATAAAGACCATTCGGTAGATCCACCATAAACTCCCAGCCAACATTGAAATAGCCAAGCCAATCACGGAGCAGGTCCGTACCGGTAGCACGATCCCGGCCAATCATGCCTGTTGGGTCCTTGATGCCGTAGCCTTTTGCTGCTGTGTATGTGCTGGAAAGATTGATGCCAGTATAACCATCTTGAATTGGAGAGGCAGCCAAACCGAAGTCGAACTTAATCGTCGCATGCTTGGTTTGGATGACGATGACTTCTGACTGCTCGGACTCACCTTTACCGTTTACTGCTGTAACAACTACGTCATAGGTTAGCCCTTCCGTCATACCTTGAATCGTAGTCGTCGGAACTGTCGACGTACCAACTAAGACGTAAGTGGTGTCAGATGATAACTTTCTATAAATCTTATAAATATCCGCACCTTCTACTGCATTCCATGTCAATACAGCTCCTGCATTGCTCACACTGCTTGCCACTATGCCGACTGGCTTCGATGGAACTGCAGCAGGCGGAGCAACATCCGTGACATAGGAGGAAAGTGGAATATTCAGGTCTTTAATCCCGCCTGACAGAAGACGCGCGATTTGAATTGCGCCATATTCCTGGAAGTGCGTATCGTCTGCATTACCGCTCGGGAAGGCAGTGTAGGTTCCAGCGGGTACATGGAGGAAGACAGCAAGCGTACCAATTGGGCCGATAGTGTCATAGTACGCCCGACTTAATGCGCTGAGATCCGCGAGTTTGACATCCATTTCTTGTGCCAGTTCTTTCATCGCAGCTACGTATGTCGGGAAGCTGACATTGAAGATGCCGGTTGACGCGTTAAAGTCCCTGCGACCGACAGGCGTTACCAAAATCGGTATCGCACCACGCTGCCTAGCGCCATTGATATATATCTTCAGATAGTTTTTATAATCCTCGGGAGATGCATACCGTTCAGGAACGGAGATCGTCGCATCATTATGACCGAATTGGATCAAGAAGTAGTCATTCGGCTTGATCGCCCGCAAAATAGTATCCAAACGGCCTTCCGTGAGGAACGTTTTGCTGCTACGACCCCCGATGGACTGATTGCTGAAGGTTATGTCGGAAGTGAAGTAGCGGGAAATCATTTGCCCCCAACCGGCCTGAGGCTTCCAATACGAATCGTAGGTCTGTACCGTAGAATCCCCTGCGATATAAACTGTTGGCATTTCTCCAGCCACTCGATCCGCTAGCTTTGAAATGACAAGCCCATTAATTTTGGGCGCAGAACCCGAGAAGCTGATATTCAACTGACCATCAACCAGGGCGACTTCGAACGTCTGCTCCAAATATTCACCAGCTGCCTTAGGCGTGAGCGCAATTTTGTTTGCCGTCATTCCTTCTACGGAAACAGCTACTTCAGATGCCGCATTGGCATCACCTGCCGTAACCGTAACAGCGTAATCTCCATTTGGCAGATCCACGTTGAAGGAAGTGCCAGCTGGCGATAGGTAATCAGATTTCAGTGGATCCGATGTGCCGCTGTTACCAGAGCTGACGAGCGAAGGATTGGCAAATCCGTATTTCAGCTGGGCTGAGTAGGCCACTGGAGTCGTTATACCGAAATAGCCGTCAGCTATAGCCCCAGGACCGAAATCTAATTTCAACGGCAATCCAGACGGGAGCACATTAGCCGCAACATATACCGTGCTTGCTGCCGCGCTCGAGGCATCAGACACCCCTGCCGCATTCGTTGCTTTTACCTGATAATAGTGAACAGCCGATGTGTCGGCCGTAGAATCGGTGTACGTTGTCGATGTTACCATGCCGAGCTCGGTGTAGATTCCGGTAGCAGAATCCGAACGGAATACCGTATAACCCGTTGCTCCATTCGATGCTGACCATTGCAAGGACACTTTATCCGATGTGACACCGCTTACAATCAAATTGGCAGGAGCAGCCGGAATTGCAACTGTCTGTTTCACTTCCGCCGTTACCGGGCTGCTTGCAGCAGATTCAAGACCACCTGCCCCCAGAGCAGTTACTTGATAAGAATATGTATTTCCTACAGAAACAGCCGTATCAGTGTAAGCATTTACCATCACTTGTTTGATAAAATCATAATTCGTGACGCTATTCGTCGCACGGTACACGTTATAATAGACCGAATCCGTAACACTGCTCCAACCGAGTGATACGGAGGCTGCACCAGGAGTGGAATTAATATTGGTTACAGCGAGTGATTGAGGAGCCGAAGGCGCCGTCGCCGCTGGCACCTGTTCAATGACGAGGCCGTTCAAATAGCCAGCACCTGTGCCGCTGTAGCCTGTAGAGATGCCAACTGTTAATTGACCGTCAGTTACCGTGGTGCTGTAGGTTGCTTGTGCAATAGCTACCTTCGTTGAAATCGTCCCTTTTGTCACCCCTTCGAGGGCAACCGTCGTTTTCGTTGTGGACGTACCTGCGAGCAGATCACCCGAATAAATCGTCACGTAATAATTGCCGTTTGGCACGTCCGCTAAGAACGTGAAGGGCGTTCCCAAAATAAAATCGTTCGTCAAATCCGTGCCGCCTGACCGATTCCTTGAGGCTCCCGCTGGCAGCGCTGTTTCAAGCCCATATCCCCGGTCCTTCGTATAAGTCAACTGATCATGAACTTGATTATAGCCTGCCATGACCGGACTGCTCGCTGAACCGAAATCAAATTTCTTTACAAACACCTCTGCTGCATGGGCTGCAGATTCACCATAAGGCAGAGTTGGGAGCATATTGTAGGAAATCATAAGACCACACAATAGAAATGCTACAATTCGACTTACTTTCATCTTCATCATACTGAGTCCTCGCCTTCTATGTGTTGTTTTTCCTTCTTCAATGATGTCTGTTCACGTTGCGTAACGTCACACCTCCGTCCCATTGGGAATGTTTTCCTCTCCACATCATAGATGGTTTTTTTCTTCTTTCCCATGTAAAAAAACGTTCTCTTTGTTTAAAAAACAGTTATGTTGAATGCGCTTCCAAAATCAAAAAAAAAAGCACATGGCTCCACAAACAAGCCATGTCCTTCTTTTAAACCTTAAGCAAGATTAATCTCTTTGATCAGTTCGAGTGGTATCTTAGGCTTCCGATCCTCTGTAAGCAGTCCGTTGACTTCCTGTTGAACATCGGTTATTTGGGTGTAACAATATCCGCTAATATATTCTGTCTCTTTAATCGCTTGTGTAATGTTCCTAAAGCGCTCGATAAAGGCTTCCTCATTCTCAACCTGATTCCCATAGCCCCAGCCTTTCCCTGTATTAAATGCAATGCCTCCGAATTCAGTGATCATAATCGGTTGGCCGCGATAGGCATATCCTTGGGCCATGGCGTATTTCCCCTTATTGAATGAGAATTCGTTGTTCAGCAGTCCAGCTTTGTCTGTATAACGCTTTAAGAATGCAGAGCCTTTCTCCTCATAATCATGTAATGTCAGGATGTCAGAAACGGTGTGTTCCCAGCCATCATTTACGATAACAGGCCGATGCGGGTCAATTGATTTAGTCAAATGATAGATGCTTTCCGTAAACTTTTGTTGTCTCACGTTGGTGTAAATTTGTGCAATCCCCCATGATTCATTGAAAGGTACCCATGTCACGATACTAGGGTGATTGTACTGCTGGCGGACGATTTCCGTCCATTCCGATGTGAATGTTTCAATCGCCTCATCGTTAAACTCAAAGGTTGCCGCCATTTCGGACCAGACGAGCACGCCTTTCACATCACACCAGTAAAGGAATCGGGCATCCTCAATTTTCATATGCTTCCTTACCCCGTTGTAACCCATAGCCAAGATTGCATCAATGTCCTCAATCAACGCCTCCTCTGATGGCGGAGTCAAGTGACTGTCTGGCCAGTAACCCTGATCAAGAATAAGACGTTGATATATCGGCGTATTGTTAAGAAGTACTTTTCCTTTTTCAATCGAAATTTTTCTCATACCAAAGTAAGAATACACATGATCAATGATGAGATCATCTTCATATAGGATAAATTCCACATCATATAAGTTCGGGTTTTGCGGTGACCATGTTCGAACCTTCCAAGGGCCGTTCACTTCGTGTAATAAATTCATATCCAGTTGGAGCCACGGCCGATCGATAACGAGACTCGTTTGCTTTAGAACTTTATCCTTCAAGCTAATCCGAGTTTCCAAACGGAGTTGTTTCGATTTATTCGATTTGGCAGCTATGTGTGCCTGATAATCAAAGCGAACGGAATAATTATCGAGATCAGGCGTCATCTTAACAGATTTTATATACGATGCTGCTACATACTCTACCCATACACTTTGCCAAATGCCTGTTGTCTGCACATAAAAGCACTCAAAATTATCATCAACCCAACGCTGTTTGCCTCTTGGCTGTGTGCAGCTTTGTGAGTCTTCCGCTTTCAACACGAGGGTATTGGATTCGCCAAACTGAAGATACGGTGTAATGTCAAAAGAAAAAGCTGCATACCCGCCTTGATGTTGTCCGACCAAAACACCATTAACCCATAGCTTAGCTAAATAATCTACGGCCTGAAAATGAAGGATAACCCGGTTCCCTTCTTGCTCCTGCGGGATATCCAACGCACGCTCATACCATACATTCGGGTGAAACTTCTCTTCTCCAATCCCGCTCGCCTTCGTTTCATAAGTGAAAGGAACGGTTATTTTACGATCTCCGTTAAGCTGTTTATACCACTTTTCGATTTCCCCTACATTATTATCGTCAAAACGGAAATCCCATTCCCCGTTCAAATTGAGCCAAGAATCACGAACGAATTGCGGTCTTGGATAATCTTTGATATACATCTTAGTTGTCATATCTACACTCCTCTATCTTCTCTGTATTTACAACTGCGCATTTCACTTCGAAACAGAAACTTTATGAAAAATAATATCGGAATGGTTGGAAAGCAGACCGATTTTGCCATGTGTATAAGCTCTCGGGTCCTGATAATCGAGAACAGGATCCTTTGATCCGTTCCAATATACACGTATACGATTGCCGGTAACCTGAACGTTGATTTGATAGTTCGTATCTTTTTGAATCGTTAGAGGCACAGTTTTCAAAATCTCCTGTTTTCCGTAATTCACTTTTTTAAGTGTTAGTCCATCTTGGTTCACAAACGCATAATAACCTGTGAAGGCATCTTGTACTTGATGCGGATAGTACGATTCATGAACAGATCTGATCAGCAAGCCTGCATCGCTTGTCGGCATCGTGGGGAAATGGAACTCCGCATCCATCCGGTAATCCGTCCAGTCTTCACTTCCCGCGAATGTTTTTATATATTCGTGAGAGCGAGTTTCATAACCGCCATCTACAGGAATCCACATCCCCACCATACCTTTAGGCACATTGTCTATTGGAGAGAACGCTTCATCACCCGGATAGAACGTCATCGTCTTGAACGAAAGCGAACCTTGGACAACTTTGATTTTCAGGTTTGCGTAGCCTTCTTTCAATGCCATACTTCCAATGCGGGTTCGTTCCCAAGCTTGATCCGCTTTGTTCCGCTTTGGTACGATAAACTGCTGCTTTTCTGCTCCAGCAGCTATTTCAATCGTTGTCTCCGCATCCGATGGCAGCATATCCAAATCTATGCCGTAGGTTCCTGCCTGCTTCACCTGTATAGGGTACTGCAGCCAATCTCCGGCCTTCGGCAAAACAGCTGCCATACTGCCATCATCCGCTGCAATTCCTCGATGCTCATTGGCTAAGGAATCTGAATAGCCACGGTTCTTATCTTTCAAATAATGTACCGCTTCGATACTCCCTGGGACAGGCTTGACGGTTTCATAATCACTGCTTCCACCCGCATCATTGCTATAACCCGTGAATAACATAGCAGGAGCGGACTTCGATGCAGAAGCATAGATGTAACCCATTTTACCTCCGGCAATCTGCCTATCTACCTCTAGCTTATGCATATTGTCCCAATAAACCTGAATCTTGCCATTTACACTTATTACCCGAATCGTATGCAGTTTGGTTAGGTCCGTTTCCTTTGGGATTTGAGCTTTTCCCACAAGGACTATCTTACCCTCATTAACCCGCTGTACGATTAGCTCATGACTTTGCGAATCCACGTCCGTAAACATAAAATTTCGCTCATTCTCGTATGCAAATACAACGCCTATATGAGTAGAACTTTCGTCAGTCGACAATGCGTGAAAATTATATTCAGCTGTAAATGCCTGTTCCGTTGTAGAGTCGCTCACGACAATCGTTTTATCACGCAATTGCTCTTGTTTCCAACCAACCGTACTTCCGGGGACCACTTCTTTGGCCGAAAAGTCAGGCATTTTGGCAACAGGACGGGCCATCGCGAAGGTAGGACCGAGTAGAGACATACGATCCCCATTAAACTGCAAACGGTCGATATTAAGCTTGCGTACAGGCGGGCCTGACGTCGATGCGCCTTCCAGATTGTGATACACCAAATAATAGGAATCCAGATCCGGCCCTAGAACAGTAGAACTGTGACCTAGTCCATTAAATTTATCGTCCGTGCTGATCACGAATGGATTGTTTTCCAGCGTCCGATAAGGACCTAAGGGTCCTTGATCTGAAATCGAATATTGAATTCGATAACCTGTGCTGAAGACATGATTACCGGTATAGGTAATTAGGTATTTTCCTTCTCTTTTCCAGATCGATGAGCCCTCTGTCCAGTGCTGCAAATAGGCTTCCGGGATCAGCTTATCGGGGCCAAACGTATAAGGATCTGACATTTCGTTAGCCAAGATGCCTCGACCGGAAGCATGGGTAAAGTACCATTTTCCATCGTCATCAATAAATACAGAGCCATCGATCGACATCCCCAAATTATCCGTTTGGACCGTAAAAGGGCCTGTGGGACTCTGGCTGCGGAGCACATAATGACCGCCGCCTCCCGGTGAGGTGTACATGTAGAAGTAACCGTTCCAGTAGACGACTTCCGGCGCATACGCCCCTTTTGTTATTAGCTCCTCAGTAACGAGTCCTTCCGGTTTCCAATTCACTAAATCTGCAGAACTCCACGCTTTTACCCCAATTTGATCATCCTGAGTACTGCAGTACAAATAGTACTTACCGTTGTAACGGAGAACGAATGGATCGCCAATCCCGTAATCCTCCCACTCTCCAGCTAACTCCATGGGATTACTATAGGCGGGAACTTGACGCCAGCGTTCGAGCTCCATTCTCTTAGGTCCCTCTCCCTGACATGAAGTTAGAAATACACCCAAACAGATCGTCACCATTACGCTCACCAATCTCTTCAATGATTTACACCTTCCGATTTCAAAGCGACCATCGCACCCAATTTAGTACTTATCGTGATCCGGATAAAAAAGCTAATCAATAAAAGAATACCGACATCAAACCAAAGGCATTCCATCGTGCTTAACAGAAGCTGCCCTTGATTATGTTTTAACGTAAAAATCATCATATTGCTCAGAAGTAAATATAGCAGCACATTTTGCCCTAGAACGAGCAAGAAGCCCGTATATCTCAATCTATTTACCAACATTTTTGCAACTAAGAAGTACACATATATTAAGAATGCAGAGCTTAATATCCAAAATATGGACGGTGGAAAACGCTCCGGAAGCCCATGTTTCGCTATCACATAAGTGATGAATAGGCCTGATAAGACGACTGAACCAAAGAAAAATTTCCAGTTCCACCCCAGCTTGTAGCGTGCGGCATACATCCCAATCAAGTAGAAGGGAAAATATTGCACTACGGGAAAAGAAGCAAACTTTCTTGTGCCAATCAATAGCCCTAACTGATTCACGGTCACTTTGTCATAGGGTAGATACGTAGTAACTAGCAGCAAAACGACGACCACCCAAAATTTGAACTTTCGCTCAACTAACCAAGTTAATGGCTTAAATAAGACCAACCCGACCAACATGATAAGTGAAAAAGAAATCAGAAACTCCGACCAACCAGGAATATCTTGAAGAATCAGAATAGGCTTGATTGTGCTCCAAGATAGGGGCTTTCGATCTAAGAACAAGCGATAGTATGTACCTGAAATATAAAAGGCAATTAACGTTTTCAACGCGGTTGAAAGCATTCTTCCGTAAACTGCTTTGAACGGTCTATTGTAATAGGCTAATTGGCCAACGTAACCGAAGCTAAATACGAAACCTGTAAAAGTGACTATATTAACAACATCGATCACTCGTTGTGCTCCCGTAAAGACCATGGGATTGCTGAAAAATTGCAAAATATGACAGTACACCATCCCGATGACCAATAACCCTTTAAAGATGTCGATGCTGTAATCTCTTTCTTTATTCATGGATTACCCCTTTATACCCGAGAAGCTCAGACCTTTCACAATTTGCCGCTCGAAGAACAAGAACGCGACCATGACAGGAATAGATGCTACCGAGTTAATGGCCATAGGTCTTACATAATCTTCCGAGTACTGGGACATCAGGGTAGGAATCCCCATCGGTAGAGTAAACAGTTCTTCTGATGTAATCGCGATAAACGGCCATAGGAAGTTGTTCCATTGCGCAATAAACGTAAGAATGACAATGGAGGCCAAGGCAGGTTTAGCGAGCGGCATCACGATACTGGCGTAAACCCTTAACTTGCTCCCCCCATCCATCTCAGCGCTTTCAAGCAGCTCATTGGGAACTGCATCAAAAAAGCTTTTCAGTACAACAACTGCAAATGGAGAGGCCACCGCCGGTAAAATTAATCCTTGATAAGAATCTAACATCCCCAGTTCTTTCACAACCTGATAAAGCGGAATGAGAATCGCTTCGCCTGGGATCAAAAGACCAGCCAAGATCAAGACGAACATGAACTTTTGATAACGGAACTTGATTTTGGACAAGGCAAATGCGCTTAGTGAAGAAACCAACAGCGTTAGCAATGTAACGACAATAGCAACCACAAGGGAGTTGAACATCCACCTTAACAGAGACGTTTCTTGAAAAATATACGCATATGTCTCAAAGGTGTAAGGCGGTTTATACCAATCCAGCACACCTGTAATCTTCATACCTTCATCTTTAATAGAAACAATCAGCATCCATGAGATGGGAACTAGAAAAAACAGGGCAAGAAGCACCGATAAGGACAAGCGAAGAGCCCGCATCTTAGACCGCCTCCTTCTTCGTACTCATTCTCAGTTGGATCAACGACAAGACAAGGAGTATGGCAAAAAGCGCATACGACATGGTAGCTGCATAACCCATATGGTTGTTTTTGATGCCTTCCTCGTAAATATACTGAATAATTGGCCGTGTATCTGTACCCGGTCCACCTCGTGTAATAATGTAAATTTGCAAAAACACTTTATACGAAGCAATAATTTGAAGCAGCAATATTGTTTTTGTAATGGGACCTAGCAGTGGAAGTGTCATTCGAAAAAACATTTGTCTCTCCGATGCGCCATCGAGTCTCCCAGCTTCGTAAATATCATCTGGAATATCCTGCATAGCCGATAAATACAGAATCATGTTAACCCCGACAGTCCACCACAGTGTAATGGCCGTAATGGCAATCCAAGCCAGAGATGATTCCGTCAACCAAAATATCTCTTGATCTACCGAAAGAATACCAACTAATTTAAGTAAATTATTCAGAAAGCCTGTATAAGGCTGTATAACAAACAAACCTACATACGAAACGACAGATACCGATAGAACACTCGGCAAGAAAAAGACGCTGCGAAAAAATTTCTGAAGTCTCGTTTTTTGATTGGCAATGACCGCGAGCAGTAGAGCAAATATAAGCATGCTAGGCGTAGATAAGATAACAAAGTACGTTGAGTTCCAGAGCGCACGCCAAAAATTTGCATCTTGTACCATTGCGATATAATTATTAAGACCAACAAAATCCATCTTCTTAATTAGCGTCCAGTCGTACAGACTCATCTGCAGTCCTTTGATCATCGGGAATATCGTAAACACGACGTATGCGGCAAGAAAAGGCAGAAGGAATAGAAAAGCCAGGATATCCAGTCGCCACTGCCTTGCTTTCGTTTGTGAACGGGCGGTGACCGAGGTTTTATTCAAATCAACTTCATTTGTACGCATGCAGTATCACACCTCTCTTTCTTGAAAGTAACAAGCTTGAAGTATGATACTCCAAGCTTGTTATCTGGTTTAAAAGGCATTTATTTAGAGAGCAATGTTTTTAACTCGCTATCAATCTTCTTAAACACAGCATCCGTCGGGGTTTTATTCAACCAAATTTCATCCAGATATTTTTTCAAAACATCATTCTTAGGCCATGTTTTGTCTGATACCTTAGGGAATACCACATCAGCTGCTACACTTGCGTAGTCACTGCGGTATTTCAGACCTTTGTATTCTGCTGTATCGAAAACCGTTTTGTTAGCAGGAATGTGACCTGCTTTCGCCCAAACTTGGCCGCCTTTTTCAGCAACATAGTTGGCAAACGTCAATGCAGCTTCGCGCTTTTTAGGATCTTCCTTCGCGGTTACCGGCAAGATGATGGTGTGGGAATCTCCCCATGTTTTCGTATTCCCGTAGATATTAGGAATTGGCATAGCACCGAAATCAAGATCTTTGGTCGTTTCCCAAGTTCCTGTAGCCCACACGCCTGTCATCATGATGGCACCTTTGCCGCTTTGGAACGTTTTGTAAAAATCAGGATCCTGCGGTTTAATTACTTTACTTGTATAATATAAGTCCTTAATATAGTTTGCAGCTTTAATTGCCTTATCCGTATCAATCGCAGGTGTTTTGCCGTCATCTGAAATAACGTCATTTCCGCCTTGTTGGGAATAGAGCGCCCACCACAATCGGTATGGATCATCCGCATTATTAGAAAAAGCGAATGGCGTTACATCTTTAGGAAGCTTTTCTTTCAGCGTTGTTAAGAATTTGACGAAGCCATCAGCACCTGACTCCATTGTAGGTTTGCCATCAGCGCCCAGCAATCCGGCAGTTTGCAAATGCTTCTTATTGTAATACATGATGAACGGATGTGTATCGATCGGCACCGCATAATGCTTTCCATTTACAGTAGCGGAACTCAAAATATTGCTATTATAGTTATCCCAGTTGAGATTAATGGCCTTACCAGTCGTATCTAGCTCAGATACAACCCCCGCCTTAATGAGCTCAGGTAATTTAGATGTATGGGAAATCCCGATATCCGGACCTTTACCGCCAGATACACCCGTCACGAGCTTGGTGTAATATTCTGCCCACTCCAACTTGACGTTCTTGATTGAAATATTATCCTGCGATTTATTAAAGGAACTAATGATCTGATCCATGTATTCGCCATCGCCGCCCGCAAACAACGTCCAGAATACAAGCTCTGTTTTCTTACCTCCGGTATTATCCGTTTTCGCCGTCTCTGCTGCTTTTTCAGTGCTGGCTGGCGTTGTGCTTGAACCACCGCTGTTACTTGAACAACCTGCCATTAGGGATACTAACATTGTGGCGCCTAGCATTGACGATAATACTTTTTTTGTTTTCAATTCAATCGCTCCCTTTTTCATTTGAAAGATACAAAACAATAATTCTGTATTATAACCATTTTTATGTATCTTATGAGAAAATAATACCGCTTACATTGCATTATGTCAACGTTTATTTTAGTATTTTTGTATATAAAGGATGTTTTCATCCTATTATTACAATTTATTTGTACGAAAAGAAGGGTCAATACAACATTATTGTTTGTATGACCTCATTTCCCATCATTTAAACCGTAAAGAACACTTTCATGACGATCCCTTGTTCGTAATCCCCAAATTTGTTGCCGAATAAGTTAATACCGCCCTTATGTGTCGCATCATCTTTTACGCCTAATCTTAAATCGATGAAGCTATTATTTCCAAGCACTAATTGATGCAAATTGACCGAAGACACTTGAACGTTATCAATTGCGGTCATGGTACCGTCCACACTCAACGTTTTTAGCAATCCAAACTGTGTAGCAGATTCTGACCACCAGCCTGGATTTAATTTCCCTTTTCGCCCTCCGAAATCGCCAGGCGAGGTCCATGTTCCCACATCGACCCCGTTCACCCAAAACGAAATATCAGATGGCCAGTTATTATCATAATTTGGAGCTTCTGAGCAGATTTCAAAACTGAACTGAACGGATTGGATCTTAGCACCTTTCGGAAGTTCCAACGGAAAGCGGTAATCAACGAATCCTTTGCGGAACCAAATGATTTGTGCAGAAAAGCGATCGGGATGGAAGAATCCGGCAGGCGAATCTTCCTGAATAATCATTTTCTCCGTATTGGCCATCCCGCAGGTAGGCGACACCTGGCAATTCGTAAAGTATCCGATGGGCATTTCGATCTCATAGCAGTTTTTATCCGGCTGAAGATGATAGAACTGTGAATTTAATATGATATGAATGTCATGGTAAGTTCGCGTACATACTTTCATAGCTCCGCGTGTCGCCGGCAGCAGCTCAGTTTCAATGAGTCGAGCCTTTTCTAATATCTTCACATTAGAAGCTGCGGTGGATACAGGAATCTGAAGTGCGTCAGCAATTTCATTTATATTCAACTTCTTTGTATTTAACAGCTGGATGATGTTGACCCTTAAATCAGTGGATAAAGCATGGGCTACAAGAACAAGCTCATCTGGATTTTCTATATTTAACTCTAGCATCGTATTCACTCCCGAATTTTTGTATGAATACATGTATCATATAACAAATGGTGTTATACGTCCACGGATGCATATTCGATTGGAATGATAGTCATAATGACCTGATAACGCAGCGGAAACCGATGTTTCCTGTAGAACTATCCGGCGTATTTTTGCTTCTTGCCGCTACCCGGTAGCGATTACAGTAAGACCTATGACATAGATAAGATCCACCACGAAGCACTCGGTTATCACCAGATGACGGACCGAGCGGGTTAACTTTAGAGCTATTCAGATGATATGTCGGACTGAACCAATCCTCGCACCATTCCCACACATTGCCAGATACGTTATACAACCCGTATCCGTTAGGCTCATACGCATTCACCGGTGCTGTTCCTGCATATCCATCGCTTTGATTATTTTTATCCGGAAATTTCCCCTGCCAAATGTTACAACGGTGAACACCTCCCGGCTTTAATTCGTCTCCCCATGGATATCGTTTCTGTTCCAATCCGCCGCGCGCGGCATATTCCCACTCCGCTTCCGTCGGCAAACGCTTGCCCGCCCAGCGGCAGTAAGCCGTCGCGTCATTCCAGGAGACGTGGATAACCGGATGGTTCAGACGCTCTTCGATGCTGGAATCCGGCCCCTCCGGATGCCTCCAGTCCGAGCCTTCCACTACCAACCACCAGGGTGTATGCTGCACTTTGTTATTCACCTTCGCAGCTGTTTCCGGAGAAACAAACAGATGGAACACAAACGACCAGCCGAATTTCTCCGCTTCAGTAACATACCCGGTAGCTTCGACAAATGCGTGAAATTCTGCATTCGTAACGGCACACGGGTCGATATAGAAGGAACTGATCTCTACTGTACGGACAGGTCCTTCGCCATCCGCAGGAAAGCCTTCCCCATCATCCGTTCCCATCAGAAAAGAGCCGCCCGGCAAATAAATCATGTTATCTTTGGACGTTCCAGCGGTTATATCTAACGCACCGGATTTCTGCTCAAGCTTACCCAATTTCACGAAACCTGTTTCTATCTGGTTTCTTCCTGCACCGCAGCAGGATGGTTTGAGAGAAGTATGTTCTGACATGCTCTGTGCCTCACTTTCTATTTAAGCGTGCCAAATGCGTGGCATGGGCATTGATTCTTTTCCCAGCTCTGCCCAAACGTATTTCAAAAGCAATTCAGATTTAAGTGCAGCGTACTGCGGCTCATCCCAAAGGTTATTAAGCTCTCCGGGATCTTCTTGAAGGTCGAAAATTTCACCGTAGGTTTGATTATAGTATACAGTGATTTTATAACGTACATCGACATACGTCTTCTGATGAATGGTCGTTGGCTCGTGCCGGAACTCGCAAACGGTATGATTTCTGGCTTCCGATTGTGTACCGAGCCAGACGCCGCTTTGATCCACCCCTGTCATTGCTGGAGGAATCGGAATACCGGAAAGCGACAGAAAGGTGGGCGCAAGGTCGACAAGCGATTGAATCGCCGGGGAAACGCGGCCTTCCGGGACGTGCGCGGGATAACGGACAATAAAGGGCAGCTTGATCAAATCTTCATAGTGAAAGCCGCCTTTGTACTGCAGCCCATGCTGACCAAAGAAGTGCCCATGGTCCGTCGTAAACACGACAATCGTGTTGTCTCCAAGACCAAGCTCATCCAGCTTATTGAGAATTTTGCCGATATATTTGTCCATACAGCTGATCATTCCGTAATAAGTCGCAACCAGTTTTTTACGCTCGTCTGGGGATTGAAGAGAATGAGACTGGTAGCCGTGAATCCCTTGGCCGGTTTCGCGCCACGCGGAGAAATCAGGATTCTCCTCCTGCGTCATCCGGAAGTGCGGCGGATTCCGGTCATGCTCTCCTGGTGTGACCGCCGGTATCGTAAGCTGGTCCGGATCATACATCGTATCCCAAGGCTCAGGCACGAGATAATCCGGATGCGGATCGAAGAAGCTAGACCATAGGAAAAACGGCTCGTTATTCTCCTTGTACTGCTCGAGCAGAGCATTTGACCGTTCAGCGATCCAAGTATTGTAGTGAAATTCTTCCGGTATCGGCCATTTGTGCATAATACTTTTATCCATTGTACCGGTTGGGGGGAGAAAATAATCACGCCAATTCTTACAGCCCTTCTCCTCCATCCAAATGGCATAATGCTGGCCTACATGCGCTTCATTTGTATGATTTCGGGCTAACTCGACATGGTCAAAGCCATAGAAAGGTCCCGTAAATTCTCTCCAGATATCCAAATCCTGAAGTAGCGGGTATGCTTCAAGCGATGGATACTCATCTGTACCGCGCAGGGGTTGAAAGTGAGCCTTACCGATCAAAGCTGTTTGATAACCGTTCTTATTGAAATCCTCCCCTACGGTATGCCGATCTTCCAGCAGCTTGGTGCCGAGTGTCCACGCTCCGTGCTGACTCGGATACATGCCGGTAATGATCGACGACCGGGTCGGAGTACAAGTCGGATTCGGACAATATGCTCTCGTAAATGTCGTCCCTTCCCTAACCAATCGGTCCAGATTAGGGGTATGGATTTCCTCGTTAAACGCTCCTATAGTATTCCAATGCTGCTGGTCGCTGGTGATAAGCAAAATGTTGGGTCTTTTCACAAACTTCAGCTCCTTTAACCATTCATATCTTTCATTATAAACATTCTATTTAATCATTCTATACTAAACAAATCACCTTCTCCTATGCCAGATAGGCCACAGAAGAGGGTGATTTTGCTGTTTATTCGGCCGGATTCGGCGTCACTATGAAGTTATCGATTAAGCTTTCACTGTTGAAGCTTCTAACCCCTATTTTACCATGCGTGAAAGCCGTCCCGCTTTGATCCGTGTAATCAATTAGGGGGTTCTCCATGTCCCCAACATACACCTTGATCCTAGTGCCGCTCGCCACTACCTTCATATGCTGCCAATTCCCAGCCGTACCTGCTAGCGCCGTTCCAGTCAAGTACTGGAAGTTATAATTGAATTTGCCCAGATGCACGCCGTCTGTGGCTAGGTATGCGATGTAACCCTGAAGGAAATCGTTTCTGTTCTGCCCTAATAACGTTCCGTCAGCGGGATTGTTTACACGGAAAATGATGCCTGCGTTACCTCCCGCTTGCGTATTTTCGCCCAACTTGATATCCGTCTCCACGATATAGTCCGACCAGCTGCTATCGCCGATAACCGATTTCGGATACCCTTTCGGCACAGATTTGTATACGCCTTGTTTAGGAACGATCGGGTCATTGTGGAAACGGAAGCTGTAAAAGTCGAACTCGCCGGTTACAATTTCCACCTTAATGGTGTGTTTGCCTGCGGGAAGGGTCACTCCTTCTTTCTTTACCGTCATCCACTCTTGAAAATTGCCGGTATTCGGAACATTAATGATTCCTGTTAGGTCGGTTGTGTCATCAAGCCAAAATCTGACTTGGCTGCCATCCATAGCCGTAGCTACTCGCAAATCCAGCTTGTACGGACCTGATTCGGCGACATCCACATTGTATTTCATCCATTCGCCGGTCTGGTTCCAACCCGTCGTGAACCCTTCCGGGAGCATACGGATATCGACAGCATCGGTACGGTATAGACGACCAATGTTTTCTGGCGTGTTGTCATGGTACGCGACCCCTTCCCCTCCATTCATGTAATCCACGGCATGAACGGTCCCGGGAAGCTTCTGGGATTCATTTAACGTATTAAACGAGAGACTAGCCAAATCATATTCGCCCTGAACGATTTCAACCTTGATGGTATGGTCGCCTTCCGGAAGCTTTACGTCTCCAAGCTTGACGTTTCTCCAGTTATTCCATCCTCCGGTATTGGGAATATCCACGACACCAGTTAAATCGGTCGTATCATCCAGCCACAACCGAACTTTCCCGCCGTCAAGCCCCGTTGCGATCCGGACACTGACGTCATAGGCAGCGGGCTTGGCAACGCCCACGTTATACTTCAACCACTCGCCGGTCTGGTTCCAACCGACGTTCCAGCCACCTTTCGGATTGACACGAATGTCAACCGCATCTTTGCGATATTGGCCGCCGATATTCGTTGACGTATTGTCATGGTAACCGACACCCTCGCCACCTGTGTTATAATGAATGGCTTCTACAACGCCCGGAAGAGATTTGGGTACGTCGAAGGAAACGAACTTCAGCCTTGCGAAGTCATACTCGCCTTTAAGCGTTTCGAAGGTAATCGCATGCCGGCCCTCCGGCAAATAGACGCCTTCGGACACCGTTGTCTGCCAATTGTTCCAGCCCCCGGTATTCGGTATATTAATCGCACCGGTCAAATCCGTATGATCGTCCAGCCATATACGCGCTTGATTATCGTTGAACGTGGTTGCTGCCGTTACTTCGATCTTATACATTCCCGCGTGTTTCACATCGATGTTGTATTTAAGCCATTCGCCAGCCTGATTCCAACCGACGTTAAGACTGTTGAAATTATTGTTCGTACGGATATCGACGGAATCACCTCGATAGGCACCGCCGATGTTTTCAGGGGTGTTATCATGATATCCTATTCCTTCACCGCCCGTATTGTAGAAAGGAGCTTCTATGATGCCCGGGACCGGCTTGGGAAGATCAAACGGAGGTGCATCCCCAGTATTTACCCGCCAGCCTTGTTCAAATTTCGTCCAATCGAAATCGTTGCCGTCATTGAAATCATCGTTTACGGCTGTCGTTGCAGTGGAACGGCCCAACTTCAGTGAGGCAAAATCGAATGTTCCACCGTCTGCTATCACTTTGAGCTTATGCAGCCCTTGCGGTAGCTTGACATCCCGTATGATCTGATTATTCCATTGATCCGCACCACCTGTCGAGGGGAGCTGTACCGTGTCCGTCAATACGGTCGATTCATCGAGTTCAAGCTTCACTCGCGCATCGGCTGCTGCGGCGTACCTGATCACAACATCATAAGTTCCCGCTTCGGATACATTTACGTTATATGGTAAATTCCCCTTATTAAACGATGCGACATAATGACCGCCATATGTAGCTTCAGAGATACTGATATGATCGGAATTACCATTAGGCTTTCCATTACCTTTCGGGTTGAAATGGATTGCCTGGATCTCACCGGGAATCGGCTTATAAGCGGCGTTGGCGCTGTTACCGCCTACTTTATTGCTAAACGCGACATATCCGAAGTCTGCATGCGCATCCGTAGTCGTATAACCAATCTTGCCCTTGTCAAGCCGCTCGATGGAACGGGTTTGCTTCAACATACCGTCTACATAGATGCGATAGTCGGAGCCCTCCTTCTCCACTCGGATCTGGTGCCATTTCGTATAATCATAGCCATCCGGAAGGGAGCTAGTTACCCTCTCTGAATCCTTGCCATCTACGCGGAACACAGTTTCCAGACGATTTTGTTTACTGTTAAGTACGGCAACACCATAATTTTTCTCATTCTTGTAGGAGAAAACTGCACCCATCTGCGGGTTCGTACTGTTCCCCTGTTCTACTTGCTTCAGGTTGAATTCCGCCGTGAAATTGTCATCCGTCGCTTTCTGGGATATAAGCATACGAGATTGTTCGGGTTCACCCATGGCATCTTGATACAACGTGCTGCCGTCCCGGATACCCCAATTCCCTCCGCCTACAACCTTCCAATCATAGCCCAATCCATTTCTTTGGAATCGGTCGCTGAACTCAGGCATTGCCGGGTCGGGCTGCTCGGATGTCGTAGGACCCAGCACGAGCATCTGGTCCCCGTTCCACACGACCCGGTCCAAGTTCAGATTTCGCCCCGGATTGGCATGGCTGTGGTAGACCATATAATCGGAATCCAGATCGGGACCGCGAACGATGGAGTTATGCCCAAGCCCGACATGATCTCCTTCCGCATCGAGAAGAATCGGGTTCTGGGATGCGGCCGGCACAAAGCCCGCAACCGGACTCGAGCTGCTCGCGTAATCCACCCTGTAAGCATCGCTCCACACATGGTTTCCGGTATATGTCATATAGTATTTACCATTGCGTTTGATGACCGTCGGACCCTCGGTCCAACCATTCATCACGGCTCCGGTATTCAATTTCTCACCGAATGTATACGGATCGGACATCGGACGAACATCGATATTTCCGTTGCCCGTGCTGTAGAAGTACCATTGTCCGTCATCGTCAATGAATACGTCTCCGTCAATACCATTTACCTTGTTGCCCGTTTGGGCCGTGAAAGGGCCTGTAGGGCTGGAGCTCTTCAGCACGCGATGACCTCGCTGCGTGGTACCGTCATCCCGAAGCAGAGCCGTATACATGTAAAAATCGCCGTTCCAGTAAACAACCTCCGGGGCATAGGCCCCTTTCGTAACCGGTTCCGTAGCGCACAGACCGCGATATTCCCAATGCACCAGGTCTTCCGACGACCAAACCTTCACACCTGGCTTATCGTCCACCGTACTGGTGTACAGATAGTAGACTCCGTTAAATTTCAAGATGAACGGATCGCCTTCCCCATAAAAATCCCCATTATCCCAACGCCATGAGTCCGATACGATTTGCGGATTGCTGTAAGCGAATCCTGAAGCCGGAAAAGACATGATCAAGACAAAAGCAAGAAGTCCCGTCAACCATTTTTTCATTTATCATCAGCTCCTATTCCTGTTACCGTTAGCAGTGAGACCTTTACTCCCGTTAGCGAATGATTTCTAATACATAGACGGATGACGCCCTCAGCAGACAGGTCACTTGAGATTTCATTACTGATAATTCATGAGCTTCGCAAACCACCGCATCCGGATGATTCACACTATTGAAACATTCGTAATCATCCGCTGTTACTTCCAACAGACGGGCTGTGCCCGATTCGGCAAATCCGTCCAGCTGCACGTCAGTTAGCGTATCTTCTAGACTTCGATTCACCATAAAGATCGTCAGTGTATCGCCACGAACATTCGTACAAGCCACGACGTCCAATTTCGGTAGGTTATCAAGCTGGAGCGCAGCAGGTACAAGACTACTCACTTGAAAGCTGCCGCAATCGGTATGGCTCTCCACCACATAGCCCAAGTCTCGGTTAGCATACATTTTCATGACATAATAGCTTGGAGTGCCATACACAGTTAAGGAATTCTCCCTTCTGCCAGCGGACTTACCGCGAAACTGATCGGCATAGAAATCCCCTACTCGGATACATCCGCCAAGCCAGCCGTTGACGAGGTCGGAGAAGCTGCCTATTTCAATTAAATCGCTATTTCGAATATATTCATTCAAATTCGCTGCATTTGCAGCCGCTGCTTCTAAGGTGTGTTCATTCGGAAGACCCTTGCGGATGGTATTCGGATAATACATCGTATTGTATTCGGTGATCGCCAATTTCAGGTGACCATAACGGGCGGATGATCCGAACATCTCCCTTAATTGCCTTACGGCTTCCCTCGTCCATTCTGGATAAGAGAGGATGGCCTTATAACGCTCTTCTTTCGGTGTATGAGCATTCATCCCAAAACGGTTGTATCCGTGATACAAATGCAAGGTTAAGTAATCGATCTGCTCAGCAGCTCGTTCCAGCAAGGTTTTGTTCCAATCCATTTTCTCATTCCCGCAAGCGAGCAGCCTAATCCCTGGATCTTTTGCTTTCATAGATTGAGCAAATTGCGTGTAGCGTTCTGCGAATTGCTCAGCGCTGCAATGCCCGACCTGCCATGCTCCCCAAACTTCGTTGCCGATCTCCCAGTACTTCACGCCATATGGCTCGGTGTACCCGTTAGCAGCCCGCAGTTTTCCCATAGGTGTATCGGCATCGCCATTACAATATTCAACCCACTCAGCCGCTTCTTTCGGTGTTCCCGAACCATCGTTTACACAAATAAGGGGCTCCACATTCAGTTCACGGCAAAACCTAATAAACTCATCCGTTCCAAAATACTTATTCGTCCAGCCCCCCCATGCTTCATTGATAACACTGGGGCGCTCATACACAGGGCCAATTGCTTGCTGCCAATGATAGGCACTAATATAATTCCCGGCAAGCCGCATCATGCCGGCGTTTAAGTCCCTGGTCATATCCATAACTTCCTTGCGAACATTGCCTACACTGTCAGAAGGAAGCAGCGAAATATGATCTAACCAAAGCATCCCCGTGGATACATGATCCAGCCAGCGTTCATGCTCCAAAGGTACATATAATCGGAACTCCGCATGCTCACAAGACCGACTGACCGTCAGTCGCGATTCATAGTGCTTCCAATTATGGCTCACCACATCGATTCGCGTGGAACCAAGCACTTCTTCACTTTTCCTATCTACAATCTCTGCTACAACATACTTGATTTCGATAGAAGCCCGTGCATACAGAGCCAAATAATAGCCTTCCGGGTCCTGTTTTACAGCAATTGCTTGGCTTAGACCTGCATAAGCCTCATCGTCGCTATAGATTCGTACCCGCTGACTATGTCCGGAATGATGCGCAGCAGCGGGTTCGAGCGCATAAAGAGTACTCTTCCCGTTCGTATAAGGACGCCAGCGTCCGGAAAGCCCACTGTATGTCACGTCTGCACTTTCAAAATCCATATCCGCAAGCGGATAGGCCAACATCGCATCCATATGATCACGGATATCTTCCACAAAATGTCCGAATATGTAAGGATTAATTCGGTCCTTACGGACTTGATTCGTCTTCACCTGGATCTTAGCTCTTGCTTGCATGAACACAACGCTTCCTTCCATCCATTATCCTTTTAATGATCCAATCATAACGCCCTTCACAAAATGCTTCTGTACAAAAGGATACATCAGCAGTACTGGCAAGCTGGAAATAATAATCACCACATATTTGATACTCTCAGCCAGCAGGATTTTGGATTCCAGTCCTGCGTTGCTGTCCAACGCATCCGCCTGACTGATCATCAGCACTTCACGCAGCACAAGCTGTAACGGGTACATCTCCTTGCTGCGAATGTAGATCAAGGCATTAAAGAATGAGTTCCAGTGTCCGACCGCATAAAAAAGGATCATAACGGCCAAGATCGGTTTGGATAGCGGCAATATCACATGTGTCAACAGCTTCCAGTTCGAACACCCGTCGATATGGGCCGCTTCCTGAATCTCCCAAGGAATGTTTGATTGAAAATAGGTTCTCATCACAATCAGATTATAAGTGGCGATAGCGCCGGGAATGACTAGCGCCCACATCGTATCCACCATTCCTAAATTTTTCACGAGGAGATAAGACGGAATGAGACCCCCGCTGAAAAACATCGTAAGCGTAACAAAAAACATTATGATTCCCCGCCCTGGCAGGTCAGGTCTCGACAGCGGATAGGCCGCTAATGTTGTCATGACCAAATTAATGACCGTACCTACTGCCGTATACAGAATGGTATTGCCGTATCCGGTCCATATTTGATCGTTTTGAAAGACATTCCGATAGGCCTCTAAAGTGATCTGTTTAGGCAGCAAAATCACTTCCCCATTCAGCACCAGCGCAGGGTCACTGAAGGAGGCACTAACGATAAATATTAGCGGGTACAGTACCACTACGACGATAAGGATAGCCAATGCGTTAACCACGGCATCGAATATTTTTTCATCCGACTTCCTTTTCATGAGCGTTTGCTCCTGCATTGCTTATCCCCTCCTCACCATAAACTTGTCTCCGCCTTTTTACGGGCAAAGCGATTCACGAGTAACAGCAGCGCCAGGTTAATGATGGAGTTAAACAAGCCAATGGCAGCTGTATAGCTGTATTCCCCTTTTAAAATACCTTCCGAGTAGACAAATGTAGAAATGACATCGCTGGATTCCAAATTCAAATTATTTTGCATAAGCAAAATTTTCTCAAAACCGACATTCATGAAATGTCCGACATCGAGAATAAGCAAAATGACGATGACCGGCAGAATGCCTGGAATGGATACGTGCCAAATACGCCGCAACCGGCTCGCGCCGTCCATTTTGGCCGCTTCATACAGCTGCGGATTGACTCCGGCCAGGGCTGCTATATAAATAATCGATTGCCAACCCATATTTTGCCATATGTTGGAACCGATAAAGATCGACTTAAACCAGGCCGCTGATTCGAGAAATCGAACCGGCGCTCCGCCAAATGCCGCAATAATCGAATTCACAGGACCTCCGCGTGGAGATAAAAACAGCATCAGCATCCCTACCATGACGACGATGGAGATAAAATGAGGGGTATACGTAATATTTTGCACAATTTTGCTGAATGTTTTGTTACGGATTTCCGTAATGAGTAAGGCCAGGAGGATAGGAATTGGAAAAGCAAACAATAAAGAGAACAAGTTAATCGAAATGGTGTTCCAAAGCAGCCTCCAGAAATAATAGGATCCTATGAATCGTTGGAAATGGTCTAGCCCCACCCACGCGCTGCCGCTGATTCCCTTGGCCGGACTGAAGTTTTTAAATGCGATTTGCAAACCATACAATGGCCCATAATGGAACACAAGGTACCATACGATAGGAATGAGCAGCATCAGGTAGAGATCGTATCGACTTACGATCGATTTATAAAGACTGGAGCGCCTCGATCGGGATCGAGACGCAACGCCCACAGTATTTACCACACTCTTCATCTGTAGCCCTCCAGCGGGTATGCGGTGCTTAGTTTTGTTTTTTGAGGTTATCATAAGTGGCTTGGTATAGCTGCTGCAGCTCATCAATTTTCATTTTCTTCAAAGTGGCCTGGAACTCGCCCCATTTATCGAAGTTAAGCGCGCCTACAATAAACTTGGTGCTCTGCTCCTCGTAATATTTATCAATATCGTTCCGCAGCATATTGATTTTTAGAGCCGTTTGTTCGTCGAACATAGGTGGTGCGAACTTAACTTTCGGCATGAACGGGTCCAGCTTCTTTTGAGCTTCTTGAACCTGCAGCGGATTGATGTAAGACGCTACCTTCTCGCTGATCAGATGCGGCGCCCCGCCTCCGGCATATGGGGTGATTTTGGATTGATTGCCGGTCGCCAAGAAGGCATCTGTATAATAAGGAATCCCCTCTCGCAATTCATAATTCTCGCCTTTACGACCAAATCGAAGCAAGGTGGATCCTTCGTCGCTGTAGAAATAATCGATCCAACGCATCGTCGCTTCCGGATACTTGTTAACCGGGGTGATGGCAAAAGCTCCAAAATCTCTCGGTACCGGAGCTGCATTGCTCTGCATTCTGTCGCCATGCGGTCCCTTGACCGGGGCTATACCCATATATTGATTTGCAACTTTCGTATCCAGCATCGGATTGTTCGTCTGATCAAAGAAGAAACCGGTATTTCCGGACCCTTGCTTGGCCAGATATTGAGCTTCCTTTTGTGTAAACAGCTCTTGATCCAGCAGCTTCTCCGAATACAGCTTGTTTAAATACATCAACAATTCCTTATTCCGATCACTACCCATCCAAATATTAACCTTGTCATTGTCCAAGTTAATGTTATAACCAAACTGAAGATCCAATCCAAAAGATCCGGCCATTTGCGTTACGACAGACAATTTGTCGTTGCGTGCAGTCATCGGAAGCTCGTCTTGTTTGCCGTTGCCGTTAGGATCTTTTTCCCGGAAAGCTTTCAGCACCTCGTACAGTTCATCCGTAGTCTCAGGTTCCTTCAGATTCAGTTTCTTCAGCCATGCTTGATTCATCCATCTTTTATCGGTTCTGGCGGAGTTGACGGTCACAATCCCCGGGATGGCATAAATATGGCCTTCAGGTGTTGTTATGGCGGAACGAATCTCTGGATACGTTTCCATTAACTTCTTAAGGTTTGGAGCGTAAGAATCAATCAGCTTCTCGAGTGGAATTAATTGACCGCCAGCACCGTATTTAATTGCCTCTAATTGTGTAAGACCTGAGCGATACATGGCATCAGGAAGCTCATTCGATGCAAACAACAGATTCTTTTTCTCAGGAAAGCCATCCGTTGGTGCCTCGATAAATTCCACTTGAACATTGCTCATTTTTTCAAAGTCCTTGAACACCGGCATATCCTTAAATGGTCCATTGGTTGGCGCAATTCTTGTGAACATTTTCAGCTTAATCGGCTCTTTCACAATGGGAAATCCCGCTGAAGATACAGTTTTCACATCATCTACTTTGGTTGTGCCCTCTTTCTCTTTACTCGGGGTATCCGAGCTGCAGGCGCTAAGTGCCATACTGGATACTACTAAAGTTGAAAGCAGTACCGTCCCCCAATTTCTTTTCATTCTTTCGTTCCTCCGATCACGTTGTTTTCACCCTTAAAAGAAAGCGTTTTCTAAGGGTTGATCTAAGTATAGTTAATTAATGCTTTGGGATGATTCAACATTTATGACTTTCCATTCTACTTTTTTGACGGTTTCAGATGATCCATGTACGCCTGAGGTGTCATTCCTGTTATGCTTTTAAACACTTTAAAAAAGTACGTATAACTCAAAAATCCAACCTCACTGCTAATCTGTTTCAACGCATAGGTGCCGGATTCCATAAGCATGCAGCTCGTTTTAATACGAACCCGGTTCAAATACTCTGTGAAGGTCATAGCCGTTTCCTCTTTGAACAATCTGCTTAAATAGGAAGGATTCAGATTAAGGGCACTCGCCGTAATGTCCAAGGAGATGTTGGAGGCATAGTTATCGGCGATAAACTGTATGGCTTTCGAAATATGACGCGAATAGGATCCTCCTGCATGCTCTTTCTTAATAGCCTCAACAATTCGTGCATAGTAATTTAACAACCATCTCTCCAGCTCAGCAACGCTTCCCATTCGCCCAAGCTCATTCCTCGAGGGGATGAGCCCGTTATCTTCTAAGGATGAATGAGGAAAATGCCGCTTCCATGCCCTTTCAACAAGATGAAGCATTTCGCTTACAATGATTTGCACTGTCATAGCGTAGACTGGCTGACTACGCAGTGCACCAAAAATGGTTGAAATGATTTGATTTATTCTTTCCCCATCAAACCGCTCCAGAAAAAGCAGCAATTGCTTCTGTTCTTCCATTAAAAGAGAGTCTTTCAGGATGGATGCGTTCAATCCTTGATCGAACATGACGTTTATATCCTCGTTTGCTTTGGTATAGCTGGAGCCAACCAACCGCAAATTTCCGCATAGCGGTCCTATGGCATAGACACATTTTAAGTTAAGGAATTTCTCGAGAGAATGAGCCAGGGAGCTCGTGGCTTGATTGATTTGGGTTGTAACCGTATGTTCACTTCGATCTTCCGAAGAAAACAGGACAATAAAGCGTCCCTCCCCCACATAGCCTACCGTCCGCTTCTGAATGTCGCCAATTGCCATTTGCATGACTTCCGTGGCCTGCTGAACAAACCGATTTTTCTGTACATCGGTAAAGGACTCCGTCAACAACAGAAAAGGTACGATTTGTACAGCTGCGGTTCCATAAGTGATGGAATTGGTATACAGATCATTGTCCCTTGCATAAGACTGCAGCGCTTCCCCGGCTTCTTGTACATCTCTAGCCAAATTAGCTACATAGTCGCGAAGAATAACCGGACTTAGCCGTTCAATCATCTGGGTTTGAGCACTTCGAGCTTCATGCTCTCGTTCTTCACTCTGCCATTCCTGAACCGCTTTATCTAGAAGCGTCAATAGAGCTCCCGCGTTCAAGCGATGCTTGAGCAAATAATCCATAGCCCCGTTCATGAGGCAGGTCCGAACATAATCGTAATCGTCAAAACTGCTCAGCATGATCATTTTAACCTTGGGAAACCGGTCTTTGATCATACGGCTCAGTTCTACCCCATTCATTAACGGCATGCTTACGTCTAAAATTGCGATATGCGGAGGTTGCTGCTCCATCATGGAAAGCGCCATAGATCCGTTATGTGCTTCACCGCTTATGGTGAATCCATGCTTTTCCCAATCCAACATACTCTTCACATCGTTTCGTGCCAACGCCTCATCATCGACCAATAATACCTGAAACATTCCTCATTCCTCCTGCCCTTTTCGATCCGTACCCGGCACCAATGGAAATCTGATCTGCACAGTGGTATAGGTATCTGGCTCACTATAAAGAAACACGCCGTAAGGCTCCCCGAACAGTCGAACAATGCGTTCGTGCACATTGCGAACGCCCATGCCGCTGAAGCGTGTGTTCGTCTGGACTTTATTCTCTTCAAACAGCGCATCGATCTGTTCCTTTGACATCCCTTTGCCGTTATCTCTCACTTCGATTCTCAGTTCTTTGTTTTCCTCATAGATGCGAATCAATACTAGGCCCTCGTGCTCCGAGGAGGATAGCCCATGAATGATGGCATTTTCCACAAGAGGCTGCAGCATTAACTTCAACACGCTGAACTGTAAAAGCTCTTCATTTTCGACTTCTATCTTCACATGGATGGGTTCCACATATTTGTATTTTTCAATATTGACGTAGCTGCGGACATACTGCAGCTCTTCCTGCAGGGAAAGAAATTCATTCGTATTCCCCAAAACACCGCGCATGAGCTCTATTAAAGATTCCGACACCTCAACAATATTCGGCACCCCGTTCAGTTTGGCCAAATACTTGACCGTATTCAGCGTGTTATACAGAAAATGGGGGCGAATTTGAGCCTGCAAAACAGCCAACTCCGCTTCACGCTTCTCTTTCTCAGTCATCACGATTCCCTCAAGTAAACGCTTTAATTCCTCTACCATACTTTTGAAAACTTGATAGAGCTGGCCTATTTCATCCTTAGAATGAATTTCGACAGCTGGGAGCGTCATGTTGCCTTCCATGACATGCATCATCATAGATCTCAGCCTTCGAATATTTCTTGTAATTCTCGAGGAAACCTGTAAAGTACCGATGACGATAATGATAAACACAACAATGGCTACTGTGGCTAATACATTTCGGATCCGCGTCGTTTCAGTTAAGAGAGACTTCATAGGAACGAGTGCCACCGTGGACCATCCCGTATAATCCGATTTCCGTGTGATAACCAGGTAAGATTTCTGTCCGATGACCCTTTCAACCGAACCATCTGAACCGGATATCTCCTGATTGAGCAAAGTGATCACCGCCTTGTCAAAGACGCTTGTTTGGGGTTGATAAATAAATTCATTGTTCCTATCAACCACATACAACATACTGTCCGATGTAGGTTTGACATCATATATTTTCTTAATGAACTCGTCATTCAGATCGAACATCACCATACCGATTAAATTACGGTTATATCGGAGCTCGCGCCCGGTCACAATGGAGTCACTGAAACCGGTTTGATGAAAATAAGCATGCCCTGAGCCATTTTGAAGTAAATAATCCATCATCGGTGCATATAAAATGTTCTTGTCGAGCCATGGGGATCCGACAAAAAACACCTTTTCGTTCAGCCCTATGACGGCAACGCGTGAAATATATGGCTTGTAGGCAATCAATGCGGATAAAAACTCCTCGATCCGCTTTTGCTCCTGGAACCACTCGTAGCTTGGTTCCTCCGTCTTGCTAAGCAGCGTATCCAGCACCGTTTTATTGGTAGCGACCACCGTATTTAATCGACTAACTTCCTCCAATCGGAGATTTAAGGATTCGTCCGCCTGGCGTATGCTTTCCGTAACGGAAGTAATCGCATTTTTCTTTACCGTTTCTCTCATGTACAAATAAACAATACTTGTCACAGCAACGATTCCAATCAGAGTAACCAGACTGAATGCGACAAAGATTTTCCCCTGGATGCTTACCGTAGGTGAAACCAACTTTTTTACGGAGAAAAACTTCATGGACCGGCAGCTCCTTTCCATTTCACGAATAGTAGAAAAAAACATGAATCCGGCCCGATCAGGAGCTTGATTCATGTCTTAATATTACTCACAACAAGGTGCAATGCATAGCCCCTCCCCATCCTCTTCGGCCCCCAGCAGGACAATTCCCACACGGGTCCGAAATGGAGCGGTTCGATCATTACCAAAAAATGTAGACATGAGTCTGCCGTCTTTATCGATAAACATCGTTCCGTGGCCTCCGTGAGGTACCGCCAACCGTCTTGGAGTATAAGGGCCGTACAAATCTTCAGCAACGGCATACATCAAATCATACGTTCCGTCCACGCGTTTATCCCCATTCCACTCCGCCGCACCAAGAATGTACTTCCCTTTGTACTTCACGATGAATGCACCCTCATAGCCAACGCGCTGTCCATCCGAGCACAGCAGCTTGCGGGGGTCCTCCGCAAAGCCTGTCATATCCTTCTTCATCTTGGCGATTTTACCATCCTGCCAAACAAAATACACTTGACCATCATCATCCTGGTACAGGCTGGAGTCAATATCCGTATTCGTCATGCGACCCATATCGATATACGGTCCTTCTGCATGTCCAGATACACTTTTAATCAACCCGGTGCCTCCGCCTTTTAGCGAATAAGTGATCCAGAATGTTCCGTGCAAATAGATCATCTCCGGGGCCCAGAGACAAGGATTTTCATAAATGTTGTTCTCCCATGTCCCATTTTCGGATAAATCCCATACTTTGGCCACATGGTTCCATTCCTTCAGATCATTTGAGCTCCACAAGTGAAGTTGGTTATTCCGGTCCCAAAAATTACGATGCGGCTTATCTGTTGTCCCCGTCAAATAATACGTCCCATCCGGTCCTTTGCTAATATGAGGATCCCGAATCAGGAACTCCCCTACAGGTTTAAGACTTCCCACGGCTCCCTTCTCCAGCACCGTTCCCTCCATCGGCCTTATGAATCCCGGGCCTGCAATGGACATGGGGACAACAGAAGGGTAATGCTCAACCGGTGAATAGCTGCCGCAGCCTGCAAAGGACGCATACAGCTGATTGTCCGGTCCATCAAATAAAGTGACTTGTCCGCCATGGGGAAGTGCCAAATACCGTCGGCTGTAGGGACCATAGATCGATTGGCTCACCGCTACAAAGGTATCTACAGCATCGCTGCCCATCCTCTCAAACGCATCTGCACAGAACATATAGTAGTACCCAGCCCGTTTATATAAAAAAGCCCCGTAACTTCCTACCTGAAGGTTCCGTAAGTACGATGGATGATCCTCCCGCCCCGCGACCTTCCAAGGCTGCACTTCTACCATCCGGGGAAGTTCCTCAAGACCGGTCATGTCCTCTTTCATTTTGGCAATTTTGCCATTGCTGTAAATCCAATAAACAACTCCGTCTTCATCCTCAAATAAAGAGGCATCCTGCCCGTCATCTGTTATCTTCCCCATATCCTGGTAAGGACCCATGACGGAGGCGGACAAGCTTTTGAGCAAACCAGTGCCGCCTTGTTTCAACCCATATGTGATCCAGAACGTTCCCTTTACATAGTGGATTTCCGGTGCACAAATACCAGAGGAGCCCTCACTCTCCTTTTGCCACGTTCCCTCTTGCTCTAAGCTCCATACGGCGGCTGGCCCCGTCCATGATTTTAAGTCTGTGGACGTCCATACCTGCAAGCTTGAGCCTTCTGTCGCTCCGGTCATATAGTACATATGATCCGGCCCTGTGCAAATACTGGCATCTTTTAGGGAGACATCCAAAATTCGTTCTATCATTACTGCAGATTCAGAATAGCCTGTACAGGCGGACCATTCCGTTTCAGGATGAGGTGGCTGTATAATAAAATCACTGTGCATTGTATTTTTCCCTTCATAAAATAATCTGAATTAAGTATACCGTGGTCTGTACAACTTTTTAATAGAATAAGCGGTTCATCGGGTGAGGATTATGGACGTCCTTTACTTTTTCATAAAACAAAAACATGCCGTGAAGAATCATTCGCAATTCCTGAACAATTCGCGGCATGTCTATTGAATTTTAATAAATTGCTTTCGAAAGGCGCTTGGTCTAACTCCGGTTTTGCTTTGGAACAGGTTCGAAAAATAATGCGGATCGACATATCCAAGCTTATAACCAATATCGCTTATGGTCAGATGTGTGTCGAGCAGCATCAGTTTAGCGGATTCTATCTTTTTGGAGATGACATAGTTATAGATGGTAGTTCCTATTTCTCTTTTAAACAAGCGATTTATCTGCTTATTGGAAATGCCCATTTGTGAAGAGAGCTGGGTCGGGTCGAAAGGATGAAGGATACTGTTATCCAAAAATTGCTTTATCACTTGAACCGTTGATGTTAACGCTTCCCCTCTTTTACGTAAAGTTTCAGAGAGGCTGACAATGATTCGCATAAGGATGATCTGCAGCTCACTTTGCATTTCTTCTACTGATTTTTGTTTAGCGCTTTCAATAGCCTCTTTAAACAAGTACTCCAATCCGCTTCTGGGCGTCACGACATGTGAAAGCAGTTGGTAGGCTTCAAGCATCTTCAGAATCCAGCTTCCGCTAATGTTTAGCCATATATAACTCCATTGCTCCTTGTGGTCTAGGTCTGAGGCAACTTCATGGTAATAGCCTGCAGGTAGGATGAACATGTCTCCCTGACGAGCCATATAGGCTTGGGGACCGACCTGAACACTGCCTTGCCCTGATAGTACGAAACCGAAAACGGTAATTTGTGCAATCTTTCGAATATTGCGGTAATCCGTATCACAGTAATTAACCCCTAAGAACTGGACGCTCAGAGGTGGAGGCTCTCCTAACGGAGGCAGGTGATATACGGGCCCATGCTTGCCGGGTTTATTTATCATCGTCATTGGACCTCTCTTAACATCTTGGTTCCTAGTTCCCATGACTATATTTTAGCACAATTTCAAGTATTGAGACATGGAGTGAGATGGAAGAAAGAGCCTTAGGGCATACAGGCTACTGCCATATCCCTAACATCGATATAGCTCCCAGTTTCATATCGTCGGCATTACGTTGCCGCCATTCACGGGGATAAATGCTCCCGTAATAAAACTCGCCAAATCAGATGCCAGAAACGCTACCACATTGGCGATTTCCTGATCGGTGCCACGGCGTTTCAACGGTACGTGGCTTTCATACGACTCTTGGCGTTCCGTAAGGTTTTCCCGATCCTTATCGCTGATCGTCCAGCCTGGTGCCACTTGGTTAACAGTCACTTGATGTTCGCCGACTTCCTTTGCCAGTACCCGGTACAACCCGTCCATCCCCCGTTTGCCGCTCACATAAGCGGATTGGGAAGGGAAATTTTGCATGGAGCATTCTGTATTAATACCGATAACCCTGCCCTTTTTGCGTTTCACCATGTCTGGTAAGAATGCCTTTGCGAGCAGTACACTTTGTATAACGCACGATTCAAACTGGCTGATATAGTCTTCTATCGGCTGATCGAGTACCGATGTCCATTCGTACTGTACAACGGCATTTGCAACGACAATATCTACAGCCCCCGTAAGTCCGAGCGCGCGCTCCTTCAGCGCAGTGACTTCATCCGCTTTGGTCACATCAGCTTGAACAGTAACAGCACGGCGCCCGATCCCTTCGATCTCGGCCTGTAACTCGGCCGCCTTCAACTCATTCTGATTATAGTGAATGACAATATCCGCCCCACATAGAGCCAATGTTCGGGCCATGACACGTCCAAGCTGTCCCGAAGCCCCGGTAATCAGCGCTGTTTGACCTCTCAAATCAATGTTCATAAAGACTCTCCTTTATTCAACCGCTATTTTGCGAATTTCTGCAAGTGTAGCCTCATCCAAAGTCAGATCGATGGCCGGCAGTACACTTAAGATGTGACTCGGCTTGCGAACGCCTACAAGAGCGCTGGTCAAAGCCGGATGGGCGAGATCATATGCGATAGCAAGCTGAGGCATGGTCATGCCGTACCGGCTCGCGATAACTTTCAGCTTCTCTACGCGTTCCACGTTTTTCCTCAAACCCTCCCCGGTATGTGCAGCGTTGCGGGAGCGCCAATCGTCATCTGAGAATTTGGTGTCGTAGGTATAATTTCCTGACAAGAGACCTGAAGTTAGCGGGCTGTAGGCAACGACGCCGATTCCTTTCTCCAGACAGAATGGCAAAATCTCCTTCTCAACGGCAGGCCTCAGGATGGAATACGGCGGCTGAAGAGAATCAACATGTCTTACGGAAAGCGACGCTTCCAATAACGAAACATTGTAATTGCTTACGCCTACATAACGTACTTTGCCATCTTGTACGAGCTTATCCATGGCACGCATCGTCTCTTCCGCCGGAGCGTTCGCATCCGTATCCGGCCAGTGCATTTGATACAAATCGATATAATCGGTACCGAGACGACGCAGGGATGCTTCCGCTTCACGAAGGATGGAGTCGTAGGTTCCGTTCTTGGAAATGTTTTTGTTCTCGTCCCAAACCAGACCGCATTTGGTCGCCAACACCACTTTGTCACGGTCTCCCTTCAACGCATTCCCGATAACTTCCTCTGAATGACCCAGACCATAGACGGCCGCAGTGTCAAAAAAATTGATCCCGTTGTACAAAGCAACTCGCACGCTTTCAGCTGACAGCTCATCGTCTTGGTTGCCCCAAGCGCTGGCCCAGCCTCCTCCGCCGATTGCCCAGGAGCCGAAGCCAATGACTGAAATTTCTGGACCATTCTTACCAAGTTTACGATATTTCATGAGTATAATTCCTCCTACTTTCACATTATCCTATCTATCCTTTAAAATATTCCGCACGTTTCATAAAAATCTGCTCGACGCGTTCAACTATTTTTCCATCCCGCTCGGACTTTTGTTTCACTTCGTTCCATTCCTTGTCCTGCGAGAAAGATCATTCACCTCCGATCACCTAACATTTTCAATTATAGATAATCATTCCTGCCATGAGAAGGAGTGAATAAATTTAAACTAAGTTACTTTAAGTTAACTATAGGCTTAAAATAGCCAGATAAATCAGACCGACTCGCACGGTTCGGTTTTCGTTTATTGTAGATTTTCGACAAAAAGAAAAAACGGCCTTTTTCGCATTTATTTCGCGATAGGACCGTCTTTATTTTTCTCCATATGTTTTGTGTTGTGTTGGATGAAGGAATATTAAATTACAAAAGCTGATGTGATGATAACCAAAAGAATAAAAAGAACCAAAATAAATGCTACGTTGCGGCCCATACCATAACCATCACCATAACCTACTGCTCCCATGTTTACTCATTCCCCTCAAATGATTTTCACTACGGTATAATCATATGTGCGGTACAAAGTGCTTGATTGGACGTATGTCTCTGGGAGGCAAACGCCTACCTTCCCACGCTCAGCCTTTTATAGAGCCAATCAATACGCCTTTTTCAAAATATTTTTGTATAAAAGGATATAGGATTAAAATCGGCAGCGTAGACACGATGATCACACCATACTTGATTTGATCAGCATATCTTTGCGCGTAGCCTCCCGCATCGCCGCCAACGCCTGCTCCATTGGCAAAAACCTGATTCGATAAAAGAATATCCCTTAAAATGATTTGCAGCGGCTGCAGCTCATTATTTCTTATATAAATTAAAGCCGTGAAGAAATCATTCCAGTGCGCGACCAAGTAGTAAAGGCCGATAACGGATATAAGCGCTTTGGACAAGGGCATAGCCACCTGGATAAAATACTTAAAATGAGAACAACCGTCCATGGCAGCTGCCTCATACAATTCCGATGGCAACGTTTCAAAAAATGTTCGTGCAATAATGAGATTGAACACATTAACGGAAAATGGCAAAATGAAAACCCACATCGTGTTTGTCAAGTGCAGACCTTTTATCAATAAGTAAGTTGGAATTAAACCTCCGTTAAAAAACAATGTAATGACAAAGATCAACATTAATGGACGTCTAGCCTTAAATTCTTTCCTTGATAGCACATAGGCTGCCGGTAAAGTGAACAGCAAATTCACAAAAGTTCCGAGCAATGTGTATACAAGTGTATTTCGATAACCGACCCAAATTCTGGCGTCTTTAAAAATTTCCTGATATCCAAAAAGACTGATGCCTTTCGGCAGAAATAAGACATGACCGGTTGAAACAAGGGTAGAGTCACTAATAGATGCAATAATGATAAAGTACAACGGATATGCAATGATTAAAAAGATCAAGACACATAGCACAAATAGAAAAAGACGGAATATGATTTCATTACCATTCTTGCTTAATAGACTCAACTCCACTCCCCCCTTCTACATCCAATTACCATAGACTCATATTTGAAAATCTCTTCGAGATGGCGTTCACAGCAATCAAGAAAATAAAATTAATGACCGTATTGAACAAACCAATGGCCGACGAGTAACTGAATTGATTAGATACAATACCAATCTTATATACATAAGTGGCAATAACCTCGGAAACAGGGAGATTTAACGCATTTTGCATTAAAAAGATTTTTTCAAAGCCGGTACCAAGCACATTCCCCATGCTGAGAATAAACAAAATAATCATTGTAGGAACAATAGCAGGTATATCCACATAACGTATCGTTTGCCATCTACTGGCCCCATCAATTTTGGCAGAATCATACAATTGTGGATCAACCGTGGAAAGCGCAGCTAAATAAATAATGCTGTTCCATCCGCAATGCTGCCAAATATCGGAAAGTACATAAACGGGCATGAATGTATTTGTAGAAGCTAGCAAGTTAACATCGCCCATACCAATGGACTTCATCAAATGCCCAACAATGCCGGTTTCCGGCGATAATAGGACATTTAGCATCCCAACCAGTACAATGGTCGATATAAAGTGGGGTAAATACACCGTCGTTTGCAAGGTTTGTTTTGCTTTTTTTCTTCTGATCTGATTCAGTATCAATGCCAGAATAATAGGAGCAGGAAACCCGAGAACAATCGACGCCAAACTGATGGTAAACGTATTTTTCATTAAATCGACAAACAAATAGCTGTTCATAAATTGTTTAAAATAGTAGAATCCGTGCCATGCTCCTCCCGTAAGGCCCTTGGAAAAATCATAGTCCCGGAAAGCGAGTTGAATGCCGTACATCGGCACATAATTAAAAATCAATATGACAGCGATTGCCGGAAAAATCATGATCCACAATTGATGGTCGCGTTTGAATGTGCTTACAACGGTAGGTTTTCTAGCTAATCGGATACCCGCAGTATCTTTGCTGATTTCACTTATTTGAGAGCTCATCCAGGCATTCTCCCTTTTAGATAGATGCTATACCGTCCGCACAGGAAGCATAGCATCTATCATCATGCTATTTTATTTGTTCTTACTCATGAAGCTATCGTAGTATTTTTGCATAATCTCAATATTTTGCTGCAAACCGGCTTTTTGGCATTCTTTCACATAAGCATCCCACTGGGCATCAATGCCGCCTTTCGTAACCCATTGCGCAAATTTGGGATTCGCCAAATTCATGAGGTTCGTGTTGTTCAGACTTAATGTGTTATTATCCGCAGTTGAATATTTGATAAACAAGTTAGGGAAGACGTCGGTCTTTGTACTTACACTCAGAGCGCCCTTCAGCGGTTCGGATTGCGTGAGAACCTCGCTCATATCTTTGCCGAGATTCAATTTTAAAGCATCAGCAATATACATAGGTCCGTTATCCGCCATAGATGACGTCCATTTCCATGTCCCAGGATCCATTTTGGAATCTGTCGGCGGCAATACGCTGTAACTGTCATCTCCATTATCCTTAATATTCGTACCTAATGAACCGAACAAGACTTGCATGCTGACTTTAGGATCATATAAGGTATTGATGAATTTCATTGCCGCGTCTTTATTCTTCGTTTTCGCCGACATGACTACCATGTTGCTTCCAAAGTTAAGGGAGTTGTAATCATAGCTCCAAGATAGTTTAGCGTTAGAATCTGCGGACCTCTTTAATGGGGACATCGAGGTATATTGCGGCGCCACCTGATCTCCGAATCTGTCCGATGCGACCCAACCCCATGTGAAGCCGACTTTGGCCATATCTCCGGTGCCGCGTGCAATCGACTGGTATTTCGTGTAATCGTGTGTAAATACTTCTGGGTTAATCAACCCGGCTGCGTAGCATTTATTCAAGAATACGACCAAATCTTTAAAACGATCGTCGATCAGGAAGTTTTTCACTTTCCCGTTTTCCACATAATAGCCTTGGCCGCTTCCATCGGATAATGTAATGCCCTCACTCCCCAGGAGAACTGCAGGATTGAAATATCCGCCGATACCTCCCGGCCAGTCCATGGGGATCTCATCGTTCAAATCGCCGTTGCCGTTAGCATCTTTTTCTTTAAATGCGACCAACACGTTATATAATTCATCCCACGTAGTCGGCATTTTTAATCCCAGATTGTCCAACCATTTTTTATTAATAAATTGTCTTGTAGCAGAAGCGGGCCAAAAACGTTGGTATTTGGGCAAACCGTAAATTTTTCCATCAGGCTGCGTGGCAATGACTTTGGTTTCGGGTTTAGCATTAAACATCATTTGCACATTCGGAGCGTTTTTGTTGACCAAATCGGATAAATCTTGGAACAGGCCTTGAAACTGCGCAAAATCGGCGTCTGTAATGACATTAGGACCAACAAATAAATCCGGAACATCACCGCTGGCAAGCATGGTACCCTTTTTCTGTCCCCAGTCTGCCGTAATCTCTTGCCACTTGATTTCAACGCCTGCTTCTTCTTCCGCTTTTTTCAGCCATTCCATTTCTGCAAGCGGTTTCGTTAGAGCGTGTTTGACCATGATGCCCGTTAATTGTACTTTGGCACTTCTTTTACCTGCATTTCCTGAACCAGTGTTGCTATTTCCTTCAGTTTTGGAGCTGGATTCGCTGCAGCCTGCCATTACTACGGCAGAAACCATAAACAACGATAGTATAACTGCTAACTTTTTACGCATTGCCGTCATCACCCCTCAAAAGTATTGGTTATGCACAATCCTTGCCGATTCCACCTTAACTTTAATCTTCACTCGAGGAGGCGTAAACGATCAGTTTTTGATGAATCCCCATTTTTTGAAAACGCTTAACTTTGGTAATGGAGAATACTTGCAGATACGTCTTACAGACAGATTTCAAAAATTGCATATCTTCAAAAAATGCGTCTTGTTGACAACTGATACCGCTTCGCGCATAACAGTTGCAACCTTTACGAAAAAAAAACGGCTACCACGCTGTCTTCAACGGGTAGCTACCTTTCATTTGTTTGAATCCCGGTATTGGCCCGGCGTAATGCCGACCACTTTTTTAAAGGAGCGAATAAAACTCGACGTATTCGAATAGCCGACTTGCTGCGCGACCAATTCCAGCGTTTCATCTGATTTTCGAAGTAATGTGATGGATTTTTGGATACGAAGCTGATCAATATATTCCTTGAAATTGTGTCCCATTGTTTTCTTGAAGTGATAGCTGAAGCCCGAAATCGACATGTTAAAATGATCGGCAATGAGCTGCAGCGAAAATTCAGGATGCATGCCATTTCCTTCAATGAACGCAAGGATGTCATTCTGTGATGCTGTCCTGGAAGTTGGCTGTGAGCTGCGAATGAGATCGCAAAGCTTGCAGCAGCTTTCACGCATAATATCGATCATTTGCTCGATTGTGTAACGATGAAGGTAAGAGACACTGGTCAATTGCAGCAAGCTTTGGTCGCCCTGCCGGAAACGCTGCAATCCGTTGAATATGACGATGACCGTGTTCAAATAAACAGCTCTGACCATATGCGGCGGAGTACCGTCGTGCCCGATATAGGCGATGATGCGCTCCATAACCGATTCAATTGCGGAAAAGTCATTTTTTAAAATTAACAGCTCAAGCGATTGCAGTTGTTCTGCAAAATAGGAAACTGCGCTTGTTTGCTGGACTTCGATTTCGTCGAAAACAAGAACCGAGTATTGATTCCGTACCCGAAGATGCTCGGCAGCGCGAATGGCCTGCAAATAAGAGAGGTGAACCCCCTCCGGGGATTGTCCCGGTGCTCCAATTCCGATCAACGTACGTATGCCGGTCCGTTCGAGCAGCTCTTGCTGAAGACCGCAGAGATACACCTTTAATTGAAAGATCGGGTTGTGGGAACCAACAAAGACGATCTCTTGATTATAAATGCTATTGAAGAAGTACCCTTGAAATCCTTCTGGCAGTCTGTGCTCCTCCATCCGACAATACTCAGCAATCGCTTCAATGCCGCCTTCTTTTGTTTCGCAAGAAAGGACAGCAACCGTAATATGAGTATAGTTGAAGCAAACTCCGTACGGATCGGCCTCCTTTTGAAACGCATCCCATGTCGGGTAACGGTCGCATATCAGCTCGAACAACAGATTATCACGCATGACTGGCAGCGTGCTTTTCACCCTTTCGTCCAGCCTGCTGTTGGCGGAGGAAAGTTGATCGAGCGCATACCGTATCGTATCGATTTCGTTCATGGTTCTCGGCTCTCTTAGCGTAAACAGGTTTTTAGCGAAATGGACCAAACCTTTGATCGGATGATAATTTTTACGGATGGACACATAGATGACGATCACTTCGAGCAATAAAATCAGAATAAAAAGAACAACGGTGTTACGCTGAATCAATCGGATATCTTGCAACGTTTCAGACACAGCCATCAGAGTGACATATTTCCAGGCATTTTTATCCGATACTTCGTGCGAAACGATAAAAGATTTGCCGTTGATCTGATAAATACCTGATCCAGACCGACGCTCATCCAAGCTAGACACCAAATCTTTAAATTCACTCGAGTTACTGTAGGAGGTTTCATTTGAAGCGACCAAACGATTTCCCTTTGAGTCAAAAATAAAGAAATCACCCGTAAAAGCTTCGGAAACCGACTTCATCAGCCGGATAATCGTTTCCTCCTTCACCATGATGAGAACGGTACCGGGCGAGTTGAGTCCGCCTAACGGCAACGGCGATAAGAAAGTCAACATTCGCGTCCGGTTATTGCCGGATACGATGACGTTTTCGGCCGGCCGTACCGTTGGTGAAGTCAAGTTGTTCAATTCCTCGAACATGGCTTTATGCGGCCAATTTTCGTAATAATACCCGACGCCTGGACTCTCGAAGTCGTGAATACTGAAGGCATTCCCTGTCTTGGCAAACAGAAAGCCGATGCTTTTAACATACAAGAAGGTGTTGTCGATGAATGCATCCGTCGCATTGTATTTCCGCATTTCGTTTGCAATGACGACTCTTTGATAATCGTCGTCCCCAGCCAAGTACAACTTGATCTCCTGGTTGTTCACTAGCTCCGACGGGAGGTTATACACATAACGGGTGAAAATATCCATCGAGTTCATGAACTGTGCGGTGACATGAGCGTTCCAGTCCATTTCCTTTTGCTTCACAACTTCCGTTGAATTCGGGTAATAGTAGAATAGAATAACGATGACGGGAAACAGCAGCACCAATATATAGGAAATTAACAATTTGGCCAACAGGTTGAACCTGTTTTTTTTCATAAGTGTCCCCCTTCAGGAATTGGCCTCAAAATGCAGCATTTCAAGTAAGCGGTTACATGATGGGTTAAACCAATGTGGATGAGATCACCGACTTCCCATGGGCTTAGATAAGTAAAATAACAAATAGATTAGTTCCTATTCTTGTATTTATCTAATAAATCTTTAATCAAAATTCCATCTATGCTTAACCCATCAATATTACAATTCTTGAGTTCCACGTTCGTAAGATTGCATGAGTCAAATATGGAGGTACTCAAATCACTGTTTTTAAACATTACTGGCTCGACATTTACCCAACCTCCCGTTCCAGGCTCTTCAAGTAACTGACTTTTTTCAGCTTTAGGACGAACAATATTCTCAAATATAGTTCCTCCCATCTGAATCATATTAATAGTTACATCTGAGAAATAGATATGTTCCCACTTAGAATTCACAAAATTCGAATGCGCAAATGTAGTGCCTCTCATGTCAATATTATTAAAAGATGCCTCTTTGAAACAGGCCATATGTATCTCTTCGTTTCTTAAATCTTGCAGTTCCAATCTGTTTTTTGCATCCAATACTTTCTTTTCTGTAAGTGCCATTGTAAAACGTCCTTTCATAATGGATTACACCCCTTTGAATATTCCACATTTTCGCTAATTTATCCTTTTTATTTTCGTAATTTGCCGTTTCAGATTTCACTCGTTAATTAATCCTCCCGTTTATTCATTTCAACCAAAAGCCTGTCCGGATAAACCGAACAGGCGCTTTCTTCATTACATCAGTGGCGATCATTCCTTACGATTAGCTGACATTCGCGGCCGCGTCAAGACTGTCCCTGCAGTCTCTTATCCAGCATGCCCTGTACGAACCACGCATAAAAGGCATACCCCGCAAGTATGGCAACCGCCGTAAGAAGGAAGGGCAGCGAATAATGATTTCCTGCCAAAATGTAGCCCGCCCAATAAGAGGCGATAGTGTTGCCGATGCTGCGCGATACCGTCCGCATGACTGCGAACAAGTTGCGGTCTTCTTCGGCGACTGCCGACATGCATTCACTGTCCAGCAAGTTGTTTAGCATCGTGAAGCCCGTCCCGCGAATGAGCAGTAGTACGGCAAATATGAAGGCCGGCATGGCGAGCGCCATCAACGCCACGACAAACATGTTATATAGAAACAGGAACACGAACGTGCTCCGGCTGCCCCATCTCTCTACGACGTACGGCATTACGATCGATCCGATAAAAAAGAAAAATCCGGCCAACGCGAGCAAACCGGAGATGCCTCCGTCCTCCATCTGAAACCTGAATTTCAGGATGACATTCAGAAACGGGCTAAGCAGCCCGTACGTAAAGCCAGAGATGAAAATAAGCAGCGAAAGCATCAGCAGAAAATACATCGCATGCCTTCTCTTCGGCCGGTCCGAAGGTTTCGCTGTTTGAATGCCGCTGGCCGTTGTTACCGCAGCATTTTTCACCCTTGCATGTGTAGATGGAAGCAGCAATCCCCGTAATATGCCTGAGAGCGCCAAGCATCCGCCGGCAATGAAGAAGGCAAACTGGTACAACGTGGTATGCCCGGGCAGCCAATCCGGCAAGTAGCCGCCGAGCCATGTGCCGAGGCCGGTAAACAATGTGAATACGGCGAACAGCAACGAATACGCGCTCGTCTCTTCTTTCTTGCTGTGGCAATATTGGAAGATTAACTGAATTTCAGAGTTCACGATCGCTGTAATGCCGAGCGACCAGATGAGCTGCGCGGCGGTAACCGCGCCAAGGCTGGTTCCAAAGCCGAATAGCGCGAGCGACAGGAATGCCATGAGCATGCCGGTGACGAGCATTGTTTTGCGCCCAACGCTCTTCACAATGAAACCTGCCGGCAGACTGGCCAGGCCAATTGTCAATGCCCCAAGCGACGTTATTCTACCGATGTCACCTTTGGAAAAGCCAAGGTCCAAGAGATGTAAATTCAGGATGAGGCTGAAGATGCCCACTCCGATGCCAAACAAGCTTTCGGTTGCGATGAACCGCTTCACGCCGGGAGATAAATCACGAACTAGATTTACGGTATAAGTCCACATAGATGTACCTTTCCTCTTGCTACAAGTATGTGCTTTATCTTACATGGCGGCGTCATCCGTTTCAATCCTATAATGAAATGACTTATTTTCTCAATCAAAGTAACAAGATAGAATTCTTCTCAAATACTTAAATATACTTAAATTTTACTTCAAAATACTTATATTTAATGATAAGCTTACTTATATGAGGTGATAATGATGTACCAAGAAGAACGATTGCTAAAAATACTCGACTATATTAATGAACATCATGCGATGAGTGTTATGGATATCTGCTCTCTTCTAGATGTATCAAGGGATACAGCCCGAAGAGATATTGTTAAATTAGTGCAAGAAGGGGTCGTTATTCGTACACATGGAGGCGTCGCTTTGCCTCAATTGAAGAAGGAAATAGCCACCTATCAGGAACGGTTAATTGACGAAACAGACAGTAAAAGAAAAATTGGGAAGATAGCAGCTAAACTAATTCAAGATCGGGAAACAGTCATTTTAGACGTATCAACAACGGTACAGTCTGTAGCAGAACAAATTTCTGCTAACAATATTACGGCAATCACACACTCCATAGACATTGTAGGGATTCTCTCAGGTCGGGAGGATCTGCAAGTTTATGTGCTCGGCGGTTATTTACATACCAAAAATCGGTTATTATATGGTCCCTCCGTCATCGATAAGCTAAGAGAATTGAGAGCTGATAAGGCATTTATCGGAGCTACAGCTATACAAACTGATGGGCTTTACTTCCCATACGAAGATGATGTTTCTGTAAAAAAAGAGATGGCCCGCAGATCGGATCAGGTAATCGTTGTAGCTGATTTCACGAAGTTTACAAGCAAATCGGTTTATCGTTTAGATTTTGACTTTGTGGATATTTTGGTTACCGATCAAGAGGTGCCTAACGAAATAAGAGAAGTACTCCATAATAAGAATATAGCGATTATTCAATGTGAGGAAAAAGACAAATACGAGGAGGATATCAAAGATGAGTCTTAAAATTTTGCACAACGTAAATGTGATTCGACCAGACGACCTTGTTCTACCTGCCGCACTTTGGATAAGAAACGGAATTATTGAAAAGTTAGAAAGTGGTCTTTCTTCTCTTCCCGAGGGCGAATATGAACTTATGGATGGCCAAGGACATTTATTGATACCTGGAATGATCGATGTGCATATCCACGGTGCTAACGGGTTCGATATGATGGATGGCAGTGAGGCCAGTATTCAAGAGGTTTCGCGGGCTTGTGCTAAAACGGGCTGCACCTCGTTTCTGGTTACCTCTGTTAGCTCTACAATTGAAGAATTACTAGCCATGATTCGCAGTGTGAAACGTGTCATCGGGCATGAAGTCGGGGCCAAAATTGCCGGTCTTCATCTAGAGGGTCCTTATCTGAATCCGAAGCGTAAAGGTATGCAAAATGAACGGTTTTTACGACATCCGAATCTTACTGAAATGAAAGAAATTTTTAACGAAGCAGATGGACTGATTAAGATGGTTACAATAGCCCCAGAATTACCTGGCGGGATGGAGCTCATCTCTTTTCTGAAAGAAAAGGGCGTCATAATCGCCGTTGCGCATTCAGATGCCACATACGAGGAAGCAAAGCAAGCCTTTGAAGCCGGAGCGAGTCACGTAACGCATTGTTTCAATGGCATGCGACCGATTCATCATCGTGATCCCGGTCTGGTTGTAGCCGCTTTTGAAGAAGAACATGTAAGCCTCCAAGCGATTGTGGATGGCATTCATTTGCATCCTGCGATCGTTCGAATGATGCATCGTCTGAAAGGACCCAATGGCATGATACTTATCACAGATGCTTTACAAGCCATGGGACTAGGTGATGGGAATTATATGTTTGGTGGCCATCATGTTACGGTTTCCGACGGTGTAGCTCGACTAGAGGATGGGACTTTAGCCTCCAGTACGGTTACGATGAATGAGGCACTGCGTCTAACCGTTGAAACCGGCATTTCTTTAAAAGACGCGGTTCAAATGGCTTCAACCACACCTGCACGAATATTAAGCATTGATACTCTAGGCCGAATCTCCACGGGACTTGACGCTGATCTTGTCTTGTTAAATGAACAATTCCAAGTGCAATGGACAATGATTAAGGGTGATATCATCTAGCTGAATTTTAAAGTTGATCCACCGCAAAAAAATAAAACAAACCGGAACCCTTTATTTCCCAAGGAGTTCCGGTCTTATAAACACTAGAAAACTTCATTCAACCGTCCATCACGAAACCGCACAATCTGATTCGCCTATTGAGCAATCGAAATGTCATGCGTAATCTATTTTTCCATCAAATATTTATTCAAAAAGTCGTTACGAAACTTTCCGTGTGGATCACACTGAAGCATCAGTTGTCGGAAGTCTGGCAGCTTCTCATAGAGTGGCTTTAACTGATCGGGCTGCATGGTAAACAGCTTCCCCCAATGCGGACGAGCCCGGAAAGGCGCAAGTTGCTTTTCGATCATCGGCAGCACTTGCTTGACTGCCTCCCAATTCGGTTTCCACGTAAAATGAATAGCAACTGAATCCTGATTGTAATTAGGGCTCATCCACAAATTATCTTTGGCAATGGTACGAACTTCAGAAACATAAAGGTATGGCGAGATATGCTCCCGTATGCCATTAAGCGCATTCAATGCCTGACAGGCATCTTGTCGCGGCACGAAATACTCGCTTTGCAGTTCCTCTCCAGCACTCGGAGTGAAATCCATACGAAAGTGCGGCAATCTCTCGTGCCATGGTCCCGCGATGCCCATCTGCTCGCTGCAATTCTCCGCTGTATGTCCAGGCACTGGATGCCGTGGTGAAGTTGCTAATTGCGCGTCGAAAAACTCAGGGGCCACTTGATCAGAGACTTGATCCGTCAGCTTCCGCTTTATCCAGACTTGATTGAAATTCGGATTCTTCCAATCGGTGAATAGACTAACACTGTAAGCACTGGAAAAAATATCGTCAAAGTGCTCATTAAGTTGCACTAGTGACAAATTATCGTAAACATGCTGACTCATCTGAAATGTTGGGATCACATCCAGTGTAATTTTAGTGACTACCCCCAATCCTCCAAGCCCAACAATTGAACCTGCGATGTCTTGTTGCTCGCGAGAGAATACAGCCTTGTCCCCATTCGCCTGAACAACTTCCATTGAATCGACCACTGTAGCAAGATTGCCATTTCGATCACCAGAACCATGTGTTGCCGTAGCGCATGCACCAGCAACGGTTATGTGCGGCAGCGACGCCAAATTGTGAAGCGCATAGCCATGGTTATGAAGATGTTCACATAGCTCTCCATACCGGATTCCTGCTTCAACAGTTACCTTATTTTTTAGAGTATCTAAGGCTACCACACGGTTAAGGTTCTGAAGCGAAAGAAGGATTTCGGTACAATCGGCGATGCTATTAAACGAGTGCCGTGTGCCAAGCACCTTTATTTGCTTACTGCGAACCACAAATTCCTGTACTTGCTCCACACTTGTGGGAGTATGGAGTTCAGAGGCACTATACTTGTAGTTGCCAGCCCAATTCCAAATATTTTTCATATCTTCACTCGCCTTCGAAAGTATTTTTAATTGATAAAATATTTCTTGACCATGTAATTCAATAGATAATTAATTCAAAACAATACTGAATATTCCTGCTATAGGGTGAGCAAAGACTGCCGGGATGTCGGCTGCCTTATCCTATTCGTGTTTATTGAGCTATAATTCCTCGTAAGTTCAGTGAGTTGTGTTTGAAAATGTTTGAATAGGACCATCTCACGAAGCGATTATACTCTTCATATAATTCCACATTTTGTTAAACTATCCTGCCCGTTAACGCAATGAAGGCCACCGATCAAATCGGCAGCCTCGTTTCTGGGTTTTCATTCAACTATAGTTCACGACCTTCGGATTATCTGTGATTTTCATAAAAAGGAGCACCGAGGTGTATCCAATGAGAGGTTTCTCTTTGATTCAAATGATCTCGGTTTGTAAAAAAGAAGGAGCACTTCGCTCCTTCTTCTTTGGACATTTCCACTACCAAGTACTAATAATATTGAACGTTTATGTTGTGATGTTATTGACGACGAACATGTTTCCTGCATATCCTAAGAAAAAACTCATCTTGGGTCTTAAAGAAGAAATACATTTGGAAGCTGCAGGTAAAAAAAATGAAAGCTGATATTGCATCTAACGTATTTTATGATTTGTTTCCTCAGATCACCTGTCTCGAACAGGCAGCCACCGGATTTATTTTTACCGAGGGTCCAGCTTGGGATAAAACGGACGGCTCGCTTGTATTCAGCGATATTAAGGCAAACACGATTTATCGCTTGAAGGAGCAGGACCATCTCTCCGTAGTGCGGCGTCCAAGCGGAATGTCGAACGGACTGGCATTTGACGCCGAACAGCGGCTCATTGCTTGCGAACATGCTGGTCGAAGGCTCTCTTTATATTCCCTGTATGATTCGATTGGACCGATCGTTACGCTGGCTGACCGCTATGAGGGTAAACGCTTGAACAGTCCGAACGATGTGATTGTAGCTTCGGACCGCTCCATTTACTTCACAGACCCCAATTACGGTTTAGTGAATGAATTGCAAGCACCGAAAGCGCAAGAGCAGTTATTTCAGGGAGTCTACAGGTTATCTCCGTCAGGCAAACTGACACTACTTATCAATGACTTTGCTGGTCCTAACGGTTTAGCGTTATCGCCTGATGAACGAAAGCTGTATGTCAGCGACACGGAACGTCAGCATATCAGAGTGTTCGATCTTGATAACCATGGCCGATTGGTGTACGGCAGACTGTTCGCCAAGCTGGACGTGAGTATGGGAGAAGGCGTCGCCGATGGCTTGAAGGTAGACGAAGAGGGGCACGTGTACTGCGCAGGACCGGGAGGAGTATGGGTGTTTGAACCAGACGGAAGCGTTATCGGATTGTTGAAGATTCCCGAAATAACTTCCAATTTAACGTGGGGAGGATTATCAGGACGGACCATGTATATTACCGCCACTTCCTCCGTATACAAGATACCCGTTGGGGTGACTAAAGCAGGATTTTGATCCGAAGCGAATAATAGTTTCAGGATACATGGTTCCATCATTCCCATCCTCGGTTGTAAAGTTAAGATTACTCATTGTAATCTCCTGCTTTTCACGATGTTAGTCGCTTATAGCAGAACTTGTCATACTTTTCCGTTAGCTTAACTCGTTATAACTCTTTGCCTAAGCGCCGCAAGACAATCACGACGAGGTCATCTTCAATGTGGCGCCTGTGTTGGAGGGAAAGGCGTTAAATTAGATAAGTCGCGAAGCGCTCGGGAAACAGATTACAACCTTACGGTCAAATCCGCGATCTGCTTGTTAATGTCTCCTCGCATCAGTCCGCCGTGGTAGCAGACGACGCTTTCGATGTCGAACGGTTTGAATTTCTCCAACGAGCGGATAGCGTTCTCCATGTCAATCGTTGAGTAGGGAGATGAACATTGCAACTCACCGTTGTTGATCACCAAGGCGTCCCCGGCAATCAACGTCTTGTTCGCATGATGGTAAAGGCTGACATGGCCCGGCGTATGACCCGGCGTATGGATGACCGTCAAACCGTCGCCGAGCGGAAGTGTCTCGCCGTCCACCAATAGCCGCGTCACGTTCGGCTTGGACGGATGGAGGAAGACATTCTCGAATGGAATGCGTACCTCGTCCGGTAAGGTTGCCACCTCGGCCTGTAATCTGTCCGGAGGAAATTTCAGTAACGGTGCTTTCCCGTCGATCGTGTCCCTGTCATCTTCATGGGCATATACTTCAAACGGTGCTGCACCCGCTTTCTTCAGAAACTCCGGCAAGCTGCCGATGTGATCGATGTCCTGATGTGTCAAAACGATGGCGCGCAGAGGCCGCCCGGTGATTCCGGCTTGCTCCGCTAGGCGAGCTCAACACAAAATCGAGCATCTCTACGCTAAGCTTTAAAGAACGAGAGCTTATTAATTTTCATGGGAATGTAGGCTCAGTTGTGTTGCCATTAAAGAATTTAAAAAGGACCTTTTACCGGCTCGTCACCGATAAAGGTCCTTTTTCTACAAATGAAATTCTAAGGAATCTTAACAACAAGGTATAATTCCGTCCCGGTTAAGCTACCTCTGGTTTTGCCTCCGGCTTAGCTGCAAACATCGCTCCCTGTTTCGAGGCTGAAGCCATCTCCGGCTTTGCTTCCGGCTTTGCGCTTACCGTTGTTGGAACAGCAATTGCTGCAATCAACGCAGCTCCCAACATCCATTTCACTGCTTTGTTCATTTTGTTCATCGTTATAACCTCCATAAAATGAATTCACTTACTACATTCATCTTACAGCGGGTGCACTCCCTTAGCATGAGACATGGCCGGGAAATCCATAGGGAAGATTAGAGGATAAAATCGGGAAGTATTCCGGGAATCGCTAACAATTTGTGCATCCTGTCGGTAACGAAAGCAAAAAGCCACCATTGGCGGTTCCGATTTCACCGTCAAATAAAGTGGCCGATAACACGATTGTTGTCGCTGTAATGCCGATTCACAATTCTTACAAACTGTAAAACAAAAAAATGCAGATTCTGTCCAAGTACCAGACATATCTGCATAAGATTGGATGAAAATTTGTTCAAGCTATCCAAGAACGTTTTCACTTGAGGGTTAAGGTTCAATGCATTTTCATCAAGGCTATCGGCATCGCTTCAATTTGTGTTTACAGGCCCTATAACTTGGCCCATTCAAGACCGCAGAAAGCATCGATTGGAGACAAAATATTTTTTTATTGACTTAAACCGTGGTTTAAGTAGTATCCTATTCTTGTCGACAATGAAAGATAAAATTTGGGGGCCTCCAGATGAAGTATTGTTCAATTAGCGAAGCTTCAAAAAAATTCAATATTCCAGAATCCACATTACGTTATTATGAAAAAAAAGGACTACTTCCACTAATCGAGCGTGATAAAGCTGGTAGGCGGTTATTTTCAGAAGATCAAATTACGCTCCTTGAAATCGTTATTTATTTAAAAAACACGCACATGCCAATAAGTGGTATCAAGCAATATGTTGACTGGGTAGTAGAAGGAGATAACACCACCCAACTCCGGCTTGGAATGATGAAGAATCACAAGCAAGCTGTGCTAGCTGAAATTTCGTTGATGACCGAATCCTTAAAAGGAATTGACGTAAAAATTACACGTTATACAAAACGTACTCAGGAAAGAAAAGAAGAATGATAAGATGAAAAAGTATTAGTAACTGACGCATATAAATGAATTGGCTTTATTGCTTTGAAATTGATAAACAATTGAGTGAAGAAAATTATGGAGAAGAGGAACTATCATGAAACTTTCAGGAAATACAATACTTATTACAGGCGGAAGTTCTGGAATAGGATTAGCTTTTGCAGAGCGCTTTATAAAAGCTGGAAATAAAGTCATTGTTTGTGGACGACGTGAAAATGTACTTCAAAATGCGAAAGAAAAATCCCCTAGCCTTATTACTCGTGTAAGTAATTTGGATATTGAATCCGAGCGTGTAGCATTATTTGATTGGGTAACAGCGAACTATCCAGAAGTGAATGTGTTAGTTAACAATGCAGGAATCCAACAACGCTTTAATGTGCTAAAAGCGGATGCGAAGAACAATTGGAGTTATTTCAGTAAAGAAATCACAACCAACATTGAAGCACCTTTCCATCTCTCTATGCTGTTCGCTCCATTTTTTGCAACAAAAGAAGAGGCGACTATCATTAACGTGACATCTGGGCTAGCTTTTACGCCGTTTGCGATTGCTCCGATTTATTCAGCAACAAAAGCGGCGCTTCATTCATTTACAATGAGTCTAAGACACCAACTCTCTGATACGTCTGTAGAAGTGATTGAAGTTGCACCTCCGGCAGTGAATACAAATTTAGGTGGAGCGGGGTTACATATTCAAGGAGAACCATTAGATGCCTTCGCAGATGGAATTTTCAAAGGATTAGAAGAGGGTAAAAAGGAAATTGGATATGGTACTTCTGTGAATCGCTTACGCATGTCGCGAGATGAAGTCGACGAGTACGCTGAAAAGATGTATAAGGCCACGAAAAACACAATTGAATAACTTCCGAGATCATAAATCAAAATGTCAATTCTTTTGACTTCTCCTTGGCATATAAAAAGAAAAACTCGCCGTAGTGTTGGCGAGTTTTCATTCTTTTAGTTATCCATCCAACTTCAGGTTCACTAGTAATTAAACCACTTAGTAGATTGAACTCATACTAAGAATATTCAAAAGTTAATAATGGAAATTCCATTGGAAACTTGCAAGCACTTTTAGCAAAATAATAATAGTAAAGACAAATATTTACTCTATCATTGAAATCAAAAAAGAGCTGCTTCAATGCAGCTCCTGCGTTATTATTCATCGTTGGTTGATTAGATATCCTCGGACGGATTGATAAGGGCCAGAACCTGATGATCTTCCCACACCCCGTTGATCTTCACGTTGCTTCGGGAGATGCCTTCTTTGTGGAATCCGGCATTCTCAAGTACGCGGATAGATCCTGGATTTCGGGGTGAGGCTTCCCCGACGATCCGGTGAAACTTCAGCTCCTCGAAGGCATAGCGTACCACCTGCTTCACTGCCTCCGTCATATAGCCATTGCCGTTATAAGCCTGGTCAAGGCTGTATCCGATCATGCAGCTTTGAAGCGGTCCCCGCGCCACAAAGGATAGCCCTATGTTGCCAATAATCCGGTCGTCCTCCTTGTGGCATACCAAAAAAGCATATTTCCGATCCTCCACCCTGTCAGCCTTGCTCTTAATAATCGATTGGAGCTGGTGCTCCTCCGTATAGTATTCCTCCGGGTTGCTTGGCGAAAACTTATTAAAGAACTCCCGATTACGCTTATACATTGCTGTTAATTCTCCGGCGTCCGCCTCCTCAGGGAACCGAACGTACACTTGCTGCTCCGACATATGCACCATCCCCACAAACTAAGATAATGGATAATTATATCACAAGAGGGAAGGTTCGGATATTGATTGGATGAGACTAATGCTGCGATTATACGAAACCGGCCCTAAGGGGCAATTTAAGCGGATTGTATGGATAATATCCTTGTCACCTGACACTCAATGAAGAGGATAAGTTACACATGAAGTAAAAGCAATATGATGGACGACAAGCTTAAGCAGCCGCTAATCAAATAGAGGAACATGACAACCTGTTTCGGGCTAAGTCCTGTACGAAGCAATCGGTAATGGGCCTGACTTGCATCGGCCTGATAGACTGGTTTGCCTTGTAATAAACGTTTGATGACAACAAATATATTATCAAAAATGGGAACACCAAGCGCCAAGAAAGGAATAAAAAGGGACAAAATCGTTGCCTGTTTGAAGGCACCATCCAGAGCAATCACACCCAGAATGAAGCCAAGAAATGTTGCCCCCGCATCCCCCATAAACACTTTGGCTGGTGGCTTGTTATAGCGTAGATAGGCGACGGTGACGCCGACAAGGATTATGGCCATCATGGCGGAGTCGGATTGACCTTTTGCTAACGCCACAACGAACAAAGTGATTGCGGATATCGCTGAAAGACCCCCAGCCAAACCATCCATCCCATCCGAGAAATTAATTACTGTCGTCACGCCGAATATCCATAGGATAGTTAAAATGAACTGCATCCAATCGGAGAGCAGCACAAATTCTCCGCTAAACGGATTGTAAAATCCACTAAATGTGATCCCAGAGGCATACACCAGCACAGCCGAGGATACCTGAACAATGAACTTAGGTAAACTCGGAAAATCTTTGCCATTGGTTTTATACCAGTCATCCACGGTACCAATGATCAGTAAAAGCACAGACCCAGCTACAATAGCCCCTGTCTGGAGCGTAAAACCTTTTATAAATAACAATAAAGTAATGATGAAGCCTATAAAAATAGCGTAACTCGCTGTTAGCGGAATCGGTTCACGGTGTATTTTTCTTTCGACATCTTGCCTAGGTCTATCCACAAAGTTAAGACGAAACGCCAATTTACCCAGTGGGGGAATTAATAAGTAGACGATAAAAAAAGATAGTAGAAATGCTGCTGCGTATGCGATAAATACCAACTCCAATGAATGCTGATTATGAATGATCTGATACTTGATCTACTTTAATTGTAACCTTTAAGTAATTCGTCCAATCACCTTGGCCTACAATATCTATGCTGTATGGTGTTCCACCACCTTCATCTCCCGCTTGATCCGGCGATTCAGGGCCGTGTAGAAGTTGGGTAACATGCGCGGTTCCTAACAATTGATTGTCCTTTGAATAAAAGTTCAGTGTCAATTGGTACGTATGCTTCCCAGGCAATTTTCCACTAATCCAGGCTCTCGCAATAGAGTAATCTCCTGTATAATAATGACGAAGAATACCTACTAATACTTTTCCATCCGGATCCGTGAGATTTAACAAGGGCGGTAGAGGTAATCCGAAGTACAAAGGAAACGTATCCTGCAAGGTTGCTACAACAGCTGAAGACAGGTCCACATTGACAGGCAGAAAAAGGGATGAATTCAGACTTTCCCCTGCTTTGGACCAAACAGCATAAGGCACTCTTGACACGGTTTTTCCTGACATATCCATAAACGTAAGCTTGCCGGAAACTGCAACATCGCCCCTAGGCTTAGCTCTTCCACGTTCCCAAGCCTCTTTCTGAAGAACCAAATCTCCTTTGACAAAAGTTCGTTCTCCCAACTTGACAACTTGAATGTTTTTAATTAGCATCGTATCCTCGTAATCTGGGCTTGTTGCAGTGGGTAATGAGAGAGTTTCTGCTATGCCATTGCTTACATTAGGTTGTAGCAACCATTGATCGCCTAACCAAGAGGTTTCTATTTGAATAGCGTAGAAACCGGAAGGCGTGACGAATTCAGCTTTAGCGTGCACGTTCTGTGGCGATAGGCTGGCTCCGTTCAAAGATTCGGAATAAGGCAGATTGTACAGTGGTGTTTCTTCACCTAAATGAATATCTAAGTCCAGTGGCCGGATGACACCAAGTTTACGATTCTCCATTTTAATCCACAAATCTCCTAGCCATGTCGTATGAATCTGAACCCACGTATACGAAAGGGGTGAAGCGTAATTCTGATCCCCATACTGTGTAGAGACTACCTCAACATCCTGAGGACTGAGCTCAGCCAGCGGCTCTTGAAGATCGTACGAAGGTTCCGCATACAGCGGTGTAGTGTCCAAAAGACTAATTGTCTTAGGTATCCCCTGAGGCAGGTTTGCTTTGCCGCTTTGCAGATCTGACGCCGCTAGGACGCCAGTAGACATATTAATCATGCACAGAACTAGGATCAACGCTATTTTTTTCAAAAGCAAGCCTCCTCATAATAGATCTAAAAAGTTGACGTTTGATTCTTCCAAATGGTTCCATCAGGTGATATTCGAATTTTATTAGCTTAAGAATTACTCAAGTAATTAAGTTGAGAAGAAAGTTACGAGTACTGTAGTAAGCATCTTTCCATCCCATTTTTGCATAGAAACGAAGTCCATCTATTCCTTTAAAATAATAAGCTCCAATTAATCTCTCTTTGAAATCCGGGATCATTATTCCAACTTTTTCTTGATAGTCTTGATAAGCTCGAATTACTTCACGACCCTCCATGTGTCTATCGAGAATTGCGAGATCGACAAGAAAATCGCCATATGCATAGTTACCATCAATGATACCGGCTATACGTGTGCCGTCGGATAGGATATTCCATTGGTGAAAATCTCCATGAATAAAGTAGCGGTGGGGTTCATTATACGGTAAGTAAGCCATTAAACGGCTATAACATTCATCGAACACGTCTTTTTCTAAACAAGTACTTTGAAATAATTCGCACCAATTCTCCCAGAAGGTCCCTGTCTGATCTTCTGCAAATGATGTAACCAAATAGTCCTTCCATGTTTGAAATGCTCCGTCACCTTTAGGCCCGATCCACCCATATCCGCTTGTTGACCCGAGATCCACATGATTTATACGTGTCAAGATCCTTATAAGCTCTGGAAGTTGGCGGTTTTGCTGCTCAGCTGAGAAATCCGCTAGATTGCCGCCATCAATTCGTTCCATTATGGAGTATTCTAGATGTCCGACTTTCCCTTGTCCAAAACATTTAGGGAACGGTATGCCCTGGCTAGAGAGCAGATCCGAAATATAGCGTTCAGTTTGATACGCTCCCTCCATGTCACTGAATTTAATTACGTATCCTTTTCCTTCATGGCTGAAAGAGTAAACACTGCTCAAGTTACCGCCAGCCATTGGCGTTATCTCTGCCACTTTAGAACCTAGATGAGTCCTTAATACTCCCTCAACCATACTTATGTCCAAGCTTGGTTTTTCGTATGCAGTCATTGCTACACTTCCCCTCGTTTTGTTACAAGACCCTCCTTATTGTAACTACTCTATTGTTTCCGTTAGCTTTGCAAATCAGTGAATTTAACTGCCGAATCCCATGCAGATTTAAATTCTGACACACTGCCATACCTATTTTTTCTACTTGGTTCAACAGCCCTTAAAGCTATCTCATAAAGTTCCTTTCCAGCTTCCCAGTGTTCAAATGAACGATCAAGCTCTCCTCCAAGCAAAGCAAACGATGTTGCTCCCATGGTAAATACGTTTGTCCTACCATCAATCTCAGCTCCGAGAGAAAACTCTTCGGGGGACATGAATCGAGAGGATCCCCATAATCTCCCCATTGTATTGTAATATGGTCTTCTTTGATAAAGATCAATATCGCATATTTTAGTCTCATTTTTGGAGAAATCGTACAGCAGACTCCCATCATAAAAATCAATGGCGACAAAGTCTTTTTTCTCGACAAATTCATGAAAGGAATAAATGTGATCCAACGAGATTAACCTCTGTGCGACTGATAATTGTTTATACCTATAAAATGGGGAATTTGGATTATTGTACTTCGCTGGGGGCGGAAAAGACCAATGCGGATGAAGAGATTCACCGTCGAACCATTCAAATACAGCTGCGTAGCCAGATCCAACTTCATAATGATCAATTAGTTTAATTAGGGAGGGGTGGCTTAATTCTCTATAAAGTGGCATGGCATTTTTTAAATTGTTTATTGCATCTTGAGGGTCACCCGAAAATGCTGTGCCTTTAGCACCAGCATATTTGATGAAAAATCTTTCGCTATTTTTCTCAATACCAAAGCTTATATTGCCAGAATCCTGCTGGGAAAAGACTTCAAATACATGCCCCAACTTCGCAAGCCAACCAAAATCATGTTCTTCTTGTAACTGGAACATAACATCGTCAATTTTAATATCTAAAGAACCATTCATTTGCTTCCTCCTCCAAATGTAGTCTCCTTCCATTGAACATATCTAATTTATCTGTATCAGCACCAGATAAAATAACATTATAAATAAATATTCTCCTCCCGTTATTGAGCAAATCTCCCCGTCCATGCATCTCTTGCAATGCACCACAGAGCATGATTTATAAATATTTTTTAAATCCTTTACTTATCGATCCTTTATATCCTTCCCTTTCGAAAAACTGATGTGCTCTTTCACGGGTTGAATTACTTAGAAGCATAATCCTATGACAATTTATTAATCTACAATAATCCTCAACATATTGTAAAAGTTTTCGTCCAATATTCTTACTTCGATGATTCTCGTGGACAATTATGTTCTCAACTACTCCATACGGTCTTGTGCCATGTAAAGCCTGTAAACATATGTTTAGTGTCACTGTCCCTAATATTTTTCCTTCTTCATCGTATACAAGTAAAAAATTGTTAGGGTCATTTCTAATTGTATTAATTTGTTCTTCAAGAACATTCATTTTCTTACTATTTGGTACTAGCATTCGATAGAGTTCGAACAGTTGATCTCTATCAGTTCGTTCAGCTTCACGAATCATATCGATTCGACTCCTTTTTATTAGGCTAATTGCATATAACGATATATTTACGCAAATTATTCGTATTTAGAAGTATTCAAGTGATTAAGCTATCCTGCCCTTTCAATGAAAAAAGCAGGCCAACTGCCTGCCGTATTTCAAATATTATTTCCGTTTAGCTTAATCATGTGTGGAGTCAGAAGTAATTTCTTCAATTCATATGGATAATAGATATACTCCATACGTTGTCGGAAATTAAATGAGTCAAATAACCTAATGAGTAGTCATCTTTAACTTTCCTTTCAAACGAGATAGCAGCATCAGGAGCAATTGAACCAATTAAAAATTCTCTCTTGTTTTTAATAATATCGAGGCTAGAAGCGACTATCTCAGCAATTATTAAATGCATCAACCGCGAACCCATAAAATCCCTCCTCGCACCATATTTTACCACATAAATTTAAGTTATAACTATCCTATCCGTTAGCTTAATCATTAAGGTCACTGCAAACCGTCGGGAATGAGATAATGTTCTTGTCACACGACAAGAAACTACATAGGGTTTGTGTCACAATCAAGCGGTCCGCTTATTCTTTACTCCCTACCCCATAAAACGAAATGCCACAAACTCGTTTTATATCAAAAAAACCCATGTGAAATGAACTCTCACTCAGATGGGTGCGCCAGTGCTTTATTTTGTCAGGCTGTTTATTTAATGATTGACGTAATCACGAATTGCTATTCTCATCGGTTTGTGTGCTGATTAACCAACTACGTTAGTTACTACTTCGATATTGCCACGGGTTGCTTTGGCATATGGGCAAACCAGATGGGCTTCCGCGACGATTTCCTCAGCCACGCTTGTTTCTACGCCACTTATAGTGATGTCCATATTCATGGCTAGTACATAGCCGTCGCTCGCATCCTTGCCAAGCGTAACATTAGACTCGATTGTTATACCTTCCGCTTTAATATTCTTTTTTCTAAGAATAGTACCCATCGCACCTTCAAAGCATGCGGCAAATCCTGCGGCGAAGAGTTGTTCTGGGTTTGTTCCGGCTCCATTACCCCCTAATTCCTTAGGATATCTCAAGTCCAAGTTAAGATTGCCATCATTGGAAACAGCTTTGCCATCTCTTCCGCCTTTAACGTTTACAGTAGCCGTATACAATTTCTTTTCCATTTTTACCATTCCGAAACTCTCCTTTTATTACTGGATTATTATATACTTTTTGTGCGCTGATAAACCAACTGCGTTCGTTACTAATTCGATATTGCCACGGGTTGCTTTGGCATAAGGCAAACTAGATGGGCTTCCGCTAACGCTTTTTTATACGGCCTCTGATAGCGATGCCCATATTCATGGCTAGAACATAGCCATTCGCATCCTTAAATATAGTACCCATCGCACCTTCCAAGCATGCGGGCAAATTATGCGGCGACAGTTGCCCTAAATTTATTCCAACTCCAATAGCTGGTTTAACTACTCTACCGTAAATGGAGTAAATCAAATTTCGAGAAGCTGTTTTTGGTTTGTGAAAATCGAACTCATCATGACTGTTTACCAAAAAGCTGGACATACGCACCGTAGCCTCTTTCTTCAAGTTCATGCTTCGGTATAAATTTTAAAGCCGCAGAATTAATGCAGTATCGTACTCCCGTTGGTTTGGGACCGTTATTGAACTTGTGGCCAAGAAAGGAATCGGCATTCTTGCTTTTAACCTCGGGAGCTACAGACACAAAGCCATAGCTATTTTTCACAATCAGATTGTTGGGCTCCAGTGGTTTTATGAAATTTGGCCAGCCTACACCTGCATCAAATTTGTCCTTCGAGCTAAACAGCGGCTCGCCGGAAACGATATCCACGTAAATGCCTTGCTCGTTGTTGTCCCAGTATTCGTTATTAAATGGCTCTTCGTCAACCCCATGTTGAGTGACCTCATATTGGAGTTTAGTCAGCGTTTTCAGCTTTTCTTCCTTATTAAAACCTTTTTGAATGTTCACGTTTCTGTCACTCCCCCAAACTCTATCTAAGCTTGCATCGCGGCCTGAGCCGAGCAAATTGATTTTGAAACTGATCGGGTTATTCTTGAAAAAGTTTTGATGCTCTGCTTCCGCCTTGTAAAAGGTTGATGCAGATTCAATCTTCGTTATAATCGGTTTTTTGAACCTTTCTGAAGCTACTAAAGCATCTCTGGACGCCTCAGCCAACTCCTTTTGTTCATTATTTTTATAAAATATGGCGGTTTGATATTCGCTGCCGCGATTAGCAAATTGTCCCTCTGCATCCGTTGGATCAACGTTTCGCCAGAAAATTTGCAGTAGTTTATCATATGAAATCTGATTCGGGTTATATCGAACTTCCACCGATTCGAGATGTCCCGTAGTTAGAGACCCCACTTCTTCATAAGTAGGATTTTCCTTATGGCCTCCCGTATAGCCGCTTTCAACGCCTAACACACCATCAAGCTTCTCAAATACCTCTTCCAGCAACCAGAAGCAGCCACCTGCAAAAATAGCCGTTTCGTCTGGCGTGTTCGAAATTTCATTCGCTGTTGTCATCGCATCTTGAGCTTTCACGATGTCTTTTTTGTGATTTAAACTTAAAAAGGAGTAACCAAGAAAGACAAGTAGAGTTATGGACAGCGCCAATAATTTGCGGTTTGTTACCTTCATGTTCCCTTACACCTCCGCGGTACATAATGGGATAGCGTACACCCTAGTCTCTTAATAGTTCAGAAAACAAATTACTTCATACAAAGTTCCAACCACTAATGTAATAACAACAACCAAAAGGACGAATCGAACCGTTAAGCCAAATTTTTTCACGCCTATCCTTCTTTTGTTTTTCATTACTTAGATTTTAACAAGAATAGCGCGCATGCAAACCTGTGGAAAGTCATGTCTTTACATCAAAAAGAGCACAACATTTGATCGCTAAAGCATGATAAATTTCATGCTCTATGCCAAAAGTCATGCTCTTTCAATTATAATAGATGGCGAATAGCGCAGCTTGCGTTCTATCGCGAAGACCGAGCTTGGCAAAAGATTCGACAAATGATTTTTCACAGTTCCTTCCGTAACATTCTGGAGCAGCTTCCGTTTTGTTCAGCACAGAAGTCGCACAGACCGTAATGGTCCCAGCTACAATCACAATTGCGCGCACTATCATCGTGATGAAAGGCTTTCTTGATTTTCATAACATATATAACCCTTTCGACGGCGTTATTGGAGAAATTGGATAGAAAAGATCGATAAAGGATTATGGAGCAGCGATAGTGAACTGCATCTGCGATCGCATATGACCTTCTTCCTTTTGTTCAAGTAGAACATCCGAATTTGTTTTCTTATACTGAATCATTGTTGGTCTCTTTAAGGTTACCTGGTAATCTCCAAATGGAACTTGTTTACCATTCACGTCTTTTTGATCCCATTTAAATGACAACTCCTGACTATAAATTTCGTCTCCTACCTTGGGAAAGGTTTTGTTTAAGGCAGGAAGCTTGCCGGACCATACGAGAGTACCCGGCGCATTCCGATCTGATCGATCCATTTGCAGAATCTGAATTTCAAAAGATGTGCTTTCAACGAGTGTAAGATCATCCTCACTTACATTTGCAACTTGGAATGAAATATCAATCGGATCTCCGGCACCAATAAAACCGAAAGGTTGATTAATGACGCTGCTTACCGCACTAACTCCCGTCGCAAACGGAGAACCTCGCCACCCTGCTCCAAAATCATATGTATGTTCACTCCATTTCGAAGAAATTTGCTTTACTTCTACTTGGGATGGAAGTTCATACAATTCTGGATCTAACGCAGAGTCGGCAGCATAAATCCATGCGTCTCCCAACCACTGGCTGTGAATGTGCTGCCAGCCACTTCCACGTTCATATACATCGACAGTTTGTGGAGATAAAGTAGCAAGTACCTTTGCTTTTTTATTCGGGTGTTCGTAAACAGGTGTATTTAAAGTTAGTTTAAGTTCTTTATCCTCTATTCTTAAATCCTTTGGATAACCAATGTTAATATTCACCCAGCGCGGTCCCTGCCATGAATCTACGTAGTACCAGTCATCGTTCACACGTAGGGAGCTTACTAAATCCTGAGAAGATAACCATCCCATAACTACCCCTCCTGCATCTGGCGAGGTAAACATCGGAGTAGTCACGGAAATCGATATCCCAACCGGTCCATAATAAACATGGGCATGCTCGTATACGGGATGGGTGGGATGAATCCAATTGTAGCCAAGCCACGTTTGAATGAGGTAATCCCCATTTGCGCTATAAATCGCCCGAACCGTTTGAGCCGATACAGCTCCTAGTCTCTTACCCTTTTCGAAACGTTCTTCGTACACTTGCTCCTCTCCGGTTAGCAACACGTCATTGTAGTAAGCATCTGTAAACTGAGGATGATCTACATTTACCCAACGGTTTCCATCCGTCGTCTCGATTTCGAACCAAATATCTCTTTGATTCTCTAATAGCTTTTGATCCCAATTTACCTCCGCATTGATAACTCGCACGAACTGTGGAGTCGCGTCGTACAGTTTGCTGCCTTCAGGATCATCGTAGATTGGCGTTAGCTTTTCACTTAAATAAATTTCTTCCGGTAATTTCAAGATTGATGTATCCCGCGCTGCTTCTGCCGTAATCGAAAAGCCTATAAACACACTATACAACAGCAGCAAATAGGATATAAAAAAGAACGTCCATCGTCTCATAAAAATTCTCCTTTGTATAAAATTATCTACTCTAATTTCTATGTACCGAACAAGCTTATAGCTCTAGGTATAACAGAGGAAAAGAATTTGTTATGCACGTGTCGGTTGATTTGTGTTTGGGGAAATGCAAGAGTTACGATACTGTTGTTTTGCTATTTCAGGAAAATTTTATTAGCAATTCAAAACAATTAGCCTCGGCATACTACTCCTGTTGTTGAACTAAAGTTTCAGTTAGAGCGTAATGAATCCATTTAATCAGTTCCTCTTAAGAACTATCTATAAATACATCAGGGAAATTAGCTTTCCCCGGCAAACGTTTATGTCTTGTTCAATCCTTTTCGTCTTAAGGGTGCAGTGCTCCGACCAAGTCTACAAAGTGACGCCCGCGCTCTTCAAAGTTACGATATTGGTCAAAAGCAGTGCATGCAGGACTCAGCAGCACAGTGTCACCCGGTGCGGCCAGCTTGTGCGCCTGCGTCACTGCCTCGGCCAGGCCTTCGCAGCGGACAATAGGCGGGCAATTCGGCACTCTGCGCGCCGCTACCTCGATTTGACTGGCTGCTTCTCCGATCAACAGCAGCACTTTAACATGATCAGGCAGCAGCCTAGCCATCTCGTCAAACGGTACTTTCTTATCTCTCCCGCCGGCGATCAGCAGCACTCGGCCCACATGCGCATGCAGTGTGGCTACGGTACGGGCGGGGCTTGAGCCGATTGAATTGTTGTAATAATGCACGCCGCCCACAGCTGCCACCCACTGGTTTCGGTGCTCCACGCCGACGAAGTTGCGCACCGTCTCCAGGATTGCCTCATCAGACACGGTCCCCCGCACGGCGGTCATAGCAGCCATAACGTTCTCTACGTTATACCAACCCGGCAAACGAATGTCGCTGATGGGCAATAGACCGTCGATCACGCCATCGTGGACAGTGTGCCCGCCAAAATACTTGGTCTGCCCCCGCCCGCGCAGTGCGGCGGTCGCCGGATTGTCGCCGTTTAGAACGGCAAAGTCGTGAGCACTCTGAAAATCCAGCAGGCGGCGCTTGGCGGCGGTATATTCATCCATGTCGCGGTGCCAGTCGAGGTGATTGGGCGAGAGATTGGTAATCACCGCCACATGGGGAGAGCGCGTCATGTCCATCAGCTGGAAGCTGGACAGCTCGACCGCGCACGCATCCAGCGGCGACATCTCGCCCGCGCGCGTCAGAAGTGGCGTGCCAATGTTGCCGCCCAGATGCACCGTACGCCCCCCGTCAGCCAGCATGTCTGCAATCAACGACGTGGTGGTGGTCTTACCGTCCGAACCGGTCACGCCGAAAATAGGACAAGGACACAGCGCAAAGAACTCCTCCATCTCACTGGTCACACGGCTGCCGCCAGCGCGGGCCGAATCCAGTGCCGGATGGTCTGGGCGCATGCCCGGAGTGCGGAACACCACGTCGCCCCCAACGTGATCCAGATAATTCTCCCCCAGGTGCAACCCGACACCTAGCGTGTCCCACTCCTCCCGGGGTAGGGTAGGATTGCGATCACGTACGGTGACACGCGCCCCGGCCGAGCATAGCATGCGGATCAACGGTGAATTGCTAACGCCGGCGCCGATGACGGTCACGTCCCGACCGGCCAGCGATTGGATATAGATGTCAAAAGCAGGATTCATAAGCACCTCCGCTTAGAAAATGTCATTTAATCAAATATACCACATATTGGAACTATCCTGGCCTTTAGCTAATGATAAAATAACATCGAGGTTTAATAGAGCCAAAATCAAAAAAAGCCTTTCAGGGATGCTTTCCCATACAAGGCTTCTTCAACGTTATCGAACTGTTAAGGTATTAAAGATATCCGATACTCCTCTCGTCTCCAACATACATATCCACGTATCAAATAATCAAATTGTCTGTGGTTATACTAACTTTAGCCTTAGGAGGCGATTAACTATGATAAGAGTGCTCAATGTGGATGGCCAAAAACTAACCCCATGTTTACTTCACCGGGCTTGGAGGGAAGTTAATCGAGCCCGTGCCGTCTGGATTGACGAGCAGACAATCCAATTACTTTACAACCCATTTTCATTTCGAGACTATAGAAAAGCTGCATTAAAACGGGATCATTACACATGTTTGTGGTGTGGACGTCCCGCAACGACTGTAGATCATATTGTCCCTTCAAGCAAAGGAGGCTCAGATCTTCCCCAAAACTTACTCGCTTCTTGCATGGAATGCAACACGAAACGAGGAAACCGTTCAGCGTTCTCATATCTTTTAGAAAAAGTACTTTCCGTGCCGAATTCTATAAAGCTCTGTTACCGAATCATTAAAGCTAAACATAACCATCGTCGAGCGAACTGATGTAAGTACTCTTCACCGCCTTGAGGCGGTTTTTATCTTTTGCCTGTATTCGAGGAATTTATTGTTTAGTGGATCGTCGCGCCCGTATAACACAGTGTCAACAGTGCTATGTACGTCCGTGGCATAATTCTGCAATGCTTCATCATAAATGATCCAATCCATTTCTCCATTTGGACCGGAAATATAGCCATCAAGTGAAGTATGAATGAATAAAATAACTTTTCTCACTCAGCCTCCATTTTTAATTCGATTCGTTCATCAATACCTCCCCGAGAGTGTCGAGCATGGCCTTCGTACCATGTTCACGCTGTTCCGGTGTATCGTGGCCATCGAGATAAGTTCCTTGTTCTGTAAAGATCAACCTCGTGCCTGCATCCGTTGGCTTTAACTCCACTGTCGTCACCGATACCGAAATTCGCATCTCGCCCATGTCCAAGGTATACGAATAGACAATGCGCTGATTTGGCACGATTTCCTGAAAGCAGGCGTCAAAAGTGTAGATTGGGCCGTCTGGCGGGCCTCCACGACTAAATTCCCGTCCGCCAACCCTGAAGTCGAATTCATCGGCTTTCGAGAACCAACGGGCTTTAGCCTCAGAGTCTGCCCAAGCGGCGAACACTCGCGCGGGTGATGCTTGATAAGTTCGCTCAACAGTAAACGTGGCGTGGTGTACAGATCGTTCGTTCATCATGTGTTCCTCCCAATGTTAAAGTTTGTCAAGATCTTGTTCGGCGAGGAAGTCGCCTAGTCGATCGAGTCTTTGTTCTACTTTCATCTGTCGCTCAAAGAAATATTTGTCGTGGCTCTTTTTCATCATAACCAGCACTTTTGTGAAATCGTCTACGGTCAACGGTTCCTTCATTTGCATGAGTGTTGACACATGTTCTAACTCTTCAAGAAGCTTCTGTTGAATCTTTATTTTTTCTTTTAGACTGGCAATTTGTATGGATACTATCTCAATTGGACTGCAATGCTCCTGGGCCAGTAGCGACTTGATTTCCTCCAACGCTAAACCCAATTCCTTTAATGAGAGAATTTGGTGCAGACGCGAAATGTCAGATTCAGTGTACAACCTGTGACCCGAATCCGTCTGATCGGATGGCGAGAACAAGCCGATTTGATCATAAAATCGTAATGTTCGAATTGTTAACCCTGTCAGTTTGGCAATTTCTCCGACTTTCCAATGCGGTTTCATAATCAACCCCTTCTGCAGCGCCATTCATTTACCGGTAACTAAATTATAAAACATTACGTAACGTAATGTTCAAGACTTTTTTTCTTGGAGGTATCAGTCCTCCCTCCATCATTCCCCTTCGAGGCAACTTTCCGCAGCCAGAAAGCGGTTGAAACTCAAAATTGCGCCTCGCTTGTGATATGTTTCACAAAATATTGTTTGTTTCTTCAAGTGTTTATTTCCAAACTTTATTGTCTTCCAACAAAGTAAAGACTGTTGGGTGACAAATATGTTTTGAACTAACGTGCAGCTCTACGGGTAGTCCCTCACAGATGATTAATTAGTAGGTTATCTTGTCCAGGAATAAGCAGCTGCATAGTTTCACCTTTCGCTCTCTCATTTTTTCATTTTAAACATATACATATCGGCAAAATGTCCATTTTTTCCCTTCCCATTCGAGAACTTCTATTTGACCAATATTGAGTGCATTTTTTTCATGCAACCATTGGTGATCACAACCCATAGCCAGCTGTACAAGGCTGAGAAAATGTATATAGAAGCAAATGTAACAACATGAAACGTTGAAGAAACAGACGGCCCCAAAACGGGGAAACGCAATCCGTACATCAAGATATTGATCCCGGCAAATAAAAACAAAGAAGCTGCGGCAATGATACTGATCCATTGCTTCAGCATCAAGAAGGCTCCGCCAAGACCCAACCCCAATAATCCCGTTGTGAAAGGAAAGACGATGATTTCGCTCGGCTGCAGAATGAGAAGCAAGACGATGGTCAATATATACCCCATGAATCCTGAACGGATGGAAACAATCGTGCATAGTACGATCGGCGCCGTAGAAAAGGGGCTGATCAAATATCCGACACCCGGCAAAAAACCGCCGGCGGCTTGCAAGACAGCTGCGATGGAGGCAAGAAAAGCCGTGAAAATTAGCTGATTGGTTTTCGACATGTATTGTTGAAAATAGGAATGAAGCTCTTGAGCGCTTGAAAGACCCTTCATCAAAAAGACCATACGATCCCCCTAAAAAAATCGAATTATGAACGTAGAAGCGAAAAAGAAACAGGCAGCGGTACCAGCAAGCGCCTCCCGCCACCCCATTCTCAGCGTATGGCGGTGTGTCCTGCCCCTCTCTCCTTTGTAACAGCGCGATTCCATGGCCACGGATAATTGTTCAGCGCGGCGGAAGGATTGAACAAGCAAGGGGACTATCAACCGCAACGGCTCCTGCATGCGACGGATCCAATTCCGGCCTTCGTAAAAGGCCCCCCTCGCCTTTCGGGCTTTGATCATGATATCGATTTCCTCTGCCGCGATCGGGATATAGCGAAGTGCGATTGCCAGCATGAGAGCAAATTCGCCGGCTGGAAAACGGATGACGGTGAAGGGACGAAGCAGCCGTTCTAGTCCGGCCGTCAAATCCCCGGGGGATGTCGTTAACGTGAGCAAAGAGGTTAAGCAAATAAGTAGAATGAGCCGCACATTGATAATAATAGCTTCCAGGAGCCCTTGATCATAGATGATCAGCCGTCCCAAAGACCATACCGGTAATCCTTGACGATCCGTTAACATGTGGTATATTCCGATAAAAACAATGAGTGCCGACATTCCCAGCAGACTTTGCAAAAAATAAAAGAACGATATTCGGGTTAAGCGTATCACAAACAACGCGGCCACTGTATGGATGCCTAATAGCAGAGTTGTATTTGAACTAAAAATTGCAGCTGCAAAAATCATTGCAAAAATGATTTTAAAACGAGGGTCAAGCTTATGTACAAAAGTTTGACCGGGTACGTAACGACCCATAGGAAATTTGTCAATAGGCCCCACTATTTTTCCAACCTCATCCATTTGATTAAATGCGATATCAATTCATTCTCTTCCACGATATGTCCGGGAATGGATCCAGGAATCCTTTGTTCAATCTCTTGGATCAATCTCAGCATCGGTGTGGATGCCAGTCCCGCTTCTATTAACTCAGGCAATCTCTCCCTTACCTCTTCAGGTGTGAGATCCAAAAAGACTGCCCCCTTTTTCATCACGATGATTCGATCCGCATACTCAAGTGCCTCCTCCAGACGATGCGTGATGAGTACCGTTGTCATTCCTTGTTTTAACTGCAAGGTTTTGATCAACGAAAGAACTTCGTACCGCCCAAGAGGGTCAAGTCCCGACGTCGGTTCGTCAAGAATCAACATGTTCGGATCACTCGCTAATATTCCGGCAAGCGCGACCCGGCGCATTTGTCCCCTACTGAGTTGAAACGGAGAACGATCCTTGTATTGTTCAAAAGGCAATCCCACCAGGTTCATCACTATTTCCACTTTGTTGCGAATTTCTTCTTCATCCAAGTTCAATCTACGAAGCGAGAAAGCGATATCATGATAAACGGTATCGGCTAGCAGTTGATGCTCGGGGTACTGGAAAGCATAGCCGATCGATACTCTTAGACGGTTCATGTCCTTTCGTTTGTTTGTTATGCGATCATTTCCAACCCATACTTCTCCTTCAGATGGAACGACAAGTCCGTTGATCATTTGCGTTAGCGTCGTCTTTCCGGAGCCCGCATGCCCCATGACAGCGACAAATTGTCCGGCGGGAATATCTAGCGTAATGCGGTTTAAAGCCTGCTTTTCAAAAGGAGTATTCTTATGATTCCAGAAGATTACTTGCCGGAAACGTATTTGCATATTTGTTTCGCCATTTCTTCGAGAGTAGCTGCACGTTCCGCCAGATCAAATCCTTCTTTAAACAGTGCGTCGCGTATCCGTGCGGCAAACGGTAGGCAAAGACCCGCCTCTTCCAGTAACTTTGTATTCCCCATAATTTCCTCCCAACTTCCATCGAAATGGATCCTTCCTTCGTTCAGTAAGACGATACGTCCACCGATTTCTATCTCGTCAAGATCATGAGTAATATGAACAATGGTCATCCCTTGTTGATGCAACTCAGCCATCATGTTATAGATAACCTGCGCTCCCTGGGGATCCAGCATGGAGGACGCCTCATCAAAAATAACGATCTCCGGTTCCATGACTGCGATACCGGCCAAGGCAAGTTTTTGTTTTTGTCCTGGTGACAGAAAATGTGGGTCTTGTTCTTTTACCGCCAATAAATCTAATTTCCTCATGATCTCGTTTACGCGCCGTTCGATTTCCGCCGGAGGCAATCCGAGATTTTCCAAGCCAAATGAGACGTCATCCTGAACGGTAAGGCAAACTATTTGTTGATCCGGATTTTGAAACACGAGTCCGACCTTTTGCCGGATTTCCCCCAAATGTTCCGGGTTGCACGTCTCCTTATCAAAAATATATACTTTTCCATTGGTGGGAATAAGCAGCCCTTTCATTAATTGGGCTATCGTTGATTTGCCGGAGCCGTTACCCCCAATCATCGTTACCCATTCTCCCCGATGTACGGCGAAATTAACTCCTTGCAATGCCCAGTCTACATGTTCTCCATAGCTGAAATAAACGTTTTCAAAAAATATGCAAGTCGTCACATCATCACCTGCCGGCATCAAGTTGCCACTCTTCTATGAATTATGGAACAATTTCAAAAATAGTACCTTGGTTAAAATCAGCCACTTTCATAGAGCCATAAACCCCTAAATATAGTTTGGTTTGGTCCAGATTCGTTCCCAAATTAACATAATAAGCTGACTGAGAGCCAAAATTATAATCGGTTTCAATAATACTAAAATCATTTAGTTTACAATCTGCTCTTACCCTGGTATAAGCTAAAACCCCTCTAACCGGAGGCCCAGATTCTTCGTTCCGGGCAAGATCAGTAAACACAACGCTTCCCGTTAAATCGGGGATTCCATTCCCCCTATATGGCTGGACTCCTGTAAGTGCAGTTCCTCCAAACTTATCGGGTCGGGGATCTTTATGAAAATAGCTAGTTAAAGGCTGAAGACGCCCTACTAAAGTTTTTATTGCTTCATTATAATAAGCAATTGTTTTCTCATCCAAAGCCGGATTTGCAGAGCAGCCCCTTATAATCGAAGTAGGCAAAGCACCTTCCCACCCTCGCCAGCCAAAGTTAATAAATCCTTCTTGGTAAGGTTCTGATTCCATTATAAAAGCTTGAACAAGCTGAGTAACCGGTATTGGTAGATACTGAACGAATGAAAAAATCGACTCTACCAAATCCTGTCCGACATTTCCCACATATTTGATATACTGATTATAAAACTTTTGAAAAGAAATTCCTGATATATTGCGAACCCCTTTGGCAATTACCGTAAGCGTTTCCTGAAAAGGTACAGGAAGTTCATTAAAACGTGTTACTACGGGTGGATTATCGATAGATGAATTCTTAACTACATCAATTTCAATTATTTTACCTGCGATTTCCATATTGTCCTGACTTAAATTAAATGGATCATAGCCTGATCCGCCATCTCCGGTTGTTAAAACAAGTTTTCCTGTTTCAGGTGAAAAGTTTAAGCTATTGACACCATTATGATTTAAAAATGGTCTTCTTATGTTAAGTAATGTCCGTCGTTTTTGAGGTTGACCATTCGATTGTAAAATCCATTCTTCCACTGTATCCATATGATCATATTGAGTTTCTCTATTTATCCACTTTAGGTTTAAGGTTTTAGAATCACACGGGTTTGGCTTAAAAGATTCAAATGCACCTGGAAGAGCACCTGGACCTTGGGTTCCAGCTACTGAATAATGGAGATAAAACAGACCGTTATAATAAAATTCGGGATGAAATGCTAGCCCTAGTAACCCCCGTTCATCATATCCACCACTAGAAACACCTAGTTTTATGATTCTTGGGCGAATATCTAAAAAAGTCTTTATAACCCCGTTTCCTACGTAAAAGATCTCTCCTACCTGGGTTGCAATAAATAATCTTTCAATTGAGTCTCCCGGAAGTATAGTTGTTTTCAAAACAGTGGGTAAATTTATCTTACTGACAATGGGCCGTAAATTAACCTTAACTTTTATCAACTAACTTTACACCCCCTCCTATTATTTTCACTTAAAAGAATATGATTAGAACTGTTCTATTAGTACCAAATTAGGGCCTCGCATCTAAGCACTGTAAAAAACCAAAAGCTTGCCAATGGCATAACTTTTGGTTTTTAGTCGAATTCGACATTGAGAATCTATATTATTATCCTTCAACTAATTGATAAAATCTAATGTCCTCCCCACCTTCTGTTTCAGCAATTAGTATGTCATTTCGCTCTTTGACACGAAAGATCTTTGTTCCGACTGCCAGTTTATTTGCTGTTCCGTTTTTAAAAGCTTTACCCTTATTACTTTGGTGAGTAATTTCAGTTACTTGTATGTCTTTGGTTAATTTCAACTCGTCTACCCAAGGAATTCCTGCCTTATAAATGGTGTCTTTACACATAAAAACATTAGCATTCGGATCCATTCTTAAAACTTCTTGTGCAGTTGGATTTACATAAGGACGCTAGACGTTAATTGCAAATAAACGGACTTCTTCATCTGTACCCGCATATCGGATCATGCCTTCAAAATGCAACCCTAGTTTTTCTAATAGTTTAGCCGAAGCATGATTATCTTCAGAGGTAATAGCCACTATGCGTTTTAGCACTAAAACGCATTGTGCATAACTCATCACTGCGGAAGCAGCCTCAAAGGCGTATCCTTTCCCTCAGAACCTAGGAAGCAAAGCAAATCCAATGTCTACATCTTCTAAGAAATCTCTTTTTACCAATCCGCAAATGCCGATCGGAATGCCTCCTTCCTTCAACTCCGTCAAATAAAATCCGAAGCCCAAACGGGCATACATGTCTAGAGCTCCTTTTAAAATATAGTCCCGCGCATCATCGATGGTTCTCACGCCTCTATCGCCTATGTATTGGATCCAAGAAGGATCATTCAATAGCTCAAGGATAAAAGCAGCATCCTCTATTTTTTGGTAACGAAGAATTAGCCGTTCTGTTTCTAGTACTATCATGATAGATGCCCCCAAACACTTAAAATAGTACCACCGATCATGCCGGTAGCCTCGTCCTGGGTGTTCATTTAACTATAGTTCCCCGTTAGACGGATCTATGGAAAAATTGTTACGTTAATTCATCAGTCATCTTTTCTTCTGTTCTCGTCTTCCAGTGTTCCCTATACACGCTCCATCACAACATAATCTTTACCGCTTTTACTAAACGTGTTTTCTGTTTTACAAAGACCAAATTTCTCATAATAGGATGCTTCCTCTTTCCTGGCATTACAATATATCCGCTTCACACCTGCGCGCTCTGCTTCCTCTACCACATATATTAGAAGCTTGCTCCCGTAGCCCTTGTTTTGATGAGAAGTTAACGTAGCAAATTTTCGGAACTGCGCTTCTGCCCCACGAACGAAAAGAGACAGCACTGAAATCAGTTGCTCCTCTTCAAAAAGACCAAAGTGAGTTAGTTTCGGATTCTCAACAGTATGAAGGGCTGCAACGCGGCAGCCCTTCATATGTTTAACTATCGTTCTAGAGACCTAAAAAAGCGATTCCCCAAAACGTTTTTTCTTTTGAAAATTACAATTGGCTTACATGGACCTGAAAATTCACTTTTAGCTTTGGATAATATTCTTCTCTCCAGTTTTTTAATTCCTGATATGGAATCCGATTGCGGAAATGTTGGCCAAACCCAAAAATATCTGATTTGTTTTCTTGGGCTTGTTCAAATATCTTATTAAACTGCTTTTCGATCTGCTTTTCGAGTTCTTCATGGATCTGTTTATCCGTCACGCCCTCTTTTCTTTCCATAACTTGTATTTTTAATTTCAAATCGCATGACACTAACGGTTCATCCTTTTTCATTGACGACTTGATGTGCAATGAGCTGTTTTTTACGATTATGTCGGCAGAGCCCAGGCTCTCAATCTCTCCTGTTGCATTGCGGTGATTAAACAAATTCACCAATAGATTTTCCTTCGGATTGATCCGCTCCACTATTTTCCCTTTTTTCAAAATAGCGGCACCCTCGAAGCGTAATACTGTATCTTTGCCGGAAGAGACGATCGGAACGTTTATATCTTTCGTATAGGAATACAAACCCCGATACAATTCCCAAATGCGCGTACTCGAAACCTCCGGTGCCCACTCCCCTTTATAAAAAAAGTCATTGATAGAGGTTGCATGAACACCCACTACTTTATCAATATTCGACAACATTTTCTCAATATCGTCATCTGTAATGGCAACCAACGATCTGGACGGCAGTTGCTCTATCTCCATTGAAAGTCGAACAAGTTTACCAAATTCCTCTTCGTTCTTTGCCAAGTTGTTTTGAATGACAATTAATTGTACTTGTGAGTAATCAAGGGCATCATCAGAGTTTGTCCGCATTTGTCGGAGAATATTGGAAATGGAATTGCCTTTTTCCGTTACAATTTTTGATTCTGTTTTGCCTTTTTTCGTAAAGGGAACATACAGTGTCACTCTGTATTCATCATCGTTTCCCTTGGCTATGCCGATGAGTAAAGGAGGGGTACGCAGATTGATTTCTTTAGCATCCCAACAACCACATAGAAGGGTTAAAGCCGTAAGTACAATGAAAAGTTTGAATCGATTAATACTTTTCATAACCTGCCATCCTTCTTCGACTAAAGATGCCATAGATAAAAATGGTAAATGTAATGATGACGATAAACAAAGCGTGAGCACCTGTACTCAACACCAAAAGTTTTTCAACCATGCCCAGGTTTGGGACATATACTCCCATAAGAAATGCGATTAGAGCGAAAGCAATGATCCAATAATAAGATTTGGTTCTTTCCCAATTGAACGTTTTCTGCATAATTTGTCCGGTCATCCATAGCATTACGGCATTCAAGAAGATCGTGAATCCGATTAATGAGATACCCAAGAACAACGTTTGCTGACTGAATATAAACCACCTCAAGTCAACGATATTCACCGCCTCTTGTACCGGATAACGAAACGTGACAACCGTTTCTTGTCCAAATACGAAAATCGGAAGATAAACCGTGAGGAGAATGAGCACCGTCACATAGGTACATACCATAAACAGTTGACCGTATTTCATATTGTTTTCGGAAGGCACGAAGCCTACAAATAATAACGCTGAAAAACCCGATAGATAGTAAAACTTTGTGTTCAATAAAAATTTTGGAGATGTAGGCAAAACGGGTGAAGCATTATGTACATCAAAATTGATGATTACAGTAAATGCTATGAACAATACCAATGAATTAACGATAATGAATACAACGACAGAAGCACGCATCATCGTTTCCAACCCTTTTACTGCTGCCAAAGCAGCTAGGAAAACGAGAACAACCAGAACCGCCCAAGAAGGAGTCCGATTCAAAAAAATGGCTATGATTTCTTCGCTGTGAGCGCGAAGGCCGAATCCAACCATTGCTGTGATAACAAATGCCAAAGGGACAAGCACGATGCATGCAGCCCACTTTCCCATTTGCCTAAATATATCGATCACATCCTTTTTCGGAAAATAATCCAACCCTTTTTTGTAGATCAGTATAAATACCATTTGCAGCAATCCTGCACAAAGAATCACTACCCAATGACCACCTACCGTGATCGAATTTATGATTTTGGGATACAGCAAAAAAGCGAAGCCCCCACTCATGACACAAACCAACATTGCAAGTAGTACCCTATGGTTCACTTGGCATCCCCCTTTTCCGTTATCCGAAATGCCATATACGGAATATCGCAAGTTTTAAAACTTGCCAGAATTATGCATACAAATAATAATCCGGTACATATACCCACTATGCCGAAAACGGATGCCGCAATTAAAATAAAGTATTTTAGCGTACGAATGTACAACGAGTTTTGAACTCCAACGATTGCTGAACCTGAAATCAACATTGCGGTGATGACAATGACCAATAAGCTACTGACCAATTTAGCTTCCACGACCCCTTGGCCTAGTATGACTCCTCCAACCATCGTAACGGTCGGTCCTACTGTTTTGGGGAGTCTGATAATTGCTTCAGTTACTAAATCAACTAATACGACCATAGCAAGGGTTTCAAATAAGGGTGTTAGTGGAATGCCTTCTCTGCTTTCTGCGACAAACAAGGCGAGGTCTATTTTCAATACTTCAGGATTGACTGACGTTATGGCAATATATAAAGCGGGAAGGATGAGATTGCACAATATCCCCAATCCCCTGAGGGTTCGAATCAAATATGTGAAACTGACATGGAAATTGCGATCGTTTGCAGTGGACAACATATCCCAGAACAGATGCGGAAGAACAAAGGCGTAGGGGGTATTGTCCAAAAAGAGAACGACTCTGTTCCGTTTTAATGAATAGACGGCTTGCAACGGAAGTTCAGTTATGGAGAAATGACTGACAGGTACAAATTTGTGGGCACCAAAAAGAATATTCAGGTCATTTATCGTTTCAATATCTGAGTGAGCTTGTTTCAACTTCTGGTCTATTTTTTCAATAAGATCATCCGGAGCTTTTCCTTTAAGATAAAGCATGGAAATCCTTCGCTTTGGCAGCTCTCCGACTTGATATGAGCTATGGATCAGACGCTCAGTGCCCAGTCTCATTCGGATCAGCCCTATGTTAATATCAATATCCTCTCCAAAGGCGTCCAAAGGACCTTGAACAGGGCTTTCATTTTTGGGCTCTTCAATGCTTCTCCTCAGATTTTGGGGGACGGGTTCTACAATGGCGTTACGTTGATCGTCTCCTGTTAAGATGACCAATTTGCCTTCTAGAACGGCCTTTATGATTTGTTTAGCATCAACATCATGCTGATCACTGAGGTTCGTAAATAGTTCATCAACGGAATCAGACAATTCCGCCATTTGCCGAACGTATAAATTGGACTTGGAAAAATTGATGAGCGAATTAAATCCTATAAGAAAAAGCGCCGTATGATCAAATTGCTCTTCGTGAATGAAAAAATCATCATGCTCGGCAAATGTGGATTTCATTTCCTGAACGAAATTGCCCATGAAACCATACCCCTTCAAGTAACGTGTAGCCCTATTGTTTCCAGCAAATGGAATGACTATGCACGGTCAAGCCATTTATCCACATTGCAGCCCCTCGTGTAAAATAAGGTTATATAAGCTTCAAATTCCGTAGCAATTCGTACCGGCTGTTTGCCACCGGTGGCAGCTTGAATGGCGTACTGTAACGAAGCAGATTGCGGAGATCTCATGAATAAAATATTGCTTTAGGAGTATTAAAAAGGGCAGCTTGCATTATGCAAACTGCCCTTTTTTCATTTGCATTCGAATGTAAAGTCTGTTCGGATACAACCACATCCAAACATGACGGTTTCGTGGGAATAGATACCCTATCCCTGACGATCCTTAATAATTTCGGGGAGACTTATAAAATGTTAAGCTGTTCCATTCCCTAATAATTGCCTAATAGACAAAATTGCATAATCAAAATAATCCTCTGGTGATTTACTGCTGTTCTGCTTCCAATCAACTGCAGCAGCGTAAATCATCCAACTTAGCATGGTTGCGACAATTCTTAGCTTTTCGTTACCTTCGCCCTGATACTTTTTTAATAGTAATTGATAAATAATATGTTCGAGTTCTTTTTTTATTATGGCTTCTACATTCACACTCATATCATCATAACTTGCTCATTAAGTAATGTACTGTAATATTTATTGTCCGTAGCATTTTACATCCTGCATATTGCTTGATTGCAGTATTCGACCAAATTCCGGGCTTCATCCGCACCCCGTGTGCTCAGATTCATCGCCATCATGACTTCCGCGCCGACCTGTTTAGCCCATTCCGCGAAATCATTGGTACCCACGCGGTTGGTTTCCGTCGTCCACCACGCCGATTATCGTACTTCTCCGTTAGCGTAGTCGCCACACTTTCCGATAATAACTCTTTCCATTAACGATTGTCTCTTGTAAGATTTATTTAGAGGAAGGTCAAAAGAAATGCGGAGGGATCATCATTATGAATACTTACCTTGAAGACTTTGAAACGTACACCGCCCGTGATGGTGCTCAACTTCCATACCGTTTTTTTGAGGGTCCATCCGATGTAGTGCTTATTTTTCTGCACGGCATTACAGAACCTAGCCTGTATTTGAGGGAATTCGGCCAATATGTATCCCAACTTGGGCTCGCCACCGTGTGCCTTCCGGATCTACGTGGATATGGAAATCATCCCATTCGACGCGGTGATATTGACTACATCGGGCAACTTGATGATGATATGGAAGACCTGTTCCGTTTTGTTCAGAAGCGTCATCCCGGTGCAAGGATCATTGTCGGAGGTCATTCTGCGGGAGGTGCAACCGCACTCAGACAAACAATACGACCGATTCACAAGGACATTTTTGCCTATTTACTCGTTTCACCAGCACTTAGCCCCAATGCGCCACTTGATCGAAAAGGTGGATCAGGTAACGAATCCAAGGTGAGCATTCCACGATATCTGTTGTTAATGCTTCTCAATGCACTTGGCATTCACCGTTATAACCACACTATTGTATACCGCAGACTCACACCGATTGAAAAGCTACATGGGACTGAATCCTGCAATCTTAGCTATCGGCTCGCCTTGTCGCGCATGGTAGGGAATAATTACGAAAAATATTTGTCACAGTTGACCCAACCGACTTTCGTTATGGTTGGGGCTGATGATGAGGTATTCGACGCTGGTGCATATAAACCACTTTATGAAAGATTTTGCAAGGCTGAGGTCCGCATCATCGCTGATCAAAATCACGACTCAATTGTAAAAACAGAAAATGCACTCTCAATCATGGGGAACTGGCTCAGAGTGATGCTGGGAGAGGGACAAGCTACCCACATGAAATGCTAGCAAGCCATTTATTCTCGTAAGCAAACTAATTGTCCAGAAGGGATTTCTACCAGTTCTCCCTTGGGTCCGATTTCGAAATGACCCAACACTTGATTGACCAATCCCGTCTGCGGGGAAAACATCATATAGGCCATCCCGAAAACCAGCGCCCAAGACAGAAAATGCGGAAGGTAAACAATTGTTTGCACCGAACGCTTGTAAGCGAATTTACGAACCTCATTCAGCAACAGAGCCAGAATAATTGGCGCCGGGAAGGAAAAAGCGACCTGATAAAACGAAACGACAAGCGTATTCTTGAAAATCTTCATAAACTGCGGCTGTTTGTACAACGTAACGAACCAATCAAATCCGACCCATTTGCTCTTGATGAACCCCTCAAAAATGTTATAGTCCTTGAAAGCAATGACACTCCCCAATAAGGGGATGTACTTGAACAAGATAAAGTAGGCCACTACCAGCAAGAGCATGATGTACAGGGGCCAGTTTTTGCTGATAAATCTCATCGTCGTAGCTGATGCTTCCGATGACCGTGATCACGATGGTAATGATAGCGGTCATCATGACCATTAGTTTCCATTGCAGCGAATGACGCAGTTTGCGGTACACATCTTCCACCCCCCGGCTATTGATATATGATTGCGGTCTTATATCGGCACAATGATGCTCTGGAGTGCCCATATGTCCTTGCCATACCAAGCTTAATCGGATAGACGCATGTCAAACAACCCTTTCGCTTTCAAGCGAACAGGGCTGTTTATTCATTACATTTATTCAATTTGGATTAACGTCATACAACGCCCTACATTGACTAGGTTACTGGAGCTGGATTAAACAGACACAAAGCATTGTGCAATCCCCAGTGGTCTGCCCAAGTCTTCTTTTTCCCGCTTGCTACATCTACGATCATGCGAAAAATCTCCCAGCCCACTTCTTCAATAGTTGCTTCACCCGTTGCTATCGTTCCTGCATTCACATCGATTAAATCATGCCACTGTTCCGTTAAAGAATTCCGAGTAGAAACTTTAATAACTGGTGCCATCGCTAACCCATAAGGTGTGCCTCTACCCGTTGTAAAAACTTGCATATTTACCCCCGAGGCTAGTTGCAAAGTACCGCACACAAAATCACTTGCAGGTGTCGCCGCATAAATGAGCCCTTTTTGAGTCGCTTTTTCACCCGGGGATAATACGCCTACAATGGGACTGCTACCCGATTTGATAATCGATCCGAGTGACTTCTCCACCACATTCACCAAGCCGCCTCTTTTATTTCCCGGTGACGGATTCGCACTCCGATCCGCTTGACCTTTTTGCAAATAATGATCGTACCACTTCATTTCTTGTATTAATGCCTGGCCCACTGTTTGATTGATTACGCGCGGCGTTAGCAGGTGAACGGCATCCCGCACTTCGGTGACCTCTGAGAATAGAACCGTTGCGCCAGCTTGAACCAACAGATCAGCGGCAAACCCTACCGCCGGGTTCGCCGTCACCCCAGAAAAAGCATCACTTCCTCCACATTGTAAACCAACTACTAGGTCGGATACAGGACAAGTTACGCGCTGTCGTCGATTCAACTTTACCAATTTCTCTTCCGCCATACTCATAATGGACTGAATCATAATCATAAAACCATGATGATCTTGCAGAGATACGATGTTGGAAGAGTCTCCGTCCGGAAGTAATCTTTCCGGTATTAACTTCTCACAACCCAACCCTACTACTAGAACTTCACCGCCAAAATTGGGATTGGTCGCGATATTTTGAATGGTGCGAATCGGAATGATAGCATCAGGAGCATTAATCGCAACTCCGCAACCATAATTATGAGTTAAAGCCACGACATCCTCTACATTTGGATAGCCCGGAAGCAATTGTTCTTTAATCTTTTTCACTGCATAGTCAAGCACCCCTGCAACACATTGAACGCTGGTAGTGATTCCCAGTATATTTTTCGTGCCGACACTGCCTTCTTCGTTACGATATCCCTCAAAAGTGTACCCTTCAAGCGGCGGCAGCGGTAACGGTATATGATTGGCAATCGGCAGCTCATCTAACTCAGGAGGTGTAGGGAGTCTTACCAACTTCTCCTCCACCCAACTACCTTGTAGGATCCGACTATCCGCATACCCGATAACTTCACCGTAGCGAACGATAGGTTCATCCTGCTCTAAATCAATTAGGGCTACTTTATGCCCTTGCGGAATGCTATCCCTAAGTTCTAGACCACAAGAAAAGATGCTCCCTCTAGACAACCCACCGGAATTAACGATAATCGCAACATTATCCTCGGCGTGAACCTTTATGTAAAGAGGCGTTTCATTTTGACTTTTTGCTCGCTCAGACATATATATGTCCTCCTTATATCATGATCCCGGTCTCACGGATATCATCAGGATCGGAATTAACACCAAGCCGATTAATCTCGTTGTAGGCCATCAGCAGCGGTGCTACACCATGCCCGTTATTGTCTACGATTTGTTCGGCGAAGAAATAATACGCAAGACTGCCATCTCGCATTTGTCCGGTTTCCGGCTTTTTGCCAAGGCCGGCACTTCGGCAAATGCCGCCTAACAGCACTTCACCGTCTTCTTCCCTCAGGTAACGAGCAATCGTTCCGTTAAAAGCCTGTATGCCGTATACGGCATACTCTTTTGACAGATATCCCAATCGTGCACTTTTCATAATGGCATAAGCTAACATCAGTGTGCCGCTGGCTTCAAGATAATTTCCTGAATGCTCCTTCTTATCCACGACCTGATACCACATACCCTCGCTATGCTGGTACGGCAGCATGTCATCTATAAGCTCCTTGATATAGGCTTTGAGGATGCCGGTGTCTGCCGGCTCTCCTTCAAGCAGCTCCAACACATCCACCAGTGCCATCGCGAACCAGCCGACCGCACGCCCCCACACATTTGGTGATTGCCCTGTTGATTTATCGCACCAGAAAATGTCGCGACTCTCGTCATAAGCGTGGGTGTACAACCGCTTCTCGTTGTTATATATAAATTGGCGGACATTTTTGAACTGCTGCAGCGTATCGGAATAATCCTTGACCTCTACGAATTGCTTCACGTACTGAACATAGAACGGCTGCCCCATATACAATCCATCCAACCAAACCTGGTAGGGATAGTTTTCTTTATGCCAGAACGAACCGGAACTCGTTCTCGGGTAAGAAGCCAACTGCTGATACAACATATCCATGATCCTTTTATATTTGGGCTCCCGCTCCCTTTGGTATAGCGTAAACAAAACTCCAGCCATCCGGATTTGGTCGATATTATAACTGCCGATCTGGATTTCAGGGATATTACCATCGGCATCAAATAGCCGATCGATATAGCTTTTTACAAAGTTATATTCTCTTTCACTGCCGGTTTGCTCGTAGCTGTCCAAATATGCCTTTAAGATACAGCCCTCGATATAATGCCACCTTACGGAATACCACTTCTCACTGGACATATAGGCTGCTTTCAGTTTTTCTACCAATTCATAGGTCAACAGGTGCACCTCCATGATGGATAAAGAGATTATGGTTCAGTCACCGAGCTTGCGTTTACTGTGATCTCGAAAGGGCCTCTCGATACTGGCCCGGCGTCATGCCAGTAGCTTTGCGGAAGGTCCGGATAAATCCTGTGGAGTTGGTATAGTTGAGACGCTCCGCGATTTCCGTAATCTTCATATTGCTGTCCTTTAACCACAGTTTCGCCATATTCATCCGGTAATTCGTCAAATAATCGATAAACGTCGTTCCAATCTCTTTCTTGAACACTCGGCTCAAATAAACGGGATGAAATCGGAATTGCGCAGCGCACGATTCCAAAGTAAGATCCTGATCGTATTTTTCGTGAATGAGCTCGATCATTTGGTGGGCAATATTGATATATTGCGAATCAATACGGCTTTGCAGGAAGGCAAGGGTGGGCGGGATCAGCTCCGTCTTAAACCACGTCATAATTTCCTCCGCCGTATTCAATTTCATGAATCGGATAATGACCGATTTGGCGCCGACTAATCCATCCAGCATGCCACCTTGCTGCCCAACAAGCCGATAAATTTTGGCGATTAATTGAAGCATAAATATTTGAAAATCATTGAACGAAACGCTCTTCTCTAGAATCGCTGACGCATACTGGTTATAATGCTCGTAAGCAGAAGCAGCATCGCCTGTTTTAAGCCCATTCATCAAGCTCTCTTCAAGGTGATTCCAAGAAGCAGCAGGCTGAACGCTGTTCCGGTGAACCGGTTCGATATCTTCATAGCCCAGGATGAGCTCGTTTCCAAGACTAATTCTGCGTTTCAAAGCCTCCAACGCCTCTGAGTAGGCATCCATCGCATTCGTGTACCTATGAAACGGCCGACTGATGCCGATACTGATTTTGAGCTGAAGCAGCTCGTGCACCTTCGACTTCATAAGCTCCGCCATTTGGTAGAAGTAGCCCTTCAACTCATCCGGATCCTCAGAATCTCCTAGCAGAAGCGTCACCTGAGACTGGTCCAGCAGCAAAGTACCCAGGATACGGTCATTGGGGATCAGCTCCCCAACGACGTTATTAATCGCGAATAACAGCAGCTCCTTATCGCTATCCAAATATCTGGTGCCCTCTAGAGAATCGATTTGCAAGGCGAGTACTCCTAGCGCCTTCCCCTTTTCCCCAAAGCCATAGGTCTCATACTTATAGGAGAATTCACTCTCTGTGACCTGTCCCATGATCAACTTCAATAAGAAAAATTCCTTCACCTGCCCACTCTGAACCTGCAGCTGCTGCTGAAGCTGCTTTCTCGTGCTAAACAAGGAAGAAAAGCGCTCTTCGATTAATGCGAATTCATCCCGCTTTTTATTCCCTTTGGACTCTCCTCCGAACTGCTCCATCATCATAAATAGCCGATGGATCGGCCTATACATGCGGCGGGTTCCGTAGAAGGCGGCTAATGCGATTAGAATAAAAATAATCACACAAGCATTTAAGGTGATGAAGGCAATTTTCTTAGATTCCTTCGTAATTGCATCAATGGACACGACCGAAACATAGGACCAGCCGTTATAAGAGGAAACTCTATAGTTGACCCCCATATCGTTTGTTTCAAAGGCCCCCTCTGGTTCCGTCGCGACATTCATCCTTTGCAGGATGGAAGGCTGGATCCCTACAGTGCTGGAACTAGCTAAGAACGGCTCCCTGTTTCGATTAAGCACATAAATATTTCCTAATTGGGTATTTTGGGCCAAATTACTCAGTAAAGCATCATGCGACATGTCAATCATCAACAACGCTTTAGGAGTGGTCGTAGAGGCAATCATTGGAAGCTTGACGACCAACCGGATCTTATTTTCATCTAAGGATTTACCGATAGTAGCTAACCAAAATAAATTTTGCGGGCGCTTGGCATAATCGCTCAGTAAATCTCGATTCACAAAATCGTCTGTTGTTGTAAATCCGAGATTGCTGATCATCCAGTCGTGCTCCAAGTTAATCAGCTGCGTGTCGGCCACACCTGCAATCGAATGAAGATTATACAAGCCTTTGGAGAGATTGTTGATCGTTTGAAAATCATCATTCTGTAAATCATGGTAGATGAAATCGCTTACCAACGGTGAGTTGATGTACTGTACAGCGCCCATTTCCACGTTCTTTAAGATTTGCTCCATTCGCATCTGGTTTTGCAGCAGGATCTGTACATTCCCCTCATTAACTTTCTTCCCAATATCCTTTGAGGCAATATAGTAGGAGATGAGCCCAATGCAAACGACCGGAACTGCGCTGAGCAGAAGAGAGAAGACAAGCATTCGATATAAGTATTTTGGCAACGGAAACCTCTCCTTTCTTCGCTTTCAAGGATTCGACATTACCATTATATCAGAGGAATCTACGATGCCTATGCATACAAATACTAGAATTAGAGTGTCTTACTTCTTCTGCTTCGCATACTCAGCCGTATATTCTTCAATCACCTTATCACCGCCGGCTTTTCTCCATTTATCCACTTCTGCTTGCCAACCAGCCTCATCAATTTTCCCCATAATAAATTTGGTTTGGGCATCACGAATTAATGTATCCAATTCTCCGCCTTTTTCAGAATACGTCTTGGAGTTCATTGTTAAAGCCACATTGGGCACCACATTCTTCAGGTTGTCAGCAATGACCTTCCAACCTTTCGCCTGCAAATCTGATAATTTCAGAGGCAGACCCGTTCCGGTCACCTCAAATGAAGGCAGACTGTCACGATATGGCTTAACCTCGAGATTAAATTGGGTCAAGTCTTTAAACTCTGCTTTTCCGTCAGCCGTCTTCGTAAAATGTTTGCCCTCAATCCCTCTGGTTAAAAGTGTCGACATCTCTGGCTCCAGCAGTTTATCGAAGAAGCCCAGCAGTCGCTTTAATTCCGCTTCCGACTTAACACTCGATTTCGGGAAGACGAAGAAGCCGTTATTGCCGGGCTCAGCCGGTACACGATTGCCTGACGGTCCCATATAAGGTGCAATATCAACTACACCATTAGGTACAGCTTTCTTTAGATTGTCTTGCGAGGTCGCAGCTGCCGAGGCAACGGTATTAACCCGAATCCCCACCTTGCCTGCATTCCATTTATTATCGGCATCAGCTGTTTGTACAACGGAAAAGTCCTGATTGATTAATTTTTCCTGATATAGTCTGCGAAGCAGTTTCATGGACTCGAAATATGGTTTGGTCATAAATTCAGCTGTCACCTTACCTCCTTCTATCCCCCATTTATTCGGTGCTCCCTGAGAAACGGCAAGTCGGGTCAGAAAGGAGCTGCTGGCAACCGGGTCGTTATAGGACTTATCAAGAAAAATACCATACGAATCGTTCTGACCATTCTTATCAGGATCCTTCTCCGCGATGGTCTTCATGAGGTTATACCAGTCATCTAAGGCTACCGGCGTCTTTAGGCCAAGTTCATCAAACCAATCCTTCCGATACGTGATACCGGCACGGCCAATGTCCCGATACAAAGGCAAACTATATAACTTGCCATCAACCTTTAAATTTTCATAATACAGTGCGTTGACACCTGATAAGTTTTTATAATCCTTCAACAAAGGGCCGATCTCCCAAAACAAGCCGGATTGGATCGCGCTAAGCGTAGTGGCGTTTGATGTAATTTTAAATGCTTTGGGCATTTCATTAGAGGCAATCATGATGTTTTTCTTATCTTCGAAAGCAGCGGATGGAATCCATTGTATATCGATTTTTGAATTCGTATATTTCTCGATAGCCTGCTCCACTTCACTGCCTTTTTTCGGAGCTTCTCCGATTTGAGGCGTAGCAATAGTAACTTCCAGCGGTGTATTGTCCTGCTGTGCAATTGGTGAACTCTTCTCGCCTGCGCACCCCGCTAAAACACTTATAGTCGTCAGTAATGAAACCACAGTAATACAGCGCTTACATACCATACATAACCCCTCCTGAATGTTTGTTTATGGAAACGGAAACTCTTCGAGAAAGAGTTATCCTTTTACCGATCCTAATAGCACACCCTTGGCAAAATGCTTCTGTAAGAACGGGTAGACGAGCACAATCGGGACGGTCGCAACTACAATGGAAGCCATTCGAATAGTCTGCGGTAAAAAGTCAGTTGGATCTTGCTGTGATGTGGTATTCCCGATTTGATCCTGAGATAACAAAACAATTTGTCTCAAAATAACCTGGACTGGAAATTTCTCCGCATCGTTCATATACATCACCGCATTAAAGAATGTATTCCAATGTCCCACGGCATAGAAAAGTCCGAAGGTAGCCATCGCCGGCATCGATAATGGCAAAATAATACGAAACAAAATCCCTACATCATTACAGCCATCGATCTTCGCCGAATCTACTAAGCTTTCGGGAATTTGCTGAAAAAAGTTCTTGAGCACGATTAAATTAAATGCGCTTATAGCAGTCGGAATCATCAGGGACCAGTACGTGTTGATCATACCGAAGGCCTTGACTACAAAGTAGGTCGGGATCAAACCTCCGCTGAACAGCATCGTAATTAAAATCATGAGAAGTATCGTCTTGCGCCCTCGTAAGGTCGCTTTAGCCAACGGGTAAGCGGTAAACGAGGTCAACAGCAGGTTGATCAACGTTCCGAACACTGTAATATAAATCGAGATAAGAATACTCCGAACCATCGTATCGGTGGAAAAGATGTATTTATATGCCCCTAAGGTAAACTTCGAAGGAAATAAGAGCAGCCCGCCTTTAGCCACCTCCCCTGGGGAAGCAAAAGACATTGAAACGATATATACGAAAGGAATGATTGTGATTAGGGATACAAGGGTCAACAACGAATAGTTTACCGTATTAAACAGCCGATTGCTCCAATTCTTATCCTCTGCCAGCATATTGACAGCCTCCTGACGCTTTTTAATATACGCCTTCTTCGCCGAATTTTTTCGCTATCCAATTGGACCCGAGTACGAGGACAAGCCCAACCAGGGATTTAAACATCCCGACCGCGGCACTATAGCTGTATTGTCCTTGCGTCAAGCCTTTCATATATACAAAAGTATCAAACACTTCCCCGACTTCTCGGTTCATGGAGTTAAGCATCAGAAAGATGTGCTCGAAACCCGTGTCCAAAAAACTGCCCAAGCGTAGAATAAACAAGATGACGATCGTACTGCGAATAGCTGGTAATGTAATATGCCACAACTGGCGCCATCGCCCAGCTCCATCCATACGAGCCGCTTCATATAGCTGAAGATCGACTCCGGACAGCGCTGCGAGGAAAATAATCGTTCCCCAGCCTGCCTCTTTCCAAATCGACTGGCTAATGATCATCGGTCTGAACCAATCCTCACTTAGCATGAACGGAATTTTCTCGAAACCGATTTTTTGGAGCAGTTCGTTTACTACTCCACCTTCAGTTGTAAATAACACATAGAAGATACCAACCGCTACTACCCATGAAATAAAATGTGGCAAATACAATAGCGTCTGAGCAAAGCGTTTGAATAGCCCAATTCGAACTTCATTCAACATAAGCGCTAGTACGATAGGCAGCGGGAAGAAAAACACCAAGTTATAAATCGCTAACAAAATGGTATTACGGAACAGTATCCAAAACTGAGGCTCTGAAAAAAATCGTTCGAAATGCTTCAGCCCTGCCCAGGGACTATTCATAAAACCTAGATGCGGTTTATAGTCCTCAAAAGCCATGAGTAAGCCAAACATTGGAACATATTTAAAAATGATAAAATATAAAATGCCTGGTAATAAGATTACATATAACCATCGATCCCTGACAATATCCCTTATGAACAAAGATTCTTTAAAGAAACGGTAATTGGTTCTCATTTGTAACTGAGCTTCATACTGCTCCTTCATCCGCCGTCCCCCCTGACTGAATTCATCTGTGTATCGATCACAATTCAAATCATAAGTTTCGCGGTTACAACTGGCAATAGTACGGATCGAACCATCTAAATTCTCAGTGAAATTGCAGCTTATAGGTTAAATCGGACCCCAGTTACCATTCTTTTCAGTTGCATCGTACTATCTTAACCTCTGCCCTTTATAGAATTGAAGCGTATATACATATACATGGTGGATAGAATTGAACGAAAAAAGTCTGCTTGATCTCTGTATCGCAGTCGCGAGAGATTGGCAGACTTTTTAAATGGGCCGTCATGGACCGCTTATTCGTTTTGATATACCTGCAAAAGCTTATTTCGGACATAACTAAGATGGCGGTACATATGAGTAAACGCTTCGTGTGGATCCCGATTAACGAGTGCATTATAGATATCTGTATGGAATTGGACCGTTACATCACGTTCACGTTCCCTAATTTGTCTATCCATTTTGTCATGGGTGATAAGCAGAGGATCTATCATCCCTTCAATGATCGGATTGTCCGCACTCAATGCGATAATCCGATGAAATTCCTTATCCGCTTCCCCATAGTTGTTATCAACACTGCCAGCGATTTCATCTATGGTTTCCTTTAATCGCTTCAACTTCTCGTTCGTGATCTTTTCTGCCGCCATGGCCACAAGTCCCAATTCTAATGCCATCCGCGCTTCGATGATCGCTGGAAGGTTGCCAATGGACAAAGCCAGCATTACCGAGAACGGATTGCTGCCGATTTTATTATTAAAATGGGTGCCGCCACGGGTTTTTCTCGTAATCACTTCAAGTGCTTCGAGCGAACTTAATGCTTCCCGCAGAACTGGCCGACTCACGCCTAACATATCTATCAGTTCCATCTCGGATGGCAGTTTATCTCCAGGTTTAAGCTGACCGCTGACCAACAGCTGAACAATGCTGTCAACGACTTGCTTGGGCAGCGTGTTTCGTTTAACAGTCTCCAATTCAACGCTTCCTTTAAGTTCTACCATATTTACCCTTCTCTCTAAGCTGACTAATACGCATAATCATATTGTAAGACGAATTAGATGAAATAACAATGCAGCCCCATAGCCATGATATTATTTCATCTTGATCCCAATGCTAATTAATCTGCATATTCTAGCTGTGGCTGTTTGAATAAGCTCTTCAGCCGATTCTATACATTGCTCTAATTCCATGGGCCGGGGCACAATACTCATCAGTCCGTCGATTCCATGTTGAAGTACATCATCAGCACCTGTACCTAACCCACCGGATAAGCAGATCGTCGGGATGCCCGCCTGTTTGGCGATCTTAGCCACACCAACAGGGGCTTTACCGTGCGCGGTTTGAAAGTCGGTGGAGCCTTCACCGGTTATGACAAGGTCCGCCTTCTTAAGCTTTTCAGCGAAATCTGCAGCTTCCAACACAAGTTGAATGCCTGGGATCAGCTTCGCATTCGTAAAAAGCAACAGTCCTGCCCCTACACCGCCGGCTGCACCGGCACCCGGAATAAGTGCAACGTCCCTGCGTGTTGACAATTGGGCAACAACCGAATAATTCTTAAGCGCATGATCTAATTGAGCCACCATATCGGATGTGGCACCTTTTTGCGGACCATAAACCGCGGATGCACCTAACGGCCCGCACAGCGGATTATCGACGTCGCATGCGACCTTAATATCCGTTTCGGCAATACGCTTATCCAAATCGGATAAATCGATTCGTACGAGTTTGGCAAGAGCCACTCCACCTTGGGGTAGCTCGTTGTTGTCCGAATCCAGGAATTTGACTCCTAAGGCCTGTGCCATTCCCGCTCCGCCGTCATTAGTTGCGCTGCCTCCGATACCTATAATTAGCTTTCGTAGTCCGTATTCAAGAGCGGCTTTGATTAATTGTCCAGTCCCATAAGTCGTCGTCAACAGCGGGTTCCTTTGTTCCCTCGGTACCAATGGTAATCCGGAAGCAGCGGCAAGCTCGATCACCCCGGTTTCTCCATCGCCGAGAATCCCCCAATAGGAGTCGATTTCTTCACCCAAAGGTCCTACAATTTTTTGTTGGATCATTTGACCGCCGGTAGACATGACAAGTGCTTCTACCGTACCTTCACCACCATCAGCAATAGGTACCTTGCTAACTACAGCATCAGGGAATACGTCCCGAATCCCTCGTTCCATAGCATCAGCAACAGCAAGGGCAGATAAGCTCCCTTTATATGAATCGGGTGCTAATATAATACGCATTTGTGCTTCTCTCCTCTCTTTCTTGCACACAAAAATCTGATAATTCTATACTTAACAAAGAAACCCCCTTATAGGTGATAAGAGGTTTTCATCTGATTCTCGGACTCTTTGATTCTTACCTATTAACTTCAACCTTGGCCATTTTCTCATAGTAGCGAATCAAGCTGCCGTGGTCGCAATCCCCCATTCCATCCACCTTCAAAGCCTGCATCATCTCCATGACCGCAGCCGTGAGCGGTAGTGGCACGCCTACCTCATGGGAGGTTTCCAAGACGTTGCTCAAGTCCTTTATGTGCAGGTTGATACGGAATCCCGGATCAAAATTGCGATCCATCACCAGCGGCGCTTTTGCATCTAAGACAGTGCTGCCGGCCAAACCGCCGCGAATCGCCTGATAAACGAGCTCTGGCTGAACGCCAGCCTTACTCGCGAGCACGAACGCTTCGGACATCGCGGCAATGTTAATGGCAACCACGATCTGATTGGCCAGCTTGGTCACATTCCCTGCTCCGATATCTCCTGTACGTATGACAGAGGCAGCCATGGCTTTTAACACATCATAGCACTGATCGAATACTTCTTTCTTTCCGCCAACCATTACCGAAAGAGTCCCCGCGATCGCCTTAGGCTCTCCCCCGCTCACTGGTGCGTCAAGCATTTCTATCCCTTTTTCCGCCAGCTTCCGGGCGATTTCCTGGCTGGTCAGAGGCGCGATCGAACTCATATCGATAACGACGGCTCCTGACTTAGCCCCTTCGATGACGCCATTCGGGCCCAAAACTACTTCATTCACCTGCGGTGAATTCGGCAGCATGGTTATAATGACATCCACCAGCTCAGCCAAGGCCTTAGGTGTAGAGGCCGTCTTGGCTCCCGCCGCTGCAAGCTCCGAAGCACTCTTACTTGTACCGAGAACAACTAGCTCATAACCCGCTTTCAACAAGTTCCTACTCATGGGCTTACCCATAATACCCAACCCGATGAATCCTACTTTCATTTTCATTTAAGAGCTCCCATCTGCTTCAATATGTCAGCAAGCTTATTTCTATTGATTTCGGAGCAGCTCGTGTTCGGCAAGATCGAGCCTCCCACTTCAAGACCGATGAGGTTCATAGCCTCCTTGGTCACCACCGGAAAACTAGCGAGATTAGAAGCCATGCGAAGAGGAGCCAGCTTAAACTGGGCTTCCAAAGCTCCCGTTAGATCCCCGGCTATAAACTTCTCGTAAATTTCAACGACCAATGCCGGCACAATATTCGCCGTTGAAGCGACACAACCTACAGCACCGTAAACCAATGAGCCTAAGATCATGACATCCCTTCCCGCCATGACCTTAAATCCTTTTTCTCTTGTTCTGCGGATATACTCGGAAGTCAAGGTTAGATCGCCGCTGCTATCTTTCACTCCGACGATATTGGGAATATCGGCAAGTCGTTCAATCAAGTTAACGGAAATGTTATTCCCCACGCGATCCGGATTGTTATAAAGCAATACTGGCAAAGCAGTGGCTTCAGCTACTTTACGGAAATGCTGATACAACTCTTCTTCCGAAGGCGCAAGAAACATGGGAGGTAATATTGTAATCGCCTGAGCATTTAACGATTCACCTAATCTGGCTAACTGAATGCATTCCTTAGTCGTGATGGCTCCAATCCCCATATAAACCGGCACCCGGCCCGCAACCTGCTCAATCGTAATGCGAACTGCCCGCTCCTGCTGCTCATGATCCAATCCGTAAAATTCACCATTACTGCCTAAAGAAAGGATACCGTGCACCCCTCCTGCGATAACGTGCTCGACTACCCTTCGTAGTCCCTGCTCTTCCACGCATTCATCAGCATCAACGGGTGTAACGATAGGCGGTATGACTCCGCGAATAAGATTAATGTCCATTGTGAACTCTCCTTTATTTCATTTGATTTTCTCGTTTACCGTACAAGACAAGGTTGTTTATGATCGAATTTCCAGCCAGGAATCAAATACTGCATAGCCATCGCATCATCACGTGCTCCAAGCCCTTTCTCATTATAAAGCTGGTGCGCTTTCTCAATTTCAACCCTATCAATCTCAATGCCCAAACCTGGCTTGTTCGGAACTTCCACCATGCCTCCGACAATTGGGAACGGCTCTTTGGTCAGACGCTGTCCATCCTGCCAAATCCAATGAGTATCGATAGCTGTGATTTTTCCCGGTGCTGCAGCAGCGACATGGGTAAACATGGCCAGCGAAATATCAAAATGATTGTTAGAATGCGATCCCCACGTCAGACCCCATTCATGACACATTTGTGCCACTCGGACAGAGCCTTGCATCGTCCAGAAGTGCGGATCCGCAAGTGGAATATCCACCGCGTTCATTTGAATCGTGTGTCCCATCTGGCGCCAATCCGTGGCGATCATGTTCGTAGCTGTCGGCAGCCCGGTAGCACGGCGAAACTCTGCCATGACCTCACGTCCAGAATAACCATTTTCAGCTCCGCAAGGATCCTCGGCATACGCCAATACATGGTGTTGATCTCGGCAAAGGCGAATGGCTTCAGACAAAGACCATGCGCCGTTAGGATCCAGCGTTATTCTTGCTTGCGGAAAACGTTCGGCTAGCGCGGTGACGGCCTCGATCTCCTCTTCTCCGCGAAGCACGCCGCCCTTCAGCTTGAAGTCATTGAAGCCATATCGCTTGTAGGCCGCTTCAGCCAGTTTCACGACAGCTTCCGGTGTAAGCGCTTCCTCATTACGCAATCGTGTCCAGTTATCCTCACTATCCTGTCCGCTCAAGTAAGGTAGCTTCGTTCGATTACGGTCGCCGATATAGAACAAGTAACCTAACATCTCTACGCGGTCACGCTGCTGGCCTTCGCCAAGGAGCGCAGCAACAGGAACACCGAGGAATTTCCCCAGAAGATCTAACAGCGCTGCTTCCAAAGCAGTAACAGCGTGAATTGTGATGCGTAGATCGAAGGTCTGCAAACCGCGTCCTCCAGCATCTCGATCACCAAACAACTTGCGAGCAGTGTTCAGAATATTATTGTATTGACCTAAGGATTGACCAATGACGAGCGCCCGTGCATCCTCTAGTGTTTGACGAATCTTTTCACCGCCCGGGACCTCACCAACACCCGTATGGCCTGCGTTATCTTTAAGAATGATGATATTGCGTGTAAAGAAAGGAGCATGTGCACCACTGAGATTAAGAAGCATGCTGTCGTATCCAGCCACAGGAATGACCTGCATTTCAGTAATGATCGGCGTGCCTGAAAAACGGTTATTCAGTTGCTCATGTTTCATATCCTGCATCAGATTGTTCTCTTCCCTTCATTAAAAAATAATATAAAATAAGGAAATAGTTATTATAAGTCATATTGTAAGACAAATTAAATTATACGTCAATTTATTCTTTTTGATCTGCAATAGCTGAACTTTTCAATGTCGACTGGTTTTAATATATAATGCTCCACGCCAAGCTCGATGGCCATCTTCGCATATTCGAATTCGCCGTATGCGCTGGAAATGACGATTTTCAACGATTCGTTATGCTTTCTAAGCGACTTCACCAAGCTTATTCCATCCATGATCGGCATTCTAATATCCGTAATCAGTACATCCACTTCATGCGTCGTCCACGATCAACACGTTAAACATCGGATTCCTCCCACTCCAATTAAAAAGTGGCTGCCTCAATGGCAGCCGTCCTAAGTCCAGAGAGCAAAAGCATCCGCCAATCCGGGCCGGATGCTTTTGTTTATGTGTTGCACGATGCTGTATTATTTACTTCGCGGACCATTCTGTGATCAAAGCATTGGCGTCCGTTCCGAGGACGAACATCACGGCTGCGGAGACATTATTCGCCTGCGGCTCGTTATTCAGATGCTTCAGGAAGTCCTGCATATGTTTGGCCGCATTGTCCTTATCGCCTTTGTCCAATTGATGCAAAGCCTGGTTCAAACTGTTGCGCAATTGTTCAACCAATGGACTCTTCAATTCACCAGCTTCGACATATCGGTCCATCAATTTGGATACTCCTTCGGGGGTGGCGGTTATTGTTAAGCCGACAGACTCATCCGTCGTATTGCCGGCCTGGTCGGTGATGACGATCCTCAGGGTATGAAGGCCAAGCTTACCGGCCAAATCAACGGAAGCTCCATTCGTTAGCCGCTCTCCGTTCAGGGTGAGTTCCTGGGTCGCTAAACCGGATAGTGCATCGTTCGCGTTCAGAAGAAGTGTAATCGGGCGATCATCTGAGAAAACTGCACCTTCCGCAAGCGGCATCCCGTCTGCCGTCAGCACAAAAACCGGCTTCGATTTGTCAATCTGGACGATGAGCTCCTTCGTTTGCTCGATGTTGCCTACAACGTCGATAGAACGGTACTCCAGTCGGCTTACGCCGTCATTCGTAAAGGTGATCGGTCCGGCATAGGTTTGCCAATTTGCTTGATCCCCCAGCCTGTATTCCGTTTTTGCTACAACTGAGAGATCGTCATAAACCGACAGCGTGACGGACGCCTCCTTGTTCAGCCAGCCGTTCTGCGGCATCGGATCAATCTGAGCCTTCGTAATCGGTGGAGTCAGATCCCGCAGGGTAACATCGATATATGGTTTAATGTTTTTGGTGTTCATCAAGCTAGTAACGTTAAATTCACCATAAATCCTGTAAGTGCCCATGTTATCAGGGTTATAACTGGCGGAGCTCCATGTAACGTTCACCTTTTCAGTCAACCCCGTACTCAAGGTCACATCAAGCTGTGAAGGCAAGTTTAAACTTCCAAACGCTGTACCTTTGGAAACCGCAATTTCTTTCGACCTTGCCCACGCTACAATATCCTTAGGTTGATCTTTGGGATTCCATCCATCATGGAAAATATAGCTGTCTTTATCCCTCTTAATTAAGTATGTATCGGAAAGATACATGGTTGCGGATTGGAATTCATCTGCATAGGCCGCATCTACAGCACCATTATACATGCCCCGGTAAAGACCCCATTTGGAACGGTTTTGCTGGCCCGATTCAACAGGCAGGTCTCCTCTTTCGTTTCGGCCGGTAATCGGGTTTTCCACTTCAGGGCGTCTGTAGGTTTCGGCTGTCATACCGCCTTCGAAAAGCACCTTACCTGTTTCCAAATCGATAAGCTTACCGTAAATATAACCGTTATCGGCTGTTAAAATCGTAACATCAAAATCAAGCCAGCGGTCAACGACCTGTTCAAATGGAATCGTGAATAACGGCTTTATTCTGTCCGCATAGCCGCCATCAGGATTGTTCCTGAACTCTAGTTGCCCTTTGCCTTCGCTTGAAACCAGAGAAAGGGTGGCCACCGGCTGTCCTGCTGCGTTTCCAGCTATTTCTTTCAGTTGGAAGATGTGCCAAAACCTGTGGGGAGCAATAAAATCTCCGGCATGGTGATCGCCGACATCCTTCTGAAACCTTAAAGTTTCCGATGGGAGCATAAGCCTCCAGTGGTGGGTCACAATGTCGCCACCCTTACTGTTTGCATCGCTACTTGCAGCGTTGGTGTTGCTTTTAATCTCCAGCCTCTGACGATCGCTTCCCACTTCGCCACGATCGCCGTCGTCCCGACTTACGCCGTCCGGGGTAACAAAAGGCACAAATTCGTGATAACGCAAAATGTCAAAGCCTAGTTTATCGGTTCCTGGCATATTTGCGATCCCGTATTTTGCAAGTGCATTCGTATCATTTCTGCCTATGGTCTGCAAATACATGTTATCCCCCAGCCATGCTTCATTAACTGTCGAAGCCACCGGATAGTCCCCTGAACGGTCATAGACTGATTGCGACCATGTTTTCCCACTGTAAGATGAGGGGGTGTTCGGGCCTTCAATAGAACCCGTAGTACTGCCATTGCCGATTTTAGATGCGCCCATAACATCCCATACATATTCTCCCCCTCGAATATTGAGAGGCAAATACTTGTCATTGGCTCCCATCCCTGTTATAGGAGGCAAAGTCATATCTACAGTAACAGTTATGGTATAGGTTCGGCTGTTCATACTGTTATTCTTGTCGGTTACCACCAGATAATATAAAGTAGTTCCGCTGGTTGAAAATTGGTCCATCTTGGCATCTCCTTTGTTAATGCCGCTGGCAGCAAAAGAAATGGTGGTTAATTTGTTACTTCTGAATAGCGTCGTGGTAACACCCGGGTTTATCATTACATTCAACATTTGGTATAAGGTGCCGTAGGGCAATGATATATGAATGGTTGCTTGATTCAGATCAACGACTGCGTTTACCGGCTTGTTCACTTCTATTTCCAATAAACCTAAGCTATCTCCTGTCGCTGCATGAACCGATGATGTCGGAAAACCGGATAGGCTGATCATTGAAAGTATTAGGGCAAACGAAAGAACTAAGCTTAATCCCCTTTTAAAAGCTTGCTGCTTAATCACTTCGAAGAAGAACATCTAAAAGCCTCCTTTATTTTCGTAAAAACAGCCTTTACATAGCAGGCTCAACTTCTTTCCAAATCCAACCCCTTCCTCCGTATGATCGTTTATTCGGAAAACGCTTTCAACAATCATTATAAATGAATTGATGAAATTTCTAGTATAGGTTTATTTATGATCCCCATGTCATTTTTTACGGTTTTAGCCCTACTGAAAAAAGAAAAGAAAACAAACCGGAACCCGTAATTCGGATTTCCGGTCCTATAACTACTAAACCTCTTTATATATCTGCCCATCTCGAAAATGAATAATCTGATTCGCCTGTCCCGCAATGACCAAAACTAGTGTCCATAGAACCTTCTGTTTGGATCGTAAAATGGGTTTAGGCACCCTAACCCTAGTGATCCAGCATACGCATAACCACCGTGACTGCTTCCGCTCTCGTCGCCACGTCAAACGGTTTAAAAGCATTATTCTCCCGACCCTGAACTAGCCCTAGTGAGTTAGCTCGCGAAACTAACGGCAATGCCCATGGGGGGATCTGAGAACTGTCGCTAAACGAAGTCACAGCTGATGTCCCCTCGCTTTGTGGAAATGCCCTTACTAACATTGCAACCATTTCGATTCGATTTATTGCATCATTAGGATGCAGAGTCTGGTCTTCATAGCCCTGAATAATGCCTGCTTTCAGCGCAGCGCTTAGTTCTCCCGCCGCCCATACCGGAATACTCGCCTCATCAGTGAATTCCGGCTTCGTAGGTTCCGGCTTCAAGCCCAGAGCGCGAACTAGCATGGCAGCGAATTGAAGCCTCGTCATCGGTTCGTCAGGCTTAAAGCTGCCATCTGAATAGCCGTTCACGATGCCTTTGGCAGCAGCCTGGCTGATGGCATCCGATGCCCAATGTTTCGGCACATCTACAAAAGTCTTAGGCAGTGGTGCTGATGTTGAGGGATCCGTTGGTTTCGAAGGCTGTGGGATCGTCGGTTCAGGAACCGGCTTAGGCACAGGCACTGGATTATACACAGATGAAGAATCCGATGAAGACGAATTGTTTATCTGCGGGCGTTTTATCATTATGGTATACGTTTTATGAACGCCGGAGGGCATTGACACATCAATCAGAACAACACTGCCGCTTGCTGCAATGGCTAGCGGTCCGCTTTCGTTGCCGCTTCTTACTGATTGCATCGAAGCTCTGTCTACGCTAACCTGGATGTCAGCCCTCTGACGTAAGGAAACCGGCGTAATTTTCAAATTGTCGATTCCAGTAGGAGCCATCACCGTATAATAGGTAATATCCGAGCGGAAAACTGGCGTGAGTGTCAGATTCGAGCTGATCTGAAGGCTGCTTAACTCCGGCTTGCCCTCTTCCTCTGGCATGTTCCTTCCTGCAGATGGCCCGACATCGGCAGCCGTAAGCGGCTTAAGTGTAGGAACGTTTGCCTGGTCGTACTCATCCGCACCGGCGTCGGGAGTATGCGTCCGCCATTGACCGTCCATATCGTCCAAAGGAACATATGGACCTTGGGCGCTATCAAGCGCGGGACTTAACGGCGACAAGCGAATCAGACCGTCGCTGCCACGGACCAACTTCAGATCACCTTTGTAAGTGGCGCTAACGACCGTTGCATTCGTTGCCACAGCGGCGAGACCATCGGCCATGTTGCCGACATAAGCCGGTCTGCCTGCGGATGTGATATCTTTCGTTTCATTGAATATCGTCCCTGCGTTACTGAAAATGACATTATTATAAATTTGCGTTCCGGTCGGTTGGAACGTGCGCTGAGCAATTTTGAAGGCCGATGCTTTATTGCTTAAGTTTACGAATGTATTATTGAAAATCTGCACATTATATTGCCGCCAATGACCGCGCAGCAACTCCTGCTGCCTTTCTGCAGAAAGGCTCCTAAGTTCTGCGGAATCGTTCAGCCCAGTGCCCCAACGAATAATTGGGTTCGTGCCTCCCTCCGGCCCCGCATCTTCCGTTCCACCATCAAGCTGAACGGCATCATCCGTAAGTCCTTCCATGTAATTATTATAAATCTTGTGATCATTCCCATAGAGACGGAAACCGCTCGTTCCAGGTTTCTTGCCATCCGCGATAATGAAATTGCCGTAAAAGCTGTTGCGATGACCGTGCCGAGCTACCATTCCTCCATAGGAATTCAAGACGGTGTTGTAGCGGATTGTATTATCGCTGCTCTTCACCGAAACGATCTCGTCCTCGCCGTTCAATCCGTCAAACAAATTGTATTGAATCGTAACATGTCCGGGGGCTAAAGATAGACCGGAAAGTCCAAGGCGGATCGCTTCCAATCCGTTGCTTACCCGTGGACCGATATCATGGAAGTGATTATATTCAATCACATCGTACTGCGAAACCGCATCCTTACCGTCATACGTCATCACTGCGCCGAAGCCGGTTTTCGGACCGATGTCGTTGTAAGCAATCCGATTGTGGCTGCTGGTGCCCTCCACCCGAATATAATGCCGATCGGTACCGTTGTCCGTAAGCAGCGTCGAGTTCGGGGAATGAGGCGTTTCTCCCGTATAAACGGCTCCGTTCGGATCATAGGTGCCGCCATAACGGCAGCTATTTTCAACGCCGATTACACACCAAATTTGTTTATTGACGCTGTTCTCAACCTTCGTAAAGCGATATTTCTGCCCCGTTTCATCCAAGGCAAATGTATTGCGCACAATGGATACATTGCTGGAATCGTACAATTCCACACCCGGGTGCAGTCCCTTCAACGTTGCGATCCTGTCTTCCGGGACGGCTCGGCTCCGCAGCGTATCCTCACCAAGATTCGATCCGCCACCGGAGTGGAACGTAAGTCCCTCAACCTCAATATAGTTTGCATTTTCAATATGCATGTAGCTGTCGCCTGCGATAACGGCCTTCCCTAGTTCAGCAGCGACAATACGAATCGGAAGAGCAGCCGTACCTGCCTTATCTTTGATAACGAATGGGCCGTTTTGTGCATACGTGCCATTTTGCAATTCAATCGTCGTCCCTTTAGTAGCTTGATCCAGTGCATTCTGCAGTTCTTCCGCCGAATTGACCTTCACCACCCGTACAGGGGGGAGGGGTTCCACGGGTTTATCGCCTGCTTGCGGAGGGCCGTTAGGCTCAGACGGTTCATCTACTTTGGGTGCTGTGCCCGTATAAAGTTCAACTTCGGTAATACTATTCCAATTGCCTGAGCTGCCAGAGGCCGTATTTCCATAACCGACCAGCCTCAGATAACGTACTTCTGCTGGATTCGTCAGCACATAGGGCTGCATAATGTCATCTTCGGCTTTGAGTAATCTACCTTTTCGTTTAGGCAGCAGCACAGTCGGATTCTGAAAATCCGCTTGATTGGAGCCAATAATTTCGAAATTGGTTTGACGGTCGATCGCGCTCAGGAAAGCGATATTTAAATAGGTGACCTTTTCAGGCTGCCCCATATCGAACTGCAGCCACTCCCCTTGTCCGGAAGCCGACCAACGGACATCATTATTCCAAACACCGTCCACGACATTGGCGGGAATATTCGTTGTGTTCGGCTGATAGGAACTAGCAGTAACCGTACTTGCGTTCATCTGCACTTGGCCATTCGTTCCTTTGGCCGATAGCCGATAGGCTTGCAGCGTATACGTATTCATCGCATCGCCGCTTGATAATCGGATCGTGAGCTTGTTCATGCCCGGCGCGAGATGAACTCGGGTAACATCGCTTATTGGCTGATTCACCCCTTCAAGATTCGTCAGGGTCACCGCCGTTGAAATACCGCCACTGACTTGCATGGCTAAACGGATGGAATCAGCTGCCTGTGGAACGATGACCTCATACCCTTCCATCTTGGAAGGCACGAAGGGGATATTCATCCCGATCTTTTGGCTGCCGTCCCAAACATCAAGCGCGGTTAACTGGATGGCTGGCATTTTCTCCGCAAAGGTGAAAAAGGATCCGTCAACCAGCTCCGTATCCGCAGCATAGTAAGCTTCGCCATGCACCTCCACCGGAGTTAATGACAGTGGAACCGCGTGGCTGAAATCGCTGCTTCCACTCTTCAGCAGTAAGCCGCCTAGCGGAAGCATCGCCGCTGGAAAGGCAACTTGTACGGTCCCGACATTGCCGGTATTTCGGACCTTCCATGTCCGCGCTGACTGCTTCAAGTCCGCACCATAGGGCACAGAAGAAGCCATACTTCCGTTATCGCCCCAGAGAAGGTACTGCTTATCCGCCAAAGCTTGTTTAGCGGTTATGATGACCTGCGAAGATGCTTGTCCTTCGCTGCTCCTGCTTGTTGCTTGAGCCAATGCTCCTTGCTGATCGCGTGCGATACCTGCAATGTTATTGCCATAAGTCATATTGGACTCCGTTGGCCAAACGACCATCGGCGAAGGGCCTGCCGATACATAGTCCTTCCCCTTCAGCGGCGTTCCGAACTTAAGCGCCATATACGTTTGCACTTGATTTTGCTGCACTTCTGTAAGCGTATCGCCAAACACGATCATCTCACCAATTTGTCCATCATAGCCAGATCCACCCTTTGCACCAGAACCGAGAGACATCGGGTTACTTCCGTTTCCAACCATTGCGAGGCGGGCCTGTGTTGATTTGGCTATCGTTTGCCCATCTAGTGTAATCGCTTGGTAAACAGCACTGGAAACTGCAGGATGCGATTCATATTGAAACCCCCAAGTGTTGTATTGAAGCGGCGGGACTGGATAGCCTGTCGTAAGCCGTGGATTCCCAGACACGACGGCTCCCGAATCCCACAATACTTGTGAAGTACTGGAATAGAAAGGAATGTACGCTCCGAACACTCCTTTTCCTTGCAAAGTTTCGTAAAAGATTTGAGATGTCTGATTTGATAACGCTATCCCCCCAGCAACCAAATAAACACTCGCCTGCTCGACCGGCTCATCCTGGTCAAATAACCCATTTTTGTCCAATAAAAGACTTCCATTGCCTGAACGAATAAATTGCACCGAAGGCTGGAAATTCAGTGCAGGATTGGACGGAATATACTTCGGTTTTGTCCTCGGACTCTTATCCCCAACCGTCCCGTCATTGATGAAATCATTGCCTTGCGGACTGCTGTCCTTCCATACCGTTATATCGCCATTCCCATTGCGGGTCACGCTGTCGGGATCCGCTTTCAGCCACAATTTCAGCATGTTGGTATCCACACCGCCTGGTGTTCCTGCCACTGCGCTATCTGCATGTGCTTTGGATAACCCAAGCGGCATCCACGTAAATGTTAAAGCTGCTGCGAGTAGCAAGCTGATTGCCCGTTTCGAACGCACTTTTAATTCTCTTGACTCTCTGTTCAAATTCACTTCACCTCTTCTTTATCATTGCGCTCTTCGGCAACATTTTCAGACAACCGTAAAAGCAGCTAAACTCATCATAAGAAAGCCCTTACAGATAATAAATCTTCAAAACCTTAAACTCATCATCAAAATATCAAATTCCACTCATCAATATAGCTAGTTAAATATTCAATTTACCCAATATATGATTAGCTATAATTCTATATCCTTCTGCGTTCGGATGCAGATGGTCTGGTAGTTTGTCAATAAAGGCTTCTCCGAAAATATCCAAACCGTCAACATAAGTCATATTTGATTCCCCATAAGAAATTAGAATATTCACTGCTTCCTGCATTTCTTTCCTCATTGTAACCAAGGTCATTCCTACTAAGTTTTCGTTTGTCTCCCTATGAGGACAATAAATAGGAGAAAATAAAAATAGGGGAGTGTTGCGATGCTTTTCCCGAATAATTGATATCAGGCCAATAATTGCAGAACGAAACGTTCGGATGTTTAAACTATTGCCACCCATCACATTAATGCCTAGGCATAAAGAAATGACGTCGGCGGGAAGGTCACGGATGACGCGTGCAACCATTGGTTCCAAATGACATTGTCCAGCAAATCCCATACAGGTCAGGTCCCAACCTTTGCTGCGTGCTACGATAGCCGGCCAAGTCAGAGCCGGACTTTCAGCTGAGCTGCACTGCGTAATCGAACTGCCGTAGGCAACCCACCTAGGTTGATTGTCTGGAAAAGGAGCCGCCGAAGCCCTATCATCGACTTTTAGTGCTTTCACAATGACCGCAGCTTCTTGTGACAAATAAATGTCAACCCTCTTCATGCTGCCTGGTAATTTCGTAAATAAGCAAATTTCTTCTCCTGCAAGGAGCGTCTTGGTATCGACTAATTCATCTTCGATAACGAGGTCAAACCGTATATCTTTATCCGTTCTAGCGACATGCAGCTCCACTGAAGTGGAATCACTTATAAATGCAACTCTAACACCCGCTGTTTCCCCTGCCTTCTCCACTAATTTAGAAGCAAATAAGCTGAGCTGATCATGTGGCAATCGCCACGGCCGGAGTCCGATATCACTCGTTTCTATTGAAACGGCACCTCGAAACCACTCTTTATTTATTTCAATTGTTTGCATGCATCAATTCACCTCTTTATAAATAGGCAAGCTAGAAGTGCCTAACCTGCCAAATTGTGCAACGTTTTGTAAAATAAGACCACAAAGTGTGCTTATCCGCTGCATTTCCTTCCTTTCTTGGCGTATGAACGAACAATAAGCACTCCTGCCTTGCTTATGCCTTCAAAACAGCAACAATTCGAACAAACAAGCACGTTCAGCTACCTTATTCTCTCTATTAAGGGAACTTTAGGACTCTATTTAGGCAAAAAGCAGAGATACTAGAGTGTTGGCGGAACTAGAGTGCCTTATTTCCACGAAAAGAGCTGAATTTCCCAGCAAACTGCAAAATAGCGCACTGTAGTTCCCTCAACCTCGCTATATTGACACATTTTACTGGAATAGCGCACTGTAGTTCCCTCATCTCAGCGAGAGAGAGGCAGGAAGGTAACTCCTCGCTCACTCCAAAACATACGCTTATCTTATAAAAGAAAAAGTCGCGATTTCCGCGACTCTTTATGAGATAAGACTCTTGGCTCAAGCCAAGGGTGTAAAAGGAATCACCGGCTTATCCTGCAAAATATCACAGGAAGCCTGCATCCATGAAGCCAACTCGGAGGCAAGCCGTTCGATGACCCCGGCATTTGCCGGCTCTGCCGACAAATCTTGCGTTTCCCAAGGATCGCTCAGCAGATTGAACAACTGGATTCGTTCCGTTCCTGTGTTCGTCACTGGCGAGCGATAATAACGGATCAGCTTCCATCGGCCGTCCGTTACCATCCGCTGGACATCTCGATAAACAGAGCACACGATACCGCGAACGGCATCGCTTTCTCCTGTAAAGATGGGACACAGACTTATGCCTTCCGTTTCCTCCGGCAGATCGACGCCGCATAGCCTTGCAACGGTAGGAAAAATATCAATATTGCTTGCCAGCGCAGGCTCCTGCTTGCCCTCCGGCACGCCTGGCCCCCTGAATATAAGCGGTATACGTACGCTGTGCTCATAAAGGTTCTGTTTGCCCATCAGTCCGTGTTGCCCGACCGCTAAGCCATGATCCGCTGTATACACGACGAGTGTATCGTCATAAATGCCCTTAGCCTTCAGCGCTTCGACGACTCTACCGATTTGCGCGTCCAAATGGCTTATCATCGCATAGTAATCGGCAATATGTTCGCGAATTTCGCCCTCGTCCCTCGGCCATCGTGCAAGCTTCTCATCCCGACACGTCAGATCGCCAGTATCGAATGGATGCTCCCTCATAAAGTTCGGAGGCAGCGGAATGTCGGATTTGTCGTACATGCTAGCATACGGCTCCGGTGCGGTTCGGGGATCATGCGGCGCTGTATACGCCACATACAGGAAAAACGGCCGTTCCTCCCGGTAATCCTCAATAAATTGGACGGCTGCGTTCGTAAACAACTCCGTCGAGAACGTATGATCGTTATATTCCTGTTCCTTCGGATAAGCCCCAGTCAGGTCATAATCGTACACAGGAACCTTTGTATGCTCGCTCATTCCGTGAAAAGTTAGCTTATCCCCTCCTTCAAAACTTCGGGCGAAGCTTGCCTTGTCGTTATGCCATTTGCCGATCGCATGAGTTCGATACCCGGCACCCTGCATCGTTTGCGGCATTAGCCGAACATCCGGACGAATGACGCTCGAATGCTCCCGGTTCATCATATCCTTGCCGATCGTCGCCCGGAAGATTGGAATACCCGTATGGACGCACGCTCTGCTCGGTGCGCAAACCGCCCCGGTTAGACCGCCAAATATATGAGTGTTACGACAAGATGTCCCGCTGGCAACCAATGAATCCAATATCGGCGTCTGCACGGTTTCATTGCCGAATGCTCCAATGGCTTCACCACGATGATCATCCGCTATGATAAATACGACATTAGATCTTTCGGCTGAAAGCTTCTTTAAGTACTTCTCTTTCATCTTGTACCTCACTCTCACCAGACAGGAATGCTTCCGGATGCGGCTCTACTTTTTCGATTTATACTGGGTATAGGCTTGTTGATAAATTTCCAGGTAGCGTTTAACGTTCATTTTGTCCAAAGTGTTCAAATAGTTGTTCCACTCCTTGTCAATGTCCAGCGAACCTGTAACCGTTTTCGCAAAAAATTCAGTTCTGTAGTCCGTAAGCGTCTTCTCAAGCGTAGAGAGCTCCTCCGCTTGTTCGTTGGTGAAGAACAATGGCGGCACAATTTTGCTCGGGTCGATTTTGTAAGGCTCGTATTTTTTAGTTTCCTTATACAAAATAAGTTCCAGCGAATTTTTTGGATCCGCTGCCACGCTTAATCGCAAGTCGTTTGTTCGCAGCGAAGGTCCTGCCTGCGCCCAGTGAATATTTTGCAGCTTGCCAAACGTGGCAATCGGTTTCCATACGGCTTGCTTCCCGTTAACGCCAAGCTCTCCTTGCTCTGGACGCACCCACTCCTGACCAGGACGGCCCTGCGTGCTGCGCAGAGTCGCTTCTTCCGAAAGCAGCAGGTCAGCCATACGGAATGCGGCAGCGGGATTTTTGGCCTTATTGGTGATGACGTATTGACCAGCAGATACTGCGTAAGGATTATACGCAGTTGAACGTATACCTGACGGTCCTTTGAGCGGAGGTACCGATACGTAGTCTTTGAATCTCGAGTTATCGACTTCGACAAATACCGTTTGGTTTTGTGAGGCTATAGCTCCGGTGATCGGGATTTCCGGGTTCATGCCCATTTGTTTCAACTGGTTTCTATCCTGTGTAAACGTTTGCGGAGAGATTAAACCTTCAGCAAACAGTTTATGCATATATGTCAAAGCGTCCTTCCACTCCGGTTGATTATAGGCAACTTGAACCTTTCCATCCTTAACAAAGCGCAGATTGAAATCCTTCTCGATAAAAGCGCTGGTCAGAAAAAGGTCCAACGTAGATGATGGGCCATTCGTAGCGCCGACAAGAGGGATCTCATCTGCCTTCCCGTTTCCGTTCGGATCTTTTTCTTTAAATGCTTTTAGTACTTGATAAAACTCGTCAGTCGTTTCCGGCATTTTTAAACCAAGCTTATCTAGCCATGGTTGATAAATCCACATCTTTTGACCAAGTGAGCAGTGGTAGCAATCATTAACCTGAGGGACCGAATAAATTTTGCCGTCAGGCATGGTAATCAAATCTTTGACATAGGAAACCTGCTCGAACATCTTTTTCATTTCCACGCCGTATTTGTCAATATACGGGTTCAGCGGAATAAATACGCCATCCTTACCGTAAATCGACTGCTGAATCGGCGATACGCTCATATTAAGCAGCACGTCCGGATAATCGCCGCTTGCAAGTGAAACGTTAAGCTTCTCTGCAAATGTTTTTTCCGGAGCGACTTCCCAATCGATATGAATGTTCGTTTTCTCCTCCAGCCACTTGGTGAACTCGTTCGTTGCAAAATTTTCGACAATGCTGGAGCCTTTGACCATGACCCTGAGCGTCGTCTTTTCTTTCGTAATCGGGAATTCGCCCGCTGCTGTGACTTGATCGTCCTTGCTTGCTTCCGTCTTTTGGGCTGCTTCCTGTTGTCCGCTGTCCGCACATGCGCTTAGAAGCGCTACAGACGTCGTAATCGCTACTAAAGCTGTTAGAGCTTTTTTCATGTAAAAACCTCCCTTTAACCTTTTAATGATCCAATCATCATGCCTTTGACAAAATGCCTTTGTATGAATGGATAGATGATGAGCACGGGCAGCGTAGACACAACGATAAGGGAAAATTTCAACAGCTCCCGAAGGCCATCTCTTGCCGCTTGATCGGCAACGTCCGTTATCATCGACGCATCGACCTCGTTTTGCACCAAAATATCCCTTAAAACCAATTGAATTGGGTACAACTCCTGATGTTTTAAATAAAGCAGTGCGTTAAAATATTGGTTCCAATGCCCGACTGCATAAAACAAGGAGATTACAGCGATGATTGGACCTGACAAAGGAAGCACGATTTTCCGCACAAACGTAAGATCACTGCATCCATCCATTTGAGCAGCTTCCAGCAATTCATCCGGAATGGTCGTTTGAAAATACGTGCGGGCAATGATCATATTCATAACGGCAAGCGCTCCCGGAATAATTAAAGACCACCTTGTGTCGATCATACCGAGCTCTTTTACAACCAGGTAAGACGGGATCAATCCGCCTGAAAACATCATTGTGAATACAAACAAAGCCATAATGCTATTACGTGGCATAAAATCTTTTCTCGAAAGCGGATAAGCCGCAATGAGTGTAAAGAGCACATTGATCGTCGTTCCCACTACGGTATAAAAGACCGAATTCAAAAAGCTCGACATAATTAAGCGATGCTTAAATACGGCTTCATAACCCGCCAGCGTCGGCTCTACCGGATACAACCAGACTTTACCGGAAATAACCGCTGTGGATGAGCTGAAGGAAGCGCTAACAATATAAACCAGAGGATAAAGAATCGTAATCGTAAAAATGAATAGGATGATGTAATTCAGAATTGTAAAAAGCCTGTCATCTGCACTTTCTTTCATGCTTCCTGTCATAGACGTGCCCCCTTATTACCACAGACTGGTTTGCCCCAAATTTCTGGCTATCCGATTGACGAGAACCAGCAGGAACAAATTAATGACTGATTTAAATAATCCAATGGCAGATGAGTAGGAATAGTTGATGGCTGTTGATGCCAAACCGACTTTATACACAAAAGTATCGATCACCTCAGATGAGCTCATATTCAGCGGATTCTGCATCAGCAATACCTTTTCGAAGCCTATGTCCAGCACATGGCCGGTGTTCATGATCAGCAAGATAACAGCAACCGGCATAATACCCGGCAAGTCAACGTGCCACATTCGCTGCACTTTATTGGCTCCATCCACAACAGCAGCCTCGTGCAGCGAAGGATCGACAGCTGCAAGCGCTGCCAAGTAGATGATGCAGGAAAAACCAACGTTTTGCCAAATACCAGACCAGACAAAAACGTGTGAAAACCATTCGGGTATGCCCATGAAATTGATTGTCGGCAATCCGAAATATTTCATAATCGTTTGAATCAGGCCAACCCGCGGGTCCATCATTTGCAGAATGATGCCTACCATCACGACCACGGAAATAAAATGCGGTGCGTAAGTGATCATTTGCACGGTTTTCTTAAAGAAACGAGCGTTTACGTAATTCAAGGAAAGCGCAAGAATGATTGGGAACGGAAACCCTGCAAGTAAACTATAGATGCTGAGCAGGATCGTATTTTTCATAATCCGCACAAACTCATACGAATGGAAAAAACGATCGAAATGCTTCAGACCTACCCATTCGCTGCCCCATACCCCTTTAGTCGGAAGATAATTTTTGAACGCAATCAATGCCCCATACATCGGCACGTACTTGAATATGAGCAAATAAATAATCGGCAGCAGCATAAACAGGTAGAGCTGCCAATGGCTGGATGCGTTCTTCTTCAGTCTAGACAAGTAACTTTCCTTTTTACCGACAGTTGCAGACAACATATTGCTCTTGCTAGCCGAAACTTCCATAAATCCCTCCCTCTCTCGATGTCCATGACTCGCTATGTTTGATGTCTTTCTATATGTAGCATACAAAAAATAGGGACAACCGAGCATTGTGCTGTTTTACACCAGCATGACTTTTTTTGCGCTGGACGACGGCATGCGAATCGTAACCTTCGTGCCTACACCCAAGTCGCTTTGTATGGAAAGCCCATACTGCTCTCCGAACACCATCTGAATCCGATTATGCACATTGAGCAGTCCGATGCTGCCTTCGAATGTTGGTTGTGAATCCAGCAGTCTATCTTCCCGGCTGTTCTGGAAACGCGCATTTAATTGCAGAAGGGTTTCCGCTTCAATACCGCAGCCATTATCTTCCACGATGACATAAAAATCCGCTTCATCCTTCCTGGCGTCAATAATAATCGTGTGAGTATCCTCGATCCCATAGGGAAACGCATGTTTAAACACATTTTCGACCAAGGGCTGCAGCGTCAAGCGAACCATGCTGTCCAGCAAATAATCCGTACTGATGCGAACATCGATTTCAAATTCGCGCTGGTTGCGGTATTTCATAATAGACATAAAATACAGAATGTGTTTAAGCTCGTTTGCTACCGTAATTTTCTCCAAATCGGTACGTATGGAATAGCGCAGCATATACGACAGAGAACGAACGATGTCTTTGATTTCGCTTGATTTCTGGATAACGGCGTAACAAATAATAATTTCCAGCGTGTTGTACAAGAAGTGCGGATTAATCTGTAATTGCAGCGATTGAAATTCGGCCAGCTGCCGTTTCATTAAATTGTCCTGATTGCGCAGCTCGGTCTCGTAAACCCGCTCGACAAGCTCTTCCAGCCGGGTAACCATCGTATTGTAGCTGGTGATAAGCTGATCCATCTCATCACGGCTTCCGGTCAGTGGTACTCGGGTCCACTGACCTTTGGCCGTCTGACGCATCCCGTTTTCCAGTAGTCGAACTGGACGAACGATAGATTGACCGAAACGGTAAGCTAGAAATAAGGCCAAAATCAATGTGAAGATACCTACGATTAGCGTTGTTTGCCGCAAGTCTGAAATCGGCTTGCTCTGTTCAGCAACCGACATGCTGGCCACCAGCGTCCATCCGGAATAGTCGGACTTTCGACTAAAGAAAACCCGCTCCGGTTCTCCGGGCAATTCAAATATTTGGTCTTTGTTGGCTTCAACCGTATTGAAATGCATCCCGTCAAGCTGCTTGCCGATCCGGCTCGAATCTGGATGGTATAATATTTTCCCGCGATCGTTGATGATAAAAAAATATCCGGATTGTCCGAGCTTTATGCCCTTCCAGAGCGTGTTTAGCTCCCCTATCTTTAGTTCGAAGCCCATAATGCCTTTAAATGATTTCGATGAGGTTCGGTCCGCTAATTTGCGAATAAGTGTAAGATGACCGTCCAGAAATCCGGAATCCTGAATCGTCAGCTTCCCGTTTATATCATCGTCTTCCTTCATCTGTTCGACATATTCTTCAAAGCCTTTGTAATTAAAAGGAACAATGTGGATATTGAAATCCGTTGCCTGGAACCCGTTATAACCGATAATGTACGTCATTGATATTTCCGGATTGTTGATGAGAACAGGTTGAAATACCCCCTTCATGGCAATTTCGGATGTATAAAAGCCAGGAGTTGAATTGCTTGGAAGATCAAGAGCCTCTTTCACGACAGGAGAAATCAGAATAGAGACCGTTGCCCGCTCGTAACTTTTCAAAAATAAATCGGTTTCATGCAAAACATTATCAACGATTTGAGTCAGCAGCCCTTCATACTGATTCTCCAATTCGTTGGACGACCGCCAATAACCGGTAACCCCCACCGTCACCAAAGTCAGCGCGATAATAATGACAAAGTAAATGTAAACCTTGCGTACCAGGCTGTTTTTCATTACTTGATCCCGAGCAGCCCGCGATATTCGGTAGGGGAATAGCCCGTTGCCTTTTTGAAGACTCTGGAAAAGTGGGGGTAGCTATCGTAACCGACCTCGGCTCCAATATCTAGGATTTTGTAGTGCGGAACGGCAAGCAGTTGTTTGGCTTTATCGATTCGTTTGCGCATCCGGTATTGCACGAAGGTCTCGTTCGTATTTTTCTTAAAATAATGACTGAAATAGGTCGGTGTCACGCCTAGCTTCCCAGCAACCATGTCCAGTGAAAGCTCCTCCTCGAAAAGATGCTCATCGATGTACTGGATAGCCGCCTCCAAAACGTTGATTCTTTCATGCTTGCGATACTCACTTAATCGTTGTATCCAAATTCCGATTTCAGCCTGAAACCATTCGTACGTAATCGTGGTGACCGTGTTCTCCTCGAAAAGCGGCTTCACCTCAACCCTGTACGTCCCTCTGGCATTCAGTTTCTTAAGAAGCAGCCTGACAGCGTCGTATACCCGCTGGTACTGCTGAATGTCCGTTTCAACGGGGAACAACTCCCTCTTTCCCACCTCAAGCAGTTCATTGGCCCGAAGCTTGTCCAACATCCAAACCGCTTCCTCCAATTGGTCAGCCCACTGTTCAAAAAGGGTGAAGGAAATAAGCGCCGCTTCCCGCGTGGCGAGCACTTTATCCAGCACCGGAAAAAGCTCGATTTCTGTAATAGGCTTCAGCAAATATTCCTGTACACCGTACGACATACATTTTTGCGCATATGCAAAATCCCCGTATCCCGAAAGTACAACGACTTTGGTGAAGAGCTTTAGCTGTTGAATATTTCGGCATAGTTCCAAACCATCCATACGAGGCATGCGAATATCAGTCAACACAACGTCCGGAGGGTAAGCCATGATGTTCGACAACGCTGACACACCGTCTGTAAACGTATCAATTTCACTAAACCGTTTATATTCCCCAATTAACGTTTTGAGACCAATCCCGATGATAGGTTCATCGTCAACAATAAAGATTCTGGCCATTCGCTTGCCCCCTGTTTATTAACTTTTGATCGCCACCTCGGACTGCCCGTACGCGGATCTTTGACTGTGTCTGAATGTATGCATTCTCAGCTCCATACTTTATTATGTTACGATTTCCTTAAGCCTGCATACCCATTAAAACCTAAACAAAGTCATCAAAATGCAAATTCCTTGCCCTTAATAAACCAAATGGGCATGTAAATGAAAATAGACCATTCGGCAAGCCTACCGAATCGTCTGTCTATGTGCATATTGGCTGAATAATCGTTTATTTGATCCAGCTTATTCGTCGGCTTGACTTGCTCGTGGACCTACATCATGTGATCCGCCACAACGATAATGGTAGCATGCTTCAGGGTTTCCCCTACTATCGCCCATCCGCACCGCTGGATCCGCTCGCCATCGATCCTGCTATTGGATAAATACTTGTCCCTTTTTGGCCATGAAAAAATCCCCTCCAGTTTAGCAGCTTTCAAGTCCATTGTACCCATGGACTTTTCTACACTGTCAACCATAAGGGGATAATATCAGTAGGAAGGTTTTTTGTTGGGACTAGCCTTTACTTCTTCTACCGTATACAAAATATAAGGTAAGGGCTGACATAATCATCAAAATCACAGAATAGACAAGAGTCAGCGCTTTTGAATCAGCCACCGCATCTGCGTCTGTACTATTTTTGATAACAATGCCCAACGGCTGGTACAGAGGGTGATACAGAAATACCGTCAGGTCATAATCCGCCAATATCCCGTTGAAATTCAAAGCAAGGACAGCCAGCGTTGAGGGAAGAATGATAGGCAGAAGTACCCTTCTGAAGGTATAAAAGGATTTGGCACCCAAATTTTTGGCTGCATCCTCAAGATTACTGTCAAGACTGAAGAAGGATGCCTTCACCATACGAAGGGTAAATGGAATGTGGACGATCACATAGGCAATGAACAGCAACCATACGGATCCGACCAACACGTTATTGCCAATAATAAGCCGAGGTGTGCCAAAGGTGACAATCAGACCGATTGCAATTAATGTTGAAGGCAGCATCCATGGGATCAGCAGGGAATACTCCAGCATATCGGTCCAGGTGTTCTTATATTTATGCAATATTCGGGAAGCCATTAAAGCCAAAGCCACGACGGTAATTGCCGCTGCCGCTGCATAGCAGACACTTACCAGATAAGGTTTAAAAGCGGAAAGACTTGAAAACACTTGGATATAATTGTTCAATGTCAAATTGCTAAAGGAAATCGATGCTTTTGCAATGCTTTGGGCATCTGTAAAGGAAAAAGCAATAATAAGAATGACCGGAATGACATAGATCAGAAACAGAAGATAGGCTGCGGCATGGGTAAGCACATTCGCAAGCGGATTAATGATTTTTTGCTTAACCATCTCGGATTTAACTTTGGATACCGACATGAAATTTCCTTTTCTTTCAAACCGGATCATGATGGACAGCAAAACCATAGTTGCCAATCCGAGAACGAGCGCAAGCAACGCGGCTAAATCTTTGGAATAAGTGCTGTTGGCGAAGGCAAGAATCATAGGCGTAATCGTTTGAAATTCCGTCCCTCCAAGAATCAGAGGCGCCGATGTTGCAGCTAATCCTGTCAGAAAGAGGAGAATCGTCAACGCATAAATAGTCGGCTTCAAAACGGGAAGTACGACCCGTCTCAGAATATAAAAGGGTGATGCCCCCATGTTTTTCGCTGCTTCGATTGTTTGAAAATCCACTTTACGCATAGCATTGCTTAGAAAAAGGACATGGTTGGATGTACACGCGAACGTCATGACAAATAGAACTGCCCAATAGCCGTGAAACCACGTCGTATCAAAGGAAGGAAATACAAATGTCAAGACTTTCGTCATAAGTCCCGTTTCACCGTAAATCAATTTGTAACCGGATACCAACACAACGCCGCTGTAGATGAGTGTTGTAAAATAGCCAAGCCTTAATATTTTTGCGCCTTTGATATCAAAGTACTCGACAACCAGAACCAAGAAGATCCCGACAAGGTTTACCGTAAAAATAAGCGAAATCGCTAAAATAAAGCTGTTGTATAAGCTTTTCATGGCACGAGCGGAGGATAACAGCTTTTGAACGGGTTCAAGTGAAAAATTTCCCTTACCGAAAAAGATTTCATAATAAACATTAAGATTCGGATAAATCAGAAAGGCGATGACAAACCATGCTATCAAAGCATAGAATATCCGTGTGGACAAAGGGACGGACGACCGCGCTTTTTTAGTAATCTGTACGTTCAACAATGTTACCCCCTAGTACTGCAAAATATCGCCGGCGTGCATATAAATGTCAATCTCATCTCCCGTTTGGTATTGGTCATGACCTTTTTCTGTTTCAACGGTCTTCAATATCCCGCCGCCTGCAATCTCCACCGAATACTTTGTGTAAATGCCATAAAATTCCTGATCCACAATTTTCCCTTTTAGTTGTACGGCATTTTTACCCTGAGCTATTGGTGTGAGGCTTATTTTTTCGTTTCGAATATAAGACTTTTTGGCGGGATCAATGAAATCCTTTAAGGGAGAGTTCTGAATAATCGCCGGTTGAATCAGATTAATATCGCCTATAAAGTTACAAACAAATTCCGTCTTAGATTCATTATAAATTTCCCGCGGCGTACCGACTTGTTCAACAATCCCCTTGTTAAATACAGCGATTCGATCCGATAAAGTCAAGGCTTCTTCCTGATCATGCGTTACATATACCGTAGTGATCCCAAACTTCTTCTGAAGATCCTTTAACTCGTTACGCAATTGCACTCTCAGCTTGGCGTCCAAATTGGACAAAGGCTCATCCAATGCAAGTATGCTTGGCTTGAGCACAAGAGCCCTCGCGATAGCGACACGCTGCTGCTGACCGCCGGATAACTCGGACACTTTTTTGCCAAGCTGTTCCTCACTTAAATCTACTTTTCGGGCAATCTCTTTAACCTGCGTATCTACTTCGGCTTTAGAGAACTTTTTCACCCGCATGCCAAAAGCAATGTTTTCGTATACATTTAATGTGGGAAACAGAGCATAGCTTTGAAAGACCATGCTGATTTCACGCATTTCAATAGGCACTTGGGTGATATCCCGATCATTCAACAGGATCTGTCCACTCGCAGGATTTATAAAACCTACCAAGCTCCGAAGAATAGTCGTTTTCCCGCATCCCGACGGCCCGAGAAACGTAAAAAATTCTCCTTCTCTGATGTTGAGATTAAGGTTCTTGATAGCATGGAAATCGCCGAAATGAATTTGAACATCTTTAAATGTAATCATTTTTAACCTCTGCAAAAAGTATTTTTTAAATAAACAGGCTGCATGCATGGAATATTCCAACATGCAGCTTGAATGATCAAACCTTATTTCATAATTTCCAATTGAATTTTTTCTACCCATTTCCCAAGATTTCCGGCAACAAATACCCAGTCAAAAGCTATTGGCTTGATTGAAGCATAAAGAGCCTGTACATCTTTATTTGCTTTTGCAACAGCTTTCGTATTCGCAGGCATGGCATTGAATTGTGCGGCAAATTGCCCTTGCAAGTCCGCCGAACCGATCCAGTCGATAAACCTTTTTGCCGTTTCCATTTTCTTAGTCCCATTCGCGATGGCCGCTTGTTCTACAATCATTGGTACTCCACTACTTGGACTTACAATTCCCGCTTTAACTCCATATTGTTTCTCTTTTGCCTGAAGAGTACCTGAAACAACGGCTCCAATCGGGGATTTTCCATTAACCATATTTTGGTAGAAATCTTCACCTTTAACAGCTGGGACACCGTTGTCATACAACTTCTTGATTTCATCCCAGCCTTGCTTTGAAATTCCATACTCGCCTTTGTCATCTTTGAATTTGGTCAATATGCTTGCCACAATTAACTGCGGCGTAATTTGATCAAGCTGAGTGGGAGTCTCATATTTACCTTTGAACTGCGGATTGCTATACACATCGGACCAATCCTTCGGTGCTGTATCCGCCGTATAAGTCTTTGGATTATAGCCAATCAGAATGGCTTGCTTGACCAAACCGTGGTAATATCCTTCCGTATCGTTCAAGCCTGCTTCAATTTCTCCCGCCCATGCTGGGGCATATTTGGCAAGAACTTTTTCTTTCTTTAAATTTTCATAAAGCATATTGTTCAATCCGTAGATCACGTCCGCAACTGGATTGTTTTTCTCGGCTATCAAGCGATTCGTTAAATTTGCTCCGCCTGCCCCGACAATTTCAATTTCAAATCCAGCGTCTTTCGCTTTCTGGACTAACCAATCGCCTCTGCCGTCTGAATTCGCGTTCGTATAAACAATCAACTTTTCATTCTTAACCGGCTCTTTCGATGCAGGTGCAGATGCGGCCGGTGTACTAGTCGGTGCGGTAGTCCCCGCAGTATTACCATTTGTATTGCCTCCACCGCAGGCAGTTACCGCTAAACACATGATTGATATTAAAGATACGCTTATCATTTTTCTCATCATTTTTTTTGACTCTCCTTTAGGTATAGGTTTTTTTATAAAGACATGGTGAATTTCTAGATGTTAAAAATTAATCCGTCATAGGCCACCACAACCCCGGCGGGTTTGAAAATTTCGTCAAATTCATCGTGAAGCAGTTTGGAATTATGGCTAAAGTGCGTGACGATGATGTGCCCTTCCTCTTTCAAGATGTTTTCTTTCCGAAATTCACGCTGGGCCTCCAGCACCGTCTCAATACACATATGATTGCGATCTCGGGAATTTCCCGTGTATCCGTGCGTACAGTCGAGTATAGCACAATCTAGATTTTTCCCCTTTAACCATGCCCAAGTAGCTTCTGGAAACCAGCCCGAATCATGTCCATACAGCAGCTTTTTGCCATCCTTTTCGATCACATACAACAAGCATGTTTCCATACGGTCATGATCCGCCAGGAGCGGTGTAACAAGTGCATCACCTACCTTTATCGTCTCGAATGGGCGCAACAGGTGAAAAGCAAACCTTTCTCCTTCAAAGCGGCCGATGGCAACACGCGTATGGTACATCACGGCATCATTCCCGTAGATATGCATCGGATGCTGAAGTTCGTGAGCAATTCCCGCTCTCCGGCATTCCAAATCATAAGCATTAAAATGATCGGAGTGCGTATGGGTGACAAGCAGGTGCTCGATAGCGCCCAAATCAATGTTGTCGCGAAGCGCCTGCATATAAGAATCTGGCGAATAGTCGAACTTGATTACATCGTCAATGATGGCCGAGGTTCGTGTACGTATGTTTTTTCCTCCAAGCTTCCGAGCTTTGAGGCAATGCTCACAGCGGCAAAATGCATTCGGAAAGCCCTCTGCAGCTGCGGTTCCTAGAAAATGAATTTTCATATAAACTCCTTCTGTCAATCCTAAAGAACGGATTTCCTCTCTACGATCTTCGTTTGAATTTTGATGGTAATCGTTTTCTCATGTGAATGATTTATGCGTTTCATAAGAAGATTAAATGCCGATTGGGCAAGCTGCCCGGTATCCTGTCTGACCGTTGTAAGTGGAATCGGCGTTAACGCTGATAACTGGATATCGGAGAACCCAACAATTGAAAGCTTATCTGGGACAGGGATCCCCATACTCAAGGCTGTGTATAAGGTTGAAATGGCCACATGATCATCCCCGCACATGAGGGCGTTCATCTGCGGATTTTCCTGAATAAAACGTTCCTGTTCAGGGTCGCTCTCGTTAATACGACTTGGATTGCATGGCACGGTTTTAAAATGAATATATTGGTTCTTGACTGGAATCGCATGATCGAGCAACGCCTGGATATAACCTTGATACCTCTCCTCCCTGCTAGTGATATTATCTATCGAGTTCGAGGTATATCCGATTTCACGGTGCCCCTTCTCGATCAAATACTTGGTCATCTGGTAAGAGCCCTGATAGTGATCGTGATACACGCAATCAATCTGAACCTCACGAAAAATTCGGTCGATAATAACAATCGGAAACTGCTGTAATTTCAATCTCAGCACCTGGTCACTGCATGTCTTGCGCCCTTGGGGAAATAAAACGATGCCGTCTATTCCTCCATCAACAAGTCTCTGCAGGCAGCGATCCTCATCATCTTTATCCTTGCTGATTTTCAGAATAAGATCGCAATCGTGTTTTCGTACTTCGATCTCAGCTGCTGCAATAATTTTTGAAGTGTAATCAGATAGATGGGGCACTATGAGAGCTATCTGCTTACTCTTCTTCTCCTCAATTGGAAGCGCTTTACTTTCTGACGGAAGTACTCCGTTGTAAGGCTCTCCATCCCTTGGTCCGGAAAGGAAGGTCCCCCTTCTCGGCAAACGGTACACCAGACCCTGCTCGACCAACCGTTCCAGTGCCAGCTTACTCGTCATCCGGCTAACACCGAACAACTTTGCAAGCTCTCCTTCCGAAGGGACGGGATCATGCGGTTGAAGCCTGCGGCTCTGGATAATGCCTATGGCCTTATCAGCTATTTGCAGGTACAGTAGACTCGGTTTCTTTGACGCATGTGCATTTTTCATTACTCGTTATCCCTCGTTTAATCAAAATCATGAACTGCAGCATTGGCGGTTAGTTCATCATTCCTTTATATGAATAATTTCGGTTCACATACTGCTATGAATCACACGTAGATCAGTGATCTATAGTGAGCTTAATCCATGTCACTGACATATACAATGACATAGGTCATTAAGTTTTTGTAAAATAAGCATTTCGCTTCAAAAATTCTAGATTCATCAACGATCTCTATATCAATTTATATCCATACTTTCATACCATTAAATTTACAAAATCGATACAATTAGATGCTTAAACTATCTTACACGATGTTGGCCGTCAATCATATGTATGCGCAACCTATCCGAGAGGAGTGACAAAAAAATCCATATCATGAAATACAAGGAAATTGAAATGGTATAGAACGATATCATGCAAAAATGAAAAAAAGCAGCCTGCCTAGCTTTTATCAGCTTAGAGCAAACTACCTCATATTTCCGATTGCATTACTTGAGCTTAAATGAAGCCACAGATTGTTGTAAGACCTTAGCCATATGGGCTAATTCGCTGGAATAGGAAGCAACTTCTTGGATTGCCGCTGTCTGTTCCTCTGTCGTTGCCGAGATGTGATTGGTTGAACTTGCTGAACTTCCGTATAGATTAGAGACTACTTCCATAATTTCAACCATTTTTTGCATATTCGTTTGAATCCATTTAATTTCATTTGTCATTTCGCCCGCTTGCTCAGAAACCCCTTCAACTAGTTTAAGGATATTAGTAAAGGAGTCTCCTGCTTTCTTCGTAAGCAGCTTCCCTTCTTGAACTGCAGAATCACCATCTTCCATGGCCTTCACTGCTTTCGAGATATCCTCCTGAATCTCCGTTACTAAGGTATCGATTTCCTGATTCGATTGCATCGAATTCTCAGCAAGAAGGCGAATTTCCCGAGAAATCACCGTAAATGTTTTTCCATTTGCTCCTGCTTGAGCAGCAATAACACCCGCATTTAAAGCAAGCATATTTGTTTGCTTTGCAATGGTGGATAGTAATGTCATGATGTGATTGATCTTTTTGGATTTCTCTTCTAATTGGTGGACTATCGCAACCGAATCGGATGAGTTTCGCGAAATCACATTGATTTGATTTACTGCTTCCGCAATATTCTCTTTTCCTTCAATGGCCGTTTGCAGCGCATCCTCTGCTGATTGGCTTGAAAGTTCAATTCGTTGTGTAATTTTTTTGATATTTACAAACATGTCTGTTGTTTCTTCAACAGCTTCATCAGTTAATGAAAGTTGTGTATGTGTACTACTCGCTACTTCTTGAATCAATTGTGCAATTTCTTCTGTTGCTTTCGCTGATTGTTCCGCATTATCGGACAAAAGAACAGAAGTTTCTGATGCGCTTTTCGCACCTTCAGCCACTTGCAATAAAATGGTCTTCATGTTACTTGCCATTGTATTTAGATTTGTGCCCATTTGGCCAAATTCATCGATCGTTTTTATAGGTATAGTTTGAGTTAAATCCCCGTTTGACATCGATTGAGAAAGTATATTTACTTTCTTAATGTTATTGGTAATGTATAAACTGTAGAAATAAATTACCATGATAATAAAACAAATCAACACAATTATAATCATAAGCGAAATGATAAAATAATCGTTTAGCTTTTGGTAAAGCTCGTCCTGCGAAATAACGATTGCCAGTTTCCAAGATGTATCTGGAACCGTCTGATAATAAACTTTATTGGAACCCCTTTCGTCGCTAAAAATGGCATTTCCATTGTTATTCGACAGTATTTCTTTGCCAATTTGCGCCAAGCTTACATTAGGGTCATTCAAGATTTGATGATTCATTGCATTCTGGTTATCTTTATTAGCAATAAAGTTCCCATTTTGATCCAACAAAAATGCCCATCCATTTTTTCCAACATGAATGTCTGAAATTTTCTGCTGTAAGTTGGTTAAATTGATGTTGGCTGTAACGACCCCTTGAAATTTATTATTGTTATAAAACGGAACTGCCGTTGTTAATATCATAGCGCCAGAGGTTTTATCATAAAATGGATCCGTCCATACCATGGTTTCCTTTGTGTTTTTACCAAGCAGATACCATTCTTTTTCGGGATAATTATATTCTTTCGTATCATAATCATTGGAAAATAAAATGCGACCGTTATCCCGGTAGGCATAGGAGCTGTAATATTGCAAATAATTTTTATATTGATAGGGCTCATACCAAATCCCAACTCCAAAGGTATCCGGGTTAGTGGACAACAAACCTTGAATAATTTGAAAATATTTACCTTTATCAATCTTGTCACCTACAGGTTCAATCGTGCGTGCTAAGCTTTCAGGTATTTTACTGTGCGCTGTTAATAGGGTTTGCATATTGTTGATCGTTGCGTTTAATTGATATGCCATTTTATCTTGAATTTCCGCATTGATAATTTGTTTAGAATAGCTGTAACTTAACGCAGACAACACAAACATAGATAAAATTAACCATGGTAGAATCGTGACTAATGTGCGGGTACGTATGCTCTTGAAATGAAATTTCACCATAGTAACAGCCCTTCCTCTTACTTATCGCTGCGAAGACGATCCAATAGCACCGCAAGTACGATAACAACACCTGTAATAACGGTTTGCCAAAAGAAGCTAACATTTAAAAGTGTCAATCCATTTCTAATTACGCCCAAGATAAGCACACCAATGATGGTCATCTGAATTCGGCCAATTCCCCCCGCTAGGCTCGTGCCGCCGAGAACAACAGCAGCAATGGCATCAAGCTCAGCCATGCTTCCAGCATTCGGCTGACCGGAAATTAAACGCCCTGCAAGAACTACACCAGCTAATCCCGCACATAAACCACTTATGGCATACACATTAATTAATGTCTTTTCAACCTTAATACCTGTTAATCTCGCTGCCTCTTCATTACCGCCAATCGCATAAATATGTCTGCCAAACATCGTATATTTAAGTACGATAAACATCACCATATAGACAATGAGCATAATGTATATGGGTGTTGGAACCGATAGGATCTTCCCTGATCCAATAAACTTAAACGGTTCTGATGCCAGTATGGTAGGTAATCCCCCGCTAATCACAAAAGCAGCACCTCTTATATAAGTCATACTGCCTAATGTAACAATAAAGGATGGAAGTTTGGTTCTTGCAGTCAGGAAACCATTGATCCAACCAGCTGCATATCCCACCGCAATCCCAGCGAACATGGCAATAAAAGGGTTAATTCCTTGTTTTGAAAGCAATACGGAAATAACGCCCGAAAGTGCGATCGTAGATCCCACAGATAAATCAATCCCGCCAGTCAGAATAACTAATGTCATACCCGCCGCAAGAATTCCGTTAACGGATGATTGTTTTAATATATTAAGAATATTGCCCGTATCCGTGAAATTAGGTGCAAAAATGGCTAGTATGATACAAATAGCAACTAACACAATTAACATGCCTAATTGGTTCCAAATTTTCCCCATAGATAATCCAACATTATGTTTTTTATTAACGATTGCTTCCATTCCAGCGTTCATTTGATCTCCCCCGTTGCATAATACATGATCTTTTCTTGTGTCGCGTCTTCACGTTGTAAGTTTGCCCGTAATTTACCCTCATGCATAACAAGTATACGATCACTCAGCGCTAGTATTTCTGGCAGTTCAGAGGAAATGACTAACACAGCAAGACCGTTTTTGGCTAACTTACAAATAACTTTATGAATTTCAGTTTTGGCGCCAATGTCGACACCTCTCGTCGGTTCATCTAACAAAAGCACTTTGGGCTGGATGGATAACCAACGTGCAAGCAGCGCTTTTTGCTGATTTCCTCCGCTTAAACTGACCACCTTTTGTTCTTTGTTTGCCGTTTTAATGCCTAGTTCTCTTATATACATGTCAGCTTCATTGCTTATTTGCGACCAATCTAAGAGGGCTGCTTTTCGATATTTATACATTTCAGCCATCATAATATTTTCTTTGACAGACATATTCAGGAATAATCCTTGTTCTTTACGACTTTCCGGAACATGAGCAATACCATATCGTATAGCATCCTCAGGAGAAGAGATTTTCACCGGTTGACCGTTAATCAGAATTTCACCTGATGATATTTCCGATAAACCAAAGATAGCTCTGACTAATTCAGTTCTTCCTGCCCCTACCAATCCTGAAATCCCAACAATTTCTCCTGAATGCACCTCTAGCGAAATATCCTTTACATTTTTGTTATCAGATAAACCTCTAACCTCTAAAACCGGGGTTTTATCTTTAATCCAAATCGTATGTGAAGGCGGTTTTTGAAATAAGTCGGTTAATTCACGACCAACCATTGTCTTAACGAGATGCTCCGGATTGGTTTCGGCGATAGGAATCGTTGTAATCCACTCTCCATCACGCAAAATGGTACAGCGATCAGAAATTTTAAAAATTTCATCCATACGATGTGAAATGTAAACAATCGCTACACCTTTTTGCTTTAATTCATTAATAATAATAAACAACTTATCTATTTCTTTGTGGGTTAATGAAGCTGTTGGTTCATCCATCACTAGAACTTCTGCTTCTATAGATAAGGCTCTCGCGATTTCCACCATTTGTTGTTGGGCGACACTTAAGGTTGAGACATATGATCTAGGATCTAGATCAGATCCGATTGATTTTAATAGGAAATGGGCTCGTTCGTGAACTTTCTTCCAGTCCACCATACCGAACTTATTTTTCGGAAATTTGGTTCCCATTAATACGTTTTCACCTATGGTTATATTCGGAGAAAGATTCAGCTCTTGATGAATAACACTAATGCCTTTCTCACGAGCTTCCATCGCATTATGCCATGTGATCGATTTGCCTCGATACATAATCTCGCCGTTATCTGGACGGTATATCCCTGCCATAATCTTCATAAGCGTCGACTTACCGGCGCCGTTCTCTCCCATTAAAGCATGGACTTCACCTTTATGCAGATCGATGTTTATGTTTTTTAATACAGTAACCCCTGAGAAAGACTTGGTGATCGCTCGCATGCTTAAGACTATTGACGACGATTCAGAGGAAATGTTATTTTCAACTTCCGCTTGTATAGCTTCCATGTTCTCACACCACCAAATTATTTGTTTATATCCATGTTTGAAAACGGAAGAACTACGATGCGGTTCCCGTTAGCAGGTCCCGCATCGTAATAAGGATTCAATATTACCAGCCTTTATAATCTTTTACGTTTTCTGTCGTAATGAAGTCAGTTGGAAGTTTAATTAATGGTTCCACTTTTTCGCCAGCAAGAACTTTAAATGCCGTTTCAACCGCAATGGTAATCATATTAAACGGATTTTGTGCGGAGCTTCCAACATAGCTTTTGTTTTCTTTAAGTGTAGTCACAGCATCCGGAGATCCGTCCACACCGACGATAAACATTTCCTTGTCGCGACCGGCTTGCTCTGCAGCAATTTTTGCGCCAATACCTGATGGATCATTAATAGCAAATACCGCGTCGATTTGTCCTTTACCGTTTGCTTGCAGGATGGTTTCCATCTTCGCCAGCGATGTTTCACGGTTGCCGTTACCATTTTGATTAGCAACGATTTTAATACCTGGAGCTGTTTTGAGAGCTTNAAAATGTTGCTTTTCCCTTAAAAATTAATAGCAAATACCGCATCGATTTGTCCTTTACCGTTTGCTTGCAGGATGGTTTCCATCTTCGCCAGCGATGTTTCACGGTTGCCGTTACCATTTTGATTAGCAACGATTTTAATACCTGGAGCTGTTTTGAGAGCTTCTTTAAATCCGGCAATACGGTCTGTTACAGCGGATACCGGCGGTCCATCTAATACAGCAATATTTCCTTTTCCGTTCAACCGTTTAACCAAATATTCACCTGCGATTCTTCCTGCTTGAACGTTATCGGAAGTTACACTCGCATTAACGCCGCCTTCAGAAATCGTGTCTACTGAAATAATTGGGATACCTGCCGCTTTAGCTTGACCCACTGCTGCTGCAATACCTTTGGTATCTACGGAACTTAGAATAATCATACTTACTTTTTTAGTAATAAAATCTAACTACTTTAGTTTCAAAACGAAGAGAAGCATCGACCACAGCAAAAACTTCCTGGGCGATCGACAGAAATAATKGGGATACCTGCCGCTTTAGCTTGACCCACTGCTGCTGCAATACCTTTGGTATCTACGGAACTTAGAATAATCATACTTACTTTTTTAGTAATAAAATCTTCGATTTGAGCGGTTTGTGTAGCCAAATTATCTTCTGCACTAACGGCGATAACTTCACCACCGTGTTTCTTAGCAGCTTCAGCTGCACCTTTGGACATCGCTACGAAGAAAGGATTGCTTAAATTTTGTACGGTCAAACCGATAACCACTTTTTTTCCTGGTGTCGGNGGAACTTAGAATAATCATACTTACTTTTTTAGTAATAAAATCTTCGATTTGAGCGGTTTGTGTAGCCAAATTATCTTCTGCACTAACTGCGATAACTTCACCGCCATGTTTCTTAGCAGCTTCAGCTGCACCTTTGGACATCGCTACGAAGAAAGGATTGCTTAAATTTTGTACGGTCAAACCGATAACCACTTTTTTTCCTGGTGTCGGATCTGCTGCCTTAGCAGCTTTAGTTGTTTCTGCTGGCGCCCCAGTAGCTGCTGCGGGTTTTGTTTCCACTGCTTTACCACAAGCAGTAAGTGCAAATACGAAAATTAGTAACAACAAAATCTTCATGTTTTTCATCATTTTCAATTTCCTCCAAATTTTTATCATTTTTTAACGATATGTTTGGTGCTAAATCCCCCAAGTGAAGATAGACATAAAGACTTTATTCACTTACCTAAAAGAATCCTCACCTCCCTTAAAGAGTGGATGTTTGTTTTCTGTGTCTTCATAATACCTGTGATAAATACAAAAAATAATAGAAAATTTTCTCGCAACTGTTGAAAATTTTCTATTATCTTCATTCAGATATGAAAAAACCTCTATCAAGGCCATTCAAAGATGAGCGACCGCTATTCTGCCCCGCAAAGTGACGATAATCTTCGAAGCAAAGTCCGATTACTTTGTGGGGACCCTGACGGAGGTAGGTTTTATCGCCAATAAGAAAGTAGGTTTCGCTAAACGAAATAGCCCTGTCCTGTTATGACAGGCTAGGGCTATTTCTTGTTTCACACCGTACATTCATCTTGGCTGCGATTATTCCAGTATCAATAATCGGTAAAGCACTACAGCCATCTCAGCCCTCGTCGTATGATCGAATGGATGAATCTTCCCATTGTTTCCTTCAATAATATGGGATTTCACAAGAGAAGAAAAACTGTCAATGGCATATGACGAAATATCATTACTATCCTGGAATACAGTCAAATCCGATTTTGTACCTTTGGCTGCATCGCGTTTCGCTGCAGCCATCGCTCTATTCAGCATAACTATCATATCCTGCCTTGTAATGGAAGCATTCGGGTTAAAGTGACTTCCATCTATGCCATTGGTAATACCCAGCTTTTTGGCGATGCTGACCGCTTCATAATAATAATCATCAGATTTAACATCATCAAAGTCGGAATCCACTTGGGCCGTTAATTCAAGTGCGCGTACAAGCAGCAGAATAAAGTCTGCCCTTGTAATATCCTCTTGCGGAGCAAAAGCTGTCTCTGTTGTGCCTTGAATAATTCCTTTGGATGCAAGGAGTTCGACCTGCTTTTTAGCCCAAGCATAATCATTAAGATCATCAAAGGACTTATTCACGTAAGCAATTGCATAATAGCTGAAATGGATCGTTTTAAAGATCATTTCACCCGTTGCTTTATTAAATTTGGCATTTGGAACAGGCGCGATGCTGCCGGATGGATCCAGATACCAGACAACTAAATGATCTGTATGGTTCATTTCTTCTGCTGTAGGCGTGTAATTGATAGCTACCTGTACAGGAGCATCCGCATTACGCCATGGAATAACTTTACCATTCAAAGTGGCAATTAATTCAAGAACCGGTCTTGTTCCGATTTCAGATTGTTTGCCGTTACCAGCTGCATCACGCTCAGCAAGGGTCATACTTAATACAATATTATCATTCTCATTGAACGCGCCTTTGGTAAACATCTGACTCGATAAAGTCATGGTGCCTATTGGACTACGAATTTCAAATTGTCGATTAGCATGATCACTCGATAAGAACGTAGATGGTATCTCGATGCTATACCCTTTAACATCATCCGCTTTGTCCAATTCGATTGTAATCTTTTTGATGCCTTTAGCGTCAGTTTTGGCTGCATCCAACGCTTTATTCAGCCCTTCTTTCGAAGCTTTACCCACAGCAATTTTATTAATTACGCTTGTCGGAACAACAAGTCGGTCCTGGTTGTTAGACGTTGTACCCGCTCCTGTAGTTAGCGGGGGCTCCGGCGCAGGATCTGGGTCTGAATCAGCTTCATTTGATTGTAAAACAGTAACAGAAGCTGTTGTCACATGTCCTTTATACGCAGCTGTAATCAAGGTTTGACCCGGTCGCTTCCCATATACGATGCCGGCAGCATTCACAATTGCTACAGAAGGATCAGAGCTTTTGAAGACTGCTTGGTCTGTAACCATTTGTTTGCTTGTTAGATCGCCATATCCATATACCGTTAATGGCATACCCTGCAAACCTCCATACACGATTCCCGTTACAGAGTTGCTTGCATCTTGAATGGCACCGCCATATACCGCTTGGCTTACAGTTTGAGTCATTGAACTTAGTACAAGAGCCGATACAACTGTTTTGTGGGTTCCATTCGTTTCAAGCGTATAGCTTCTTTTATCCATTTGAAGCTTTTTGATCGACCTATCTGCCCAAATGCTGTCAAGCTGATAAATACTTAAAGAGTTGACGTTCACTTCCCCATTTTCTGCATAAAGCTCAAGGCCCTTACTCTTCGAATCAGGGAATATTTGATCTGTGAAAACTTTTCTTCCATCATTCGCAAACACTTCAAGGGTATCCTCATCTACGATGATATGAAGTTTAATTTTGTTATTTTCCGGAATGAGAGGAGCTTCTTGCCGGACAGGGACAATATCACTTACGTCAGGCCCTCCAGAATGTGTACGGTCCACAAACACTTTTTGACTTGATGTGTCATACCCGATCACTGTCTCCTGAGAGTTGGACTTCCGAACCTTGAATCCAAATTCCGATGCATCCTGAATACCGAATTCCGCGACAATTTCCATTGTACTTCCATATACGGCTTGCAATACATTGTTATCCTGTTGAACTTGGAAATTGGTCCAATGCAGAACCGGCTTTCTTAATTGTTCCAATTGCTGAACCGGCTCCTGAATCAGACGGATTCCATCTGTTGTCGTCTTAAGCTCAATCGTACGCGGAATGCTCATTCCACCCCGCCAAGTACTTGTAGGCGTATTGCTCGCATATCTCCAGTTATTCATCCAGCCGAGCCATACGGGTCTTCCTTGCTCATCCCGAATATTGCTCCATGTTACTGCTGCATAGAAATCTGAACCATAGTCAATCCAATTGGATTGATCAGAAGTTGGCCGTTCATCCGGTGTAAAAGTTTTGCCATCGAACGTGCCGACAAAATACATCATACCCGATCCTTTGCCAGGAGGCTGAGGGTCAACTTCTCTTCTGTTTCCGTTACCATCACCGGTACTAATGATCATAACCCATTTCTTCTTAGTTGGATCTCCATCGACGGGTAATTCGATCAAATCAGGACATTCATAGATGCCGAAATGTGAGCCAAGACCGTCAGAACCAAATGAGCTTTCATAATTCCATTGTTTTAAATTTATCGATGAATAGAACTCAATGTGATGACCAACTGCTAATTGCATGATCCATTTATGAGTATCCTCATGCCAGAATACTTTAGGATCCCTGAAATCCGGCGCAGTTCCGTTAGGTTCCCTTAAATCCGCTGCAGCTTCCGGCAACAGGACAGGATTTCCTGTATATTTCGTCCAGGTTCTGCCATTATCCTTACTGTAAGCGATACTCTGCACCTGCTGTGATCCATTTTGAGTATAGAACGCTACCAGACCGGAGCCTTCTTCATTAAAAAATCCGGATGTGTTATGCGCATCTACTACAGCACTGCCTGAGAATATGGCACCATGTTCATCAGGCGCTATTGCCGGTGGAAGTTCTTTCCAATGGGTAAGATCTGTACTTATCGCATGCCCCCAATGCATCTTATCGAAAGCAGGGGATGTGGAAAAAGGACTATACTGGTAAAACAGATGGTATTCCCCATTATAATAGACCATACCGTTTGGATCATTCATCCAATTTTTTTCAGGTGTATAATGGAACTGTGGTCTGTATGGTTCTGAATAGTTTTCACGCGGAATACTTAATTGAAAATCATCTACATTGATATAACCAAAAATGCCTGAGGTCTTATTGTCTACGACTTTAAAATATACTTCTTCCCCCAGGTAAGCTGATGCATCCCATGTAACATCCTGAAATATGTCTGAGTCCGATCCCGTGGCTCTAAACAGTTCCATATGATCAGAAGCTCTGACTAGGGCTACATGCAGCTGATCAGCATCCTTGCCTCCAGCGACCAAAAAGCTCAGAATGCCAGTCCCTGTTAATTGGAATACTTTTGATGACAATGTACCTGTCAAGGCAGGGTTACTCGCTTTATTCCCGTTCACATAATACGTTCCATAGTTTCCATTCCCGGGTAAATTTGAGACAGAATCTGCGAATGCTTCACCTTCCAGTGTCCACCCAGACAAATCGCCAGTTTCAAAATCAGGGTTTTCCAATTGTGAAACAGCATTCACCGTTACAAAGCGATCCAGATTGAGATGTCCCCATCCGACAGTTGTTTGATCCACAATCCGGAAATACAGTTCTTCTCCGGCATACGGGGTAGCGTCAAAAACATGCTCTGAATATTGTTCATCACTATTGCCTGTAGTCGTGAAAAGAATCTCGCCTGTTCGATCCCTTACTAGCGCAACGTATAAGTTATCGATATCCGAACCGCCGCCCATCAGGAAAGTTAATCTTCCCGATGTAGGGATATTCTTATCGCCCAAAGCGATGAAATGGCTGGATTCCATAACTCCCTTTCTGCCGTCTCCACCGCCTTGAAAGCCCCAGAGATGATACTGTCCATTGTGCTTAAATGGCTTTGTTCCCCAGAATTTATCCTGCGTTGTTACCGTATTATCAAAAGCGTTACCCTCAACGATCTTCCAACCTCGTAAGTCTCCGCTTTCGAAATCGCCATTCATAATTTCATGAGACACATAGTAGTTGAAATCATCGACATGGATATGACCTGTCGCCACATTGTCGACTATGGTGAAATAAAGCTCTTCGTTTATAAATTTCGAAGCGTCCCAACTAACGGTTTGATAACTCTGAGAGTTGTTACCTGTTGCTCTAAACAATTCTTTATGGTCGGAAGCTCGAACTAATGATACATAAAGATGGTCAACATCTATATCTCCGCTAATTTTAAAATTAACAGTCCCTGTCCCGGCCAGCCTGAATGTACTGGAAGTTAAAGTGCCTGTCGCTTCGTTATTTCCAATAACATGATATTTGCGCTGTTGCCCGTAGGCATTTCCCGAAGAATCAGTGTCCTGATCAGAAACTGAAAATGCGTTGCCACCTACTGTCCATCCAGATAAATCTCCTTTTTCAAAATCTTCATTATTCATCACATAAGAAGGAGAACCTGTATTGCGAACATGGAAATCGTCGACATTCAAATGTCCTGTTAGGCTATTGTCCATAACTTTCAAAAACATCTTTTGCCCTAAGTAGGCTTTGGCATCCCAAACGATCCGTCGAAGAGATTCAGGGTTTACCGCACCATTTGCTGGTGTCTCACTGAATAGGATTGAATCGTCTTCCGCGTTTACTAACGCAACGTATAGGTTACTCGGATCATGATTACCACTTAACATAAAGTTAATTTCACCGTTGCCGCCAAGTTTAAAGACTGACGATTGGAGAGAGCCTGTTCTTGCATTCGCATTACCCGAACCGGCGCCAGCTAAGCCTTGAATATAGTAATTGCCTATTTGGTTGATTGGGTCTTCACCCGACATTGTCTCAGCGGAAACAGCTCCTGTAAAAGCATCACCTGCAGCTTGCCAGCCCTCCAAAGTGCCTGTTTCGAAGCTTGGATTCAAGATATCGGCCGGATCGTTGTTGAATACATGAATATCGTCAAGGTTAACATGCTGCCATCCGCCGCCAGGCACGCTATCCACTACTTTCAGATACACTTCCTCACCTGTAAATGCAGAAGCATCCCACACAACTCGATCATACCCCTCAGAGCCTGCATGAGCTGTATGCGTGGATTTGATCAGTTCTTTCCCGTCAGAAGCACGAATTAGTGCAACATACTCCGTTTGGGGGAAATTACCTCCGCCTAGCATGAAATTAATTTCACCATTCCCACCTAGCACAAACGTGCTTGATTGGATACTGCCTTCCTTCCAATCGTCACCCCAGAAGTGATACTCACCGACTTTATTAATCGGGTCAGGATGCCAGTAATTTACTTCAGAAGTGACTCGACCAGGCGCCTCGCCACTCGTAACAGTCCAACCCGTCAAGTCCCCGGTTTCAAAGTCAGGATTCACAATGTCATGAGGCAGATTATAAACATGGATATCGTCAATATTCACGTGCTGCCATCCGCCTGCTGCTATCTGGTCCACAAGCATTAAATAGACTTGCTCACCTAGGTAAGCCGAAGCATCCCAAGTCACTCTTGCATACGCCTCAGAATCTGCAAATTGTGTATTATTTGCTCTCATCAGTTCCGTATTGTCAGAAGCACGCATTAAAGCAACATACTGCGTATCGAGATCTCCGCCACCCATCATGAAATTAATCTCGCCAGTTCCACCAAGGACAAACACACTGGATTTGATAGATCCTTGCTTCATGTCATCGCCCCAAAAATGGAACTGACCTGTCTTATTAATCGGAATTCCATACCAATAATTTACGGTTGGCGAAACTTGACCGGGCGCTTCTCCGGATACAACGGTCCATCCTGTTAAGTCGCCTGTTTCGAAGTCAGGGTTCACAACGTTATGAATGGTATTATATACGTGGAAATCATCAACATTGATGTGTCCTTGACCCAGATCAACAGCTTTCAAGTAGACCACTTCGCCTAGATGAGCGGAAGCATCCCATATCACTCTTTTCATGGATTCGGGACCGTCACCTAGAGAAGAACTGGTTGCTCTATATAATTCTGTATCGTCGGACTCTCTGACTAGAGCAACATAAGTATGATCCATATCATTCGTTCCGCCGATAAGAAAGTTTACTTCGCCTGTTCCTTCTAGCTTGAATGAGGTAGACTGCAGAGAACCTGACTTTGCTTCTGCACTTCCGGCATCACCGGTCAAGCCCGATACAAAGTACTTCCCTTTTTGATAATAAGAGGTTTGTTCCTCACCATAAGCTACCGCGTTTGAGACTGAAAAAGCATCGCCCTTAGCGTTCCAACCACTCAAGTCTCCCGTTTCGAAGCTTGGATTATCAATACTATTCGTTACATTGTATACATGAAAATCATCCACATTAATATGCTGACTTGTGCTATTGTCCACAACTTCAATATAGAGATCTTCCCCTATGTAATCTTGAGCTTGCCAATTCACTCGTACATATCTTTCATACTGATCCGGCAATGCGGACCCCGCGCTTTTAAACAAGATTGTATGATCAGAAGCGCGAACGAGAGAGACATACAAATTGTCGATATCATTGCCTCCACCAACCAAGAAGTTAACCTCACCATTCCCGGAAAGCCTGAACGTGCTCGATTTCAACGTTCCTGTTCTTGAATCTGAGATGTTATTGCTGCTATTGCTGGGATCTACTGCCTCCGGATTCCATCCCCAAGCATGATAAGTCCCGTTCTGTTTAAAAGGATGGTCTCCCCAAAAATGCTGGGTAGATGAGGGCAGATCGCTAAATGCATTCCCCGTTGTCATCCATCCTGATAGGTCGCCAGCTTCAAAATCAGGATTTTCAATTGTGACAGGATGTTGTAAAGCATTCGCGGCTGTTGATATTCCACTAAAAGAAACAACATTAGAAAATAACATAAAACTAGCTAAACCTAACGCAACATTACTTTTTAACTTTCGGGCGCTAATCGCCATTTTTGTAACCCCTTTCATAAAATTATGGATCGATTGTTTTAAATATCCTACAGGAGCATACCTAGGTTTCAGCACCTCCCTTCGATACATGAATTACGCCGTCTTCCGGACGGTATATCCCTTCCAAAATCTTCATAAACGTCGACTTACCGGCGCCGTTCTCTCCCCTTAAAGCACGATGTGGTACCCGCTAGCAGGTACCACATCGGTAATAATGACTCCAAATTACCAGCCTTTATAGTCTTTTACGTTTTCTGTAGTAATGAAATCAGTTGGAAGTTTAATTAATGGTTCCACTTTTTCACCAGCAAGAACTTTAAATGCCGTTTCAACCGCAATGGTAATCATATTAAACGGATTTTGTGCTGAGCTTCCAACATAGCTCTTGTTTTCTTTCAGTGTAGTCACAGCATCCGGAGATCCATCCACCCCAACGATAAACATTTCCTTGTCTCGACCGGCTTGTTCTGCTGCGATTTTAGCGCCAATACCTGTTGGATCATTAATAGCAAATACCGCATCGATTTGTCCTTTACCGTTTGCTTGCAGGATGGTTTCCATCTTCGCCAGCGATGTTTCACGGTTGCCGTTACCATTTTGATTAGCAACGATTTTAATACTGCAGGATGGTTTCCATCTTCGCCAGCGATGTTTCACGGTTGCCGTTACCATTTTGATTAGCAACGATTTTAATACCTGGAGCTGTTTTGAGAGCTTCATTAAATCCTGCAATGCGGTCTGTTACAGCGGATACCGGCGGTCCATCCAATACGGCAATATTTCCTTTTCCGTTCAACCGTTTAACCAAATATTCACCTGCGATTCTTCCTGCTTGAACGTTATCGGAAGTTACACTCGCATTAACGCCACCTTCAGAAATTGTATCGACAGAAATAATGGGGATACCTGCCGCTTTAGCTTGACCCACTGCTGCTGCAATACCTTTGGTATCTACGGAACTTAGAATAATCATACTTACTTTTTTAGTAATAAAATCNTTAGCAGCTTCAGCTGCACCTTTGGACATCGCTACGAAGAAAGGATTGCTTAAATTTTGTACGGTCAAACCGATAACCACTTTTTTTCCTGGTGTCGGGTCTGCTGCCTTAGCAGCTTTAGTTGTTTCTGCTGGCGCCCCAGTAGCTGCTGCAGGTTTTGTTTCCACTGCTTTACCACAAGCAGTAAGTGCAAATACGACAAATAGTAACAACAAAATCTTCACATTTTTCATGTTCAATTTCCTCCGAATTTTTATAATTTATGTTTGTTTCTCCGTGCCTTCATCATACCTTCGATCAAAACTAAAAATAATAGAAAATCTTCTCGCAACAGTTGAAATTTTTCTATTAAGCTGTTCAGTTGGGTCGAATGACTTTCCACCGGAAGCTGTTCCGACTGCTGAAATTTTTTCGGGGAATTGCGTTATTAAACCCTATTGCTGCGGTATCGCCTTATTGGACCACCGGTTCTGACATCAGGCATCACTTTGCCTTTTTCAACTAGAGACTTAAGATATTTTAGTGCAGTATTTCTGTGGATTCCAACTGCTTGAGCTATCGTAATCGGGGAATAAGCCCCTGTCTTATTTTCGATAAATTTGAAAATAGCAAGTTCCGTTGGAGACAAAGGCGGTTCAATTATATTTGATTCAATCCCCCACTTCGCTAACGCATGCATCATCTGTTGTTGGCAACGGCGAGGCTGCTCCAGTATGCTATGCAATGAAAAGCGAAGCACCTTCCAATCGTCAATTACAAGGTCATTCTGGCGGAACCGGTCATCTGAAAATTTATACGAATCCGCGTTATGACCATGTGTTCCCTTATCGTCTACTTCGATGCAAATTTTGATGACTGGCGATGGTTTGGCCAAATCCAGGTATCTGAAGCCGTCTTTATAATCGATCACTTCGTACTCAGCAAGCCAATCGTCAAAATTCCCGACAGCGGGCCAAAACACATGGATAATGAATTTCTTTAGTGAAAAACTCAGGCCCTTTTGCAGCCGCTTACGCCGTTCCCCTGTGCACGACTCGATTTGAAATGCCACCCACTTTTCGTATGCAGTACGAAGCTGCAGATTCATTTCACCGTTTATTTTTTCCATCTTCTTCTCCACCTTTAGGAAATAAAATAGCCGCTTGCTCCGGAAAAGAATTTCCGGAGCAAGCGGCGTGTACTTCACGACCTGATAATGGATAATTTACTTCAAGTTAAGCAAAATTACAATAGTATTTTTGAAAGAAGCACAATTTTTGTGCGCTAGCGCCCGATCGCGACGGATCTGCAGACCTTGCGCACAATTTTTGTGCGCTAGCGCCCGGCGGCGACGGATCTGCAGACCTTGCGCACAATTTTTGTGCGCTAGCGTCCGGTGGCGACCGATCTGCATACCTTGCGCACAATTTTTGTGCGCTAGCGTCCGGTGGCGACCGATCTGCAGACCTTGCGCACAATTTTTGTGCGCTAGTGTCCGATCGCGACGGATCTGCAKACCTTGCGCACAATTTTTGTGCGCTAGCGYCCGATCGCGACGGATCTGCAGACCTTGCGCACAATTTTTGTGCGCTAGCGYCCGATCGCGACGGATCTGCAGACCTTGCGCACAATTTTTGTGCGCTAGCG